>CAWBKA010000031.1:0-41486 GCA_963789065.1 uncultured Verrucomicrobiae bacterium | reverse complement strand
GGTCTTAGGTCGGCGCTAGGCAATATGCGGATGCCGGAGATGGACGGTTTGGAACTACAAGATCTCCTGGGCAGCAACAATTATCGGATTCCAATCATTTTCGTCACCGCCCACGCAAGTGATGATCAGCAAAGACGGGCGACGCAGGCGGGCGCGGTGGCTTTTCTGCGCAAGCCCGTCAGCGAACAAGCGCTTATCAGCGCAATCCAGGCGGTATTGCGGCAAAGCCGTCGGCATGAAAATGAACACTGCGACCCCTAAATCTAATAGACCGCACTAATCACCCCCCCTTTGGCGAGATTGTCCCGAAAGGAATGCCTTATGTTGCAAGAAGCAGAACTTGTAGATCGGCTTTGCCGCTCGACCGTGTACCAAGATTTCCAACGGTCCTTCTGCGAGGTTACTCAATTTCCGCTCCGTTTGTCGCCGCCAGAAAATCGGAGCTTAGCCGGCAATGGTCAGGTGGATGGTCAACAGTTCTCATCTGCCACAGATGTTCCGGTGCGTCTTGGAGATAAAATCATCGGATTGCTCCAACTAGGCCGCCCCGCTCTTGAAGCGAGGGTTGAGCATTTCAAATCCTCGGAAAAGCCAATTCGAGATGCTGGAGAAGGCGATTTCGATAGGATCCCCAACGCCTATATTGATTCCGCTGGTTTCTCTCGATCGCGCTACGGTTCGATGGTGCGTCTATTAGAATTGTTTGCAAATCAACTCGCCTTCCTTGCCAACGAAATCCTGATTCAACAAGCCGAACGGGAACCGTACCGCGTGCGCATGGCCAGAGCTTATATATCAAGCCGTCAAACCGAGGATTTCAGTTTATCCGATGGTGGCCAAAGTGATCCATGTCAGCCCTTTTTACCTCTGCAAAATTTTCAAAAAGGCGACTGGACTCACCTTCGTAGAGTTTCGGAATCGGCTTAGGATAGAATCTGCCATGAAATTACTGGCGAACCCGAACCAAAGCGTAAGCGAAATTGCCTATAGCGTGGGATTTCAATCGCTGACCCAATTCAACCGACTTTTCCGGCGTATCGTCGGGCAATCACCGACTACATTTCGATGCAGTTTGAGAGAGGTCAGTAGTCCACCAAATAGGAATGGGGCCGCAGTCGCCGTTGAGCGCTGCCTCACGACCGTCGCGCTGCATCGGCCGATGCCCGCACCGTAGCGCCGCGTTCCCTGCACTCGATCTCCAGCTGCCCCCGACTTGCCACAGTCGTTCCCGCATGCCGGCGATGCGACGTGAAGGTCATCTCCTTGATTGCCTCGGCGCAGCCCGGAAATGAAAGTTTACTCGCCATTAATCTTTCGATAGACGCTTAGATCATTACTTTGCGCTTTTTCCTTTTGGCCTCCGGTCAATATGTTTAATGCAGGTGCCTCTTACTCTGCTTGCGCAAAGTGGGAGGCAACGAACACCCTATGACAACCCCTACCGCAACTACAACAACTGTGGCGCCGGAGGCGCCTTCGAAATCCGTTAACTCAGCCGTGGCGGTTTATCGCCATCACACCGATGCCGAAGATGCCGTTCATCGGCTCGAACGCGCGGGGATTCCCATGCAGAAAATCTCGATCATCGGTCGAAATTTTGAACTGCGTGAGGACGTGCAGGGCTATTACCGACCGAGTGACGCCGCACTTGAAGGAGCCGGCCTTGGCGCATGGATGGGGGGGCTTTTTGGCCTGCTGATGGGCTTTGGCATGTTTGTGTTTCCCATTGCTGGCACGCTAATCGTGTTGGGACCGTTGGCCGGCATGATTGCTGGAGCAGTCAGCGGGGCCGGTTTGGGCGCACTGGTCAATGGCCTCATGGCTTTGGGCATCCCAAAGGACCGGGCACTCAAGTACCAGTCGCGGTTGCAAGCCGGTGAGTTTCTGGTCACCGTCACGGGAACTCCTGAGGAGGTGACCCGGGCGAAGGAAATCCTCCAAAACAGTGGCGAGATTGAGCTCGAAACGCACGGGACTGCCCAGGCCGCATAGGTGTCTATTGAGGGGAGTCGCTTGCGACTCCCACGGTCCGCAAGCAGCCCTCTCCAGTGCGGGCCGGGTTTCCTATTTACCGCCAATTCCGGAAACGATCGCCTTAAATTCCGTTCCGTGTCTTCTCCTCCAACTACGGCAAAGCAGCTAGCGACTGGTTTCGTTGCCATTCACGACGAGTGCCCGCGCCTGGACCAAACAGTGGCCTGGGATCGACTTGGCGCCGCGCGCTCTCTTACCGAGCGAGCTGCGCGGTAAACCAGAAGCGCGAACCCTGCCCCGGCGTGCTTTCTACGCCGATGCGGCCGCCCATGCGCTCAACCAGTTGCCGGCAGATGGCTAGCCCAAGTCCGGTTCCTCCGTATTTGCGCGTCATCGAGTCATCGACCTGCATAAACGCCTGGAACAGCTGCGCCTGGGTCTCCGGGGGGATGCCGATACCGGTGTCCTGGATTTCAAAGCGCACCAGCAAATCGGCTGCCGTCTCCTGCTCGGGCGTCACGCGGATCGCCACCTTGCCGGCGTGGGTAAATTTGATGGCGTTGCCGACGAGGTTGGTCAGGATCTGGCGCAGACGACCCGGGTCGCCGCGCATCCGGGTGGGCACCTCGGGCGCGACGGCGCCGTTCAACTCCAGGCCCTTGGCTTGGGCTTGGCCGGCCAGCATATCTAAAGTGTTCTCTACGACCTCGCGCAGGTTGAAATCGAGTTCTTCAAAGCGGAGTCCGCCCGCTTCGATCTTGGAGAAATCGAGGATGTCGTTGATTACGATTAGCAACGCTTCGGCGCTAGTGCGGATGGTCTCAGCGAGTTCGCGCTGCTCCCGGGTAAGCATTGTGTAGAGCAAGAGCTCAGTCATGCCCATGACGCCGTTCATGGGCGTGCGAATCTCGTGGCTCATATTGGCTAGGAACTGGCTCTTGGCCCTATCTGCAGCTTCGGCGGCCTCCTTGGCATGATGCAACTCCTGCTCGGCGCGTTTGCTCTCGGTGATGTCACTGAAGACAACGACAGCGCCGATGATTTCGTGGTTTTCATCACGGAGCGGTGTAGTGACGTATTCGACGGGAAAACTGGTCCCATCTTTTCGCCAAAACACCTCATCGCTGATCCGGCGTGGACTGCCATCCCCGAGCGACGCTAAAATGGGACACTCGCCTTGAGGATAGGGTGCGCCGCCAGCCTTGGAATGATGTATCGTCGCGTGCGCCGGCTTGCCGATTAGTTCGCTGGATTCCCATCCCAGCATCTTCTCTCCAGCGGGGTTTTCAAAGATAATCTGTCCGTCAAGATCAAGCGCATGAATGCCTTCGCCGACCGCGTTGAGCACTAACTCATGCTTGTGGTGAAGTTGATGTAACTCTTTCTCGGCCCGCGTGCGTTCGGCAATTTCCGCCGTCAGTTGCGTCGTGCGCTCTTCCACGCGCTGCTCCAGTTCCTCGTTGGCACCGCGCAACGACTCCTGAGCTTGGGCGCGTTGGGTGATCTCCGTTTGCAGCGTACCGGCCATGAGGTTGAAGGCCTCGGCCAGTGTGCCGATTTCATCGCGCGTAGTGACCGCCACGCGGGCGTCGAAGCGACCTGCGGCGATGGTCTTTGCACTTTCGGTTATTTTGAGGATCGGGTCGGCCAAGCGGCGCGCCAGCCACAAGCCCAAGCCCACCGCCCCCACGAGCGTTGCGAACAGGATGCCCAACGTCCGATTGAACGATTCCGTCACCGGCGCCAGGATGGCGTCGTAGGAAGCGAGGGTGACCAGCCGCCATTCGCCCGCCTGATTGGCGCCGTAGGCCCGTAGCCGGCTGTAGGCAGCCATCTTTTGGCGGCCGTGCGCGTCCCGATACACCAAGTAACCGCTCGCGTTTTGGCCCAACGGCGCCCGCAACGCACCACCGGTCACGTCGGGATGCGGAGAGAGCAAAGTCGCCTGCGGGTCGGTGGTCATCAGGACCAAGCCCCCTTTATCGAGTAAACAAGCGGACCCATCGCCCGGGGCGCACCGTTTGAGGTCTTCCAGCAAAACGCGCAGGGGGTCGGTCACGATGTCGCTGACGAGCACGCTCGTGGTGTGGCCGGCGGCATCCTGCACCGCCGTGAGCATCTGGATGTCGAGGTCCACGTCGCGGAGCTTGCCTGCGGCGGCCACCCGATGGAGGGGTTCGGGGATCTCATTTAAGTCGGAAATGTAAACGACGCCAGCCGAGCTATGGAGCGCCTGCTCAAACTCATGCCACGTGTCGTCGAACCGGGTGAACAACGATGTGCCCACCTCCGGCGGGGATGAGGAGGCGATCACCGTGCCCTGGGCGTCCACGAGCATGACTTCGCAGAAATAGGGGAAAGAGTGGATGTACCGGGATAAGTGCTTGTGTGTTGCGTCGGAATCTCCGGAGCTTAACTCCGAGTCTTCTGCGAGGTCTTTCATGCCGCGAATGCAGCTAAACATGAACTCGTCCACGCTCTTGCCGCGCTGAATCACGCTATCCTCAAGCCGCGCGCCGACCTGACCTTCGGCATGCTCCACGAACGTGTAGTGCAACACTCCGATGATCGCGCCGAGCGGCACCATGGTCACCAGTAAAAAGGCGAGAACTAGTTTTTTGGTCAGGGCCATGAAAAACGGGGTGGGTGCTTCCACATTACAGGGCACGGAGGAGCTTCAGGCCGCCGCCGAAAGCAACGGAGCGCTCCTTCAGCTCGCACACCGGATTTAAGGTCAGAGAGTTGGCTGCAGGGCTTTAAAAAACCGGCCTTGGCATCCAAATGGAGCATTCGGAAGGCGCTCATGACGAAGCCCAGTCTGCGCCATCGGCCACCAGATGCCTATTAGGTAAAACCTGAGTCGGCAGGGAAAAAACCCTAGCTATTGCGCCGCCCGCTAGGCCTGGAACCCTTCTTCCGGCGGCACCAGCCCGACCCGCATCGCGTAACGCACCAGGCCGGCCACATCGTGGATGCCCAGCCGCTCCATCAGCTGCGCCCGATGCGCTTCGACCGTCTTGACGCTGACCTTCAACAGAAATGCGATCTCTTTGGTGCTTTTGCCCTCGGCGATCAGTTGTACGATTTCCCGCTGCCGGGGCGTTAATTCTTCTTGCAAAGGACGCTCATTTCCCAGGCGCTCCAGGTAACTGTCGATAACGCGCTTGGAAATGCGCGGGCTCAAGTAGATCTCTCCGCGAGTCACGGCCCTGAGGGCCAGCTCCAGTTCGGCCACCGCCGCATCCTTGAGAAGGTAGCCGCACGCCCCCGACCGAAGCGCCCGCAGAACGTACTCCTCGTTGGCGTGCATCGAAAGAATGATCACCTTTACCGCAGAGAACTCCTTGGTTGCGCGAGCGAGCGCCTCCAAACCGTTCAGCCCGGGTATGGCAATGTCCATGAGCGCCACATTGGGCAACTGTTTTTTGATCAATTCGAGGGCTTCGCGCCCGTCTCCGGCTTCGGCCACCACCTCGATCCCGGACATCTTTTCCAAAAGCGAGCGAATGCCCGCACGCACCAGGACGTGGTCATCGGCCAGTAGTACGCGGGTGGTCTTCACGGCCTTGGCTCCCGAGCGTCGGGCCGGAACCGCACCGGAAAGAAGGCATGAACTTCTGTGCCGCGGCCGGGCGCGGACTTGCAGTCCAACTCCCCGCCCAACAGCGTCACCCGCTCGCGCATTCCAAGCAGCCCCAAGCTGGCGCCCTGTTGGGCCGTCGCCACCTCAAAGCCTATCCCGTCGTCCCGCACCACCAGGTGCAGGACCTCCGGCGCCCGATCAAGTTCGACGCTCACCGTTTGGGCGCGCGCATGGCGCACCACATTGGTCAGCGCCTCTTGAGCCACCCGGAAGCAGGCCGTTTCAATGGCCGCGTCGACTCGTTCCAAGGCTGGGTCCGCGAAAAACTCGACGCGAAGATCGGCGCGCTGCGCCTGCTGGTCGAGGTACCAGCGCAACGCCGGCACCAGCCCCAACTCATCTAAAAGCGCCGGACGAAGCTCCAAGGAGATTTGTCGCGCCTGCTGCAGAAGCGTTTCAAGGACAGCAATGCTATCGTCCAGCTTCCGCGCGATGAGGCTGCGCTCTTCCAGGCGTTGCGCGGCTTGCAAGTCGATCTTCGCCGCGGTGAGCGCCTGGCCCATCTGGTCGTGAAGTTCCCGCGCCAGATGCCGTCGTTCGTCTTCCTGGACTTGGAAGAGACGGCGCGAAAGGACGTGCAGTTGTTCATTCGCCTGCTGCAAGGCTTCCTCCGCTTGCTTACGCTCGGCGCCCTGAGCGATGGTATCGGCCACCGACGCGAGCGCCTCGAGAGTGTCTGGCCCGAGCCCTTGACGCGCGAACATTGCGAGCACGCCAACCAGACGGCCCTCGACCATCAGGGGATAGCCAGCCAAAGCAATGATCCGCTCCTGTTCCGCCCACTCGGGATGCTCTGTGAGTGGGTCGTTCACGAGATCGTTTGCGATATATGGTTTGCGTTCCTGTGCGATGCCGCCTATGTGGAGTTCGCCGACCAGGATCCGGGCATATTCACCGTTCAAGCGAGTATACTGACCTGCACTAGCCTGTAACTCCAGCAGGTTCTCTTGGTTGTTGAGCGTCCAAATGCGTGCAAACGCAGCGTCAAGGTGCCGCACCACGGACTCCGCACTGGCCTGCAGAATGCTCCGCAAATCACCGTGGGTTTTACTGGCGAAGGCGGCGTGGATCTCCGCACCCAGAGCGGCTTGGCGCGCACGCCTTACCTGCAGTTCGTCCGCGCGCACTCTAAGCGCCTCCTCCGCCTGCTTGCGCTCTGTGACGTCACGCACAAAGCCGGTAAAGAAACGCCTGCCCTGACTCGTGTACTCGGTAAAAGACACCTCTATCGGGAACTCTCGACCGCTCTTGTGCAGGCCTGTTAGTTCCACATTTTGCCAGGAGATGTGTCTCTGGCCTGTGGCGATGTATCTCTCCAGAGAAGTCAGATGGATCTGCCGAAGGCGCTCAGGCATGAGAGAGGTGAGTTTGTTGCCCAGTATGTCCACCGGCTCGTAACCAAAGATTCGCCCTGCGGCAGGATTTACGAATAGAATGGTGCTCTGATCGTCGATCAAAATGACGCCGTCAGCCGCCGCCTCGGCCAAAACGTTGAGGGGGATTTCGCTCGGATGCACGGTATCTTCGGCTTGGCTCTGGTTTGTAGCAGCTGTCTCCTGCTAATTCGTTAAATTCCCACAAAGGTACCAAAACTTTCACAGGATTTTTCGCAACCTTCTATGCTCGAAGATTTTCGGCAATTCTGCGGCTCGGGCTGAACTCGTCTGCCGCGCCGGCCGCTGGGGCGACGGTCGATATTAACTCGGGTGCGCAATGATAAAAATGTTCGAAATGAACTATTCCGGGATTCTAAGATAGGTCTCAAGCCCAGCCTTGATGGTTTTAAAAGCATCATCAACCTTGACGAGTTTCATCCCCGCGTCGGCAATCACCGATCCATCGATGACGTGGGTCAGCGAACCCGTTGAAGGTGCTCCGTATTCGACCGACGCGCCTGCACCGAAAACTACAACCGCCCGCTTCATACCACTAGTTCGTCGCTGCTTCGTAACGCCTGTGGGGTAAAATCGGGACTGGAGTATAGCATTTCATATCTAAATTTCGGGTCCATTCGGAAACTGGGCTCATAGTTGATTGATCAAGTCATCCCGATTAATTGCCCCACGCTGTTTTGGCTGCTATGATATGCGAGTTCCTATCATCGACTTCGGACGCAAGTTGTGCTAATGGCTGATGAGTCACCCCTACTGAATACAGCTCAGATCCCAGAAGGATCGGTTCGAAGGTATCCCATCCGCCCCGGACGAGATCCAGGAGCTCTCCTCCTCAAGTTTCGCCTGAGCGACCCCTGACCAAAGGTGCTGTTCTTTCCGCCATCGCCGACACGGATGTTACTGGTGACTTTCAGAAACCCCGTAGCAGGTCGTTAGGCGACAAACCCGTGGTAGACCCGGAAGAATCAATGAAAACACGCATACTAGGTGCCCTTGTAGGATTGGCAATCAGCTTTGCTTTGCCGACTTACGCCCAACAAAAAGACCTGGCGGATCCACAGACAACCCAGAAGATCCTCGCACTCATGAAGGCGGTTAATGAGGCACAAAACAACCACGATGCCGCCGCCGCTGCCGCGCTATTCACGCGCGACGCGGTTTTTCTTACGCCGGAGGGGCCCATCATCGGTCGGCAAGCCATTCAGAAATGGTATACAGACCAGTAGGCAGTCGTGGCACGTCCGACAAACTACATCACCAAGGTCGACGGGAATGCCTATCACTTGATCGGTACGGCTGGCAACGAACTGTGGGCAACCGGAGAATTAACTGAGACTGGGCAAGGCAAGAACGGCGAACCTATCCCAATCAAGGGCCATTGGGCATGCATTCTTGTTCGTGAGGGCGATGATTGGAAGATCCGGGTGTGCGCCTGGAACTTTACCCCGGACAGTGTCATCCTCATCAATAAGAGTTTTGGACCACAACCGGCCGCAACGCCGTCCCCGACGGCCAGCCCTAGCGCCCAATAAAACTGTAGTTCCCCTCGTAGATTGGGATGTTACTCGACGAGAACCCGAGCAGTGTTCCGGCACAGCGACGTACCGGCTAACACTTCGCGTTAAGCCTTATCGACACAGCGCCGTTACACCACACCGATCACCCGCCCTCACGCCCACGCTGCACCCACTCACCCTCCGCAACGGACGCCGGGAGGATGCACGGGTTCTCCAGATTCTGGATCCATGGCTTCAGCGTTCGGGCATCGCATCCAGGATTTCTAGTCGAAGACGTTGAGCAGGTTGGTCCGTTGAGTCTGCGAGGAGCGCGTCATCGACGGCGGTCAGCGCGAGCTGGGGCTGGTGCTGCGCCAGGAGCATCTCGCCGGCGCGCCTGCAGACGGCGCTGCTTTTCGGGAGCCTGGCCAATCCGAATGAGCGAAGAAAGTCGGCGCACTTGGAGTCGGTTTCAAAACCGGCGAGCGCGATATGCAGCAATGGGTGATTGGGAAGGAAAATTAAAGCGTTTCGAATCCATTCTTCGGTTAGGTTTGAATTCCTCAAAAGTGCATTTTCCACCCACTCGGCAATTGTTACGTCGCTCGCCGGGAAGATCGTTCGATCACTACCGGTACTGAAAAACCATCGTATGAAGCGCGCGCCAGGACCAGGGCTTTGTGCGAAGTCCTTCAATTGCTTTGTCAACTTTGACCTCTGCTCTTCATTGACTGCGACGAGCGAGCCTTCGTCTGAAAATTCGAGTCCACTTGCGATAGCTGAGAGCGATTCGACTTGCTGCGCAGGTGAGTTGGCGATCGAAACGGAGGCGCCTATTTTCGATTTTTCGCCACCCGCTTCTTTTATCTGCCGAGCCAGTTCGGCGGGAGTAGCCGCATCCCAGAGGTTAGCGGTCTTGTCCCGGCTGACCGTCAGAATTCGAGTACCGTCTGGACTAAACCCAGCCCAGGGGACCGTATCTTGATGCTCAAAAGATGCGACCAGCTTGCCTGACACCGCATTCCAGAGTTTGGCCGTGTCCCCGCTTGCGGTCAGGATTCGAGCACCGTCAGGACCGAACGCCGCATGATAGAGACCATCTGGATGGTCAAAGGAACTGATCAGCTTGCCCGAAGCCGTATCCCAGAGCTTTGCGGTTTTGTCTTTGCTTGCCGTCAGGATCCGAGCACCGTCGCGACTGAACTCCGCTTGAAACACTTCATCCTGATGGGCAAAAGAAGCGATCAGCTTGCCTGTGGCCGCATCCCAGAGCTTGGCAGAGTGGTCCGCGCTCGCCGCCAGGACGCGAGCACTGTTCGGATTAAATTGAAGCGCTGGCCGGGCCGCCTCCAGAAAGTCCATCCCCGACCAAGCTGGACCAAGGTCAAAGGAGGCGATGAGTTTGCCCGAGGCCGCATCCCAGAGCCTGGCGGTGGTGTCGATGCTCGCCGTGAGAATCCGAGTGCCGTCCGGACTAAACGCGCCATAAAGGACATCAAAAAACTGGGGATCGGCCAAGGAGGCAATAAGCATGCCCGAGACTGCATCCCAGAGCCTGACGGGTGAAATCATCATCGGGCGTGAATGTGTCCAGCAGGCTGTGAGGATCCGAGCACCATCCGGACTGAACGCCGCGTGCTTGACATAGTACTGATGGGCAAAGGAAAAGATGAGCTTGCCCGAGGCCGTGTCCCAGAGCTTGGCGGTTTTATCCGAGCTCGCCGTGAGAATCCGAGTGCGTCCGGACTGAATGTAGCGTGGTTGACCTCATCCTGATGGTCAAAGGAGGCCATAAGCTTGCCCGAGGCCGATCCCAGAGCTTGGCACTGTGATCCGCGCTCGCCGTCAAGATCCGAGTACCGTCCGGGCTGAACGCAGCGTGAAAGAACGGACCGAGATGTTCAAAGGAAGCGATGAGCTTGCCCGAAGCCGTATCCCAGAGATTGGCGCTATGATCCGTACTTGCCGTTAGAATCCGGGTGCCGTTCGCACTAAAGGTAGCGTTCTCGACGGTATCCTGATGGACAAGGGAGGATATGGATTTGCCCGAGGTCGCATCCCAAAGCTTGGCGGTCTTGTCCTTGCCTGCCGTCAGGATCCGGGTACCATCCGTGCTAAACGCCGCTTGCAAACTCATCCTGATGGCACGATAGCTTCCCACCCCTCCCAGACTTCTTTCCACCCTAACCACCCCCCCTACCTCATCCTGATGGGCAAAGGAAGCGAGCAGCTTGCCCGAGGCCGCATCCCAGAGCTTGGCGCTGTGATCCGCGCTCGCCGTCAAGATCCGAGCACCGTCCGGACTAAATGCAGCGTTCTTAACGCTACCCTGATGGTCAAAGGACGCGATGAGCTTGCCCGAAGCCGCATCCCAGAGCTTGGCGGTTTTGTCCCTGCTTGCGGTGAGAATCCTAGTACCGTCCGGGCTAAAGGCCCCGTGCGAGATCTCATCCTGATGAACAAAAGAGGCGATGAGCCTGCCCGAGGCCCCATCCCAGAGTTTGGCGGTCTTGTCTTTACTTGCCGTGAGAATTCGAGCGCCGTCCGGACTGAACACCGCGTCGTTGACCTCATCCCCGTGGTCAAACGAGGCGATAAGCTTGCCCGAGGCTGCGTCCCAGAGCTTGGCGGAGTTGTCCGCGCTCGCCGTCAGGATCCGAGTGCCGTCCTGACTGAACGTAGCGTGGTTGACCTCATCCTGATGACCAAAGGAGGTGATGAGCTTGCCTGACGTCGCATCCCAGAGCTTGGCGGTCCCATCCCCGCTTGCTGTCAGGATCCGAGTGCCGTCCGGACTAAACACCCCCTGCAAGACGCGACCCTGATGGGCAAAGGAGGCGAGGAGCTTGCCCGAAGCCGCATCCCACAGCTTGGCAGTTTTGTCTCTGCTTGCCGTCAAGATGCGAGCACCGTCGGGACTAAGCGCCACATTCTCTACGGTATCCTGATGGGCAAAGGAAGCGATAGGCAGCGGCAGCGCCTTATCACGATGTACGATTAGCTCTTGGAAGAATCGTTCTGAAGCAACTGGATTTTCCGGGTCGCGATTTGATCGCGCGCGCCAGCAGAGCGATGCCTTCTCGCCACTCTCCCAACTGGAACTGTCGCTGAAGCTTGTCCAGCTCGCTTGCCGCAACTGGTCGCGGAGTTTTCCAGCGACTTCTGCTTCAGATGCTAGGGCTTGCTTCGTGCGTGCTTCTTCCGCTCGGGCCAGCGCTGCGTTCTTCTCTGCGCTCTGGCGATGGCGCTCGGCCTGCAGCCACTGAAAGTGCTCATATCGTTGCGCTGACTGCTCCGGGGTCGGCTTTATCGCTCCCTCGAAAGAAGACGCGCCTGACTCCGCCGCGCCAGGGAGAGCCGCACGAAGCATGCAGACCGGGCAGAATTCCATTGCGCCAGAAAACTCGTTGCCGCAGCTCGGGCAGGTGCGTTGGGGTTCCGTGCTCATGGCCCTAATCTCCCCTTCAGCCGCGTTCTGAGCCGAAAGCAACACCACGCTTCACCGAGTGGTGCGAAAGCGGCCAGCACAGCGCCTGGCAAACTGGTGTCCCGTTTCACGAGCAATTTGCGTGTTGTTTTATACCAGCGCGTCAAATAACGTTTCGGAATGAATTTCTACCGGCCGCCCCTGTGCTGCCACAAAAGCGCTACCTGTGTTTTGCATTCAATCGCTTTTCGCTCACATCGATTAAATGCAAACCTTCCCCGATCCTAATAGACCCTAATCTGACTAGCCAGAGCATTTGCGGTAAGCTCAACATCGATGCCTCGTCAACCACAAGCACGTCCGCCATTCCTGCCTTGCCTGGAATCCCTGAAATGTTCGCGCCTGGAATCCCGTTTTGCGTAAGTCCTTGAGCTTGCGTCCGTCGGAGAAAGGATGGCAACGCTCTTGCCCCTGGAAGAGGCCGCTCCCGCCACCTGCTTAAGAAGATGCGATTTCCCGGATCCGGCAATCCCGGAAACATCCATGGATCGATTGGCAGCTGGAGTTGAGGTCCTCTTTTTGCTCCTGCTTGCGTGATCGAGTCCCACCGTTCTGGTCCCGTTTGCTGGCGCCAATTCTCGATCTCCGCCTTGCCGTGAAAAAGCTTGGTTGTCTTGCTATCACGCTCCTGTTGCGCAATCCGCCTTTCTTCGTCCGGCGTCGATTCCCTCTCTTCTGACAGAGTGTCTATCAGCTCATTTCACTTAGAAAATAATTCCACCTCTCTATCGGTGATGCACGCCATCTCCCATTGGTGCCAGCCTCGATCCGTTCGCCTGAGCTTGTACCCGGATTCTATTAGTTTTTGCGCAAGCAGGGTATGGAAATATTCCTGAAAATAGCCTTTATCGGCAATCAATCCCCGGAATTGGCCGGCTTTCCATCGCTTTTCGACAGGATCAAACGTGGCATTGTGAATGAAACAGTGAACGTGCCAGCGTGGATCGCTTAGGCCGTTAATCGGCCGGGAATCACGATGGAAGAACTTTGAGTACAGCATCTCGCCGGTTCGTGATTTTCTTATTTTCGGTCATGAATCCTCATCGCTCTCGTGACTCGCTGATGCGCTTTGACTGTGTCGTTCGATATGCTTCCGGACTTGTCTCATTCTCCAGATCCAGTCAAATATGGAAGATTAACTGATTTTCGGCCTACCTCGCGCTCCATGCCAGAAACGCAGAACTTCGATCCGGTCGGCTTTAAGCGAGTACACGATAATAATCGGACGTTCGACAAGTGCGCGGACGTTGGATCTTTTTCGAATACGATGTCCCGCTTCGGGAAATTCGCGCAATACCTCAATCCTGTCGCGAAGCCCTCTTATGTATCGCTCTGCCGCGGTAGGGTTATCTTTAACGATAAAATCGCCGATCTCGACAAGGTCCGCTTCTGCCTGAGCGGTTAGTTCAATTTCCAACCGAACCTCTCCTCGAGACGCTTCATAACGTCTTCCAACGAACTTTTGGGTTCGTTTTCCGCAGACCAAATTCCTTTATCTACAGCGGCAAGGAATTCGGGGCTTTCTTCAATATCCTGAGCATCAAGCCATTGCCTGAGCTCGGCACGCTCCTTTGGTGTCAGCTTCTCGATTGCTTGTCGGATTTCGGCTAAACTGCTCATAACCTAGAGAATATCCGAGTGAGCCTTCACGAGCAACTGCCGGCACTCCAAGCTCACCCCCCAAATCCGGCAACCTGGCTGCGGCGCTGGCTAGGGCATCTTTCCCAACTGCGACGTAGAGTTGATGAACTTCCTCGCTATCGTGACCAATCAGGCTCTGGACGACTGCGGCCGGAACTCCGGCTTCGTGTAGCAGAGTCGTGGCTGTCCGACGCAAACTGTGAAACGACAGAGCACCTGCCTGACGTTGGGAGGACCTGCCAATCCCTCCGGATTGGTGAGTTTGCTTTTCCCTGATGCCGGCCCGCGCCAGCAGGTCAATAAACTGACGCGATAGACCCCTGACTTGCCCTGTCGCGCGACAACTTCAAATGCGCGAGGGTGAAGCGGCGTATTCACGTCGTCGGACGATGGCAAACCTTCCAGATATCAGCGTAGGGGTGCGGCAATCGGCAGAATCATCACTTTGTCAGTCTTCCGGGTTAGATATTTTAAAGGCGATGATACCTTCGGCACGTCACGTGTTTTGTTCGGGGCTATGACGTTATGAGTACGCGAATCCTTACCTCCGTGCTTATACTGAGAGAGTCGAGTTGAACATTCAGCCCTTTCAGATGGTAGGTCGCTGGAACCCGGCTTAACAGACAATGACATGACAGAGACTGAATCCAGACCACAGGGTAAGAACGATGAATTCTGACGGAGAAGCTCAAGAGCTACAGTTATTCGAGCAGGCTACAAAAGGAGGTTACACCGAGTTTAAACAATTAATCGGCCTATTGAGGCGACTAAACGTGAATTGGTGTTTAATCGGGGATGCCGCCGTCAATGCTTATGTAGAGCCGATCTATATGGCTGACGTGGATTACTCACGTCCGCGCCACCATGCCCTGCACCGTTTGCTTTTCGGACTCACTAGCTTTTCGCCTGCCTGTCGTCGCAGTTTCAATTCGAGTTTCGCCCTGCGCTTGCTGTTTCTGTTCACAATGTCGGCACGTTCCAGGCTTCGATCACTCGGGATTCGGCCCAGGTCGGAATCAGTGAGTTGTTTCCGATCGCTGCCTTGGTTCGATGCAACAGATTCTTAAACCGTTCGATTGCCGAGAACTTGAACTCACCCAGGCTCGTGATCACCATCAGACCGAGGGATTCAGACCGTCTCGCTCACAGGCGGGACCTCGATAGATCGGGTGAAACCTCTTCGTAGAGAGCGAGAATACCTCCCGAAAACGTTAACCGAGAAAATGCTAGTCGACCTCCGGCAGGAAAGGTGCTAGCTTGCTTCTGGGCAGTGCAAACGGGGACTGGCTTTGGAGTTACGAACGATTCTGGCGAAAGAAAAGCTATGACTATTTCGGACGCAACATTGAATGAACGCCTTTGGCAAACCGTTCTTGAGTCTGTTGGTACAGTAAAGATTGACGCGTCATGTCAACTCGTTCTCAGGGCATGGATCACCAACGGAGTCGAACGGATGGAAAGCGAGGGCCGTCTGACGCCAAAGGACGTCGCCACGGCGTGTGACAATTTGAAGACCTTTGTTGAGATGATGAAGTCTGAGGTGCCACCACTCGGAACGGGCCGGTTGAACAATCAATGCTTCCACGCCGCGCAGCATAAACTCGAACGGCACTCCTTGCTCACTGTCTTCTCTCTCTGGCCGTTTTGGCCGCACGCTGTGTCCGGATGATATTCAGATCGGACGCCCGGTGGTCCCGCTACGGCCAGATGGACCAAAACGAGTAGTAATCAGGAACGCGATGTATCATCTGAAGGCTTGACACGGATAGTGTTCATCCGAACAGTATCAGCTAAATGACTCCGCGGTATGCTCGTTGATCCGACCAGCTCCCGGCCTCTAGCAAGCCGAGCACGCTGCAGGCGTGACGACAAAATCCGCGAAGCCCACGAGATTTTATCGCCTCGGTTACCGAGAAACCGACCAAGGCGACCCACCGCCGACAAACCCGATCCGAATGCGTTTGCTTCTTTAGATGCTCCAGAACGTAAGGTCGTCGATTTTTGTGCCCTCAGGCCGCTCTTTGATCTCGGTTGGGATCGCACCCTCGGGGTAACGCTCACAGCCGACCGCGAACGTCGCGCCAGGCTCAGGATAAACGATGGTGATCACCTTCCCGGCAAGACCGCCAAAAAGCTGGTTATCCGTTTTATCCCGGTTTGCAGGCAATTGACGCAATTCTTCGAGTTTGGCCTTTGGCAATTTAATGACGACGTCAAACCGAATATTCGGGTGACCCGACCGGGTAAAATTGCATCGGGCGTAAATGTCAGTGGAAGGCATATTCAGGGTCGCCAATCTTTTCGGTGTGGGAGCGGACATTCAGCGGGTGATCGTGAGCGTGCACAGCGCCCAAAATGAAAACGACAAATAGGGACATATCTACAAGCCAAAACGACGCTTCTTTGTGCCCGCGTTACTGGCTCGCCTTAAGGCTCACACTTTACCCGATCGGGGAATTGTCGTCGGTGGTTTTTTGGCTTTTCGTCGGCCATGCCAACAATCGGACGGGCGATCCTGAGCAACTCACATAACGGCCCTAGTCGAAAAAGGAGACAAAGGAGAATAAGAGGAGCTTGATATGGCAGCAAATCACCCAGCCAAAACAACTTGTCCCGCAGTTACGGAACTCGTGCGTGCTCTACAGGGCGTCATCCCGGAACTCAGAGGTAACAAAATAGGCACCATCCGGAGGCTACGGAGGCCGGCGTCTCGCGAAAAATACGGTTGATGTCGCGCTTGGTAAAGAGCATGAGAATCACATTCACGTGGACCGAGCGACCCAATCGATAGGTAATAACTTAACTTCCTAAGCCAACTCAAGGTCTCCGTGGACACCGGTCATGTGGGAATGATTGCCGAGGAATGAGAGGGGAATCTGATCAGAAATCCAGGTGCACGCTGGCAATCACGGCCTGCGAGCCATAGTTGTTCCTGCCAACTTGTCCGTCGTATCCGACGTAAGTTCCAATCGTCGAAGTCCACTGGACGTCGAGCCCGGCATCGATCAACGCACTGTCATGACCCTCGGCGGGGCCATGCACCGTAAAGACGCTCCCTGCCCCGGAGGAAAACTGCGCTTCGATCGGCAACGCGCTATAGAGATATTCGTGCTGCCAGCTGGCCCGCAAACTGGGCCTGAACTGGACCTGACCGGCTTTCCAGGTGTACGACGCGCTCAGCCCGACGTTTGTTCGCAGCGAGTCCTGGTTCTGGGAGACGATTCGCAACGGCGCCAGTGAACCGCTTTCATTGTACCCGCTGATCTCGACGTAGGTGTACTCCAACGACGCGGTTGGACCGAACGTGAACCCGCCGCAATGAAAGTCGTAGCCGCCGCCGGCGTACCCATTAAACTCTCCCCCGTTGGTGCTCCCGCTGGCGCCTCCTTGCAAGGCGTTTCGCTGCGTATCGTAGGAATTGTAACCTCCGCCGGCATACCCGTTCAGATAAAACCCGCCCTCAGAGAACGCCGCATAGAGTCCACCCCGTCCACTGTTCGCACCGATATTTCCGTTCCCGGTCAGGTTGGTCCAAGTATGGGCATATCCCACCGCGATCCCGACCGCCAAATTTCTGGTCAGCCGATAGTCGAGCCCCAAGCTGACACCGCCGGTGGTGAAGTCGTAGCCTTGCGCGTTGCCATCACTGCTGACGTTCACAAAATCGCCACTGCCGGTGATCCAAACGCCCCATCTGTTTTCCGGCGAAGGGGTCAGGACATTCTTGCTCGGCTCGATCAGCGCTTTGCCGTCTTTACCCTCGACCATGGTGCCGGGAGGATTGGACATCTGGAGTGACGAAGTGAAGCCTGTCGAACCGTTGCGGATCTCGGCGAACCGGTTCTCCAAATTTGCGGCCTGGATGTTGGCGGCCGAAAAACTGATCTCGTAGAGCGCACTCAAACTTTCCGGGGAGATTTGCTCGAAATCGGCTCCTAGATTGGCCAGCGGCTCGTTTTGCAGAAAGGAAAGCAACGGCGCTTCGCGTGGATCGAATGCGACGCTGTCGAGTTGTGCCGCGACGGCTCGCTGGTTGGGAGTGCTGGCAAACGCCGTGAAGTCGGACGCGAACTCCAGCACCACTGAATTCGGTTGGTAAACGAGTTCCAAGCCAAGGAGCGGGCCAAACGGATCAAGGACCTGAGAGAATCGTCCCGAGACTCCGCCGGAGGCGAGCACCAGGGTCAATTTATCACCAATCTTTGGCTGGAAGCCGTTCAACGAAGAATAGTTGCAGCGGCCATTCAAAGCGGCGTGCCCCCCAACATTTAACGCGTCGTATTGGCCGGGTGCGTCGCCTCCCAGGCTTAGCTGCAAAGCGCCGAGGCGTGTTTTGGGTGTAATTGCCTTTCACGTTGATTGACTGGGCGTCACCGGTCAGAACTCCACCACGGACCACGACATCGCCGAGCCCCAAGGCCTGTGCGCCGTTCGCTACCAGCACCCCGGCATTCAGGAACGTCCCGCCCGAATTAGTATTGGCAGCGCTGAGGACGACGGTGCCTTGGTTGATTCCGTCGCCGATATTGAACGGGCCGGTTCCGCTGATCACTCCCGTGTAGGTCGCCGTGGTGCCGTTGGCGCCGGCCACCGTCCCGCCTCCATTAGCTAAAAAAACCGTTTTGCCAGAGCTGAAATTCGCCCCGGTGGTCAGTAGCTCCGCATCGTTACCAAGATGGATAGTGCCGGTGCCGAGGTTGGCGTCACTGCTCAAACTCAAGACTCCGCCCAAGTTGGTCAAATCCAGCAGAAAGCCATCTGACTTGTGGGGATCGAATACCTCGTTCAAATGGGCTGACTGTCTTATTGAATCTATTGAATTTACCGTGGAATCGAGTTGTTATTCAAATTTGAATTTTCGGTCAAGCTTTTATCAGCAAGAGATCGACGAGCACCGCAGGCTCACGGGGCGAAGCTCAGGGTTGGGTGAGGCTCCGCCCGAACCGCCCGCTTGCTTTGGGAGGCTTCGGTGTTTCGGCGGCGATCGGTCGCAGCCAGTCCGCCTTGATATCCCTCAAGCGACTTCCAATGAGGATAAAATTCCCATTGCGTTTCGCTTAACGGCCCATTTTGCAGGCAACGACGTCACCATTATTTGCGAGACGGTGCACTAGCCAGGGGTTGTGTACGGGTGGCTGTCTGCCGGATGTGGATTTCGAAAATATTAGGAGACCCCAGCGGCAGAATGGGCGAAGTTCTCCAATTATGAGAACTGATAAATGCGCTAGAGAAGCGAACAATACCCAGGCATCTGATTCGGAACTCATTGCTGAAAGGATTTATTCGTTGTTCCCTTCACGGAAGGCTGCTTCTGCTCTCCCGGAAGGCGAGCAAATCGATTGGGAAGCTGAGCAAAACCAAGCGAAACATGAAAGATGGCACACCTTCGAATCACCTTGAGAAGGCGATAAGCCGCGATTTCAGGGTTCTTTCGGCCATTCGTTGATCGCCCCAATGACCTCAGAGCCGATAGAATCACCTACCTTAGACTAATCCATTTCCCCAGTCCATGGAACGCGGCCCACGTTCCGGTGAGCACGACAACCACGCCCAGCAAAATAAGCGAAGCCAGTCGGCCAAACGTGGTGTCACCTGGGCGCGAGACCGTGAACTTCCTGCCTGGAGTTTTCCTTCGCTGCCTCTGTCGATTGGTCAGAGCCAGTCACCGAAGCGGGTGGTTTGGTTACCGCCGGGTTGCAGGCGGAGAGCAGTACGTTAAGGAAGAAAAAGAGAGGGTAAAGGAAGTTTTTCATCTCATCGCATTCTAGGTAAGGTGGTTGCGTATTTGCAATACTTCACGTAATGCAGATCATTGCTGGAGAACGGAGGAAAGTTACGGCAGCGAGAGCCGAGGTGAGTAAAAGCCCGCAACGAAGGGCGGAGTAATTTTGGCGTTGGTGCGCCGGTCAGCACCTGAATTTTCCGTCAAACGGGTAGTCACTAAATTCTCCACTAAACAAAGTTTGTTGCGAAAATTGACAAACTACTGACCAGCGATCGACTGTCGGGCCGTCGAGTCCTCATTGAAATGCGATGGCCAGCCCGAGTCTTATCCGTCATATCAACCAAGCTCGCGTCTTGAGATTACTCAAAGAGCAGGGGAACCTTTCCAGGGCGGAACTAGCGCGATCTCTGAATCTGACGCGATCCACTCTAACCTATGTTACGAGCGAATTGATCGAGTCCGGTCTGATTGCGGAAGCCGGCCAGTCTTTCGTCACGCAGGTAACCGGTCGTCCGGGGACCGGGCTAAAGCTGAATCCAGAAGGGGCTTTTTTTCTCGGGGCCGAGATTGGAGCCGAAGGTATCCATCTGGTCTTGATTAACCTTGAAGGCTCGATCATCTATCGGGAAACTGCCCCGTTGCGGTCCAAAAAACCTGAAGCTGTTTGTCGAGATCTGGTCGATCTGGTTCAGGAAGTGTGGTCCAGTCAGCTAAAGGGCTCGGATCGCTTGCGAGGGGTCGGAGTCACCGTCTCGGCGTTAGTCAATACCCAAGGGGTAATCCGTAAAGCGCCTACCTTCGGTTGGCAGCAGTTTGATCTGAAAAGCACGCTCACCTCGCAATTGGACCTTCCGGTCTTTGTCGAGAATGACGCCAACGGTGCGGCGTTGGCAGAGCTATCGTTTGGACGGCGGGTAGGCCAGAGCGATCTTTGCCTCCTCTTTTTGGATATTGGGGTGGGAGCCGGCATGATCTTTGATCGCAAGATTTTTCGTGGTAGCGACGGTCTTGCGGGCGAAATTGGTCATCTTATCCTTGATCCCGCTCAAGACCGGGAAGTCAAAGGAAGGGGCTTTCTCGAGACTCAATTAGGCCGAGAGGGTCTGCTCGCGGCTTATCATCGGGCGGGCGGAGAAGCAAAAAGCATCGAAACTTTTCTGCGAGACCTCAGAAAAGAAAGGCCGCTGGCCGGGAAAACTCTCAGGACCTGGGGAGAATGGCTTACCTTGGCGATTGGAAATCTAGCCGATCTATTTAATCCGAAACGCATCGTCCTGGCCGGACCGCTCTCTGAGCTTTTTCCTTTTGTGGAGCAAGATGTTCGACGCCGCCTGGCGGAGAGGCACTTTCCGACGGTCGAAGATTTGGAAATTGACGTTTCCTCATTTGGCAAAGACAGTTCAGCGCTCGGCGGAGCGGCATTGGTGTTCGATCGAATTTTCAGCGTACCGGACAGCAATTTTCTGGAAGATCTCGATTTGAGCGAATCAGCCATCGATTAACGAAAAGAAAAAGGAGATTTTCGGCCTTGACTTTGTTCGTTAATAAAACAAACTAACGCGAAATGCACCCCACCTCATTTGCTTCTTTTTCCCCTCTGGGTTTTGAGTTGGATCCTCCTTTAGAGACAGCTCCTATCCGATCCCACCAACCGTTCCTCTTGGCTTCCCTCATTGAAGCGTCGGACCGCGTGGTAAAATCAAACACGGCTCTCAATTGGCATGTCGCCTCCTACGACGAATTCTGGCTGATCACTGAAGGAACGGCCACCATAGGTCACGCCGGACGATTAGTTTCTTCAGAAGCGGGAACCCTCTGTTTCTCGAGGCAGGGCGAAACTCATGGAGTTTGGAATCGAAGTGGAGCGGCTCGGCTTTGGGTACTGAAGTTTCACCTCAGCTCCGCCGGCACCTTGGAATTCAGTAATCTACTGGAGCTTCCTCCCGCGGAACGGATCATCAAACTTTCAGCGGCCCAACAGCACCTCTTTTGCGACATCCTTTTAAAAATCGCGTTCGAGAAGAATAGAGATGGCTGTTTCAGCTTTGCCGCGGTCGCTGCCTGGCTCACCATCCAGCTGGTCAATGTGATGCGGTGGACGGATCCGCGACCAGGCCACACGGTCGAGGGTGGGGAGGAAGTGGATCTACAGTGCTTTGAATTGTGGCAGAACATTCACCGGCATGCGCGGCAGGTCACATCGGCCGAACCGATGATGCTCAGTAAGGATCCAACCTATGATTCCCTCCGGCATCGTTTTCAGAAGTGCTTCGGGGTGTCCCCGAGAGGCCTGCTGGTACGCCTTCGGATGGATCGGGCAAAGGAGTTGCTACGCACCAGTAATCTCTCGATCAAAGAAATCGCCCAGGAACTTGGCTACTCACAACAGCACGAGTTCACCCGTGCGTTCAGCCGTTTTGCCGGAAAAAGTCCGAGTGAATGGAAATACGCGGCGGATCGCTCTTAGTTAGTTAGGCCAGCAGCCTTCACAGAAGGAAGCGAAGTCGATTTGAACAGAAGGTAGCAAAGGAAGCGAGGATTTGGAGGACTGCATTTGCGTGGCCCGATTTTCCCTTTCGAGGTGTTGGCTGGAGAGCACGCGGTTTGGTTGGGTCGCGCGGCCTTCACAGAAGGAAGCGAAGTCGATTTGAACAGAAGGTAGCAAAGGAAACGAAGATTTGGCGGACTGCATTTGGGTGGCCCGATTTTCCCTTTCGAGGTGGTGGCTGGAGAGCTACGCGGTTTGGTTAGGTTGCGCAGCCTTCACAGAAGGAAGCGAAGTCGAATTTGAACAGAAGGTAGCAAAGGAAGCGAAGATTTGGAGGACTGCATTTGGGGCTCGATTTCCCTTTCGAGGTGGTGGCTGGAGAGCTACGCGGTTTAAACCGTTATGCGAAACGTGAAGAGAATATTGGCCTCGTTGATTGGCTACGACTGTCGAAGACCAAGACAGGCTGGAAGCCTATGCTACGCTACGGGCTGGCAGCATAAGCGCTCGCTTGTTGCAGCTGGCTTCGTCTAAATTCTCATCCTGCCAGGCAGGCAGCAGAACTCGGGGAGATTCCAATTGTGCAACAACGCTTTCCAGTTCGACCAAAGACAGGCCAGTCGCCATCAAGTATACGTTAATTACACCCGAAATTCCCGACGCGCCTTTTTGAAAGAAGAGCGCGATTGCCACCAAGAAAAGTAATTTTACCTGGCAGTGTTGCACGATGAATCCACTATGAAAGCTATTGTTTACGACGCCCCTCGCCAATTCACCTACCGCGATGTTGAGACCCCCAAGATAAAACCCGATGAGATTCTTCTGCGCGTGGATGCGTGCGGCCTCTGCGGGACCGACGTGCACGTTCATGAAGGGGATTTTGGACCGCGCTTTCCGCTCACGCCTGGACACGAGTTTTCCGGTGAGATCGTTGAGTTAGGCTCGGAGGTCAAAGGGCTGAAGACGGGCCAGCGAGCCACGGCGAGTACCACCATGCCTTGCGGCGAATGTTTCTACTGCAAGCGAGGAGACTTTCTAGAGTGCGAAAATCTGGGCGGAATCGGAGTAGAGGTGAACGGGGCTTTCGCGGAATACATTAAACTTCGATCCAATCTGGTGTTCCCGATTGATAGGCTATCATCTCGGCAGGCTGTCATGATCGAACCCACGGCTTGCGCGTGCCACGGGATGGAAGTCCTCGCCATGAAGCCTGGGAGCAACGTCCTTTTGCTGGGCGCCGGTCCAACAGGACAAGTAGTTGGTCAATTGCTGAAACTGAACGGGGCCTCCCATCTTACGGTAGCGGCTCCAGCGGGGCCAAAACTGGATCTCATCGCGCGTTTGGCGGCCGACGATGTGGTGGCGATTGATCGCAAAGATCCGGAAGTCCACCGCCGCCGTCTAAGAGAGCTTAGTCCCAACGGTTTCGACTACGTTATTGAAGCGACCGGCTCGACGCAACTCCTTGAGGATGCGATGAGCTTGGTGCGTCGCCGTGGCACGGTCTTGGTCTACGCCGTTTATCCAGACCACGCATTGGCGCAGATCAAACCGGCGGATATCATGCGCCGCGAACTGACGATCAAGGGTTCTTTCGCTCAGATGAACTCTTTTCCCAGGGCGCTCGACTACCTTGAGAGCGGAAAGATTAAAGTGGATGAACTCGTGACGCACGAGATTCCGCTGCAGGATTATCAGAAGGCGCTGGAGCTGGCCTGGGCGAGACAAGGCATCAAGATTGCCATTATCCCATGATGGGCTTCGACATCACCAAGCCTGATCGGAGGTGCCTCTAAATGCCGCTCTGTTCATCCTGGATTCACGGCGTCGCGGCGCAACCAGCCAGGCGCGCGGCAGACAGCGAGAAGGCCGACGGCGTTCTCGGGCAGAACGATACGGAGCCGACCGAATCCAATCCGGCCGCTCTGTACTGCGCTAAAAGATTCCGCCGCCCAGGCGGCGCTCGAGAAGCCTTCTATTTCTCCGTTCCTACTCCGACGGTCGTGCGGGGTACACGGGCTAACGTGCTCAGGATCCTTTTAATGTATGACTTTGATCCCGGGGCGGCTATCGATCTGATTACGGTTTTCGACGGCCCAAATCAACTCCACGACGCCAGGGTCTCGCGAGTGGTAGAGGGTCCCGGCTTTGATGGTGTTCCCGATCCCACTCACGACCTTGAAGAGGGAGTCAACTTATTCCCTATCCCAGGCACCCCGCTGGTATTTTGGGGAATGTGCGTGGTGGTCTCCGTAAAGTTCAATCAAGATGCCACCATTAGATTTACGGCAGTCGGCGCCGACTTCGAAGTGCGTTAAATCGGACTCAGCGGTGGTAATCAGCAAAAGGTGGTGTTTTCGAAATGGCTGGAGATCCGGCCGCGCCTGCTGATCCTCGATGAACCCACCCGAGGGGTGGATGTCGGGGCAAAATATGAAATTTATCGTGTCATCCGCGAGCTCGCAGCGGCTGGCGCAGCCATTGTCTTGGTATCCTCTGAACTGCCAGAAGCCTTAGCAATGAGCGATCAACTCATTGTCATGCGAGAGGGCCGTATTGTTCAAACGTTTAACACAGCGGGTTTAACGCCAGAAATGGTAATGAACCATGCCGCAGGAGCAACTCATGCCAACTGAAACAGTCCTAAATCCGAGCACCGCGCGGCCGTTCGCACTGAACAGGTCTTCGCGCATCTTTGTCCGTCAATACGGCGGTATTCTCGCCGGCCTCTTGGCGGTGATTATCATCTTTACGTTGCTCTCACCGAAGTTTCTTTCGGTGAACAACCTGACCAACATTCTGCTGCAGGTCTCGATCACGGCGATCGCCGCATTCGGCATGACCTATGTCTTACTCCTGGGGGACGTGGACCTGTCGGCAGGCTCCATGTTGGCGCTGGTGGGAACCGTGAGCGCACTCTTGGTCAACAATGGAATGCCGATCTTGGTCGTGCTGCCACTGGCCCTGCTGGTTGGTGTCCTCCTGGGCGCCACGAATGGCTTCTTGTCGGCAGTATTCGGGCTGCCAGCGTTTGTGGTCACTCTCGCCACCTTGGGAATTTACCGTGGAATTACCTACATTCTGACCGGTGGTATCCCCATCTCAGTCAGCGACGACAGCTTTCTGGCGATCGGAAATGGCGATTTCTTTGGGATTCCGAATCCCATCTTGATTTTGGTTGTCCTATTGGTCCTTAACCATTTCATCCTTTCGAAGACGGTCTTCGGCCGGCGCATCTATTTTGCCGGTGGCAATCGCGAAGCAGCCCTTTATTCCGGGATAAACGTCGTTAAGCTGAAAATCCTCGTCTTCATTGTGATGGGTGTCATGGCGGGCGTTAGTGGCTTGATCACGGTATCGAGGCTCTACTCGGCCCAACCGAATGCCGGGATAGGTGCGGAATTGGATGCGATCGCGGCGGCGGTGCTCGGTGGCACCGGCCTAAGCGGTGGTTATGGCACGATCTTAGGGACGCTGGTGGGTGCTCTGACCATTGGAGTGATTAATAATGGGATGAACCTGTTGAGTGTCCCGTATTTCTACCAGCTCATCGTTAAGGGCATGGTGATACTGGTGGCCGTGTACATGGACGTCTTAAACAAAAAGCGCCGCGCTTGAGATCACCTCGAGGGCGGCCAACGCGTCGCGGTGAGCACTCCGCCATTGCTTAAGAGACGTTCGTTAGGCTGAGTTGGTGAGTTGCCAGGGCTTCTTACGCTTCGGTCGATCCAGGCAAAGCGATAAGGCGCGATCGGAGGAGAATTAAACCCAGGATAAATCCGGGTATGTATTTAGCGCCGGTCATCCGGGCCGAAGCGGCCCGGATCTGGAGTTTGGACATTTTTGAGAAGGCCGCGCCGGCGGACACGAAAAGAGATCGGATCCAAAAACGGCTTAGCCGGAAGGGGAATGGCTCGCACGGAGGGCACGGTGGGCACGGAGGTTCAGAGGGTTTTATTAGAGTTAGTTATTAGAGTTTGTTTTGGGTTGTTCGAGTGATTTATGGCCAGGCACGGCTGAAAACCAACTCACGCCTTTTGATCTACAACTTAAATTTCCTCCGTGATCTCCGTGTCCTCCGTGCGAGAATTTCCTATCTTCCTTTCTGCAGGCCAACCTGTGAAAGATGAAAGATGGAGGAAAGGCGGGACGCCTTACTTGGACGCGCTCCCGCACGTCCTACCCAGGGTAAACCCTGGGCTTCTTGCCCCTTCGGCTTCGGGGCGGGCCCTTCGGCCGTATGACCGACGCTAAACAGGTACTAGCTAGCTGGCGGGTGAAAGGGAAATCGGATCCTCTTTTGGGCAACCTTGCCGGGGGCTCGGTCATCCGTGCAATTAACACCGAGCAAACGCTCGAAGCGTCGATCGGTTTAGGGTATTTCCTCCAGACTACGAGGTCGCATCTGGAGTCACTAATCTTAGGATTCAGTACAAACATCCGCAGGGCTTCATCAGAGCAATGGTGCTCCCGTGTATCCAGAGAGGAAGCTTTCGATTCGCTGGGACCCTTCCTCGGCGGCCTGCATAGGATCAGCTCCGCCCAGTTGGCAAGCCTGGATAGTATCAGAGACCGCCTTATAGACTTCCGGTGGAACCCGAGGCTCACTTCTACCGGTCAGGACTACCAAGTCCTTAAATAACTTCATCGGGGCGCTGCTGTACCCTCCTTCGGCGGTCCCTTTCTCCAAAGCCGATTTTCGCGGCGAAACCATACTGTTCGCCTTGGTACACCAGTTAACGACTCTTTGAATGGAATCGTCCTGCATGGAACCCACTGCCCAAACACAGAGCTTTGCCGCTTCCTCGGGATTTTTGCCCTTCGCATTGGCGACGAAGGCCCATCCACCGCAAATCGTTCTTTGCTGGCCATTGGGAGGTAAGGGAAAGGGGAAGACGCCATATTGGAAATCCTTAGCGTTGTCCCGCAAGGTGCTGACTCCCCAGATGCCCAGATTTTGCATCGCACAGAAGCCTGAAACCAAATTCGCTATAACGTCCCCGGCATCGCCGCCCATGATGTTGCGCGGTGCGACATTCTGCTGAATGGCGTCTTGCCAGAACTTCAGAGCCTGAGCGGTGGCTGGCGATGCGAAGGCGCTGTGCTTTCCGTCCGGCGTAGCGATTTCACCACCTCCTTGCCACATATATGGGTACCAGGTGAACGTCTGGTAATAACCCGGTGAAGTTTCGAATAGACACCCAAATCGGTCTCGTTTGGTCAGCTTGTGCGCGATTTCGAGGAATTGGTCCCAGGTTTTCGGGATATCGCTCTCCGAAAGTCCAGCCTCCTCGAATGCCTTGAGGCTGTAAAACATCGCCAAGGGTACGACGTCGAACGGGACTCCATAGATCTTTTCATCAACGATCCGGGTCTCCAAGACGCTCGGAAAAAAGGCCTTTTTCGCGGCGTCGTCCATGTAAGGAGTGAGGTCGGCCAGAACGCCACCATTGTAGTAACGAAGAAAGTCCCCGGGGCTAATTATGAAAATGTCAGGACCCTGACCCGAGGCGAAAGCGGTCTGTAGCTTGGATCCACGTATATATTCCTGAACTGGGACAAACTGCAGCTCGACCTTGACATCGTGGGTCGCATTCCAACCCTCGACACACTCTTCAAACCATTTGCTTTGAGTACCCACGGGAGCATAGAACTGCCAGAAGGAGAGTGTTTTTGTCGCGGCAGCTTTTCCAGTAAAAACAAACGGTGAGAACACTGATGCTACCGCTGCAGCTGCGGCACCCTTTCCTCCCCTTTTCAGAAGTTCTCTTCGGCTAATGCCAGCAACGGGATGAGGGTTCCCTGAGCTCATATTCTCGAACCTGTTTTCTACCATAATGGCTTTGATGCGCGATGTCATGCTTTCACAGGATTGAAACATCGCGACGCTCCAGGGAGCAAAGTAGCATAGACTCCCAGCCTGTCTCTCACGCGCACCGGGCGCCGATTTAGAAAGAATAGGAGGTGCTCGCTGTTGTGTCTATCGGGCCGTGACAAATCCTTGACACGGAATGACAGAATATTTGACTCTGTCTCTACGCCACCAGGAGCCCGATGAAGATATATCAGCCGACAAGCGCCACTTTCACTACACGCACAGGCCGTCCTCCGATTCGCAATCGTTATTGGCTCCTCGGATTTATCTCCGTGTGTATCCTGTCGCTTTTTCCATTGCTTCTAATTCGTCCCACTCCGCCACTTCTACCACCGGTTCCTGGAGAGCTAGTAAACAATTACCATCCCTTTCATGCCCAGCGTGTCATGCAGTGTACAAATGTAGGGGAAAACGCCCGGATTTGGAAAAGTTACACGGAACCGCGTGACCCCGAGAGGTGTCTGCGGGCTGCCAAAAACCGGATCCTGCCCTCCCGCCGCGATGACGCCCGAGCTAACAGTTTCTGCAGACGACTTGACGACTCCATGCAGCGCCCCATCTGCGTCCGGATGCTTGGCTAGCTCGGAGGGAACAGGATCGAATATATCCGCAGGTTCCGGCCCAAAGGTAACGGTATGAGGTGTCACCGGGTCCTGATTGGTCCACTCAACAGTATCCCCGGCACGGATGTGAATCTGGTCGTCCATGAAGCGCACCACCGACAGCGTCTGAGTTCCTCCCGCCGTCGCCGAGATTTCCCCGATGCCAGCGGTCACCACGCGTACCTTAAGTGAGTCGCGTGCCGCACATCCGCCGTGTTGTTGACAAGCCGCGACCAAGCCACCATCGCGATCTGAAAGTAAGTCGCGTCGCTGATTGGCAGCCTGACGGTCATAGAAATCCTGATCATGCGGAAGTTTTTCGGTAGCTTCCAGGACATGAACGACGCCGGTCATATTTGAATGGAACAGGCATACCTGCTTGAAATTTCCACTTTTCGGAAAATTTACGCTGAAGGTTGCTCCCTTGACAAAAGCGGGGGACTGTCCCCCGAGGTCCGCGAGCTGGCCGGGACTGCTCACGACGGTCGTCTCTGGGTGCGTCGGATCGGGAAATTGGGAACCGCTGGGCGAACCAGTTATCGTCTGGAAAAACGGTCGGATCTCGCTGTCGGGTATGAATGTCACGGTATGGACCTCGTCGACATCGAACTGCCATTTGATGCTGTCGCCGGCGTGAATCCAGATTTCATTAGGAAGAAACGCCAGAGCCTGACGTCCCTTGTCGCCGCTCTGAGCTCCCACGGTAGCATGCCATTCTGCCGCCCGCGCCGCCTGAGGAACAATCAGGACGGCAAGGATCAATGCCCAACGCAAGAGCGCTGGAAACCAAATCGATCGACGAATCTGAATCTTCGCTTCGCATCCAAATATTTCGTGCTGCGGGGATTTATTCATGGGAGGAAGGAGCGGTTTTGGGAAGTTAGGTTTTAGGTCCAGGTGGGCATGCGAGACTGGCGGATCCGTTGGTTGCGTTCTGCCCTTACTTGACTCGTTTCCATGCCGTATGACCCGTAAAACCTGGCCCGCCGGTTGACGCCGTCGGGTTGGTCCATTTCATTTCGTCCTCTGAAAGGGCCAGAAATCGCTTCTGATCAGCCCCTTTCCAATTCGGGAACGAACTGCTCTCAATGTGAATGTTGAGCGAATGATCCGCATCACTGACCGAGTACGTGCCAAAGTAGCAGAGGATTCCCTGCTGAACGGCTTTGTTCTCCTCCGGGGTGCCTTCCAGACGGTCGTTGGACGCGAATTTCGGAAGATCAGAGCCTATGAACTGCACCGAAATGCGGCCGTTTCCATCCATAATAAGGATGCCGGTCGGATTGGCGCCAAACGGATCGAATCTGCTGCCATCCGGGCCTTCAATGTAGATTGAGGTGAGCATCCACGTTCCTACCAGTTGGTCTCGGGCGCTCTGGGCGAGCGTCTGCAGGGCAAAGCCCAGCAACATTAGCGCCACCATAGCGGCAACTGGGAACGCATTACGTCGGCTTTTTGTCTTCATTTTTTATGGTCTTATTTTTGCGTCGGAACCACTGAGCAGTGGTCTCTATTAAGTACAAACGGATTGGGAGCCCCGAGTTGCAGGAGTTGGAAGAGGAAGAGAATGTCGACGAATTGTACAACAAAGCTTATAGCCCCGAAGGGACATCAACCGTCTGATGAGCTCCAAAGGAGTCCGCCCGGTACTGACGACACCATGAACACATGAACAGAGAGGAAAATCCCGGGAACACGAGAGTGCCAACGCGGCAAAAATGAGGCCCCGCACTACTTCGCGGTCATTGTCGAAAAACCGCTACCTCTGGCTGCTTTGAATGTCTTGTTCACTTCCATCCCATTTGATACGATAAACCATCAGGACCCCAATTGAATCTGGACCATCATTCGCCTTTTCTGGCCCCCGGCGACGTCCAAGTAGTACCCTCGTACGAACAGGCAGCCGATCGGCTTCAGGTCAGCATCGTCGCGGTCAAGACACTTTATCCACCGGATGCGAAAGCAGTTGACTAGCCTTTTACGTGAAGAGGGCGCTCGCACGGTATCGGATCCAGCGGAAATCGACTCGGAGATCCATTCGCTTTGCGAAGCACTGGTGGCGTCCGAAGGACGGTTGGGTCCATGAAAGTGGCGAACAGACGCGTCTGCCCGGTTTGCGGCAGTGGGTTTTCTGGAGGACTGAAATTCTGTCCGGTGTGTATGCTCAGTATGGGCGTTAAGGGAGAGATCGAGTTAGAGGAAGCCAGTTGGGAAGTCGTTCGAAACGCATCGGGCTCCGAAGCGGTCTCTCAGCGCTTCGAACATTATCAAGTCTTAGAGAGCGAAGATGGCAAACCCATTGAGTTGGGGCGGGGTGCGATGGGGGTCACTTATAAAGGCTTCGACGTCGATCTGCGCCGTCCCGTGACACTGAAAGTCATCAATGAACGATATCTCAGCGATGAATCGGCCCGTCTTCGGTTTTTGCGCGAAGCCCGGGCGGCAGCAAGCGTTCGTCACCCGAATGTCGCCTCGGTTTTCCACCTGGGCAGAACTGGAGAGAATTACTTCTACGCGATGGAGTTTGTCGAGGGGGAAACGCTTGAAAAGCTCATCAAACGGTCAGGCCGACTCGAGGTAAAGCTGGCGTTGGAAATTGCCACGCAGGTGGCTGCCGGATTAGCCGCAGTTCACGAACAGCACCTTGTTCACCGAGATATCAAGCCAACAAACATCATGGTCAGGTTGGAGGAGGTGGGTGCAACGGCTAAAATTATCGACCTTGGCCTGGCAAAGACCGTAGACGAATCGGCTTCGGAAGCGGGCATTTCATCGCCCGGAGCATTTGCCGGAACACCCGAATTTGCTAGTCCGGAACAGTCCGCGGGGGTACAACTCGACATCCGCTCGGATCTGTACTCGCTTGGCGTGACGCTCTGGGTAATGGTGACTGGGCAAACACCATTTCGAGGTTCTCCCGCTGAGGTGATGTATCAGCATCAACACGCGCCTTTACCGCTTGAGCGCCTCAAAGATGTGACACAGCCGGTCGTCGTTCTCCTTGAGAAACTCCTTGAGAAAGATACGTTACAGCGATTCCAGACTCCGGTCGAGCTGCTGAAGGCGATGCCGACACTAACCGGCACTATCGAGGCACGACGTGGGAGCACACGTCGGAACTTAGAGAAGATCCCTCCTCCCGCTTCACGCGTCGGAATTCGGAAACGGGCAGCGAGATTAGGTCCAAAGAAGATTTCCGTAGCCAGATTGCCCATCACAGGAAGTGATGTTTTTGGTCGCCAAGAGGAGATCGGTTTCCTGGACGAGGCATGGGCAAACCAGCAGGTCAATGTTGTCACAATTGTTGCCTGGGGTGGAGTCGGAAAATCGACGCTGGTCAACCATTGGCTCCGACGAATGGCTGCGGAACAGTATCGTTCTGCGCAACTGGTATTTGGCTGGTCTTTCTACAGACAGGGCACCAGCGGCGCCACATCGTCTGCCGATGAATTTGTTGATGCCGCTCTTACGTGGTTTGGCGATCCAGATCCACGGCTCGGAACTGCATGGGAGAAGGGCGAAAGATTGGCGAAGCTCGTTGGGCATCGGCGAACCTTGCTTGTTTTGGATGGGTTGGAGCCGCTCCAAAATCCCCCTGGCGTCCAAGAAGGGCGGTTACGGGACCCGTCTCTTCAGGCACTATTGCGAGAGCTTGCTGCTTTCAATATCGGCCTGTGCGTGATTACCACGCGGATGCCGGTCGCTGATCTGTCGGATCACGAGGGTAGCTCGGCTCTCCGTCGTGACCTGGAACATCTATCCAGCCATGCTGGAGCACAACTGCTTCGAGCGCTGGGCGTAAAAGGAGACGAAGCGGAGCTGCGAAGGGCCAGCGATGAGTTCAGGGGCCATTGTCTGGCGCTGACGCTGTTGGGCAGCTATCTGACTGATGCGTACAACGGAGATATTCGTTCCCGTAACGAAGTGTCGGGACATCTTGCTGACGACGTACGACAGGGAGCCCACGCCCGAAAAGTAATGAAATCTTACCAAACCTGGTTTGGTGAAGGTCCTGAAGTGTCGGTTTTGCGTATGTTAGGGCTCTTTGATCGCCCAGCTGAGGGAAAGGCGATTGCCGCACTTCTAAAACCACCTGCGATTCCGGGCCTTACTGATTCGTTAACGAATTTGAGCCCGACTGAATGGCGGACGATCCTAGCCAGACTAAGAAGAGCACGACTTCTGGCTGGGGAAGATCCGCACGATCCGGGCTTCGTCGATACGCATCCTTTGGTTCGTGAATACTACGGAGCACAACTGCAAGGCCACCGAAGCGATGCTTGGAAGGAATGCAACAAGCGGCTTTTTAATTATTATCGAACGCTTGCGCCGCAGCTGCCGGATAATTTTGGGGAGATGGAGCCGCTTTTCTTAGCAGTCATTTGCGGCTGCCACGCCGGTCTGTTTCGCGAGGCGCTACATGAAGTTTACATTCCGAAGATTCAGCGGGGAAATGCCCACTTTGCGGCTAACGTTCTTGGAGCAACCGGGCCATTGCTATTGGTTTTAGGTCACTTTTTCGAACACCGGCGCTGGGGATCGCTGATCGAAACAGCCATCGAAGGACAACGTCTCACGGAAGAAGATCAGCTCTTCATCCTGATGCAGGCGGGGCTATATCTAACCGTCACGCGAGGATTTGGAGCACCCGAGACCGGAATTTGTTACGAGCGCGCCGAGCCCTTGTGTCATTCGGTGAATCGTCCCCGGCTCCTGTTTATGCAATTGCTCGGTCAGATTCGCTATGCACTGATGACGGACAAACTGTCTGCTTCAATGCAGATTGCCGAACGAGTTCATGCGCTGGCGCAGGAACAGGATGACGCAGGGCTCATGTTAGCTGCCTACCAAGTTTTCGCAGCCATATTTCACTTTTTGGGCGAGTTTGACTCGTCCCGGAAATACGCGAGGCGTGGTGTTCAGATCTGGCGCTCGGGAAGCGTCCAGTCTCCTGTTGCGGAAGAGATCCAGGCGCCAGTCGTCAACTGTCTGGGTTATGAGGCAATTTCCGACTGGCATTTCGGAGAGATCGCCTCTTGCCACGCGCTACTGGACGAGGCGATCTCAACAGCAAAGGAGCTGAAGGATAGGTACGCATTAGCCATGGCGCTCGGTTGGGCGGCGGGTCTCGGCTGCGCCGAGCGCAATCTCGCCGAAGTGGACCGCTTGGCGTCGGATATGATAGAACTCTCCACGCGTCACAATTTTGTGCAGCGGCTAGCGCTAGGAGCGATTTATCGCGGTTGGGCGCGCAGCGCGTCAGGTAACACCGCGGAAGGTATTCCGTGGATCGAGCAGGGAATAAGAGATCTTCGGGAAACCGGTACGGTGCTGGACCTGCCAGGTAATCTCGCGCGAAAGGCTGAAGCATTACATCTAGCGGATCGTACCTCTGAAGCTCTTACGGCGATCAATGAGGCGGTAGCGATTGCTGAAAGATTTGAGTACGGTTATTGTAGCGCCGAACTGCACCGGCTCCGCGGAGTGTTTTTCGCCGCTTTGGGCGCTGAGGAAACCCAAATTGAGGCGTCATTTTGCGAAGCCCTCAGAATCGCTAGGGGGCAGAAGTCGGTTTCCCTAGAGAAACGCGCTGAAGCTACCTACGCAGAATATCGCCGCCAAAAAGCGGGTGCATTAGGAGACCATGGAATCCGGCTACCTCTTTGGTAAGGCTCCTGGAGATTTGATACAATAAACTGACCGGTCACCAATCATCGGGCTTGGCGATGACGACGAAAGACGAAAGGAGGAAGTCGTCGATCGCCAGAATGAGCCCGGCGATCGTGGTCAATGTCGGGACCAACGCCACCAAATAGGCCCGTAACACCTTGACCAGGGTCCCGGCTCGGACCAGCGGGCGGTGCATCATCAGAAGCCCGCTGATTCCTCCGGGCGCAAACATTACGACTGCGATGAAAAACAGGCCGAAATAGAGCTGCCAAAGCGTCGTGAGGTCGCTCAGCGCGAGCGAACGCATTGACCGAATGAATAGTCCTGATTAAGCCGTCGTTTTACAGGGTCTCGTCAGCGCGACACGGGCGTCGCGAATATTGGCAGCCTCGTTGAAATGGCGCGGCGTGAAAGGGGATCCAAGTCGTTTGGGTGCAGCACTCCGACGAACAGCTTGAGAAGGGAGCGGCGTCTGGGAGATGGTTCCTGAGCTAGTTAAGTTAGCTTAGCCAGGCTACTTAGCAGTGCTGGTTCGGTCCCACCGGTTTCTTCCGAAACCCTGAGCAGTGGTCTCCATTAATTACAAACGGATTGAGAGTCCCAAGTTGCAGGAGTTGGAGAGAATGTCGACGAATCGTATCTCTGGCTGCTTTGAATGTCTTGTTCACTTCAGTCAGATTTGATACTAATAAACCGACCATCGAGACCCCAATTGAACTTGGACCACAATTGGCTTACGCAGGAGGCTGGGCAGTTTCGGACCACGCGATGGAGCGTGGTCTTGCTCTCAGCTCAGAGTCAGGCGCCTGGCTCAAAGGCCGCGCTGGCTGAGTTGTGTCGGCTCTATTGGTTTCCGCTCTATGGATTTGTCCGGCGACGCGGATACAGTCCCGCTGACACGCAAGACTTGGTTCAGGGCTTCTTTTTGCATTTGCTTGACCATAAGGCCTTGGCGGAGGTCGATCCGTGCAAGGGAAAATTCCGATCCTTTTTGCTGGCCTCAATCAAGAACTACCTTTCAAAGCAGGCCGATCGCGCCCGCTGCTTGAAGAGAGGCGGCAACGTAGAGTTTGTTCCTTTGGATACAGAGAATGCCGAGGAGTTTTGTCAGTTCGAGCCGGTCGATTTCTTAACGGCAGAAACAATCTTCGATGCGCGATGGGCTACCGCTTTGTTGCAGCAAACCATGGCCCGCCTTGGCAATCAATACGCGGCTCAAGGAAAATCGGCCACTCTCCAGGTGTTGGAACCTTTTCTGGCCCCCGGTGGCGTCCAAGTAGTACCGTCGTACGAACAGGCAGCCGATCGGCTTCAGGTCAGCATCGTCGCGGTCAAGACACTGATCCACCGGCTGCGAAAGCAGTTTACTACCCTATTACGCGAAGAGGTCGCGCGCACGGTGTCGGATCCGGCGGAAATCGACGCGGAGATCCATTCGCTTTGCGAAGCACTGGTGGCGTCCGAAGGACGGTTGGGTTCATGAAAGTGGCGAACAGACGCGTCTGCCCGGTTTGCGGCAGTGGGTTTTCTGGAGGACTGAAATTCTGTCCGGTGTGTATGCTTAGTATGGGTTTTAAGGGAGAACCCGAGTTAGAGGAAGCGAGTGGGCAAGTCGTTCGCAGCGCCTCGGGCTCCGATGCGTACGCTCAGCGCTTCGAACAATTTCATACAAGAAATATGGGGACGATCGTGGCCTGAGTCAGTCGGTCGCCCCCGGGCACACAGATGTCAGGATCACTCCGAGGACAGCACCTTCAACTGGCCAGTCAACTTAGTCTAAAATTTGAGAAACAATCGCAGCGTCCCTTCCGTTATTGACCCTATGCACTTACCCTTTCGGGCCATTGACAATTCAGCCCAAAAGGTTCCTAGTCAGGCCAAAGGCAAAAGTGTTTTACAAACAGAAGGGCCTTTTAAAGTCACTCGTTGAAAGCAAATGAGCGGCAAGGTCTTCGTCAATTACCGTCGCGATGACAGCTCGGCGTCAGCTGGGCGCCTGTATGATCGCCTTGCAGCTCGCTTTCCCAAAAATCAAATTTTCATCGATGTCGACAATCTGGATCCGGGGGTCGACTTTGTTGAGGCAATCGAACAAAGCGTGGGGTCCTGCGACGTATTGATTGCGGTTATCGGCAAAGGTTGGCTAACTTCGCGTGACCAGGAAGGGCAGCGCCGCCTCGACAATCCAGATGATTTCGTGCGTATAGAAATCGCGACCGCGCTCAAGCGCAACGTCCGAGTGATCCCAGTCCTTGTAGACGGCGCATTGATGCCCCGCCCGAGTGATCTTCCTGAAGACTTAAAATCATTGCATCGCCGAATGCTGTTGAAGTTAGCCATACTCGTTTCGGCGCTGATTCGGAGTGGCTCATAGCCGCGCTGGAGAAGGTGTTTGAGAGAACCGCGGCTGAACAACGTGAACGCGAGGAAAAGGCGCGGCTCGAGGCGGAACGTCGTGAAGCCGAAAAAAAAGCTCGTTTAGAAGCCGAGCGACGAGAAAGGGAGGAACAGGACCGGCTGGAGACTGAACAGCGTGACCGCGAAGAGAAAGAAAAACTGGCGACAGAACACGCTGAAACCGATTTGAAGGAGCGTTTAGAGGCAGAACGCCAGCAGAAGGAAGAAAGAGACCGGCTGGAAGCCGAGCAGCGGGAAAAAGAGCGCCTGGAGGCTGAAACAGGCAACGGGAAAAAGAGCGGTTGGAGGCTGAACGTTGCCAGCGCGAAGAGAAAGACGCAGCATCGCTGGTCTTTGCTTTCGATAGAAAGCGGTTGGGGCGGTTGGAGGCTGAAGAAAAGGCTCGGAGTGCTCTTGAGGGAGCCACCAAGGACCATCCGTGGGTAAACAGCTTAGGGATGAAATTTGTGCCTGTGGCTGGCACCCAGGTGCTATTCAGCGTCTGGGATACGCGGGTGGAGGACTTTGAGACCTTCGTGAAAAGTACGGGCTACCATGCGACGGGAGGCATGTACTCCCTTGTTAAGGATCGCTGGAAGCAGCTCGGAGCGACATGGAAGGAACCGGGATTCAGCCAGGGAGTGACCCATCCGGTGGTGGGGGTTAATTGGTTAGAGGCGCAGAAATTCTGTATGTGGTTGACGAAGCGGGAGCAAGGTTCCGGGATGCTACCCCGTGAGCGGGCCTATCGACTGCCGACAGATGCGGAGTGGAGTATCGGCGTTGGGTTGCAAGGTGAGGAAGGAACTAATCCGAAAGAGAAGGCTGGCAAGATCAAGCTTTATCCGTGGGGCAAGGAGTGGCCGCCGCCGAAGGGTGCAGGGAACTATGCTGGGGAAGAGGCTAAGGAAGGGGACTGGCCCTCCGACTTCATGGTCATTGAAGGGTACAACGACGGTTATCCGCGGACGAGCCCTGTGGGAAGTTTTGCGGCAAACGCGAACGGGTTGTATGACATGGGAGGGAACGTCAAGGAATGGTGCGAAGATTTGTTTGACCCGAAGGAGGACCACCGCGTGCTGCGCGGTGCGGCGTGGACGCTGTTGGGCAGCTATCTGGCCGAGTTGGGCAGCTATCTGGCCGGTGCGTACAAAGGAGACATTCGTAATTTGCTGCTTGCTTCGTATCGCTCTGACGCCTCCCCTCATTCTCGTTTCGATTATATCGGGTTTCGTTGTGTTGTGTAGCGGTAGAGTCTTCGCGGTGAGGCTGGCCTTTTTGCTTTTGCTCTTTTACCTTTTGGGAGAGCCGCGAAGCGGGCCGATTTTTTAATGTGTGAGACGCCAACGCTTTACACGGTTGTAGTGGCGGCTGGTGACATAAGCTGAAGCCGGATTCTTTCATACGTAAAACATCGTGACAATTGTTGCCTGGGGCGGAGTCGGAAAATCGACGCTGGTTAACCATTGGCTCCGACGAATGGCTGCTGAACAGTATCGTTCTGCGCAACTCGTATTTGGCTGGTCTTTCTACCGACAGGGCAGCAGTGGGGAGACTTCGCATTTCTTCGAACAACAGCGCTGGGGAATACTGGTGCCAATGGGCGTCGATGGGCAGAGTCAGAGTCAGAGTCCTACTGAGGAAGATCAGCTCTTCCTTCTCATGCAGGCGGGTCTATACCTGACGGCCACGCGAGGTCTGGCAGCACCCGAGGCCAGAATTTGCTATGAGCGCGCCGAGCCCTTATGTCACTCGCTTGGTCGTCCGCTCCTCCTGTACATCGGACTCACCGGTCAGTGGCGCTATTCCCACAATACTGAAAAGATGTCTGCTGCGATGCAGATTGCCGAACGAGTTCACTCGCTGGCGCAAGAACAGAATGACCCCGGCTAATGATTGGAGCCTATCGCGCTTTATCGTTCACCTTTTACTATTTGGGTGATTTCGAGTCCGCGCGACGATACGCGGTACGTGGCGTTCAGATCTGGCGCTCCGGAGGCGTCCCGTCTCATCCCGAAGAGGTCGATATGCCGGTCGTTTGCTGTCTGTGCCAAGCGGCGCTACCCGAATGGCATCTCGGAGAGATCGCCTCCAGCCAAGCGCACATGGACGAAGCGATTTCCATCGCAAAGGAACAGCAGGACATGAACTCATTAGTTTTGGCGTTGAATTGGGCAGCGGGTCTCGCCTGCCACCAGCGCAATCCTGCTGAAGTGGACCGCTTGGTGTCGGAGTTGATTGAACTCTCTACGCGTCACAATTTTGTGCACTGGCTAGCGCTAGGAACCATTTATCGTGGCTGGGCGCCAGCGCTTCCGGGGAGACCGCGGAAGGTATTTCGTTGATCGAGCAGGGAATAAAAGATTTTCGGGCAGCCGGTTCGGCGGTGGGCCTGCCAGTTCATCTCGCACGAAAGGCCGAAGCATTACATCTAGCAAATCGTACCTCTGAAGCCCTCGCGGCAATAAACGAGGCGGAAGCACTGGCGGAAAGATTTGAGCAGCGCAATTTCTGTGGCGAACTGCATCGGCTCCGAGGTGTATTTCTCACGGCTTGAGGTGCGGACGAGATGCGAATTGAGGCTTCATTTTGCGAAGCCATCAGAATCGCAAAGGAGCAGAAGTCGGTTTCGCTCGAGGAACGCGCTGAAGCTACCTACCTATGCAGAATATCGCCGCCAAAAAGCAGGTGCGTTAGGAGACCACGGAATCCGGTTACCTCTTTGATAAAGGTTCAGTCCCGCGCATGCTGTCAAACTTCGAGCCATTCGCGTCGCACCGGCTGGTTGCCTTGAGTTCGGCGGGTCTGCCCTCGAATACAATCTGTCCGTGGCCCATCACATAGACCCGGTGCGATATCCGCATGGCGGTCGGAAGCTTCTGTTCGACCAGCGGATTGCGACGGGCGATGTCGGCGATCAGGTCGCCGACCTGCTGGTCCTGCCGGTACGTCGCTCCGGCGAGCAACGACGAATCGCCGATAATAAGTGCCACTGCCAGAAGCCAGATCAATCAAAGGGCTGGCAGCATTGAAAGGCACGTCAAACGCCTTTGCATGGGGATCCTCGCCCGCCGATTTTCCGAGTTCCGGAATACGAATTGGCGATTTTGATTAACCAGGCTGAGCGTCGAGATTTTTGTCCCGCAAATCGAGAAGCCAGGAGAGTGATGTCGTCAAATGCCTGTTCTGGTTCGGTATCAAAGACATTGTCGGTGTGGCTTGTTCGCCAACTGGGGGAGGAGGCGCTGCGCGAAACCGTCCCGCTACGGAATTCCTGGGCCGGACGTTGATGGAAACCTCTCCGGGGGTGGAATCGACTCCTCTCTTCGCGGCAATCCGCCGCTGCCTGAAGGAGCGAAGCGCCGAGCAGTTGGAGACCACGATTCCCTATCCCGATGGCACCAGTGCGACATTCCAGCTGGGGGTTCAATCCGTGCCCGAGGGGGTGTTCATTCTCTCCCTCGATGTCACCGAGCACAAACACGCGGCAGAAGCGCTGCGAACGAGCATGGAGGAGTTTCGCACGCTGGCCGAAGCCATGCCGCAGATCGTCTGGATCACCCGAGCCGATGGCTGGAACATCTTCCGCGATCCCGCGCGGTCTGATCGCTGCCGAACTCATCACTAACGCTTACAAACACGCCTTCGCCGGCCGGCCCGGCAGCGGCACCATCACGCTGCGTCTGACACGCAGCGAAGGGAAACGGTGCACGTTGCGTGTGGAAGACGATGGTGTAGGGCTTCCAGACGGCTTCGAACCGGAAAAGGCGCGTTCGCTTGGGTTGCGGCTCATTCGTGCGCTCTCCGGCCAATTGCGCGGGGAACTATCCATTGATACTTCCGGCATTGGTTGTAGAGTAAGTCTGAAATTTATTGTTATTTGAGTCGCTGCAAATGGTTTCTCCCTCTGCACCCTACGGCCTGACTGACCTTCCGAAAGAGGTCTCCACCTCGTTGAAGCTGCTCATCGTCGAAGATGAGAGCCTCGTGGCTGTCGACCTTCAAGAACGTCTGATCCAGCTCGGCTACGAAGTCGGCGCCGTGGTGGACAATGGGACCGATGCCCTGCTCTATGCGCGGACCATGAAGTTCGATCTGGTCTTGATGGACATTTATATCCGCGGTGAAACCGATGGCATCCAGACCGCGGCCGCCCTGCGCGAAGCAATGGACGTTCCCGTGGTCTTTCTGACCGCGCACTCTGATGAAGCCACGCTCGATCGCGCTGCCCTGAGCGAGCCGTTCGGTTATTTGTTGAAGCCCTTTGACGAACGCGATCTGCGCGCCACCCTCCAGATGGCGCACTACCGCCACCGCGCCGAAGCGCGTCTGAGCGAGACGCTCTCGCGATTAACCGAATCAAACGCAGCGTTGGAGGAGTTTGCCTCGATTGCGTCTCACGACCTCCAGGAGCCGCTTCGTAGCATGAAGGGATGCGCCCAGCTTCTGGAACGAAAATACGCCGGGAAATTAGATCACGAAGCCGATAAGTTGATTGGCTTCATCGTGAATGGCTCTTCCCGCATGAAAAGCTTGATTGAAGATCTTCTGACGTTTCGCAAGCAGGTCGAGTCGCAAAGCTGGAAACCATCGATACAAAGGAAGCGCTTGAAGAAGCGCTGGTTAGCCTGTCGTCCGTCATCCTGGAGTCGAAAGCCGAGGTCGTCTCCGAAAACCTCCCCTCATTGCGCTTTAACAAAGGACAGTTCGTCCGGATACTTCAAAACCTGGTTGGGAATGCAGTCAAGTACCGGACGGCTTTCACCCCACCCCGGGTTCAGGTGAGTGGCCAGCGTCAGGGTAACGCCTGGATCTTCAGTGTTGCTGATAACGGAATTGGCTTTGAACCCGAGTACACCGAAGAAGTCTTCCATGTTTTCAAGCGGCTGCATCACCGTGCAGCTTATCCCGGTACTGGTCTTGGCCTCGCCATTGTCAGGAAAATAGTCGAACAGCGTGGGGGCAAGATTTGGGCGGAATCCATCGTGGACAGGGGGACCAATTTTCGATTTTCGGTTCCGGATCAAGAGCCGGAGCTGCCCTAAAGCCAAGGCATCCGCAAGGTGCAAGCGTCACTGACAACCTGAAACTCTA
>CAWBKA010000030.1:0-96085 GCA_963789065.1 uncultured Verrucomicrobiae bacterium | reverse complement strand
ACTGGTGTCAATTCGCGGTCAGTGGCCGTTCCTATCCGACCTGTGCAAGCGTTAAACGCATATCCGGGACGGGAGCTTTATGCATCGCTATCCAGGCACTCCGTGCCCGGCTACTATCAGCCTGTCCCTTCGGGACAAAAAGGCATTGGCCGATCGAATGGCCTCGCATTAGTTTAGCGACTACCTGGCGGTGAATTGCCCGCCTCGCTGGAAGGAGAAGAATTGTTAGGACTCGAGTTTCTTTGGACGGAGGTCGAACAGACCAAGATCAAGAGCTGCCAAATACCCACCTGATCCGGATCCAAGGGACCCAAAATAAGGAGGAGGTCGTCCTGAACCAGGAAGTTGTCGCGGTCGTGGCCAATCAAATCTCTTGATGCCGGTTTTGAGCCGTGCCACTCACCGCAGCCTATCCAACAACCCCAACTAAGCTTTAAAATTCTCTCCATTTTTCGTGGCCACCGCGTCCTCCGTGCGGGCATCTCTTCTTCCAGATCGCGCATAGGTTGGAGGCCACCTACTGCAAAGTCTTCTATATGGCCCTGGCTTGGTACCTTTTGTCCCGTAACTTCCATGCCCAAGTCGAAGATTAATAAAACGCGCGAGGATCGAATCAGAGACGAAATCATCGTGGACTGCTACAACGAGTCCGAGCGATTCGGCGGATGGTATTGCCATCTCGAAGAAAAGCTGAAGTTTCCGTTTCGTGCCCTCTGCATCGCCCGACTCCGGTTTCGCCACTGAAACCCGGAGAGCAAGTCGAAGTCCTGGGCCTGTTCGACGACGAACGAGATGAGCCCGGTGAAATGTTTGTGCGAATCCGATGGCGGGCGGAAAATGGGCGTACCCCTCGCTCAGTTGGAAGGGGTTGATGTGGGCCCTGAGTCTGCGCAAGCCATCGCCGATTGGCATTACTGGTGTTCGCGTGGCTATCGTTTCTAGCGCGCAAAAATCACGCAAAAGCTGAACGAAAGACATTTCAGAATCTTCTGACGGAGGCCGCGGAGCATTTCTTCTTCCAGATCTCGCACAGGTCGGCGGCCACTTGCTGCGAAGTCTTTCTATACCCCTACTACAGCCGACCCGCTGCATCATCGCTCCGGATCGGAAACGGGCAGCCTACTCTTAACCAAGCCACCAAATTTTTACCGACTGGACGATTCGGATCTGCCTTGGCGTAAAGCGATTTTGTATCGATCTATCATCCGTCATACCTATTCCAGGTGGAAATGGTGACACTCTCCTCGAAATATCAGGTGGGGGTCCCGGTCCGTTTGGGTTAGCCTCGGATTGAGGCCTGGGATGAAGCTTCAAGTGATCGCATACAACGGCCGCGTGGAGTTTCTGCCAGTGCGCAAACTGGCCGAACTTCGAGGCCTTTTAAGGGGATTGGACCCGGTCATCGAAAGGGAGTCGGATCGATTGTGAATGTGGTCGACTCTTCGGCGGCCGGAATATCTGGTTGATTCCGAAAGAGCCTCCCTATTCGCTGAACCGATCGAACAGACGCACCAGTTGATCGTTCCGGTCCTGGTTATTACGAACTTTTCAAAAAAGTGCTCCGAGAGCGCGGGGAACAACCTGCCCTCAAGGTTTACGGTCTTCTTTCGCAAGCCAATGTGGTCGACGTAGACCCGGGCCTCGCCACTGCCGCGGCGCATTTGCCGCTCCCACTAGCAGACAGCATAATTTATGCAACGGCCCAACGCTATAACGCGACGCTCTGGACACAAGACGAGCATTTTCAGGATTTACCAAGAGTGAAGTTTTTTCCGAAATACTGACTATTGGGCTCCGCCGGCACCGTGCATCGAGCAAGATCTCTTGATGCCCGTTTTTAGCCCTGCCACTCACCATAGCCCATCTAACTACCCAGACTAGCTAGAGAATTCTCTCCAATCCTCCGTGGCCACCGTGACCTCCGAGCGAGCATTTCTTCGCCAACGCGCGCAGCTCGCGGGATTTTTTGTCCTGGCCCGGATGCAGAACGTCTGTTCCGTAAGGCGTGAGCTTTCGAGCCCCAGCCCGGGCGATGCGGATATTCAAAAGCTCTTCCAGAACAGCTTTCAGATCTGGCAAACCGAAGACGGGAAACTCCAGGAGATCGTTTTGTGCTCTCTGGGCGCGCCGCACAACTGGTTCGCGAACGAAACTGGCATCCCAGTCAACGAATCCAAGAGTTAGCCGACGGGACTTTGGAAGTGAGACTGGCACTTAATTCGCTCCAGAGATTATCCCTTGGATCCTATCGTGGGGAAGAGATTGTAGCATCTCAGTCCGGCCATATTGCAAAAAAAGGTTAATTCGCTGGCGATGACCCGAACGGGCGGAAAAGACGAAGACAGGTAACCAGTGTTGCGGGTCATAAACTAAAGAGTTGCGACACGTTGCGTCATAGACCAAACGACGATTCAACTCGGTTTTTATCATTGACGTCCCAACCAGAGAACAACGGGCAGGGAGGTCGACCTAGCCCGCGTCCCCTTGAATTCCCGACCCTCGACTGGTAGGGCGAGACTCCGTCCGAGCCGGTAGGCTGGCCCGCGTCCTGGCACCGCGCGTCCAATCCTCGGAAGGCGCTCTCGACACGAAAGGGACTCGCTTCCGCGGTCCGGGCGTGCCGCGTCTTTATGCACTCTTTGTCCCGTCTGCCAGGCGTGCGTTGGTGCGCAAGCCTCCGGCTCGGGTCAGCCTCGCCCTACCAGCCCTCCTGACGTCGGTCATAAGAGGGTAAAGCGGGACGCTTTGCTTACTTCGTCAGTTCGCCGAGGCCTTGAACAAGCTCGAGCTTCAGGTTGCTCTGAAGACTCACCAGAGCCCAATCCAACAACCCCAAAATTCTCTCTAACCCTCCGTGGCCACCGTGCGAGCATTTCTTTCTTCCAGATCTCGCACAGGCCGGGGCAGTCTGATTAAAGCTGGCGTCCACAACAGCGCTTATATTTCCTGCCGCTGCCGCAGGGACACGGATCATTTCGGCCCGGCCTATCCGACGCTCGGATCGGCCTCGGACTTACCTGATAGCTGGACCAAAATTTGTAGATGACCAGCGTAGATATTTTCAGCGCTTCACACAATGCCAATGGGGTCAACTCCGTAAATGGGTTCAAAACATCCTTATCATCCCATTCATCTGGATCGGAAGTCATGAGGATCGGAGCGAGCGCTTGAAAACCCGCTTCCCTGGCAAGGAACGGCTCCCAGTCTTCCCGATGGTAGGCCATGGCTTCGACGAAACCGTTGCACCAGGTCTGCGGGTCAGGGGTGGTATCCCCTTCCTTCAGCCTTGGCATGTAAACCAAGAGGCGGAACACCTCGGGATCCTCCGCGAACACCCGGGTGATCCGGGAAAACAACTCTTCAGTTTTCTCCACCACCCAGGTGTATTCTGGAAAAAGGTCGAAGCCCAGCCCCTCCGATTCAGGAGGACTTAGGACCGACTGCAGGATGTGCTCGAGTGGCACGGGTTTCGGCCCCACTACCGACGCGGTGAGCAATCCATGCAGAGCGGGCGCCCCATATGTTCCATCTGAGCGCTCGGTGAGGATCAGTTCCAATTTATCCTGATCCTCCGAGGAAAGTAGTCCAAAGCCGTGATCTGGGTCGCGAGTCATATGATGATTTGATTTGGAATCTTACGCCGGTATCCGCGGCCATCAACCTCGCCAAGTGCGATGCAGTTTCGAATCTCAGCCGTTGGCGCGCGAAAAGAAAACGGCAACCAGGGAAACAATTCGCTCCCAGCGACGAGGACGACGAGGAGGTCCGCTGATCGCCACAGGCGTAGCCGATGACGATGTTCTGGTCATCGGAAAACGGCCGGATGTCGGAGGACGCGGAGGCCGGGGAAGTCTCCCATGTTATTCGCTAAAACGAATGCCAGCGTCCTGAACCTCCTGGTATGGCAGAAGCCACACCAAAGACTCGTCATGAAGATCGACCACATCAATCCGATTATCGAACGGATCGCGAAAAGCGCATCGAAATCCGGAAATCAGTTGTAACCCGTATTTCTGGGTGACTTTGTCTCTCACCTCCGCTAATTGCCGCTCATCCCGGACAATCAGGCCAAAATGCCAGCCTCCCTTGTCGCGAACCTGATCAACCTCAGTCATGGCGAGAAACTGATGATTTCCGAGCTGGAAAAACGCGTTACTTTCGCCACGTGACTTAAGTTTGAGGCCAAAAACGTCTTCGTAAAAGGCTTGCGCCTTGGCTAGATCATCAACCTCGATTGCCACGTGATTGCACCCTAGACTTGAACGCTCATATTGTCGCAGTATGCGCCAGTTGACTCTTTGAGGAAAGCGTTTGGCGTTTGGCGTTTGGCGTTTGGCGTTTGGCGTTCGGCGTTCGGCGGCGCACGGAGAAAGCGGTAAACGCTATCCAATCCAATGGTACTGGTTTAGGCCCCACCACGCAGGCCGGTTGCGCGATGAAAAAAGCGTGCGGACATCAAGTGATCGGCTCGAGACAGGCTGGAAGCCTATGCTACTTTGCGCTAGCCCTGTCGCCTCTTCGGCGAGAAAAACCATCCAAAACAGCCCTTGATTTAGCGTCATACGGGTCAGTCAACAAATCTTACGTTTGGTGGGGGGCGGGAAGAAAGGGGGGCGGCTTTGGAAGAAAATATTGTGTGGGGGGGCCAGCGGAGTGAGGAAAGAAAGGAACGAGGGGAAGGAAGGGAAGGGGGCCTGCCGGGGGTGGTTTTTTTTTTTGATTTAGATTAGGGTGAGTGCATCGGCGCTGTTCGCTTTTTGAAGGGGGGGGGGGTTTGAGGGGGGGGCGGGGATGCGCGGGCTTTTGCTTTGGGTTTCTGGGGCAGGGGGGATGAAGATTTTGTTGGTTTTGGGGGGCACCTCGGTCCCGCGCCCGATTGGTTTTCCATCTCGAGCACGAGAGAATCTCTCTCGCCCGGGCTACTAGGGCTGGCCGAAGTAGGGTAACATAAACGAAGCGTTCCGGTGGGGAGGAGGGAGGGGAATGATGGGCCCGGGGGGGTTACCCATTTTTTTTATTGGGGGTGTCAACCCCGCTGGAACAAGGTTTTTGGTGGTGGGGGTTGGGAGAACAGTCCGGCGAGAGGGGAAAACCGGCGGAGAGAGAGAGAAGAGAGAGCCCCCCGTTCTATGCTGGCCCGTTGGGGAAGTGGGGGGGAGGAAAGGGCCGGCCGGAAAGGGGAATTAATAGTTAACAGTCTCCTTAAACGGCTTTCCAGGGAGGCAATGGCGGGGTGTATTTCCACCCCTACGCGCTAGGTGGAGTCAAGTGCATACCCAGAACAAATCTTGACAGGCGGCCTGCGAGAGAGAAAGACAGGGATGGCTCGCAAACCACCGATTGATTGGCTCGGGAGCGAAATTTTGGAAGGTTCTTCGCCCCGAAGCCGAACGGGTCACGGCGGTCGCGGCGTGGATCTTGGAGCGACAAAGTTGCCTACGTGAGACCAGCCTCCGGCTCAGACGGAGCCTCGCCCTCCCAAGGGGTGAAACCGCTTTTGGATACCCTTCGCGTCCGTTCGTGTCTATTCGCAGTTTTTCCTTCGAGGCAACGAATACGACAACTGGGACAAAAAGAACTCGGCCTCCGAAGTCCTGCCATCATTACGGTTAATTCAAAAAATGCCGGAGCAACATGAAGACCGCCAAACCTCGTGCATCGTCTTTGCTGTCCAAAATCCAGTTGCTCGTTCGTCGTACTATTGAACGCATCAACAGCTTATGGATGTTTCTCTTAATTCCAGTCTCGAGTTCGAGCAGGACACAACGCCAAAACCTGAAACGTCCGAATGGCTGTTCCATCGACAATCACTCCGGCGGTTATGCACCACGATGAGCTTAGTCAGTCTGTCCCTGGGCTTTTCGGTCTTCGGGATCCTGATTATCGTCAACCGCCATCGGGCGGACCTGAACGGAACCTCCGGGGATAGTTTCGTTGCGGCGGTTGGTGGCATCGGCGGACTTGCCATCGGCACTTGTTTCCTGGTCGCCGCCTGTCTCCATTGGAAAACTATTGATTGGCTTTTTCAAAGCTGATTCTCCGCCCGACCAGATAGATGGGCGTACCTAGATTGCTTAATGTTTCCGTGCTGTATCTGGGAGAATAGCCATAAGTCAGCCAGGCGGACAACTTATCAGCCTGCTCAAATACCATGGTCGGACCCGTTACAATAGGCTTTCCCAGTACTCGTTGCGTATAGCCAGATATCAATTTGAACTGCTCGGACCATTTGATGAGGTCATCGGAGACCGTTAGGTAAATGCCGCTGGTTCGCGGAGGCAAGCCAGCTTGCCACTCGTGAGGCTGGTTCACGGCGAATACCATGATGTATTTTCCTATGAAACTTGGAGTAGGTCGGACGGCCATACCAAGCTCCAGCGTGGCCGGTGGAATAAATATCGATGATGGGAGTTTCTTTACCGCCGATACCTGGTTCGGTGAAATCCCCATTATAATACTTCTTCCAATTTCCAGAAAGTGGCGGCCCGTCCTCCAAGCTGCATCGTGCGACATTAATCTGGCCCGCGGGAGTGTGTGAATGGAGAGGTCGGTATAATAGATGTAAAAGTGCTTCCCGCTAGCGTCGGCCAAGCCTCCGCCCCAACCTATTCCGCGTCCACCTTGTTGAGGAGTAGCCGCCCACTCCTTTGGTTTTGCACACTTGATAATTTGCCCTTTTTTGGCCCACGTATAGCCATCGTCGTCTGACTCGGCCAATCCGATGCTTAGGTAAAATCCTGAATAGCCAGTGAGAGTCGCGGCGGGCAGTCCCTCGCTATCCGAGGCCTGATAAAATGCGTAGAATTTGGTGCCGGCCTGCACGACAGCGAATACATCGGCTGCTGCGTTGTCAAACGTCCCGGGCTCACCTGGCCCAAGCACCAAACGGGGCAAGGCATTCAGATGCTTGAGATCAACACCTTCAAGGAGGTAGGTCTTATTGCCGGCACCCAGAAGAAATCTGATGCGTCCAGGACGACTTTCGATCACCGCGATGCCAGCCATCGGCATCGATCGCAGCCCTAAATCCTGGTCGTTAAGCAGAACCTGTTGTTCTCCAAGCGAGACGCGGGTTCCATCCGTGAGCACGATTTCCGGGATAGGCGTCCCGGATTCCGCCGGCGGAACCGCGGATTGAACCTCCACACTCAGCGGTTTGGATGTCTGGTTGGCGTCCAGAAAGGCGGACACTACCAAAGTCGTTCCACCAATGATGAGCATCGCCCCAGCCGGCCAGAAAACCAGGTGGACCTTTCTGGACCATTGTCGCGGACCGCCCACCGCCAGTCGGGCCGTCCGCAAATCGATCCACGAACCGACGATCAGGGCGGCACCAAACCCGACCAGAAGCAATGCCAGGATCGCCTTGAGAGTCCAGTTGGGAAGACCCAGAGCGGAGCAGAGGAGTGAAGCGATCTGCAGGATCAGCCAGGATGAAACCATGTACCCGGCTGCAATGCGGTAAATGTACTGAGTTCTCAGCTCCTGGATAAACGCTTTCAAAGTTCTTCACGATCAGCCCGGGTACGAGCTGTTTAGTCTCCGGATAATCTCGCTGCCCAGTATGCCCAGATGAGTTCCGTGGTTTTTGATGGTTTTCTTTGCCAGCCCCTCGTCAATCAAGTGTTGAATAAACGGGATAAATAACGCCAGCAAACCAGGACCGATTTTTAAATCTTCTTTTATTTCCATCCAGTCGCCCGGCCATTGGTCCAGATCCGGAAAATAATATGCAGGGCACATTGCGCTTTTCGTTATCTTCTTTGTCTTCGGCATAAATCAGCCCGACTTCATTCGAAGGACTCATTTCGACCTGGAATCTTGAAATTTTAGAGTAGCGATAACGGCTGACGCCCTCAACCGCGATGTTGGCTGTTTTTCCGCGTTGCTCACTCGACCCGTATGACTCAGATATGGGCACTTCGCTCGCGCCTTGAAAAACAGCCAACTGACCGGCGGCGAAACCCCAGGGATTTAGGAGACGGTACACTAGCATCCTTTCAGGACGCGTCGCTTTTGGGGGGATTTCCCAGGGTTAAATCCCTGTATCTGTTTTAGCGATCTGGCCTTGAAGATTGGAAAAACCGCGAAGGGACACGAATGGACGCGAAGTGATCGGATCCAAAAGCGGCTTAAGCCGAAAGGGGAATGGCTCGCACGGAGGTCACAGTGGGCACGGAGGGTTTCAGAGAAGTAGAGTTTAATTGGGTTTTTCGATGGATTATGGCGAGCCTCCGCTAAAGAACGGCATCAACGATTGAGATCAACAATGACAATAAACCTCCGTGATCTCCGTGTCCTCCGTGCGAGAATTTCCGTTCTTCCGTTCTATTCGTGTCAATTCGCGGGCAGAAGCAGCGTGCGGACATCAAGTGATCGGTCGGAGATAGGCTGGAAGCCTATGCTACTTTGCGCTAGCCCCGTCCGCCTCTTCGTTGCGAAAAACAGGGGAATGTCTGCTCAGACCCTCTGTGTCCTCCGTGCCCTCTATGCGAGACTTCTTTCTTCCGGGTGTTTTTTCCAGTTCGGTGCCTGTCAAGCGAACACCATGTCATCTCGTCGAGTAGGCTAACCGTCCCGGTTTGCCCGAGGCCGAAGAAGCAAAGCGGGGACGCTTCGCTTACCTCTCCCCCAGGTCGAGCGTTGACTTATGACTCGCGCTCGCTATGAATAAAGGCTGGCGCCCCCCTCCCGAGAAATATGAGTGCAGCCCTCAAGATCGTAACACAGGCTTACGAAGCATACCGTCGCCGGGACGTTCCGGCGTTATTGGATTTGGTTGCCGAAAAGACTGATTGGAAGTTCGTTGGCCCCGCGAGTTTGCCCTATGCGGGTTTGCGGGCCGACCGAAAAGAAGTAGCCGATTTCTTTGAAGCCTTATCCAGCGCCGACCAAACGGATGCCTTCGAGCCGCGAGAGTTTATCGAAGCCGGAGAGCACGTCATCGTTCTCGGGTGGACCAAAGTAACTGCGCGCGATACCCAGAAAACCTTTGAGACTGAGTGGGTGCAGGTATTCACGGTGCAAGAGAGTAAAATCACTCGTTGGCGTGGTTTTGCGAACACCGCCGCGCGTTACGGATACTAGTACTCCTTGGCCCTCGCTCCTAAAATCGTTCTCGAGCTTTGAGCGTTGACGGTTAGGGGCGCTTTGCGGCTCAAAGGCGACACCGCCGCCGGAATCAGCCGCTCAGAGGAATAACCTCACTGCATCCCAGAGGAAAGACCCCCATGTCCGATGATGATTTCCTTTTCGCCACCTGCCGCGGCGGGGTCACGCGGCCAAACGCCGATACGCCGACTCGCCGCAACGATTCCTCCGTGGACGTGCCACCCCGGACGCAGGCGGAACCCTACCACCGATAGGCGCGGCCGCGTCACACGGCCTCAGGCCCCGTCCGCCCGCAGGTTGAAGAAGCAAAGCAGGGACGCTTCGCCTACCGCGGCGGGGAGGGCTTGTAATTAACTAAATAGTTAGTTATATTGAAGCCAGATGAAGGTTGTCTCTGCTGATGAACCGCGCAAAAGCAAACGAGACGCGGTGGCCACGAAAGCGGCTATTGTCGCCGCCGCGCTGGAGGAGTTTGCCCAGCTCGGCCTGGCCGGAGCGCGGATCGACGAGATCGCCCGGGCCGCGCGGGTAAATAAAGCGCTGCTTTACTATTACTTTAAGAGCAAGGAACACCTGTACCAGGGCGTGGTTGAACAAATGTTCGTCACGATGACCGATGCGCTTCGCCGCGCGCTCGGCACCGCCGCCGGGCCAGGGGAGAAGTTGCTGGCTTTTCTGGACGCCAATTTCAAGGTGCTGGCCGCGCAGCCCGCCTATGCGCGACTCTTAGAGCAGGAGATGGATATCGTAAAAGTTTTCTTGAACAATTTCCAACCGGATACGGCGCCCAAGTTCTTTCGGCAGATTTCTCCATTATTGATTGAGTTCCGGGCGGTCCTTGAAGAAGGAGTCAAAACTGGAGTTTTCCGGACCATCGATATCGATGCGGTCTTGCCGCTCTTGCTGATGCTGGTGCGAACGGCGGTGAGAGGGATTCCGATGGCCGGCAAATTCATTTCCGCTTCCAGGAAGGTATCGGCTAAAAGGCGGCGAGCGGCGGCGATTGACTTTATCACCTGTGCTCTTTTTACGGCTCAGCGCAAACAGGAAGGCACCGGTCAACCGGGATCAAGCCAATGAAAGGAAGATCGGTAATCGTCCTCATTTTAGGAGCCCTGTTTTTAGCAGCCGCGCTTTACTTCTTCTTTTTTACCGAGCACAGCGAGGGGTTAATTCTCGAAGGCATCGTTGACGCGAACCAGGTGGTGGTCAGCCCGAAGGTCCAGGGTATCCTTGAGCGGCTCAATGTGGATGAGGGCAGCTCGGTGCGGGCGGGCGAATTGATCGCCACCCTCGATACGGCCGAGCTCGACGCCAATGTGGAAGCTGACCGGGCTAGCGTGGCAAATTTGCGGTCGCAGTTGGCTCAATCCCAATCCAATTATCAAATGGCGCTGCACCGAGACCGCCGGCGACCTGGCCGGCGCGCAGGCCAGGCTTTCGGTGGCCAAAGCCCAACTTGCAACAATCTCTATCGCAGCTCGAACGGATTCGGAACGATTTTCAGAGGACAGAGACCCTTTCCGCGCAAGGAGTTTCCGCCAAACAAGATCTTGATCATTGGGCTTCCGACTTACGGACTCAGCAGGCCACCGTGAGCGCACAAACCGAACAGGTGCGGGCGGCCGAGGCGGATCTCATGCACGCTCAAGCAGGCCAGTTTCGCAAGAGCGCCGCGCAAAGCGCGGTGGACTCGACCCAAGCGCAGCTGCACAATGCTGAATCTGAGCTGGTGGCGGCTCAGGCGCGACTGAGCTATACCCAGGTAATGGCGCCGATCTCGGGTGTTGTTTCGGTGCTGGTGGCGAGACAAGGAGAAGTGGTGGGTCCGAGCGCTCCGGTAGCCACCATTATCGATCCCCGGAACACCTGGGTCCGCGTGGGAATTCCAGAGACCTACGCCGACCACATCGCCATCGGTGAGAAGCTGGCAATACAAATTCCTTCGGGGCAAATCGTCGATGGCACGGTGCTCACCAAGGGCGTGGAAGGCGATTTTGCCACCCAGTTTGACCTCAACCAGCTTAATCGCAATATCCGTTGCGTGGCGCTCAAGATCGCGGTGGCAAATCCGGAACTTACCATCACTCCCGGCATGACGGCTAAAGTGTTGCTCAATCCGGCACAGCTAAAGCGCAAGATCATCTACCCTGAAAAATTGGCCGGCCAATAAGGCGTTCGTATGGCAAAGCATATCGAAACGGGAGTTTCAGCCATCGCCGTCGAAGGGGTTAGTAAACGGTTTGGCGATTTCACTGCGGTCGATCAGGTTTCTTTTCAGCGTTGATACCGGCGAAACGTTCGGCCTGCTCGGGCCGAACGGAGCCGGAAAGAGCACGCTGATCCGAATGATGACGACGCTGCTACCGATTACGAGCGGGCGGATTCTGGTCTTTGACCAGGACGTGGCGCTCTCGCCTAACCGCGCACGGCTTGAGATCGGGGTTATACCTCAGGCCATGACGAGCGACACGGAGCTCACCGTCGGGGAAAATTTGAGCATTTACGCCAAACTTTACGGGGTAAAACGTGATCAACGGCGGCGAGCGATCAAAGAGTTGCTGGAAATCGTCGGCCTGACGAAATGGCGCGACGCCGAGGTGAATACCCTCTCGGGCGGCATGAGGCGACGGGTGGAGGTGGCGCGCGGGCTGGTCCACAGCCCAAAGGTCCTCTTTCTGGATGAACCCACCACCGGCCTTGATCCGGTCTCCCGCGTCGACGTCTGGGAGATGCTCGAGAAGATCCAGCGTGAACGGCAGCTGACGATTCTCGTGACCACGCATTACATGGAGGAAGCTGATCGGTTATGCGACCGGATTGCCATCATTGATCACGGACGATTGATCACCCTGGATACCCCAAGCAACCTGAAGGCATCCGTGCCGGGCTCGACCGATGAAACTTCGCTCAACGATGTTTTTGCCTACTACGCCGGGCGTGGCCTGCCGGCGTCAGGGGGCACGATGGAGTCAGTTCAGCGAGGATCTCCGCGCAGCGAAGAAGTGATTTCATGCAACGGATCCTGGCCATTATCGAACGGGAAATGCGAAGATACCTGCGCTCGCCGGCGCTTATCTTTATCGCGCTGGTACTGCCCCTTGGACAGTTGATTATTTTAGGGAATTCCTTTGGCGGCAAGGTCGAGGGTGTGCGACTCGCGGTGGTTGACGAAGATCACGGCCCGGAAGCGCGGCGGGTACGTGAGGCGCTCCAATCGGTCGAAAGCACCGCAAAAACCTTCCAGGTAGCCCTTTACCAGACCGAAGGTGAAGCGTTGCGCGACGTGCGCTCAGGCCGAGTCAAGGGCGCGGTCATCATCCCGCCGGAATTCTCGCGCCTGGTCTACTCCGAGAACCGGCCGCGACTGGGGCTCTTACTCGATAACACCGATGCCTTTATCAGCTCGGCGATTTCGCAGTCTCTCGCCGGGCTGGTGACCGCGTTTAATAACCCTAGTGTCGAATCACGGCTCCCCAAACAGATCGCCCTCGAGCAGGTAGAGCTTTATCCTTATGTCCCTTATATGCAGTATATGCTGCCGGGCGCGATCACCCTGGCGATGTTTGTCTCGGTGATGATCGGAGGCGGCATGGCCTATATCGACGATAAATCCCGCGGCGTCCATGAGGCCTATCTGGTCACTCCGATCACCAAGTTTGAGTTGGTTCTGGCCATGAACATCGCGGGCACCCTGAAAGCAGCCGCGGGCGGATTATCGCTGATGGTGTTAGGATCGCTGATCGCGGGCGTAGGAACGACCTTTCAGCCCTGGCATTTTCTTTCCCTCTCAGTGCTGGTCTTGTTTACCTCGTTCGCCTTCATGACGATGATGTCGGCGATCGTGGCGCGCATTAATAACCCGCTGATCCCTCGAGCGATTTTCGGCGTGCTGAACACCCTGCTTTACTTTCCGAGCGGGGCAATTTATCCGGTTGAAGCCTTGCCGTGGTGGCTACGGGCCATTACCCGCTTTGACCCCTTTACCTACGCAATCGATGGCTTCAGGGATATCCTCTTAAGAGGTACGAGCATTGTACCGGTTTTGGGCGATATCGGATGCCTGGCCGTTTTTGGGGCCCTGATGCTGGCGATTAACACGCTGATGTTTAAGCGGACGCTGTAGTCAGTAGCCGACTGGGCAAGTACGCAAGAGCGCAACCCCACTCGCCACGTGCGTGCGGAAGGGGTCGGTCCAGAACCCTGGGCTAACCCTGGGCTGATCCTACAGCCCCTGCGGGGCGAAAGAATATCCCAAATCCCGCGTAACCTAGCACTGAAGCGCTATTCCCCCCTCTTGCATCAGTACTTCTTTGATCCTCAGGGATGCTTCGTCGGCAGTCCCACCTGCTATATCCACCGTTCTGTGTGCTCTTCGATAGCTACGCCCAAAGTAGGTGATATCGCGTTTTATTTCCCGCAAATAAAAAGGCCTCTCGTCATCGGTTACCTCTTTTCGAATTCGGTGCGAATCGATGTCGTAAAAGGTAATTCTCTTGAGGATATTTCGCGGAGTATCCTGGAGTACGACAAAGGTGGATGACGGCGTATTTCTTAAGATCTTCCAATAGGGACCCATCAATCCGCTCGGAGGCAAGGCGATAACCAAATCAGCGCTGCCCTCGCGAGCCAAAAGATGGGGCAACGCCTGCGAGGCCGCGGCCCAAAAGGAATATTGGGTCAGGTGCCGATCCCGAAGGCGCTCGATCGAGGTACCGAAGAAGTCCTCGATTTCATGATCTAGATCGAAAAACCGGTAGCCGAGCAAACCTGCTAGTTTTTCGCCTACCGTAGTCTTGCCAACACAAGCGACACCGCAGAGAAATATTCGCATACTCTAGCGCTCCATTTCGGGTCGATCGCACCACACTTTGATTAAAGACTGGTCAGTGATCCCGCGGCGAGCTGCTTCTCGGTCGAGTCCAGGCTCGTCGTGGTGCGCTAGAAAGAAAGAAGGCATCGCACAGAGGTCACGGAGGACGCAGAGGGTTTAACAGATAATGGCCCTTTTTGATGTCCTTAAAATCGCGGGTACCTCCTAAAACCACCCATATACGACAGACCAACGGCTAAAGAAACTCCGTGTCCTCCGTGGCCTCTGTGCGAGAATTTCCTCTCCGCACGATTTCCAATCGCCGCTTGCCCATCGACAAACTTCGAAAGGGCTGCGGGGTGCCGGCGGGCGGAACGTGATCATCAACACACCATCACAAGCGGGGACGCTTCATTTACTCCGAAGGGGTAAAGCAGGGACGCTTCACTTACTCCGAAGGGGTAAAGCAGGGACGCTTCACTTACTCCGAAGAGGTAAAGCAGGGACGCTTCACTTACCTACTTGCCGAAAAATTGACGAAACAGCTCTTCCGAACGTTTTGCGCCTTCTTCGGTGACAAACACCGACTTTGCTTTCCCTACGGGATTGCCGATAAACCCCTTCTCGTGCAGCCGATTGAGTGCTTCCCAATCGTGACCTTTCCAAGCCCGTCGGACGATTGTGGACGCACCACGCCGGACGCGCGCGCATCCCTGCCAGGCACCACTAAAAAATAATCTGGGCAATCCCGGTTCACCCTCTTCTCGACGTAATCTGCGGTTCACCCTCCTCTTCAGCGCAATCTCCCTGCAAAGGATGGACCCGGAGCCACTTTTCGGCTTACTTCTTTTGAAGCCTGTCCCCCGGGCGAGCCGGGTGTTTTGCGATGAGCGAATTGGCCAACTGCGAAATAGAGACACTCCGAGAGAATGGTGAGTTGGTCGTCTCCCGGGTGAGGAAAGAGGGTGGCTTTTTTTCACGGCTTCTAGTTCTAGTCTCGCTTTCAGCGGATCAACCGGGGCCAGCAAGTCTGGCATGGCTACAGCGCGGTTATGACCTGCGGGACGAGTTGGATCCTTCCTGGGCCACTCGACCTTTGGATCTGGTTCATCACCAGGCCAGGCCGGCACTCCTTTTGCATGACCCCGGTGCGAGGTTATCGCGGGAACTCTGGCCTATATGGCCCCCGAGCAAACCGGGCGAATGAATCGCTCGATCGATTCGAGAAGCGACCTCTATTCCTTAGGCGTGACCCTCTACGAAATGGTCGTGGGGGCGCTACCCTTCACGACCAAACCAGGTGGCCTCGGTATGGGTCTTTCGATCAGCCGCTCGATCGTCGAGAATCACGGCGGCCGGCTTTGGGCCACCGCCAACGATGGGCATGGAGCTACGTTTCAGTTTACGCTTCCGACGTACCTCAGTTCAGTAGCCAGTAGCCAGTAGCCAGTAGCCAGTAGCCAGTAGCCAGTAGCCAGTAGTCGAGTAGCCGAGAGCAGCACCGAATGTTAGAATTCTTAAATCCTAGATAGATAATTCTCGGCTTCTTTGCTTCTTTCTCGGCTTCTCGGCTACTCGGCGGCTCAGCGGCTTCGCCGCGTGGAGAGATGAGTTTAAAAACAGTTTGCTTCGATGCATCAATTTTTAAAAGAGCTCTTAAACAGACGCGCAGGGTCTGTTTAAGTTAAGAGCTTTCTAGCCCGCAATGAGCTCGTCGCTTCAGCTTTTGCGTGATTTTTGCGGGCTAGTGCTGGTGTGCCGTCTGCAAACAGAATCAGGCCTGCAGGGAAGACGAAGCGAACCAAGGTGACGCGAAAGGGCGCGTTGCGAAAGTAGTATAAGCATCCTGCTTGTCTCGGTCAGTGGACGGCGATTCCGCAGGTACGAACGCGCTCGATTTAGTACTGTCTTTTCGGCAACTCGGCAGCCGCTTGGGATTGTTCGTAAACGCCTTCTTGAGTCACCACTCGTTTCGGGACTTCCTTCTTGGCGGCGGCTGCCTCGATCAGGTCAAAGAGCTGCGGTCCCAGGAGCGGGTTGCACTCCACGGTGACGTTCAGTTTGCCATCCTTCATCGCCTCAAACGCGCCTTTGACCCCATCAATCGAGACAATCTTGATATCTACGCCGGGCTTGACGCCAGCCTCTTCCATCGCCTGAATGGCTCCCAAAGCCATGTCGTCGTTGTGCGCAAAGAGCAAATTAATATCCTTGCCCTTGGGCGATTTTAAAAATGCTTCCATCACCTCTTTGCCTTTGGCCCGGGTAAAGTCGCCACTCTGAGACATGATAATCTTCATGTCCGGATTAGCCTGTAAAACCTCCTCGAAGCCTTTTTTGCGATCAATCGCCGGCGCAGATCCGACGGTGCCGACCAACTCGGCGATGTTCGCCTTGCCGCCCGTAAGCTTCACCGCTTCGTTCCCTGCGCGCTTGCCTTCCTCGATAAAATCGGAACCCAGGAAAGAGACATACAGCGAAGGGTCTGAAACCTTTACCGCGCGGTCCGAGAGTACCACAGGAATTCCGGCCTTCTTTGCTTCCTGCAGCACCGGCTCAAATCCGGTCTCGACCACGGGGGAAAAGGCGATAACGTCCACGCCCTGGGCGATGAATGAGCGGATGGCTTTGATCTGGTTCTCTTCCTTCTGCTGGGCGTCCGAGAAACGCAGATCAATGCCTCGCTTAGCAGCTTCGGCTTTGATCGAATCGGTATTAGCCGTGCGCCAGCCGCTCTCGGCGCCGACTTGAGAAAATCCGACCACCAGCTTTTTGTCGGCGGCACATGCGGCGGTTACCGAGCCGGCCAGGATCGCCGAGAGACCGATCAGGCCGAAAAGGCGATTAATAGTGTTAATTTTTTTCATTATTTTTGGGGGGTTGAGGATACTTCAGACTGCTTTCCGGTTGGGCAGTGAACGTTCACGAACCGTGAACGTTCACGGAGAATTGCATGTTTTCTGCTCGAAGCAAGAAACAATTCATTCCAGTAGCCAGTAGCCAGTAACGGGGAGGTCGAATCCTATCCCTTCGGTCTGCAAAGCCCTGGTCGAGGCGACCGCGGAAATCAAGTCAATTGGGACCGACGGGCCGGGTACTTTTCCGCTCGATGAAGGTCGGTGCAGATGCGGTAGGTGCCGCCTTGGATTCCATTCAAGTGCTCCACCAGACATTGGACGCTCAGTTTGCCGAGAGCTCCGAAATCTTGTTTCATCGTCGAAAGCGGCGGCCCAAAAAATCCGGCTTCCGGGATATCGTCAAACCCGACAATTGAGATATCCTCTGGGATCCGAATTCCACTTTCCTGGAACGCCCTGATTGCTCCGAGAGCCATCTGATCGTTCGCTACGACAACGGCGGTGAATTTTCCCCAGCTTTTGGCGAGCATTTTCTTGACAGCCTCGAATCCCGATCCAGCGGACCAATCTCCTTGGACCAGCGGACCAAGCTCCAGCCGGCGCAGCCTTAAGCTCCTTTGCCAGCCCTGATAACGCAGTTTGGATGCGCGCCAACCCTGTGGTCCCTGCAAATAGGCGATCTTCTGATGATCGAGCTCAATCAAATGCTGGGTGGCTATCCGAGAACCCAATTCATTATCTATGACCACTGATGGAGCTGGAAATCCAAAATCAGAATCCACCGCCACCAAGGGGACGTTCCGGGATAGATCCTGGAGATCGCGAAGATCGACTTGCAAAGGAAGATGAATCAGAATTCCGCAGACCTGATAGGCGCAAAGTTCATCTACCGCGCGACGAATCTCGTCGATGCTCTCCTCGACGATCCCGCTGAACATGAAGCCGAAACCAAGCTCCTTGACGCATTGCTCACTGTTGGTCAATACCTGCGAAGGTCCATAGTAGCCTGTCGCGAAGGTCACTAAGCCGACTGTTGTCGAACGCCGACTCCTGAGTTGTCGGGCTGTCATATTCGGTCTGAACCCGACCTTTTTCATGACCTTCTGGACACGTTTCCTGGTTTTATCGGAAACGTCCGGCATGCCATTGATGACACGAGAAACCGTCTGATAAGAGACTCCCGATAAGGCTGCGACGCTTTTCATCGTGACCTTTTTACTACCTGTGTTTTCGGACGACCGCATACCGATTTTCAAATGAAGTATTCTATATCAGAAGATAGCCAAATTGGGCCGGTCTGCGCCAAACGTCCAAAAAAGTCGACGCCGAGGAGAGCGTCAAGAGCTATAACAGAATTCTTCCAGAAGCAAAGCGAGACACCGGATTCCAACCTGTTCCTCCCGAAATGCAGCATAAGCATCCTGTCTGGCAATTCCACGAGGGATCAGTCGCCAAGTTTTTCAGGGCGCGAGCGACTTCTTTCTACCGGCAATTGCCGTGCGCAAAGGCAGGCGACCGAAATCCCGACGAACGGTCGATTTCGAACTGGCGGAGAGACTCGATAAAATGCAGACTTGCGTCGTCTCGACTGATCTCGACCGAATCATCCATTGAACTGCGAACCCTCAATGAAAGAATCCCTCGCATCGAAAGACAGCCTGGTCCAAAAGCTCCAGGCGTTGCAAAATATGACGGTGGCCAATGGCTGTACCGAAAGCGAAGCAGTCGTTGCGGCAGGCAAGGCGGCTGAACTCCTGGAACGTTATGGACTATCGATACAGGAGCTCAAAGCGGCTGCACCGGACCAGCTTTGCGACCAAGACTCGGTGAACTGCGGACGCCCTCGGCATACCCATGAGGTACAATTTCTGGCACCGGTGATCGCGGAATTTACGAAAACAAAAACCTGGATTTCTAGAAGCAGTACCGAGGTGCAAGTGACCTTTTTCGGACTGAAAGCTGACGTTAAAATTGCCTCTTACCTTTTTAATGTCTTTCGCGCCGCGATGGAAACCGAATGGAAGGTGTACTGGGCATGTTACGGAGTAGAGCCGAACGTTAATCGTCGGACGACCCGCCGCAGCTTCATGTTGGGAATGACCAAACGACTCCAGGTGAGAATTCGCGAGCTGATTGAGAAAACTAAGTCCGCCCCGATTCTTTCCGCGTCGCGAGAAATCGTTGTTTTAAGAGCCGAGATCGTCGAGAAAGCGTTTAGAGATCTTGATCTTCGGCTGAAGAAAAGACGTCAAACGATATCCAACAATTTCGATGCAAACGCATTTGCCGCCGGGCAAATGGCCGGGGATAACGTCTCCATCTCCTCAGGAGCGCTGGATGATCGTCGATAAGCCGGGTGGGTCCGGATTTTGGGAAATCATCACACAGAGGCCACGGAGGACACAGAGTTTTTTTGGTGTCGCGCTTTGCCAGGTAGGTGAGGCGTCTTCGCCTTGCTTCTAGCCCAGGGATGAATGGCGCGAAGATAGGAACTGCATGGCTTTTGTCCCGGAGGGACAGGCTGATAGTAGCCAGGCACGAAGTGCCTCGGGTATCGACGTAAAGCGGCTCGGAATGGGACGATCGCTCGTGAAAGCCGTCTTCGACACAAACATCCTGATCGACCTACTGAATGGTCGCGAAGAGGCTAACCACGAGGTCGGCCTTTACACGAGTTTGGCTATTTCCCGGATCAGTTGGATTGAGGTGCTTATCGGAACGCGCGATGCAGAAGATCAGCACCGCGTAGAGAGTCTCCTGAACCATTTCGAAATGGTCGAGCTCGACGAAGATGTCGCCCGCGAGGCGAGCTCGTTGCGACAGCAATATCGACTCAGGCTTCCCAACGCCATTATCTGGGCCGCAGCGAGGCTTCGAGGGAGCCTCCTGGTGACCCGCGACTCCGGAGATTTTTCCAGTTGCCGACCCTGGAATTCGCTTCCCTTACCAAATCTGAAACGCCCCTTGCACGGAACGAGAGTTCGAGACTCTCCCTTGATCGAGTCTCGCACGGAGGACACGGGGGACTTTAGCTATCGATCACCGTGATCTGGGCCTCATTCCCTTTTTGCCCTGCTAAACCACGTTCTTTGGGCGACCACGCCGGACGCGCGGGAGCGCGTCCTGGAGCGCGTCCCTACCATGCCCATGCGCGGCCGAGCCACACGCCGATACGCCATCACGCCGATACGCCGACACGACTCCTCGTTTGGGAACCGCTCAGCGACCGGGGAAGATCACTCCGGCGCGCGTGTATCCCGAAAACGTGGTGTTTGATTGTCCGCCAGTGATCGGACCAGGCTGGGCTGGAGTGTCTTGAGCACATCCTTGTAAGAGCGGGATGATCATCGCCGAGCATACGGCAACGATCTGACGGCATCTTTTGAGGCTCATGGAATTTTCTGTCTGCAGACGCGCAGCAAGACGGGAGAGTTACGGAAGGTCAATCGTTCAATCGTTCTCTAAACCTCGCTCTTCGGCTGTAAGACCACGGCAAGGGATGCTTCAGTTACCGGGAAGGCAAAGGTGGGAGGGCAAAGCGGGGACGCTTTGCTTACCCCTTGGGAGGCAAAGCGGGGACGCTTCGCTTACCCCCTGGGAGGCAAAGCAGGGACGCTTCGCTTACCCCTGGGGAGGCAAAGCAGGGACGCTTCGCTTACCCCCTGGGGGGCAAAGCAGGGACGCTTCGCTTACCCTTGGGGGACGCATGTCACTGATTCCATGCCTTGTCACTTTCCCGATCCGGCAGCAAATTTTGACTTATCGAGCGGTCACAAAAGGTTTATAAGAAACAACCCTTCCTCCTCCCTGTGGATGACTGACCTGATCCCTCGAAGGGAGAAGGGGAAAAGCTCAGGAGGCTTGCATGTTACTCAAGGCGCAAGAAGAAAACGCAGAAATCATCGAAAAAGTGGTGGCGCAGCTTCGAAACACAGGGGGCGAAGGGAAAAATCCAGGCCGAGACGTTCATCCGCCAGTATTACAGCCAGGTTGATCCGGAAGACCTCGCGGAGCGCAGTATTTCCAATCTCTGCGGCGCTGCGCTGGCGCACCTGGATTTCATCAGGGAGTTCAAGTCCGGCGCTCCGAAGCTGCGCGTTTACAATCCGCAAAGCGAAAAAGACGGATGGGAGTCCACGCACACGGCTATCGAGATCGTCAATGACAACATGCCGTTCCTGGTGGACTCGGTGACGATGGAGATCAACCGCCAAGGATTGACTCTGCATCTCATCATTCAGCCGGTCATGAAGACGAAGCGGGACGCGAATGGTGGCTTGAGTGAAATTCTGCCCCGCGAAGCCGGCAAAAGCGGTGCTTCCGAGTCGGTTATGCATGTCGAAGTTGACCGGCAAACCGATCCCGAAAAGCTGGTTGAGCTGGAAGCAGGAATTCTGCGCATTCTCGGCGACGTGCGCAAGGCGGTTGAGGATTACCCGAAAATGAAGGACAACATGAATCGCCTTGTCGCCGAGATCAGACAAGCCCTATCCGGAAGCGCTCGATCCCGAAACAGTTGAAGAGGACAAGGCCTTACTGGCATGGCTCGCGGACGGCCATTTTATCTTTTTGGGTTATCGCGATTACGATCTGGTCAAAGAAGGTGACGAAGACGTTTTGCGTGTGGTGCCGGGTTCCGGCCTTGGCATATTGCGCGAGACAGGTCAGACCAAGGTTTCGAAAAGCTTCGCCACGGTCACTCCGGAAGTAAGGAAGCTCGCGCGCGCTCCCGAACTGCTGGTGCTGACGAAGGCGAATTCGCGCGCCACGGTGCACCGCCCCGGATACCTTGATTACGTAGGCGTAAAGCGTTTCGACGCGAAAGGTCAGGTCTTAGGCGAGCAGCGCTTTCTGGGGCTTTTTACTTCCACCGCCTATCAGCTCAAATCCAGCGGACATCCCGCTCCTGCGCCGCAAGGTGAAAAACGTCGTGACGCGTGCAGGGTTCGATCCCAATGGCCACATGGGAAAGGCGCTGGTCACGATTCTGGAAGAGTATCCGCGCGACGAGCTGTTCCAGATATCCGAGGACGAGCTTTTCGAAAATGCCATGGGGATACTACGCCTGGGCGAGCGCCAGCGCACCCGGCTTTTCGTGCGGAGCGACGTTTACGGCCGCTTCCTGTCGTGCCTGATCTATGTGCCGCGTGAAAACCACAGCACCGAGTTGCGCGAGCGCATGCAGCAGATCCTGATGCAGGCGTTTAACGGCATCAGCTCGGAGTTTACGGTGCATCTGTCCGAGTCGGCCTTGGCGCGCGTGCAGATCATCGTTCGCACCAAGCCGGGAAGCGTGCCTGAATTCGACGTTCGCGAGATCGAAAAGCAGATCGTCAAGGCGGCGCGCCGCTGGCAGGATGACCTGCATGACGCGCTCGTCGCGCATTTCGGCGAAGAGCGGGGCAACCAGCTGCATCATCGCTTCGGCAAACGCCTTTCCCGCCGGCTACCGCGAGGACTGTTCAGTCACCGAAGCCGTTACCGACGCCGCAATCATGGACAGCCTCGGGCACGGAAAAGAAGCTGGCGATGAATCTTTATGCCGGTGACGAAGTCGAGCGCCACTCCGTTGCGCCTGAGAGTTTTCCACTCGGCCGAACCCGTCCCCCTCTCTTCAAGTCTGCCGATGCTCGAACACATGGGCGTCAAAGTGCTTGAAGAACTCAATTACAAGGTAGAGCCCGAGGGAATGCCGCCGGTTTATGTGCACGATTTCGGCATGAGTCACGCCGGAGACATCAAACTCGACGTTACCCAGGTGAAAAGCGGATTCGAAGAAGCGTTCGTTCGTGCGTGGCACGGCGAGATTGAAAATGACGACTTCAATCGGCTGGTGCTGCGGGCAAATCTTGGCTGGCGCGAAATCACTATTTTGCGGGCCTACTGCAAATACCTGCGGCAGACCGGATTCACTTTCAGCCAGGCTTATATGGAGCAGGCGTTGTCCGCCAACGCGGCCATCGCCAAGAAACTGGTGGAACTCTTTCTCGCGCGTTTCGATCCAGCCAATGCGGCCGAGGCAGGGGTCAGATATTCTGGTGTTGACGACTGAAATCGAAAATGCGCTGGACTCGGTCGAAAATCTGGATGAAGACCGGATTCTGCGGCGCTTTCTCGCCCTGATCCGGGCGACCGTCCGGACTAACTATTTCCAGAAGGACGCCGGCGGCGCGCCCAAGCCCTACCTCTCCTTCAAGTTTAATCCGGCGCTGGTGCCGGGGCTGCCTGCGCCCAAGCCGATGTTCGAAGTCTACGTTTATTCGCCGCGCGTCGAGGGCGTGCATTTGAGAGGCGGCAAGGTGGCGCGCGGAGGATTGCGCTGGTCCGACCGCATGGAAGATTTCCGCACCGAAGTCCTCGGCCTCATGAAAGCGCAGATGGTCAAAAACACCGTGATCGTCCCGGTCGGCTCGAAGGGAGGATTCGTGGTGAAGCAGCCTCCCGCTGACCGCGAAGCCTTCATGAAAGAAGGGATCGCGTGCTACCAGACTTTTCTGCGCGGGCTGCTGGATTTAACCGACAACCTGGTCGCAGGCAAAGTCGTTCCGCCGAAAGACCTGGTGCGCCACGATGCCGACGATCCTTACCTGGTGGTCGCCGCGGACAAGGGCACCGCGACTTTCTCCGATATAGCGAACGGCGTCTCAAAGGAATACGGCTTCTGGCTGGATGATGCGTTTGCCTCGGGCGGCTCCGTCGGCTACGACCACAAGAAGATGGGGATCACCGCGCGCGGCGCGTGGGAATCGGTCAAGCGGCATTTCCGCAAACTGGGGGTCAATACCCAGACCACCGATTTCACCGTGGTTGGGATCGGCGACATGTCGGGCGACGTGTTCGGAAACGGCATGCTGCTCTCCCGCCACATCAAGCTCCTCGGCGCTTTCGATCACCGCCATGTTTTTCTCGATCCGAATCCCGATCCGGAAGCAAGTTTCAAGGAGCGCGAGCGGTTGTTCAACCTCCCTCGCTCTTCGTGGGCTGATTATGATGCCAAGCTGATATCCAAAGGCGGCGGCATTTACCCGCGCAGCGCCAAATCGGTCACGCTTACCCCTGAAGTCAAGAAAGTCCTGGGAGTGGACGCCGATTCGCTCACCCCGACCGATTTGATTCGCGCGCTCCTCAAGGCGCCGGTGGATCTGCTCTATAACGGCGGAATCGGCACCTATGTGAAGGCAACGAATCAGACCCACACCGATGTAGGCGACCGCGCCAACGACGCGATCAGAGTGAACGGCGGGGAACTTCGTTGCAAGGTGGTCGCGGAAGGCGGAAATCTCGGTCTCACCCAGCTCGGGCGCATCGAATACGCGCTTAGCGGCGGCAAGATCAACACCGACGCGATTGACAATTCCGCCGGAGTGGACTGCTCGGACCACGAGGTTAACATCAAGATACTGCTCAATTCGGTGGTCGCCGAAGGACGCATGAGCGGAGAGCAGCGCAACAAGCTGCTCGCGGAAATGACCGACGAAGTCGGAGCGCTGGTTCTGCGCGACAATTATTTCCAGACGCAGTCGTTGAGCGTGCGCGAAAGGATGCCGCTGGACCCGCAAACGCGCTTCATCAAATACCTGGAAAAGGCCGGCAAGCTCAACCGCGAAATCGAATTTCTGCCGTCCGACGAGGAGTTGGCTTCGCGCAAGGCGGCAAAGATCGGGCTCACTTCGCCGGAGCGCGCGGTGCTGCTCGCCTACAGCAAGATCATGCTCTACGACGAGCTGCTCGCTTCCAAAGTGCCGAATGATCCTTACATCTCCACCGCGCTGGTGCGCTACTTTCCTGCGCCGCTTCGCGAGCGCTATCGCGAGCAAATGGAGCGTCACCCGCTCAAGCGTGAAATTATCGCGACGCATGTCACCAACGAGATGATCAACCGGGTGGGCAGCACGTATGTCTACCGCATGCAGGAAGAAACCGGCGCCAGGACCCCGGATGTGGTGCGGGCCTATCTGCTCACGCGCGAGATATTCGACTTTGTATCCTTCTGGCAGGCGCTCGAAGCTCTCGACAACAAAGTGCCGGATGCGGTGCAGTCCGACATGCTGATTGACTCGGAAAGGTTGATGACGCGCGCAACCCTCTGGTTCCTGCGTTATCAGAATTTGAAAGATGACATCGCGAAAACCGTTGAGCATTTCGCCTCCGGCGTCAAAGCGATCGCGAGCGGATCTCGACAAATTCTTGTCTTCGGAGGAGAGCGTGGGCCTGAAGCTGGCAGCGGAACGCCTGATCCCAAAACAATGTTCCAAAAGATCTGGCCAAGCGCCTGGTAAGCTTCGACCCGCTTTACTCGGCGCTCGATATCGTTGAGATCGCGACTGGAAACGAAGCGCAGCGTCGAGGAAGTGGCGGGGGTGTATTTTGTCGTGGGTGGGAGACTCGAATCTTTCCTGGCTGCGCAAGCAAATCGACGGCTTACCTGCAGATTCCCACTGGCAGACGCTCGCCAAAACGGGGCTCAGAGAGGATGTCTCCCGCCTGCAAACAGAGCTTACCAGCCTGGTTCTGAAACTCAGCCCCCAAATGAAAGTGCCGGACGCACTCATCAACGAGTGGGAAGCGCAAAACAAGAGCGAATTGGAACGCAGCCGGCAGTTGCTCGCCGACCTTCAGTCCGCCGGCAAGCTGGATCTTTCGATGCTGTCCGTCGCGCTAAGGGAGCTGAGAAATCTCGCCCATTGAACGGAGCGGCGGTCGCTGCGCGACGGAGGGTGAGAGGTGACGGAGGGTGAGAGGTGAGAGGTGAGAGGTGAGAGGTGAGAGGTGAGAGGGAGACGAGAGGTGAATGGTGAATGGTGGACGCAGGGACGTGCGGGATGCGCTCCTGCGCGTCCGGCGTGGAACGTCTGCGAGTTTCCGTTTGCTGGAGTGATGGAGTGGCGAGTGAGGTGAACGCCGATACGTTTCCCTTGTTAACCCGAACCGTTTACGACAAGGAGATACGCAGGGAAATGGTGTGGAGCGCGCTAACTAAATCATCGGATTTCTTCCTCTATTTATTTACGCCCGGCTTTAGAACGGGCCACACGCGCGGCAACGTCACGTGGCCTAACGCCGATACGCCCTCACGCCGATACGAATCCCTACCGCGGCTTCGCCGGTTGTTTTGGGCGCGCTGGACGAGAAATCTCATCGAGCAGCGGCGGGATGTCGGTAAAATTGGAGACCCAGATCGTTTTTACTCCCATACTCTCGAAAAGTTGGCGGTCGTAGGTGTCCGCTTGTTTCAAGGTTGAATTGATCACCTCGAGCAACTCGCCGGGATCCTTGATATGTTCGTCGCCTAAAATCCTGCCCCATTCACGGGCCCGTTCCTCGACATCTTGAGCAACCCGATTTCGCGCGCCATCCGGGACGGCGTGCCTCCTTTGGAGTTGCCAATGTGGAGGGATATCGCTGTTCCGGCACGCGTCAAGCAATCGTCGGATATTCGGGTCCGACATCGAAAGTCCAATAAAGAGAACCGTATGATGCCGCAAATGGGTAACGATTTCGGTGAGAGCCCAATGAAATACGGTCTCCATCAATTCATGGTAATTTCGTTCGGTGAAGATCACCTTGCTGTCAGCGAGATCGCCTTCTCGAGGTATAAATCCGTGCGGATGGATAATCGGCAGGGAGGAGTATCTCATCCGAGCCGCAGAATCGACCACCTGATATTTGACGTTTCGCTTATTGAGTTCCTTCTCGAGCAGATCGTCGAAATTGAAGGTGACGATGGCTGGAATATGCCGCTGGCTCCTTTGAATGAAATCGGCGATCGCACCAAGCGTGGTCTGGCCCGGATTTTCTTTGATCGCTGCGTAAAGATGCTGCCGTAGTTCATCGATGAACGAAACACCGGCATTCGTTCCTGGAATAGACTTACGCTTCGAGCGTCGATGAAGGTCTTCTTCGATCATCCGCGCGAGGATGACAGGATTGTATTCAAAATAATCCGCCAGCCACGCGGAAAGCGCGCGTCGGTAATTAGAGAATAGAGCACGCATCCGGGAGGCATGGTCGGTTTGACTAAAAAGCATTTCCAAGACAAGATTTTTCCAGCTGGGAACGCCGTAGGCCATCGAAACGCCGGCTCCCAGAAAGAGCACCAGTCGATTTTGACTCCACGCCGCCTTCAGGCCCTCAAGATCGCTCCGATTGACATCGGTGGTACCGACTCGAATGGTCTCGCGCCTTCTTTGCGGCCTGGGCATTTGGCGTTTGGCGTTCACTGTTCACCGTTCGGCGTTCGGCGTTCGGCGTTTGGCGGTTCTGGGGCGAGCCTAAAAACTGTGCACATTCCAGTGTATTGCCTAAAGCTGCTCGTTGGCTCTCGGCAAATCATGGACGGTCTTGGCTAATAAATCAGTTAAAGCCATGGCAAGCTGAGATGCTCCTAAAGCCACATTTTCCGGTGTGGGTTCCCTGTCCTGCATCAGATCTTTTTCCACCGCGTAAGCGATTGGCAGCGAGCTGAGCAGTGCCTGCGCATAGAAATCTTTGTAGGTCATATGGACACTTACATGCGGAATGAAAGAAACCGGTTCAACATATATTTCACAACCCACCAATTCTCGGGAACAAAAGCCCTTTTGTCATTGTCGGTTGGCTATTTTTGAGGCGCGAGAGGAACGAACTGTTCAGCTTCCGACTGGAGTACCAAACCAGACACCAAAAGGCGGCAGGAGGACTTTGCCCTCTTCCAAGACCGCATTAAAGCCATGACCGTCGATCGATCGCCAAGGATCTGAAATCGGTTGCCGGGCGTCCCGGTTGGAGAAGTTGAAGAGGCAGAGAATCCGCTCACCGTTCCAGGATCGCTCGAATCCCAAGATTGATCCGCTTGACTGGACGAAGGCGACATCGCCTCGCACAAGAGCCGGGTGCTGCCTTCGCCAAGCCGTAAACCTCCGAAACATATGCAGGACGGAGTTCGGATCCTTTTCTTGTTCATTTACCGCCATGGTCAAATGGGCCGGCGGTATCGGCAACCAAGGCTTGGCGGTGCTGAAACCTCCATTCGGCAGCTGGGAAGACCATGGCATCGGCGTTCGACACCCATCGCGACCCTTGAAATCGGGCCAGAACTCGATACCCCAGGGATCACGCAGATCGGCAAAATCGATCTCAGCCTCCGTCAGGCCAAGCTCTTCACCCTGATAGACACAAGCCCCTCCCCTGAACGACAGCAACGCGGCCAGCAGCAGCTTGGCCAGAGCCGGGTCGTCTCCCTGAAGTTCTGGCGAGCGCCCGCAGCGAGTGACCACTCGAGGGTTATCATGGTTACTCATCGCCCACGTCGTCCAACCGGCGCCGAGAGCCGCCTCCGTCCTTTCCATTACATCGCGCAAGGTGGAGGGACTGAACATCAATTGCATGAGTTCGAAATTGTAACAACTATGGAGGTGCTCTCCGGTGCGCGTGTACTTGGCGCTCACGCTGATCATATCGACATCTGCGACCTCCCCGATCAAATATCGATCCTGATACTGATTCACCAGCGCGCGGAGTTCTCTCAATGACTCCAAAGTGCGAGGCTGGTCGCGGCTGTAGATCAAATCCTGCCAAAGAAATGGGTTGCCTTCGGCAAAGAGTTGAGAATCGCTCGACCCAGGCTTACGCGCAGGGTTATCTCGCAATTGAGGGTCGTGCGCGAGCGTCGTGATGGCATCCAGACGCAATCCGTCGACACCCGCGTCCAGCCAGAATCGAACCTCCTCAAACATGGCCGCCCGGACTGCTGGATTTTGCCAGTTCAAATTGGGCTGGCTGCGCAAATAGTGATGCAGATAATACTGCCGGCGGCGCGACTCCCACTGCCACACCGAGCCGCCGAAGACCGATGACCAGTTGTTTGGAGGTGTACCATCGGGTCTCGGGTCGGCCCAGACGTACCAATCCGCTTTTTCGTTTGTCCTGTTCCGGCAGCTCTCCTTAAACCAAAGATGCTGATCGGAAGTATGGGCCAGGACCATGTCGATGATGACCTTGAGTCCACGCTGATGTGCCAAAGAAAGCAGAGAACCGAAGTCTGAATTGGTCCCGAAGATCGGATCCACGGCGCGATAATCGGCAACGTCGTAACCGAAATCACGCATCGGGGACTTAAAAAACGGTGAGATCCAGATAGCATCAACACCTAGACCGGAGAGATAATCGAGCTTTTGCTCGATGCCAGGCAAGTCGCCGGTGCCATCGTCGTTAGAATCAAAGAAGCTTCGCGGATAAACTTGATAGATGATCGCGCCACGCCACCATTCTGACTGCATCGTGATAATCTCCTTTCAGTTTTACATGAGACCAGACCAATTGAAAAAAAGTTGTTAATTGGCGAGCTTCCTTTTGTCAAGAAGGTCCGGGCAAGTCACCACCACAGTTGCCAAGGCACTAATTGTAACCGATCTGGTCTTTGTGAGGCAAATACCGGCAACCGTCGTTTCAAACGAGCAGAAGGAAGGCCGATACCAGTTAGTCGTTCAGATCGAGCCCGGTAAATTCCGGGGGCCCTTCCTTAAGTTTCGGTTCCGGGATAACGTACCTGTCAAGGGCCGTTACGATGACGGCAAGCTTGAGCTGACGTACGCCCGAAAGCTGGAATTCAGTGCCGGCGATTCGTTTCCGGTCTGGGTGGATTAGGTTTTGAGTTTTGGGGTTTTGAGTTTTAATCCTCGGCGGATTCGTCAGTGCCGCGGGTACCTCGCCCGCGGAAGGCTGATTGGGTTTTGAGTTTTGCGTTTGGGTGATCCTCCGCGCCTTACCGCAACTCGAGGATCAAAGCTCGAAATCTCCCAAACGTCAGTGACGCTGGCGGTAGGGGAACAGCAAACACAGATTTCCAGACGTGCCACGCCGGACGCGCGGGAGCGCGTCCCTACGGGCGTTGTTCGGCTATATTGGGTTTTGGGTGATTCTCCGCGGCTTACCGCGACTCAAAACGCAAAACCCAAAACGCAAAACCTTCATTTTGATTGCGTTGCTAAGCGTCCGCGGCGTATTATTCTAGTTCGTGTTCATAAAGCCGCATGCCTGGCACCTCCGAGAGACCTGAGCCATTGGCCGCTATGCAACCTGTGCCAGAAGCCCGTTCGTGGGCTCAGAACGTAGCTGCCCGCCTGTGGATGCTCCAAACCAGCTTCGCAGACGATCCGACAAACGCGCGCCACGAGTACCTGGTGGAAGAGATCGAACGCTCGATCAAAGACGTGGTGGAAAGTCAGCGTTCAGAGTATCTCGCCGCGCTCATGGAGCGCTTTCCTGGCCCCGAACGGATCGACGCACCTAACTTCAGGCCGCCGGCGGTTAAAGAAGTGAAGCGAAGCGCTCAAGAGGTAGCGGATGAGCTATTGACCCGGCTGCCTGAACTTTCCCGCGAAGCGAAGGCCGTGCTGGCGCAGAAGCTTCAGGCCCATGGTCTCTTTTCGCCAAGCCGAGGCGTTGAATTGCCCCTGGAGCTCTTGGGAAAGCTTGGAATGACGCCCAAGGACGCCCTGGACGAGGAGCGTTTGACGAAGCTTTTCACGGCCTTGCTCGAACTGGTGGTCACGCTCGATCACCTCATTTGGAATGTTTGGAAAAATATCGCGCCGAAAAGCAGCGTGCGTCGGGATCAGGCGAGCGATAACCCGCGCCGAATCCTCGGCCGGTATCTTTCCGGTGATCGGGAGGTCGCGACCCTCCAAATCACGCAAATGCTCGATAAAACGCGGCAAATTACCGCGGGGCTCCTCTCTGCGATCGGTCCGGCGGGGGAAATATTCGCACGGAGGCACCTGGAGCGGTTTGCGCCGGAGAAAATCCGTGCTGTTGTAGAATCGAAGTCCCCTGGCTTCATCGCGAACGTTGAGCAAAAGTGCTGGCGCCGCTACGTTGAATTGGCCGCCGAACTGAGCGGCCAGGCGGTAGAAACGCAGATTGTCGATGGAATCGTGGCTTACACCGAGGAGTTGATTTCGAAATCGGAAATCCGGGGACGTTAGTCCGGCTTATTCCGAACGCCCCCCGAGAAGCTGAAATTTTATGCAAGTACATTGGCATGAAGGATTGTTTTTGCTGCCGCACCATTTGCAGCGTATCCAGCGAAGCCTCAATGAAAGCGCCTCCGCCGAGCGCCGCCTCAACTGGGCTTATCCTTACGGAGTAATCGACGCGCGACTCTCCAATGATGATCTGGAGAATATGCGGATTCGGTTTGACCGGCTCCACGCAATTATGCCGAGCGGACAAGAAGTACTCTACCCGCAGGATGCAGAATTGCCCGCGATGGATATCAAGCAGGCGTTCGAATCGCGCGGCCGGTTCGTCGTCTATCTTGGCGTGCCGCTCTGGTTTAGCGCACGAGCCAATTGCGTAAACCCAGGCCAAACTGTTGATCCTCGCGCGAAAATTCTTTACCGTATCTCCGAAGCGGAAGTGCCTGATGAGAACACCGGCGAAAACATAAAGACCGTGCTCCAGCGTAGAGTCAATGCCAGGCTGCTATTGGATTTGGAGGACCGGTCGGATCTGGAAGTAATTCCTTTGCTCAGAGTGACAAGAGCGGCGGGCGAGGAGGTCGGATTACCAAGACGCGACCCTGAGTTTGTCGGTCCGTGCTTTGTTCTGAACGGGTCCGCGACACTCCGCGAACTGGTTCGCGATTTGAGCAGCCAGGTCCTCGGTAGCCGTCAGGAACTGGTCCTGCAGATAACGCGTGGAGGATTCAGCATCGACACGATGCGAGGCATTCAATTCGAACAGGTGATGCGCCTGCGGACCTTGAATCGCTTTGGTGCTCGACTGGAAGCTCTTGTTGATACGCCTAACCTGGCTCCGTTCGACATTTACCTCGAGCTGCGGGAGATTCTGGGCGAGCTGGCAGCTCTTCACCCGGACAGGGATCTTTATGATTGCGCTCCCTATCAGCACGACAATCCTTATCCTTGTTTCAGCGAGCTGGCGGCAAAGATCCGGGAATTGCTGAGAGGGAGCGTCGCGCCGAGCTTCCTGAAAGTACAATTCATCAAGGCAAACGGGATGTTTAAGGCCGCTCTGCTCGACGAGCATTTTCTTCGGCCGAGCGACTACTTCCTGGGGATCAGAACGAAGGAGGATCCGCGCTCACTCGCGCAACTCGTCGAGGATGCCGACCGGTTTAAGCTGATGCCGGAAAGCATGTCTGGACGCGCGATCCGTGGCGTGATCCTGAAGGAAGAACGATTCCCGCCGCTCGAGCTCCCCGCCCAGTCGAACCTTTACTATTTTCGCCTGCTCCGCGGCGAGAGCGCTCGCAGCTGGCAACAGATTCAGAGCGAAAAATCTGCCGTCATCCGTTGGACCGGAAACGAATCGGCAGATTACGATTTGACGCTCTACATGACGCTCCCGAAAACGGAAACCTAGCATATGACCCCTCTTGAACTTTGTGAGCCGCTCTTCACCAAGGTTTGCTTGCTCAACCGCTTGGGACGGAAAGGCGGAGGCGTCGCCAGCTACGACCAGCTGCGCTTGCAGATCGAGGGTATTTTCGCGGAGATCCGCAAAGTAGCAGATACCGACCCTGTTTTGAGACTGCATTGGCAGAAGTTGGAACTCCCGCTGATTTTCTTCGTGGATTCGATGATTTCTGAGAGCTCCCTGGCCGTAGCGGCGACATGGAACAAGAGCCGGCTGGCCTACGAACAGAAAGAGTTAGCCGGCGATGAAAAGTTCTTTGACCTGCTGGACGAAACATTGAACGACCCGAGCGATGAGGCGAGCCTGCGCCTTCCGGTTTTCTATACCTGTATTGGCCTCGGATTTATGGGCTGGTATGCGGGCCAACCCGAATACCTGCGCGGGAAGATGCTGGACATCAGCCAACGGATACGGACAGCCATGGAGACGGACAAAGCAGCGAAAATCTGCCCGGAAGCGTATCTGAATGTGGATACGCGAGATCTGGTGCAGGCACCTGCTTCGAGACTCGGCGGTATTGCTATCGTCTTCGCCGGGCTTTGTCTGGTCGTCCTAACCGTCGAGGCCTATCTCTTCCACGCGGCGTCGCTGTCGCTGACCGACTCTCTGTCGGCGATCGGCGCTCAGGAGATCACGAAATGAACGCTTGATTCTGGCCACCGTGTGAAAGAACTAGCCTATCTTTTCAAGGCATTTGGCAGCCTGTCCACCTGGGTGAAGGCGGTCATCCTTATTTTGCTGGCGACCACGATTATCGGCGCGGCAGCCTTCTTCGGTGTTCAAGTAGCGCTCATCGTCGCGATCGGGATTCTGATCATTGCGCTTATCCTGGGACTTTATCTTCTCCTGGTCTTCTGGGTGCGCAGGCGAAAGGCAGCCGAGCTCCGAGGCGAGATCGCTACCAGCGCCGCCAACCGCGGGGTCACCGACGCGGCAGCACGCGGAAGATTGGAGGATTTGCGGCGCAATTTCGCGAAAGGGATCGAGAAATTCGAGTCTGCGGGCAAGGACTTTTACGGATTGCCCTGGTACGTGATCGTCGGAGAGCCCGGTTCAGGGAAGACGGAGGCGATTCGCCACTCGCAGGCTGGCTTCCCTCCCGGGCTGCAAGATGAGTTTCAAGGAGTGGGCGGGACCATCAACATGAATTGGTGGTTCACCAATTTCGCGGTCATTCTCGACACCGCGGGGCGACTGATATTTGAAGAAGTGGAACCAGGGACGACGAGCGAATGGCGAGAATTCCTCGGGCTTCTCAAGAAACACCGATCCAATTGCCCGGTAAACGGCCTTCTCCTAACTATCCCGGTCGAAAGCCTGGTGGAAGACGCTCCAGAAGAAATGGAGCGCAAGGCGGCGAAAATCGCCCGTCAGCTGGAGGTAATCCAGCGTGAGTTGGATGTGCGCTTTCCGGTTTTCGTCCTGCTCACCAAGTGCGATCTGATTCACGGCTTTCGCGAGTTTTTCGAAGGTCTGGACGATCCGCGCCCTCAGCAGCAAATGCTTGGATGGTCCAATCCGGCGCCGTTGGATGCCCCGTTTCGGCCGGAACTACTGGAGGACCATTTGCAAGCGGTGGCCCAGCGTTTGCGGCGGCGAAGGCTCGCTCTGCTGCTCGACCCGGTTGCCAGCCAGTCAGACGGGCGCCGGGCCGACGAGGTCGATCGTCTTTACGACTTTCCGCAAAGCCTGGTCGCGCTCACGCCGCGCCTTCGCCGATATCTGGAGACGATTTTCGTCGCTGGCGAATGGACTTCGCGCCCGCTGTTTCTGCGGGGAATCTATTTCACCTCGTCGATGCGCGAGGGTTCGGCCCTCGATGAGGAGCTGGCGGCAGTCATGGGTCTGCCGGTCGACCAGTTGCCGGCCGGCCGCGCCTGGGAACGAGATCACTCCTATTTCTTGCGGGATCTTTTCCTGGACAAGGTTTTCCGGGAAGATGGCCTGGTAACTCGGGCCACGAACACCGACAGACTGCTGCTCCACCGCAAGTTGATCCTCTTTGGCGCGGGCGTGCTCGGGTTGCTGGCACTATTGGCATTCGGGCTTTTGGGTTATCGCTCTCTTGAAGAGAGCGTGGTCGCGCAAAGCGGATTCTGGGCGCGCGCCCGGGAAGGCTGGAGAGGAAAAATCTGGCAACCGATCGTCGCTCCTGATCCCGCCGGGACAACTCTTTTTCATTTTCGGGGCGATGAGCCAGTGGGTCCCGGCCTCACCGCGGAAACACGTGCCGATTTTCATTATGAAAAGCTTTCGATCACTGACTTCCACGAGGCACTGCGAGAACTCGCCGCCAAACCGCTGAACATTCCATGGGTTTTTGGACTGTTCGCTCACGCCAGCGACAATCCGGACCAGGAACGCCACCATGCCCAGCGAACTCTCTTCGAAGACAGCGTCGTCAAGCCACTTCTCGACGCCACGCGCCAGAAGATGAGCGAACCGAATCCGCAGGTCCCTGCGCATCGGAAACCGGATCCCCGCCCGGCGGAGGCGGTGAGCGCGTTGGAGGCAAAAGCGCTGGCTGCGCTGATCCGGGTGGAAATAGCGGCTCGCCGGAACTTTGGCCAACCGGCCGAAGGAGCTCCGGGGACAAATTTTCTCGCCCCTTTGCTGGAGTACGTCGCCGACCGACCGAATGAACCGCGTCTGGTGGACATCATGAATTGGACGTACACCGAGAATCGCGATGGACGAGGGAAATGGCCGGTGAACTGGGCGATCGGCGGATCGACTCTCGCCGAGAATACTCCGATCAGGGTCGGATTGGACCACTTGATTGCTGGCGCGCGGGAACGGATCCGGAGCCGGGCGGCGAGTCTGCAATTGCTGACGGAACTGGCAGGCCTCGCGCGACAGTACCAGGCGATCGAGACCGAGCTATCCACCAAAGCCAGCATTAAAGACGATCCGACGACGAGCGACCGGGAAGTCGTCATCATGTTCGACAAGCTTAACGCGGCCAAGATTGCCATGGAGGAAAAGCTCGCCGCTCTCCGACGAGCCGGAGTATTTGAAGATGGTCCGGAGACCCTGGTTTCAGCGTACCAGAAACTAACTGGCGGAAATGAATCCCGCTTCGGGCAAATCGCTGCCATCCAGGCTGAAATAGAGAAGGTCATCCCCACCCCTGATCCCAACGCCAAAGGCGTGGCGAAAGTGCTCGAGACTATCCCGCAAGATGATCCCAAATACGATCTTCTGCGGGAGATTAAAGCGAAGCTGGCGGATATCTCGCAACAAATGAAGGCGCAAATCGAGGGGGCCATCGGCCCTCCGCAATTAGAAGAGTTCAAGGCCCTCGATGATGCCGTTCTGGTGCCCGCAACAGATCAGAAACCAAGCTATCTTGCCCGCTGGAATTTGTATCAGCAGTGCCGCGGTGGTGCGCCGCAATTTAACTACTCGGAGAAGATGAATTTAATCGGCCAGGCGTGGAAGCCGTTTGAGCTCCTGACCAATGCCCTGGGGGTTTTAAATGCGAAAGTCGAAGATTACCAGGGTAAACTCAAGGAGCCCTTCGTAACCACCTGCAATTACCTGCTTCGTCGCATTGAGGAGATCCAGCGCGACGCTTTCCTGACAAATTATTACCGGCAGGTGAAGGCGCAATTGCGCGCTCGCGTCCGATTCCCTCTTCTGTGGCCCCCGGGCCCGGATAACCTGACGATTAGTGTGGACCAGATTCGCCAAGTGAAAGTTCTCCTGATTGCGATTCGGAGGGACTTGCAATCGGAAACGTTCACCAAGATGCCAGCCCAGTCACGACAGGCGCTGACGGAGATGGCCAAGGGGCTCAATCCGCTTTACGCACTGTGCGAAACGATTCTGAAGCCGGACGGGTCGGTCTCCACGGTTACGATCACCCTGCTTAACGGACAGGCGCAACGCCAATTGTCCGGCCCGGATCTTGCCCCGATGGCGACACCGACCCCGCTTCCCACCCCGCCGCGACGCTCGATCATCAGTCAATTGTTCACGGGGGACACGCCCGGTCCGACCCCGGAACCGACCCTTCCTTATAATCCTCGAAACTGGAATGGAATAATGCTGGTGGCCGGTGGAAAATCGAAGGTCTACACCCGCGGGAGCGGTGTTCTGCCGATCGATGCTCCTGCGGACATGCCGCTGGGGAAATTTCCAATCGACAGTGCCTTTCATTTTACTGTTTTCCACACTCCGACAGGCGGTGCGTCTCAGGCAATCGACTGCGGCGAAAACTGGTCTGCGCTGCGGATGTTAGGACGGTTCGGCGGTAAACCGGTGGATGTCGGGCAGATTTGGCGTGTCTCCCTCAGGCCGGGCGAACCGACCGCGGTGTGGGTACAGGCCACCTTCGAGACGCCGCTCCCGGCTTTAGACACGTGGCCCACCATCGACAGCTTGGGCCTCCGAGATTTTGCCGGACCATGACCCGATTTCTGAAGGTTTTCCTGCGAGATCAGTTAGCCGGCAAGATCCACATCACCGGTTTCGGCAAACACCCGGCCTGGGATGATCATATCGACGACATCGGGCTGTCCACGGAGTCTTTGGCACTGACCAAACAACTCCTTTATTCCGAAGGGATCGCCACTCAGCTGGCGTCGGGCGCCTGGGATCAAATCGAAAAGTCAGGGCAAGCTATCGAGTTCGATCATCGATTTGTCTGGAGCCGCGACGAACAAGTTATCATTGGAGCGATCTGGGCTTCGGCAGACCGCAAAGGACGCACTCGGTTCCCAATGGTTCTCTGCGTGCAGGCAGCTTTTGACGGTCTGAGGGCGATCAGTCTTTTACTGGCTTCGGTCGAGCGGCTCGGCGTGCTCTGCAGAGAAACGAAGACCCAGGAAAAGATCCGTGAATCATTCAATCAGACCTTCCGGGAATTGAACGGTGCGTTATTCCCTGCCAACGCCGGCAGCCTGTTTTCGGAGACTAGTGATCCGGGAGACAATTCAATTCTGCCGGCCTTGATCACGCTCTCTGCCGGGCTGAGAAGCCCACGGCCGCGCACCTCCACGGATATGGGCAGAGCCGGGCGATCTCATTTCCGGCTGGCAACAATTTCTTCCCAAGTGAAGGAAAATCTTAGCTTCTGGTGCGGCTACCTAGCCCGACACGCTGACTTAAATCTGCCTTACCTGATTATAGCGGCGAACGGAAGGCCTTGGATTGACATTATCGTCGGTGAGCCAGTCCCCGGTGATTTTTTTTGTCTAAGGGCCAACGAAAGTGCTCTACCGGCCACTTGGCTGGAAATCGAGGGAGCACAATTGCAGAAGCTGGAAGCGGACGCCAAAGACTATCTGCAAACATTCAGGCGCGGCACCGCAAGTCCGGCCAGGCAGCCCCGCTCATGGTGGTCGGGGGTGTTTAAGAGGTTTTGAGTTTTGCGTTTTGCGTTTTGCGTGGAAAATCTCGGAGGGGAAACCCAAAACGCAAAACTCAAAACGCAAAACTCAAACCCTCTTCTCCTGGCGGCCTATGTCTCGAAAGCTCCGTTTGCCGATTCTCTCCAGCAGACTTTTGTCCTCAATTCCCTTTTGGTGTGTTCATCACGTTGCATGGACGCATCACGCCGTTCCCTGGCGGCTTCCCAGAACGCAAAACTCAAAACGCAAAACCCAAAACTCAAAAACCCTCCTCCGCTCCCTCCCTAACATTTTGCTTGGAAAGTTGTGCCTTCCGCAGATAGGCTCTCTCCATTGGCTTGATTAGAGCCGGAACACATGGCGCAGACGACTGGATCGCCGACTAAGAAACTTTCATTCGAACAACTGGCGGCAGCCCGAAAAAGCACCCAGGCCGTGTCGGATTTTCTTGAGAAACAACTCCTGGGCTATCTGGACGTCCTGCGCTCTCTTCTGCTGCCGGAGCGGCTACTCGGGAAACTCGCCGGCTCCAAATCCGACGTACCCGGCGCCGATAAGGCGTTGACTGAATTGCAAGAAAACTATCGGCGTCTACCGGGCAAGCCGTTTGACTTTCCAAAAGAATTCGAAGCGGACTGGCTCGTGGATGTCGGTTTGAAGCTCGATCTACATCGTTCGGAATACATTCACGAGATTGCGGCTGAATCTAATAAGCGTTCTATCACGATCACTTCGCCCACTCGGTGGATATTGGCTTACGGACCAGGTTATTCTGTTTCTCAAGCGGTTCAGTCGTTCGCACGCAAGCAAGATCGTCGCGGAATCGATCAACTCCGGCAATTTGTGGTGAATGCTCTGGTGATGCAGTTGGTGGTTTCACGGAGCACGGGGTTGATCTCGATCCTGGCTGAGCTTCGTTATGACGTTCGCACACAACCGCACACCGGACTCAATGGCCTTCCCGTAGCTATAATAGAATCACAGATTCCTACTTTTCTACCCCCGGACCCACTCATCGCCTCGGCAACTGAATTGTCAGGTATTGATGCTTTCATCGAATTGGTCGATGTAGAGGCCGTTCGACAGATGCCCGACCCGTTCAAGCAACGCATCTCTCGGCTGATCCCGGAGTAACTGTGCGACAAAATGAGGGCGAGCGATTGAGAGACAGCGCAGCTACATTCGCATTTCGTGTTGCTGTCACTCTCCATCTGGCACCTCGGCAAGGTGCGTCGCTAAAGTAGCATGAGCATCCTGCTTGTCTTCTTCGGGAACGGGCCAATCCGCGTGGAGCGCTGACGCGCTCGGGGACAGGCTGGAAGCCTATGCTACTTTGCCGCGCGGCGGGACGAACCGAAACGGCGCGCCGCCAAAGTAGCATCAGCCTCCTGCTTGTCTTCTTTGGCGGACGGGCAAATCCGCGTCGAGCGAACCCGCTCAACTACAGGCTGGAAGCCTATGCTACTTTGCTGCGCGGCGGGACGACGCGAAACGGCGCGCCGCTGAAGTAGCATAAGCATCCTGCTTGTCTTTCCTCGGCGGACCGGCAAATCCGGGCCGAGCGAACCCGCTCAACTACAGGCTGGAAGCCTATGCTACTTTGCTGCGCGGCGGACGACGCGAAACGGCGCGCCGCTAAAGTGGCATCAGCATCCTGCTTGTTTTCTTTGGCGGACGGGCCAAATCCGCCTGCAGCGCTGGCGCGCTCGGAGACAGGCTGGAAGCCCATGCTACCTTACTCGCCAACGGCGACGTGGCTCAGGATCTGGTGTCGTGAACTCAGCGCAATTCTCGTCGCGATCTGTAATCCAGTAGAAGCAACCCGGCCGCCCCAAGCCTCCTAATCACCCGGAGACCTTCGGGAATCACCCGTTCCTGCGGGGCTTTCTGCTCCAAGGCCAGCTTCTTCAGAAGCGCTTCAACGGTCTGCGTTCCGTCAAAATGGGCTACCAGCTCCGCCACGAACGTATCCAATCCCAGCTTCGCCGGAAGATCACCCGTGCGCTCGAGATAGCTACGCTCCACTCCCCAGGCACAATTCCGTTGCACGGACTCGATCATTAGGCGCACCCGCGCCGGCAACCGAGGATGCGAAGCTAACAAAGTTTGTTCGTTATTAGATTCCAATACGTCGATGGTCGAAAACCGCTCGAGGAGGGCGTCGCCAACCGGTCCGTCCGGCCGTTTTTGCATCTCCTCCACCCAAAACCAATTCCGTTCGGACCGATGCCGCATCGTGATCAGACCACCTAAGATACGCTTCACATGACGTTGCGTGAGATAGGAGACCCGCTCCACGAATGATGCTCCGACAGTCTCGGGATACATTTGTCCCTGCTCCACCGCACGGGTTCGCGCGTACTCCATTGGACTGACTTCATAGCCTCGCCAGATATGCACATCGCAATTGGATTGTTCGAACCAGGGTCTAAGACGATCCTCCCAGGATTGTCCTTCGAACTCCACCCACTCGCATAGCATCTGAAACACACCGCTCTCCTCCAGAAAACGCGATGCGCCTCGCGCCAGCGATTCCACGAACCCGTCCAGCTCCAGGCTATTCTCGCAGTAGAGCAAGCCCGAGACGGGTGCCAGAAAGAACGGCGGGTTGGAAATGATCAAATCAAACCGTTGTCCCGCAAGCCGCTCGAAACGATCACCGTAGAGAAACGATACATTGCCCAGTCCGTTCAGAACCGCATTGAACGCGGCGAAACTCAAGGCCCGCCGATTGATGTCGGTGCCAACAACAGAAGCGACGGAGGGAGCCGCAAAGAGTGCGAGCGAGCCGCAACCGGTGCCGAGATCCAGCATTTTGCTCCCCGGTCGGAGTACGCTGCATCGAGCCAACAGCCGCGTCGTCGAATTCACCCCAAGAACCAGATCCGCCGCGGTGGCCGTTTCCGCGCGTGGTCGCAAGTCACTGGCAATGATCAACTCGCCAAAATGCATCAGGAGGCAAGACGGCTGAAGCCGCTCTTCGTGGGGCGTCAACAACCTATTCTCCAGCATGTGGCATAGAATCTCTTTGGAGATGAGTTTCTCGGCCTCGCTTTTTTCAACCGCCTCGCCGAGATAAAAGGCTCGGATCAGCAATTCGAGTCTGGCGTCGCCAATCACCAGCCAAGCGGAATCGGATTGCCTGGCCAGACTATTCCAGGGCAATTCCGCAAGGCCCAATTGGCTCAAGCCTTTTTCCGTATAACCCTGATCCCTGAGGAATTGCGCGATCGCTTTGGCAGATTCAACCCGAATTTCCATATGAGGCTCTCAGGTTGGCAGTAAATATATGCTCGTTTCTCCCCTGTCGAGCCGTTCCGGTGTGGAGCGCGCGGTAGGGATGTTTCTGCGCGTTCGTGGTGGCGCGCCCAGAGAGCATCGTGTCGGCGTGTCGGCGTGTCGGCGCTAGGCCGCATGACGCGAGGTAGGATGCGCAGCGTCCGTGGTGGCGCGCGTCTCAAAGCGTCCGTTGCTAAGAGCCGACGTTTTTCCTTAATTCCCCTTTTGTCCGCCTTGTTCACGCCCTGTCGACTCGCCACGCCGGACGCGCGGGAGCGCGTCCCGCGGGAGCGCGTCCCTTACCGCTCCCGTCTGCAAACCGGAGCTTGCCACACCGGACACGCGGCGCATCCCAGGAGTCGAATCTTGAAATGTGACCCTTCAGACCAGAGCCTTCGCCTGGCTAAGTTAATCCGACCTTTTTAACTCGACGCCTAAACGCGCCCCTGTTCGGGTCAAAAACGCCGCGCGGTGCGAAGCCTCCGGCTCGGACGGAGCCTCGCTCTACCAATCCAGGACTGCTCCAAGCAACTAGCGATGATTGGTTGTGGTCGCCTGCTTCTTTTGGTTTAGTATCTACCAGCCATGCCGACGGCCGAGCGCTATCAACAGTACGAGATACTCCGGCGGGAGGATGGCAGCCTTTGGGAGTTGGGTCGGGGAGCGATGGGGATCACCTACAAGGCCTACGACACCAACCTGCGCTTCACGGTTGCCCTGAAGGTCATCAATTCCGCTTACCTCGAAAGCGAAACCGCACGTCAACGCTTCCTGCGCGAAGCGCGCGCAGCCGCCGCGCTCCGACATCCAACGTCGCGTCGGTCTTCAATCTCGGCACCGAACAGGACAACTACTTTTACGTCATGGAGTTCATCGACGGCGAGACCGTCGAGGCTTGCGTGAAGCGTAAAGGCCCGCTGGAACCTGCCGAGGCCCTAAACATTGCGCTCCAAGTGGCTCGCGCATTAGCGGTCGCCGCCAAACAGCAACTGGTTCATCGCGACCTGAAACCGACAAACTTGATGCTAGTGGATCAAGAAGGAGAATTGACAGTTAAAGTCATCGATTTCGGACTGGCAAAGGTCCCAAAGGATGCCGGTGAAGACTCGGGCGCGCTTACGATGGGGGGATTTGTCGGCACGCCGCATTTCGCCAGCCCGGAACAGGTGGAGGAAGGCGATGTGGATCTCCGCTCGGATATCTACTCGCTGGGAGCAACGCTCTATTTCGTGCTGACCGGCCAGTCGCCGTTCTCGGGGTCCGTCGCCCAAATCATGAGCCAACAGTTGTATAAGCCTCTCCCGATGGAGCCGCTGGCAAATTTGCCCCAGTGCGTCGCCTCTTTGCTTCAACGAATGATGGAGAAGGATCGCAACAAGCCCGCCCTCAAACTGCGCAGGAATTGCAAAAAGCGATCCTAGCCTGTCTCGACGAAATTCGTGGCTCGCCCGGTCAGAACGTACCAAAAACCAGTGGGCCGACCAGCGCTTCTGAAACACTCGATCTTAGCTTCGCCTCTGGCCAACCCTTGGCCACTGGCGTGACTCTTGCGCAAACCTACAAACTCGTCGAAGAACTCGCCGAATCTCCACAAGGGCGGAAATTCCTGGCGGACGACCTTCGGCATAATCGCCGAGTCAGTCTGCTGGTTTTAAGCCCCGAATTTTTGGCGGACGCCGCTCGTCTCACGCGTCTTCGAGGAAGCGGTGCGTCTGTTGCGCAATGCGCCGCACCCGATGCTGCGAGAGGTCTATTCGTTGGAAACTTTCGCCGACTTCAGTTTTCTGGTGGAGGAGTATTTCGTCGGGCCCTCCTTGCTGGACCTGCTTCGGGCGCGCAGCGCGCTGAGCGCGCCGGAAGTTGTGCGGCTGTTGAGCCTTTTGGCGCCGCTTGCCGATCATGCGAGCAGGCCATCGGACTGCAACATGTTGACTTCACGTTGTCGGGGATTCATTTAACGTACCGGCCATCGACAGAAAGTGGGATTCAGCCTGATCTTTTGCAGCGCCCCCTGACCGCTTGGGAACCCCTGGAGGCGAAAGTCGATGCGATCGATTTTTCTTTCTTGCCCTCCGACACCGCGAGCTGGGCGGGTATCGGCGACCCGGATACAGGGCGCCGGTGACAAGGGTCCGCGCGGCAGCAGCGTGCGCTTGTTAAGCTTGCTCGCCTACGAATTGCTGGGCGGGCCGCGGACGAGAGTGGAATCGACAGGACAATACACCCCGATCGCTGCGTTGACCCAGGAAGGAAACGCAGCCTTGCGGAGAGCCTTGGTCGATGAATGCCCGTCTGCGGCCGTCTTAGTTGGGCAGCTACGGGCGGCAGTTACCATGAAGAGGTCTGCCGCGCCGGCCTCCACAAGCGCAAAGCCCCTCACCCCTGAACCGATTCCCCAGGCTCTGCCGCCGAAAGAGTCACCTCCGATTAAGCATACATCCCGGATTAGCGGGTGGCCTTTAATTCTGGTGCTCGGCGTGATCGCTTTGCTGGGAATTGTCGGCGGTTACGTCATTTATCAGTCTCTCCATCCAGCTGCTCAGACCACTCTATCGGAGGTTGTTTTTGGAAATCTGGCGGTTGATAGTGATCCACCAGGTGCCACGATTATCTTAGATCAAGGGCCTCCTCTAAAAGCTCCACACACCTTCAACGACATCAAATTTGGGAGCCATCGCCTGACTGCCAGCCTGGAAGGGTATTTGCCGATAGAACAAGACTTACGGTTCGACGCAACTACGCCTCCGAAAATTGTGCTGAAACTCAAGCAGAGGCCGCCTCAGGAAATCGAGGCCCTTTCCATTCAAAGCGAGCCACCCGGGGCCCAAATACTCCTCGATGGAAATCCTCCGCAGGAGCCGTCAAACACCTTTACACACGTTCCATTTGGCACTCATCAAGTGACCGCTTCTCTGGATAATTATGAAGCGTTCAAGCAAGAGATCCAGGTCCGTCAGGGGATGGCGCCTCAAATCCATTTGCAGCTCAAACCGAGCCAGGAAATTGCCACCCTCTCGATTCAAAGTGAACCGCCAGGTGCCGCAATTCTCCTGGACGGCAAGCCCCCGCAGGGGCCCTCAAACACCTTTAATCATGTCCCCTTTGGCACCCATCAACTGACCGCGACTTTGGATAACTATGAACCGATCAAACAGGATATCGAGGTTCGGCGGGGGATGACGCCTCAAATTCGTTTGCCGCTCAAGCCGACTCACGAAATCGCCGCCCTCTCGATTCAAAGTGAACCGCCGGGAGCCACGATTCTCCTGGACGGCAAGCCCCCACAGGGACCCTCTAACACCTTTACTCAAATCCCGTTTGGCACCCATCAGGTGACCGCGACCTTGGATAACTTTGAATCGATCAAACAGGATATTGAGGTTCGTCGGGGGATGACGCCTCAAATTCGTTTGCCGCTCAAGCCGACCCAGGAAATCGCCGCTCTCTCGATTCAAAGTGAACCGCCGGGAGCCAAGATCCTCCTGGACGGCAAGCCTCCACAGGCTGCCGCAAACACTTTTACTCATGTCCCATTTGGCACCCATCAACTGACGGCAACCTTCGATGATTATGAACCGATCAAAGAAGATATCGAGGTTCGGCGGGGGATGACGCCTCAAATTCGTTTGCCGCTCACGCCGATCCAGGAAATCGCCGCTCTCTCGATTCAAAGCGAGCCGCCGGGAGCCACGATTCTCCTGGACGACAAGCCCCCAGAAGCGCCCCCGAACACCTTTACCCATGTCCCGTTTGGCACTCATCAAGTGACCGCGACCTTGGATAACTATGAGCCGTTCAAGCAGGACGTCGAGGTTCGTCGAGGGATCACACCCGAAATACGTTTGCAGCTCAAACCGAGTCAGGAAATCGCTGCCCTATCGGTTGAAAGTGATCCGCCGGGAGCCGCGATTTTCCTGGACGGCAAGCCTCCACAGGGGCCCTCTAACACCTTTACGGAAGTCCCGTTTGGCGCTCATCAGCTGACCGCAACGTTGGGTGATTATGAACCGATTAAACAGGATATCGAGGTTCGTCGAGGGATGACGCCCCAAATTCGTTTAAAACTCAAGCCGGACTCCGTCGGAGCTTTACTGAGCGAGCTCAAGACTTATGAAGAAGATACTCCCCAATATATAGCGGGTTATGCTCGGCTTGTGCAATTGGCACCGGGTTCCGAAGAGTATACCAAAGAACTTGGACGTGCGATAGAACGGCTCCGAAAGAAAACGCCTCCGATCGGCAAGGATGAATTCGAGCTCAATTATAAGGTCAACATCAAGAACGCGGCCAATCTTGATCTCCTCCCAGCCATTCTATGGTTGGCCGAAAACGAGAATGCAACCGAGTCGCTGAATCTGTTTCTTCGGGCGGCAAAAATGGGAGATTCGTACGCGATGATGAAAGTCGGTCGCCTTTACCTGAGAAAGGGGACGCCGGACGACGATGTTGAAGGATTCGAATGGCTCAACCGGGCTTACAATTCACCTAACCCCAACCTGGAAGCAGGGGCATTCATCGGGGATTGCTACCTGAGTGGCAAAGGGACAACACAAGATGTGGAAAAGGCCGAAGAGATCATTATGCCGTTGGCAAGCCAAAACGTAGTTCCCGCAATGACTTTAGCCGGCAGAATACTTCAGAACAAGGCGGACATTAAACGAACGGAAGCTCGAGGGGTTACCAATCCACAGATAGTAAAAAGACTGGAGGCACAAGCAAATGAGCTGGACCGGCAAGCCAGACAGTGGTGGGAACGGGCCGAGAAAGACGATTGGAATGCCTCCGCGCGTCTAGGCAAATACTATGAAGAAGGCTGGGGCGGTCTAGAGAAGAGCGAAGGAGAGGCAGAAAAACGTTATAAGGCAGGCGCAAACCATGGAAATGCGTTAAGCATGTTCTTCTATGGCCTCTTAATTGATAAAAAGCCGGGGGGCCGGAGTGAGGCTGAGAAATTGATCAGCCGGGCAGCGGTGGCCGGACTTCCGTCGGCAATTAAATGGTGCAAAGAAAAGAATGTACCTGTGGGCGAACTAAAGCCTGCGGATGAACGCCAATAGCGCGAGTCACTGACCGACGTATTCCGGATCGAGGCCCTTGGCCTGGGCAATCGTTCCAGCTTGCAGCGGCGTCTCGAACTCGTAAGCGTAATCATCGATCAAAGACTCCCCCTCAAGAGAGTAACGCATCCTAACCTCCTTAGCCGCAGGTGAGGTCTCGCGACTGCGAACGGTCGGGATAAGAACAGCGTGGATATTCTTTTTCTTAAGCTCCTGCTTTTTCGCCGGTGTCATTTTCCTGAAGAAAGCCTTCGCGTTTTGTTCAGCAACGCGTCGTTGATACTCGGTCGCGGTATGCCGGATGAGCATCGTCTGCGTCTCGATATTCCGAAGGGTCGTGTGCTCACCCCAGGCCAACGCCATCGATGTGCCGAGGGCGATGCAGGAGGCGATTGCCGCAAACTGGATAATTCGATTTTTCATAGAACTGAAGCGCAGCGCTCTGGATCGTTTTGGGTGTTCATTCAACTATGCCGCCCGAGAAGGCGAATCGGGGCCGTTAATTTAGCAGTAAAACTTCTCCGCGTCTATCGGATGAGCAATTTCAACCGCGAACGAAGACGAATTGACACGAATAGGACTCCCAATAATGTAACTATTTGGCCGGAGCCTTGCGAGTTCAGTTATCAGGGACTGCCTCAATGTCGCCTACCTTGAAATCATCTAACTTTGCGATATGTAGCGGCGATCCGGCAGGACGCACCTCAACTCTTTCAGCACTGACACTCAGCTCAAAGTCCGAGAGACCGCGAGGAATCTCGATCCGCGGAACAGCAACGGTTTCACCGGAGAAAGAGCCTTGGGCAACGTTCTCATGATCATGGCTTAGCGAAAAACTAATCGGAAGCATCTTGGCATCCGGCCCGGGTTCAAGCCGCATCATTACTCTCGCGGAAATGGCGCGAAGTGCGAGAAAGCGCACCCGAGTTGGCGGCCCAAGCCAATACCGAATCTTCCCATTCTCGGAGGCTGGCTCCTGCAAGCTGTCGATCAGGACTCCACACATCGCTTTAGGAGTTTTAGGATCAATAATCCGGTCGCGACTGACAACTAAATCGAGGCTATCCATTTTCGGAACGACAGAAAATGGGAAAGTCCGAACCAGATCGACACTGCCAATCGCCCGCGCGTCACAATAAACCTCATTGTTTCGAGCGTGGTAGCAAAGCCATCCCAAGATGTATCGATCCAGATCAAACAAGAGCACCTTTTTATTTTTTAGAAGTTCCAGCCTGCGGCAAACATTGATAAAACCGGGTTCGCGGAGCAATGCCGAGTCGGCAGGGTCAGCAACGAGGCGGTACTCCCCGATCGAACCAAGGGCAGCAACCACCAGCAACACAACCGGGATAAAGACTCTCGACATTCCCAGTCCGGGGTTCCCATTCGGTGACAAAAGCCTGGAGATCGCGCTGAACGCCAAAACCGCAGCGAACGGCGAAAACGAGAACATCAGTTTCGTGATCGGATAGACAGGCAACGGAACCTGACTGCTGAGATAAGCAGCGATTACCAACACGGGCAAAAGAACGGAGCCAAAGACCAGTTTCTCACGGCTCGGGAGGACGAGAAACCCAGTGATAGCCAAAAGAGCAAAGATGGCTCCACAAATCTCGGCGGGGAGAATCCAGGTGGGATTTTCTACTGCTCCGAACAAGACTGCCGACCAACCGCGAAGAGTGAGAAAGTTAGGCAACAGTTTATCAATGGACCTCGTGTGTAGTGTCAGATAATACTGCTGAGATAGAAAACCGATCAAGTTGTAGATATAGAAAGGGTTAAAAAGCACGGCGAGAAGAATACCGCTCAACAGGATCAGCAATTTCTGGCGAAAGTTCTCGCGCCGCACGAAAAGGACCCCCAAAAGAAAGCAGCAAACACCGAGGGGGGCGATTTCAGAATAGACGGCGATCAGATAGGCAAGGCCGAGACTAAAGAGAGCCGTGAAACTGCGAGCGTTTAAATCCCGTCGTTGCAGTAACACCGCAAAAAACACAAAAACGAAGAGGGCAGCCACCTGGGACAGGAACCCGTAAAGAAAAAGGTGGGTGATCCCAGGAAAAATGGTTGGAAGGATCGCTCCCGCCGCTGCCGTGAAGGAATTGACCCCGATCTCTCGAAGCAAGAAGTACAAACAGATCGCTAAGGCCGCCAAGAAAAAGATGAAGGTGGCCGCATAGGCACGTTTGGCATCGGTCCCTGACAAAACGCTGATCTCCGCCGTGACTACACTTTGCCCTATTCTCTGATGTTTAAAGCTCAAACCCATCAAGAGCCAGGGCCTCAGGCCGACGTCCTGAAAATCCGTCTTGTACGGTTCCTCTTTCAAGAACTCCGCCAGAAATACATAATTGATCTGGTCGATGCCTGCTTTTCCATAATATGAATCGATACCCTGTTGGACGGGAACCACGCTATGAAACGCTACCGTAACGAGGATGACAACCCCGAGTGCACCAAGATCAACATTCGACCGCGCACTCCGAAGCCATCCCCCTAAACGTCGACGATGACGACCCAATTGAAACGCCGCGAGACCGAACAGAATCCAGGCAGAGAACCTAACAGGCACTCCCAGATAGATGAGGTTCTGCGGAATCAAGACGGCGAGAAAGATCCCGGCTGTGGAGGAGAAGAAAACTTTAGATAACAGCGAGCTTTCCCTTGGGAGAAGGAAGAGCAGCCACGAGCCGGCGCCCAGGCAACTGCCGAGAATCAATGAAACCTGCCATAAAAGCGTCAGCATCTGAAAACTCTGATCATCAAAGGCGCTGGCGGCCAGGTCAAGATTTCGTGTTGGTTATCACTCTCCACTCTTACGCCCTTTCAGGGCGTAGCTCTGGATGTGATCCAGAGCCAGCAAGCCGGGACGGCTTGCCTACTAGTAAGCAAGGCGTTCCGCCTTACCCGGCTCAAACCGTCTCGAAATGTCCAAACTGCAGGCGCCCTTTCAGGGCGTGTCGCCGGGGAAGGTCGGTTCCCAGGGTTGAAACCCTGGGCTGAATTCTGCGGCCCCTTCGGCTTCAGGGCAAAGAACATTTATTCTGGCAACCCAGGGTAAACCCTCATAGGCGCTAAGATAATCTGAGGCACTTCAATGGCTTTTGTTTTGTCCCGGAGGGACAGGCTGGGGACACGACCTACTCGATTATTGCCAGCTTGGCGAACCGTGCCGGCAATTGCTTTACGATCAACGGGCCACCGACTGGTCGGGACAGTCTGCTCATCGGCACTGGCCTTTCGGTGATCTGGAAATGAACGCATTTCCACCTATATCCATTACGACGGCGAATTCCTACCGACCCACTACCTTTCTAACAACGTCTCGGCAGGGTTCGCGTGACGTTTTAAGCTATGCATTGCAAAATTTAGCAATATTTCAGATATTGGGTGTATTGTATAGTTCCATTCTCCGTGGAACGAGTCGCGATGAATATTGATCTCTGCGATCTGCTTTTTTGACACCTTGGCCCCTCGCGGATAGGAGTTGGTATCGAGTTTGCCCGCACCTCAATCCAGTCTGAGTGGTGGTGGCGGAAATCAAATTCACAATGACCTCGTGGCTCACCAAGGGCTTGCCACGCCAATTCTGGCTGATGAAGGAAAGCAAACGGTGCTCGATCTTGTTCCACTTGCTGGTGCCCGGAGGTAAATGACACACCGAGATGTGCAAGCCGCTTTCATCGGCAAACTGTTGCAATTCCAGTTTCCAGAGCCTGACTCGCGAGCCGTCACTCCCGCTCAGTCGGCGTAATCAGCAGCGCCGAGCTTGGCGATAGACGGGTTTGCCCATGGAACGCCACCAGCGCCGGATGCTCTCAACGGCAAAGGTGGCCGTGTCGTGGTCAACACCCACACTCACCCAGCCTCGATTCTTGCCCACATCGTAGACGCCATAGGGAGTGACCCGTCCCAACTCGGGAATGACGAAGTCATGAACCCGCACCTGCTCCGGATCCCCCTTGGGCCGAAGCTCTCCGCCTCCGTTCTTGAAGTCCCCCACTAGCTCCTTCTTCTTCGTATCCACCGAGATCACTGGCTGACCCTGCTTGCGGAAGCGCCGAACCTTGCGGTGGATATGCTCAAACTGAGCATTGCGATCCGGATGCGAAGAGCCTTCCAACGTCTTGGCGTTGGCCTGCAGGCTATAGCCTAACTCGTGCAGCAACTCCGCCACCAAACGGTAGCTCACCCGATGACCACCTCAGCCCAATTCCTCGGCCAGTTTGCGCACGCTCTTGCAAGTCCAGCGCAGCGCAGACTCCGGATCGCCACGGCTCAGCGGTTCGATCAAAGACTCCAAATCTCTCACCAGCGTCTCGTCCTGTTCAGCTGTGCGCTTACGTCCTCCGCCGGGTTTGCGGATGGCTCCGCCGGAAGGCACCGGAGGATTGCCTAACTCAACGAGACCACGCGCAATCGCACGCCTGGACACTCCAGTGGCACGAGAGACAATAGAAATACCCCCGTAATCGATGGCCAGACTCTCCGCCGCGGCAATCAAGCGGCGCATCCGCTCATCCACTGCGGGTAACAAACTCTCGAAGCGGCGCTTTACCGCGTCTATATCAACCATTAACCCCAATGTATCAATTTCGAAGGATTATTGATTGGAAGCCTACATAAGCATCCTGCTTGTCTTTTTCTCACTGGACGGCGAATTCGCATGGAGCGAACGCGCGCTCACAGACAGGCTGGAAGCGTATGCTCAGAACTCCTGATGCATACTACTATCTAGAGCTAGCTAGCCAGCTGGACATCGGGGGTTGGGAAATCAGAGAATACGATTTCTTGTGGCCGCTACTCATTGTGGTATGGGCGTCCCGCCCGTGATTTTTGCGCAGGGACGCGCGGGACGCCCACGTCACAATGGGAGCCTGACGGTCCAAGCGAATTCCACGGCATCAAGAGGTGTGATGCTACATTGCTACCCCCCCGACTTACTGTGAGTCAAAACGTCTTCCAGCAAGAAAAACTATAAAATCCAGTATTGATCCTTGACGGCCCCGGCTCAATTTCGCAGCATCTTTCGCACTAACACCCGGTGCTTGCAATGCCGAGCTTCCGTAGGCTATCGCCGATTCTCGCTCGTCCCTGCACGGCACTTGGTGTAGTCACGCCTTCTTCCCGGAGCTCTGGTCATCGAATATCATAACCTACGCATGCTCCCATAGAACCCAAACCTTAGCCATCCATGGCCGCTGGACCCATGAAAACACAACCTCTCAAGGTCACCGCCAAGCCCGCCCGTCGACTCCCCGGCGTTTTCGCCGCGTTCATCACCGTCCTGATCAGTTTTAACCTATCGCCTAAAGCTTGGAGTGATGGTGACCTCTTTTGGACGGGCATGGAAGCTAGCCCTGACGCGGCTGGCAGCGGCTCTTGGGTCACGCCCGAACCCTCCGGGGTCTTTTCATGGAGTTCAACCTCACCCACTGAAACGGCCGCCCTCTGGGTGGATGGCAGCGATGCGCACTTCCTCGGCTCAGCGGGCGGGACCGTCACGCTGGGCAGCGCCATCGTCGCCGCCAGCATCAATTTTGACCCCGGAGCGAACCTCTTCACTATCATAACGAACGGGGCCACGCTCACTCTTAACATTGCCGGGATCGTGAATACCTCGGGTAATACGCAGACGATCAGCATCACTGAGGGCGGCACCACATTCAACAACGACGCGAGTGCCGGCACCGCGACGATCAACAACAACGGAGCCTTGCAATTCAACGATACTTCAACTGCCGCCACCGCGACGATCACCAACGGATTCGATGGAACGACCTCTTTCCACGACAATTCGACGGCCGAAACCGCGACGATCGTCAACAACGAGGGTGGAACCACCTCTTTTAACGACAATTCGACTGCCGCCACCGCGACGATCGTCAACAACGAGGGAACCACGTCTTTCTTCGGCACCTCGACGGCCGCCAGCGCCACGATCACCAATAACCTTGGGGGAGTCACAAACTTTAACGATACCTCGACGGCCGGCACCGCGACGATCGTCAACAACCCGGGCTCAGGGGTGTTTTTCAACGACGCCTCTTCTGGCGGCAGCGCGACGATCACCAACAACGGTAGCGCTGGAGACATTGTTAGTGGCACTCCATTCGGCGCCGTAACGGAATTCTTCACCACCTCGACGGCCGGCAGCGCGACGATCACCAACAATGGCGGCGTCCTCCCCGCGCCCACCCCGGCCGCTATTACCGCCAAAGATGGGATCGAGGTCGAGTCCGGCTTCACCGGCTTCTTCGACGCGTCGACGGCAGGCAGCGCGACGATCACCAACAACGGCGGCACAGCCAGCCGGGACGATCGGCGGTATCACCCAATTCCTCGATCACCTCGAGCGCCGGCAGCGCGACGATCATCACCAACGGCGGAACGGGCGGCGGCCTGGGCGGAGCTACGGAGTTTCTTGACAGTCCCGACGGCGGAACCGCCCGCGCGATCACCAATGGGAATGGCAGTTTCGATATTAGCGGCCTGAGCACCGATGGCATGGGGATTGGGTCGATTGAAGGCAGCGGCAATTATTTTCTCGGCAACAAAACGCTGAGCGTGGGCGGCAACAATTTGAGCACCACGGTCTCGGGTGTCATCCAGGACGGCGGCATCCAACGGAGGCGTCGGCGGGTCACTCACCAAAGTCGGCACCGGGACGCTGACCTTGACCGGCCTGAATACTTATAGCGGCGGCACCAACTTCAACGGCGGCATCGTGGCGGTCAACAGCGACCTCAATTTGGGGACTGGGCCGCTCAGCTTCAACGGGGGCACTCTCGAAGCGCTAACGAGTGGCGTTGGGATCACTTCGAGCAAAGCGGTAATGCTCAACATCGGTGGCGGCACGTTTTTGGCCGATACCGGCACCCTCTCGAGACTGGGGGGAGCGATCAGCGGAGATGGCTCCCTGACCAAGGCCGGCCCCGGAACCCTCGTGCTGGCAGGCGTGAGCACTTACACCGGCAGTACCACGATCAGTGCCGGAACGCTCCAGGCAGGATCGGCAACGGGCTTGAGCCCAAATTCAGAATTTACGGTGAATTCTATCTTGGATCTGCACGGATTCACCAACACGATTGGTTCACTTTCCGGAACTGGAACCATATTGAATAATGGTGCTGCCGCCGCAGCTTTAGCGGTTGGCGTCGACAATGCCAGCACCAGTTTCGATGGAGTGCTCGAAGATGGAACGAGCGCCCTTACCCTGAGCAAATCAGGCACTGGCACGCTGACTTTGACCGGCACCAATACTTATACCGGGGGGACAATCATCAATGCCGGAACGCTGCAGATCGGGAACAGTGGAACCAACGGAAGTATCACTGGAAATATCATCGATAACGGAACCTTGGCGGTCGATCGGAGCGGCTCGCTCACCTTAGCCGGAGTGATCGTTGGCACAGGTAATTTGATCAACCTGGGTCCGGGCAGGTTGACTTTGACTGGAACCAATCTTTATACCGGCGGGACCACCATCAGTAATGGCACGCTGCAGATCGGAAATGGTGGATCGACTGGAAGCGTCATTGGCAATGTGGCCGACAACTCGATTTTGATCTTCGATCGCAGCGATTCTTACACCTTTGGCGGAGTCATCAGTGGCAGGGGTATTCTAATCCAGCAGGGCAGCGGCACGTTGACCCTCCCCGATACCAATACCTACACTGGGGTGACGATCGTCAATGCTGGGAGCTTGATCGTCGACGGGTCGATCGCCAGTACCGAGACGGTGGTCAATGCGGCTGGGTTGCTCGGCGGACACGGTTCTCTTGGCGGTAATCTGGTCAACAACGGAATTGTCAGCCCTGGCAACTCACCAGGGACGCTCACGGTCCTTGGGAACTACACCCAGAACGCGGCCGGCAATTTGCTCATCGAAATCGCGGGTCTCGCCGCGAGCGAGCACGCCCTGCTCGCCGTCAGCGGCCATGCCAGCCTCTCCGGAACCCTCCAGCTGATCGGCTTGGGTAACTTCAAGCTCCATGTCGGCGATCAGCTCACCTTCCTCATCGCCAACGGTGGGGTCAGCGGGTCTTTCGGAACGGTCCAAAATGAGATCTCCACCGGCACCGTCGTACAAGCCCAAGTCGTTACTCTTTCGAACGCCGTGCTGGTCGAAGGGACGCAGGGCTCTTTCGTTCAGGCCGCCTGCAATCCGAACTCCGTCGCGGTGGCCCAAGCATTGGACGGCGCGGTTGGTAACCCGCGAGCGTCCACGCTATCGCCTTCCTTAACGACCAATCGCTCGACAAACTCTGCGGCGACTTCACCCTGATCGCACCCGAAGAGCTGGGATCGATCTTCACCGCCGGCGTCTCACTGGCGAACGTGCAGACCGCCAATCTGAAGCGGCGCATGGAGGACATACGCGCGGGCAGCAACGGTTTCAACTCGGCCGGCTTTTCGTTGAACGGCGGCATATCGAACTTCAGCGGTGGCCTTGCCGGTGTCACCGGGCCGGAGGGCAAGAGCGGCCCGTCCGTAATGACGCCGACACCGGAGAATCGGTGGGGTGTTTGGGTCACCGGTATCGGCGAGTTCGCAAATGTCAGCAGCACCAATGAGGCGGCCGGTTTTGACATCCAAACCGGAGGCGTAACCTTCGGTGTTGACTATCGCGTTTGCTCGATTTTCGCGATTGGTCTGACCGCCGGCTACGCCAACATTAACGCCGATCTTCCCAACGGTGGCAACCTGGACGTCAATAGCGGGCAACTCGGCTTCTACGCGACTTTATTCGGCAACGGATTCTACGCGGACGCCGATCTTACTGGAGGTCCGAGTGGATACGACACGCGCCGGACTGCGCTCCTCGGCAGCGCTAACGGAAACACCGATGGGGGCAACTTCAACGTTCTGATCGCCGCCGGCTATGACTGGAAAAAGGACGGACTGAGCATTGGCCCGACGGCGAATTTCCAATTTACCTACGTTGGCTTAGGCGGCTTTACTGAAAGTGGTTCGATTGCACCACTGAAAGTCGACAGTCAGAACGCGGAATCCGAGCGCACGGCATTTGGAGCGAAAGCGTCGTACGAGTGGAAAGTGGGTCACGTCGTCCTTATTCCGGAATTTAGCGCCGCCTGGCAGCACGAATTCGGCGCTCAGTCCTATTCGATTGTCTCCAGCTTCGCGAATGGCGCCGGCAACAACTTTACCGTCAACAGCCCCCAGATTGGCCGGGACAGTATGCTCATCGGCGCTGGCGCGGCTGTTCTACTGAACGAACGCATTTCCATTTACGCCTACTACGATGGTGAACTTCTCCGCAGCAACTACCAATCCAATAGCGTGACCGCGGGCGTCCGAATGACATTTTAAGGTGGCGCGGCAGGGATGCGCGCGTCCGGTCCTGCATTTATACAGATCGTTGCTAGCCTGCATCGCTGACAAATCCTTAGAGATTTGTCAGCGACGCAGGCTGGAGCAGCGGAACTCTCCGGCGACGCCGGAAAATTCCGCTGCTTTTTGGGGAGCATAGTTTAAAAACAGTTGGCTTCGATGCGTCCATTTTAAAAGGGTCTTAAACAGACGCACAGCGCCTGTTTAAGAGCTTTCTAGCCCGTGTGCGCTATTAGCTTGAGGCGGCTAGAAAACGAGAACGACGACGAGGACGATTTTTAGGAACGATAGGCAATCGCTCCTGATTATCGTCCTCGTTCTCGTCCTCGGTTTCCACCGCTGCCCGGCAGCTGAGAATTTGGTAAAGCTCCTAAGGGAGCAAGATTTTTCGTCAGCATGGGCGTGTCAAATGTCAGAACCCTTAGCTTTTTTCGCTACGTGCCTGCTTCTGAGCTTTTTTCTTGCCTTCCGAGTCGGAATTACCTTAAACCGTGTAACGTACTCCCGGATCAATGGGCAATGAATTCATGGACTGATGTAAAAGAGGAGACTCCTCTTTTGCCGCAATTTCCGGTCGGGACAGGACGTTGTACCTAACCGCGCGGGAGAGCATGATGAACCGGCAAATTTGAAAAAAGGAAACGGCATAAATCATCGCAACGACTGCGAGCGCAATCTAAATCACCATCGGATCGACTAGCACCGTTCAGGTTAGAGCTAACGGAATCCTGAACTCACGCGTGCTCCCAAAATACGTTAGGAAACCTCAGCCATCCAAAACCGCTGGACCGATGAAAACACAACCTACCAACGTCAACACCCACCCGGCAAACAAACGAGTCGGCATTCTCGCCGCGCTGATCACCACTCTGATATGCTTCAGCGTAGCGCCGAAAGCATGGAGTCAAAATCTGTTTTGGGCGGGCAACGCAGCTAACCCTGTCGTCGGCGGAGATGGCTTTTGGGTGCTTCCCCTACCCAGTGAGCCCATTTCATGGAGTACGACACCAACAACTGAAACGGCTGCCGTGTGGACGGATGACAGCGTCGCTCACTTTGTCGGTACAACTGCCGGGACCGTCACGCTCGAAAGCAACATCACCGCCGGAGGCATCAATTTTGACCCCGGGGCGAACAGCTACAATATCAACACGAACGCTTTTATCCTCACTGTCACTGGTGCCGGGCTCGTGAATACCTCAGGGAAAACACAAACGATCACCAACATCGTGGACGGCGGCGACACGGAATTCACCGGCGCCTCGAGTGCCGGTAACGCGACGATTAACAATGCCGGAGCGGGTGCCACCATTTTTTCCGGCACATCGAATGCCGGCACCGCCACGATCACCAACAGCTCCGCCTTCCTAACTTTCATGAACGCGTCGAGCGCCGGCAACGCGACGATTATCAACACCAACACAGACTCCACCACATTTTTCCGGGACACCTCGACTGCCGCCAGCGCGACCATTGTCAACAACGAAGCGAGCTTTACACAATTCCTCAACAGCTCGACGGCCGGCAGCGCAACGATCATCAATAACGGCAGCCTCACAATCGGCGGTGGCGAGACAGACTTCCTCGACACCTCCACTGCCGGCGGCGCTTCGATCATCAGCACCGGCAATGGTGTCGTGCAATTCATGGGCAACTCGAGTGCCGGCAACGCGACGATCTTCAGCAGCGGGGCGCCGGTTTTCGGCAGCCTGGCTGGTACCTACTTTTCTAACAACGCCGACGGCGGGACCGCCCGCGCGATCACAAATGGGGGCGACAGTTTCGATATTAGCGGCTTAACGAGCGCCGGCATGAAGATTGGGTCCATTGAAGGCAGCGGTAATTATTTTCTCGGGAGCAAGACGCTGACCGTGGGCGGCAATAACTTGAGCACCACGGTCTCAGGCTCTATCCAGGACGGCGGCACTGACGGCGGCACTGGCGGATCACTCACGAAGGTTGGCGCCGGGACGCTCACCTTAACGGGCACTAATACGTACAGCGGCGGCACCAGCATCAACAGCGGCATCCTGGCGGTCAACAGCGACCTCAATCTGGGAACCGGGGCGCTCAGCTTTAACGGGGGCACCCTCGAAGTGCTAACTGGCGGCGGGATCAATTCGGGCAAAGCGATAACGCTCAATGCTGGGGGAGGCACGCTATTGACCGATGCCGGCACCACCTCGACGTTCGGGGGAGCGATCAGCGGCGTTGGCTCCCTGACCAAAGCCGGTGTCGGGACACTCATCCTGGCCGGCGTGAACACTTACACCGGCAGCACCACGATCAGTGCCGGAACACTCCAGGCAGGATCGGCGACGGGGTTGAGTCCAAATTCAGCTTTCACAGTAAATTCAACTTTGGACCTGCATGGATTCAACAACACGATCGGTTCGCTCTCCGGAGCCGGAACCGTATTAAACAATGGCGCGACAGTCGCGGCATTAACGGTGGGTGGCAACAATGCCAGTACCAGCTACACTGGAACGCTGGAAAATGGAACCAGCGCTCTGCAGCTGACAAAATCGGGCACCGGCACGTTCACTTTGACTGGAACCAATACCTATACGGGCGGTACGACGATCAGCGCCGGAACGCTTCAGGTCGGAAACGGTGGAGCGACTGGAAGCATCGTCGGAAATGTCGCCGACAATGCAATTTTGGCTTTCGATCGCAGCGATTCTTTCACCTTTGGCGGAGTGATCAGCGGTAAGGGCAACTTGGTCCAACAGGGCACCGGCACGGTGATCTTGAGCGCCCTGAACACCTACACCGGCGCGACGACGGTAAATGCCGGAAGCCTGATCGTGGATGGGTCCATTGCGAGCGCGCAGACGCTGGTCAATACGGGTGGGTTGCTCGGTGGACGCGGTTCTCTCGGCGGCAACCTCGTGAACAGCGGAATCGTCAGTCCAGGCGATTCTCCGGGGACGCTGACGGTCAATGGCAACTATACCCAGAACGCAGCCGGCACGTTGCGCATCGAAGTCGCGGGCCTCGCGCGCGAGCCAGCACGACCTGCTTGCAGTCAATGGCCATGCCAGCCTCGCCGGCACGCTCCAGCTCATCAGTTTGGGTGGCTTCACGCTCCACGTCGGCGATCAACTCACCTTCCTCACCGCCAATGGCGGGGTGAGCGGGTCTTTCGGGACGGTCCAAAATGAGCTCACTACCGGTACCATCGTGAAAGCGCAAGTCGTTACTCTGTCCGAACGCCGTGGTGCTCGAAGGGACGCAGGGCTCTTTCGTCCAGGCCGCCTGCAATCCGAACTCCGCCGCGGTGGCCCAAGCACTGGACAGCGCGGTCGGTAACCCGCGGGCGTCCGCCCTGATCGCCTTCCTTAACGGCCAACCGCTCAACAATCTCTGCGGCGACTTCACCCTGATCGCACCCGAAGCGCTGGCCTCGATCTTCAACGCCGGCGTCTCACTCGCAAATGTGCAGACCGCCAATCTGAAGCGGCGGATGGCGGACATTCGCGCAGGCAGCAACGGCTTCAGCTCAGCGGGCTTCGCGTTGAACGGCGGCGCGCTGAGCTTCAGCGGTGGCCTGGCCGGGGTAACCGGGCCCGAGGGCAAAAGCGGCCCGTCCGTGATGGCGCCGACGCCAGAGAACCGCTGGGGTGTTTGGGTCACCGGCATCGGCGAGTTCGCCAATGTCGAGCAGCACCGCGCAATGCGGCCGGTTATGACATCCAAACCGGAGGCGTAACCTTCGGAGTCGATTATCGCGTTTGCTCGAATTTTCGCAATTGGTCTGACCGCCGGCTACGCCAACATCAACGCCGATCTCCCAACGGTGGCAACCTTGACGTCAATGGCGGGAAACTCGGCCTCTACGCCACGCTCTTCGGCGGCGGATTCTACGCGGACGCCGCTGCTGACCGGGGGCCCGAGCGGATACGACACCGCACCGGACTGCGCTCCTTGGCAGCGCCAACGGAAGCACCGATGGCGGCGACCTCAACGCTCTCATCGCCGTCGGCTACGACTGGAAAAAGGGCGGCCTGAGCATTGGTCCGACGGCGAATTTCCAATATAGCTACGTCGGCTTCAGTGGCTTTACCGAAAGCGGCTCGATTGCGCCGCTAAAATTCGACAATCAGAACGCGGAATCCGAGCGCACGGCATTTGGGATGAAAGCCTCCTACGAGTGGAAAGTGGGTCACGTCATCATTAAGACCGGAAATCAGCGCCGCCTGGCAGCACGAATTCGGCGATCAGGCCTACTCGATTGTCTCCAGCTTCGCCAATGGCGCCGGTAACAGCTTTACGGTCAACAGCCCGCAGATTGGCCGCGACAGTCTGCTCATTGGCGCCGGCGCTGCTGTGCTATTGAAGCGAACGCGTTTCCATCTACGCCTACTACGATGGTGAACTCCTCCGCACCAACTACCAATCCAACAGCGTGTCCGCAGGCGTCCGAATGACATTTTAGGGCGGCTTGGCGCCAGGATGCGCGCGTCCGGTGTGACACGTCCATAGAAGGGGAACAAGCGCAAGAGAACGGAACTAAAGATCGAGGGGCACAGGGGCAAAATCATCAACAGTTAGTTTTCCAGCGGCCAACGCGCGGGAGCGCATCTACCGGGATTTCGCGCTCATCCATGACGGCCTTGATCCGGCAATCGTACGTAGTAGTTAGACTGGCTGTTTTCTGGCTGTTAGGCCTCCCCTTTATCGGCGCGACTCGAGCAGCCGAAGATCGCAACCATCATCGCTCCGAATCCGCTCGATATCCATGTACAGTCGAACGGGTTTGGGAGGGCTAGTCCCACGGATATCACTGTCGTGTTGCAGTCTGCCGGCTCTGAACTTTGGCGGCATTGCCGACGGACGCAACTCGCCGGTATCGATGTCTACCACCGGACCGATCATCCGCAAATGGATTTCAAGCGCACCCCAAGCGGTCGAATTGCGATCGGCCTGGCAAGCTCAGGACACTTACTGGGCGCAATATAGCTTTCAGTTTGCCCACGAGTTCTGCCACGCGCTGGCAAACTACGCCAATAATCCGCGGCAATTGGTCCGTTACCCACCCAACGCCAACCTCTGGTTGGAAGAAAGTCTTTGCGAAACAGCTTCTTTGTTTGCTTTGCGAGCCATGAGCCGCTCATGGCGGACCGCTCCTCCCTATCCTGCCTGGCGCAGCTACGCTCCGTGGCTCAACGCTTATGCGGAGGAGCGGCTGGCGCGGCCAGAGCATCATCTTCCCGCGGGAACGCCGTTCTTAGTCTGGTTTCACGAGAAGCAGTCTGCCTTGCGCCAGAACTCCGCTATCCGCGAACGGAACACGATTGTCGCACTCCAACTTCTGCCCCTCTTTGAAGCAGAACCACGCGGTTGGGAAACATTAACTTTCCTCAACCGAGGTTCCACCAACCGAACAAATCGCTAGCGCAGCATCTCGCCGAGTGGCGCTCCCGATGCCCGGAGGATCTTCGTCCATTTATTAACAGACTCGCGGTGCTCTTCGCGTTGAAGTTGTAAACGGTGCTCTCAAAATCTCAGGAAGGTGGCACCACTTCGTCATCCCGAGAATTCGCTCCCTCCCTTGTCCGCGAGAGGGCGCGCGGCAAAGTAGCATAAGCATCCTGCTTGTCTTCCTGGGCGAGTCGGGCAAAGTCGTTTGCCGCGCTTGCGCACACGGAGACAGGCTGGAAGCCTATGCTACCTTGCTGGGCAGCGACCCGCCTTGTCCGCGACGGGGCCGTCACCGGCTCGGACGGAACCTCCCCCTCCCTGCACCGGCACCTCCTTCGATCTCAAACCGACCAATTGGTCTTTTCACCCGCAAAGCTGCTCGCTCATCGCGCAAACTATCTCGTGCTCAATTCAAAGCTCAGCCACTCGGTCACGATCGAGCCTGTCCAATCGTGGTACTGACCGCTACGGTTCTGGTAAACAAAGCGAACCAGATAATCACCGTCTTCGAGCTGCCGGCCGGGAAAAAGTTCCGAGCTCTGATACACGAAGGTGACGGAATGACCGGGACCGAGATTGATTCGGCCAGTGACGCCATCGTCACGGACGGGGAAGGGTGGAGGGCCCGTTGGAATCTGCGTCTGGTCCGTTTTCTTGAACTTCAAGACCAGCGTGGGGAACCGCAACGCGATCCCATTGATGCGCATCGGAGTGGAAAGGGTGTTCGTCAGTACAACACGAGCTTCAAAGTCCTCGGTCCGTTTCAACCGGTAAGGGACCGTGAATTTTACTTCTAAGCCGTCCGTTATCGTCGTGCTAGTTGCCATCTTCGTGGTGACATTTCTGGAGCCTTCCCCGTGAACGCAAGCAAGCAGCATCATTAACGCGCTCAGTACTGTTATCGGTCGCCCGCGAGAGACGCCACCGGCCCTCATCCGCCTGCAGCATTAGGTGTGCACGATGTTCCGCCGCCGAGCGCCGAAGCGGCAGCATCGTTGATCCCCTGGTAGTTTCTGGGCAGCGGATCATTCGAAGGGTTATTCATGATCCCTCCGTCCGGATCGCGGAAACCGGCCTTGGTGCCACCTGCACTGTAGTCCACTCCGTCGGTGGTGAAATATTCTTCGCTGTTACCTAACATGTGCCCAAATTCGTGCGTGATATCGGTGGTATCGTTGACACCCCATCCTGTCATGCTGGTGGTGCCACCAAGTCCGGCGCGTCCGTCCGCATCCGCGCCGGGGTCGTTGGCGGTCACTTCATAATCGGCGCCAGAATTGACGTATTGCAGGGAAACGGAAACGCTATATCCATTCGGACAGGCCGCTCCGGTGCAAGAGAGCTTTGCTTTGTTGTTCCACTTGTCTTCCACGGCCTGCTTCCAGGCCGCCTTCTGGGCGGCGGTAATAGCACCTTTTACTTTGATTTTGATCGTCGCCGTGACCGTACAATTGGCTTTGTCCACGGTCACCGTATACTTCGATTTCCATCCGTAGGTACCATTCCAGGCTTCGTTGCCGGCCGAGGCATTTGAGATCGTCTCGGTCACGTCCTTATCGACCCGCTTGGAGACGGTGTCTGACGGCGGCCCGGAGGGGGGAGGCGGAGAAGTTGAACTAACCGGAATATCGGCGATCGGGGGCACGCCGGGCGAAGGGGGCAGAACGGAGCCCATTCCCGGAATACCGATCATCACCGTTGGTAACCCCAAAGTGATTACGCCGCCGTGGGCTGTCATATCGCCCATTCGCGCTGCCATCATATTCCCGATCAAAACGGTGGGCGACCCGAGCAAGATAACGTCAGGTGGACCGACACACACACACATGTCAGTTGCGCGCGCTGCCGGCAGTCCGCCAATCAACACCGTGGGACAACCCGGCGGAAGAATGGGGCCGCCAACATGCGGGACGAGCACGGTCACCATTGGGCAAACGTGCAAATCACCTACTCTCGCAGCTGGGGGCATAGTTAGTTGGCTAGTTAGCCCGTTAGTTAGTTTCTGATAACATCTTGACGCTTATGAACGCGCGGATTTTTGGCCGGACTTGGAGTCGTCGGCAATATCTGGCTGGGTAGGGTTCGCCGCCGTGGGGGGATCCGCAGTGGCTGGGCTGCTGCCGCTGCCCGAACCCGCGGCACCGCCGCTGTTGATCAAGACCATGGTGCCCTGAATGGTCACGCCCGCCGGACCAATATCAACAAACCCTCCCGGACCCTTTAGGCTTAGCTGCATGCCGGCCTCGATGACGATCTTCATCCCGGCCTTAAGGTGGATTTCCATCCCTGCGTCGACGGCGTGTTTCTGGGCGATTTTTTCTTGTTGGTCACCGCCGACGGAGAGCGACTGTCCGCCGCCGATCTGCTCCTTTCGATCTCCTTTTACCTGCAGGTTATCGTCCTTTTCGATCGATTCTTTTCTCGTCCCTTTAATGACAATGTCCTGATTGCCTTGCCCGCCGTCGACCCCGCCGATGAGCAGTTGCATGCTGTCACCGATCTGTTCCACCTGATTACGGTGGACCTTCAAATGCTTGTCCTGATAAACCATCTCCCTCTGGTCTCCGCTTTTAGTGCCATCTTTCTCGTAGCCGATGATCTGGTGACGATTGCCGTAGGTCCGCGCCAGCGAGTCATTGTTGGTGGTCATCTCCAGGTTGCGCTGGGCATGGAGGAATACTTCCTCCTTGCTCTTGGTATCGTCGAAACGGATCTCGTTAAATCCCACGCCCCCCAAGGTACTGTTAGTTTTGATCCCGCTGACATTCGGATCATTCTTGTGCTTGGAATCCAGACCGTTGCCAAGATAGGGTGGAGTTTGCTCGGCGTTATAAACGCTGCCAACGATGACCGGTTGGTCCGGATCGCCCTCCACAAAAGCCACCAGCACTTCCTGCCCGAGTCGCGGCCAAAAAGAGGCTCCCCAACGTTTTCCGGCAAACGACTGAGCTACCCTGATCCAGCAGGAACTGTTCTCATCGCTCTTGCCTTCGCGATCCCAATAAAATTGCACTTTCACCCGCCCGTACTTGTCGGTGAAAATCTCTTTTCCGGCCGGACCGGTCACCAGAGCGTTTTGCACCCCAGCGATAAATGGGACCGGAGTTTCGCGAGCGGGCCGGAAAGGGAGTTTGATCGGGATGCAAATAAAAGAATTTGAGTAGGTCAGGCCGCCGCCCTGGCCCGATCGAAAGGCGCCTCCCAAAGACCCATCGTGGATCACTGAGACAAGCACATAATCGCCCTGGGCATCGAAATGGCGATCCAAAGTAAATTTGTGACCGGAAACAAAATTAGCGCAGCTGGAGGTTCCGTAGACGGCTAACGATGGGACCGCCTCAGCTTCCATTCGGAGTTTTACCGTTCGTTTGTTATCCTCGAAAATCTTCTGCAATCGCGCCGGTTGGTCGCCGCCGCTGGGAGAACGCCGTCAAAACGCTCGGCGTAACCGCCCGGGAAATCATAAATTTCGAGCGAGGTATTGGCCTGATCTTTCAATGGATGGGTAACTGTCCCGACCTCGACCGAGTCCAGAATGTTCTCTTTAGCCTCGAGGTTCTGCGTTGGCTGCTGAAAAGAATGATCCCATAGCGTGTACTTGGAGGCGCGCACGGCCTGCGTTTTTCGCCACTGATAAACGTGATCCGCTGTGCGAGCACCGCCCTCGACCATGTCATACCTGACACTGGTCAGCCCGGGGACGTCGGTATGGGACTGGGGCGTATCCGCGATGACCATTTTGTGACCATTCTCGGTGTGCTTGAAAAAATAAAAGATTCCCTCGTCCTCCATCAGCCGGCTGGCAAAATTGAAATCAGTCTCCCGGTATTGAACGCAGTATTCCCGGGGTTCGTACTGACCGCAGTTGAAAGTCACAATCGAATCCTTGGAACACTTCTTTAAGGATGTCCGGCACCGACTTTTGCTGAAAGATCCGGCTGCGGGCCAAGCGGGTGAGGAGCCAGACTCTCGGTACCACTTCAGCGGAATAACTGGTGAATTTTTCGTTGCGATCGCCTTCGGAGAAGGAAGCACAAATTCCATCAAGGTACCGCCACTCCGCAGCACCTCCTTGGCCGGGCGTCGCGATCGCCAGGGTGATTTCGTTTCCCGACCACCTGGCTGAAATCAATGGTCGTTGAATTTTCGGCTATCAAGTCCAGCTCAAAGGAGAACAGGCGGCTCAGGTGTTCGGTGCCGCGGAATCCCGTGACCACCAGCGTGTTTTCGCCGAGCGGAGTCGTCACCTGCAAAAGTCGATTCGTTTGCGAAAGAGCCATAAAGTCGATTCTCGGATCTGGTCAACTGCGAGGTTTCAGCAGGTCGAGTGGCCTGAGATCAGGCATAATGGTAGGCAAAATCTCCATCTTTGACTCTCACTCGAATTTTCTGCGCCGGAACTCCCTCCATCAGGCGGGTTAGTAGCTCGCGGCTAATCTCGGGGAGGAGGGTCTGGGTAAGAATCGCATCCACCATGCGGCCGCCGCTCTCGAGTTCGGTGCACCGGCTGGCAATCAGGTCGACCACCGCATCGTCATAGCCGAAAGTGATTTCGCGACTCTCGCCGATTCCGCTTCTGGATGCGACTGAGTTGGAGCCGGATAATCGACCTCAACATTGCGTCGCTCAACGGGTAGTAGGGTATGACGACCAGACGGCCAAGCAGGGCGGCCGGAAACACTTTGAGCAACGGTTGCCGGAGCGCCTTGGCGACACCTTCCGGCGACGGCATCATCTCCGGATCCTTACACATGTTCATGATCAAGTCGCTTCCGACGTTGGTCGTGAGCAGAATGATCGTGTTCTTGAAATCAATCAGCCTCCCCTCACCATCTTCCATCATCCCTTTGTCAAAGACCTGAAAGAAAATTTCGTGCACGTCCGGATGCGCTTTTTCGACTTCATCCAGTAACACCACGCTATAGGGACGCCGGCGAACGGCTTCCGTCAGGATGCCGCCTTCACCGTAACCGACGTAACCAGGCGGAGCTCCCTTCAGCGTCGAGACGGTGTGCGCCTCCTGAAATTCGCTCATATTGATCGTGATGATGTTGCTCTCGCCGCCGTAGAGCGTTTCGGAAAGAGCCAAGGCCGTCTCGGTTTTTCCAACGCCGCTGGGACCGGTCAAGAGGAAGACGCCGATCGGCTTGCTGGGATTGTCGAGGCCGGCACGCGAGGTCTGAATCCGTTTGGCAATCGCTTCCAGACCGTGACGCTGGCCGATCACTCGTTTTTCGAGACTGTCCGCCAGGGTCAGGACCGCCTGAATTTCATTCTTGACCATTCGACCAACCGGGATACCGGTCCAATCCGCCACGACCGATGCCACCGCCTGCTCGTCTACGCTTGGCAGAATGAGCGGATCCTCACCCTGGATCGCCGAGAGCTGCTTTTCCAGTTCGCGCAGTTTCGCGAGCAGCGCCTCGCGATCTTCCGCTTTGATCTGGTCAGGCTTTGCCCTCACCCTCCTTCGCCGGCATGGCTTCACGCAGGGTCCAACGCGAGTTTCCGGCGGAGTTCGAGAATTTCGCCGACCACCTCCTTCTCCTTTTGGTAAGCCTCTTCAAGCTTCGCGAGACGATCTTTTTCCGAAGCCAGATTCGCTTCGATGTCCGCCTTGCGCTGCTGGTGATCAATGCCGATGGCAGATTCCCGGCCGATGATCGCGAGTTCACTTTCCAGCGCGGAGATGCGGCGCTGGCAATCCTCCAGAGCCGGCGGAGTCGCATGTTGGCTGATCGCGACCCGAGCGCAAGCGGTGTCGATCAGGCTGACCGCTTTATCCGGCAATTGGCGGGAGGGAATGTAACGATGCGATAATCGAGCAGCCGCTTCGAGAGCTTCATCCAGCAAATGCACCTTGTGATGCTTTTCCAGAACCGGCGCGAGACCGCGGATCATCAGGACCGCTTTGTCCTCGCTTGGCTCGTCCACCTTGATGACCTGAAAACGGCGTGTCAGCGCGGGATCTTTCTCAAAGTATTTTTTGTACTCCGCCCAGGTGGTGGCCGCGATGGTGCGCAGCGTGCCGCGGGCAAGAGCCGGTTTGAGCAGGTTCGCTGCGTCGCCTTGTCCGGCCGCACCTCCAGCCCCGATCAGCGTATGCGCCTCGTCGATAAAAAGGATGATCGGCTTCGGAGACGCCTGGACCTCGTCGATCACCTGGCGCAACCGATTCTCGAATTCCCCTTTCATGCTCGCCCCAGCCTGCAGCAAGCCAAGATCCAAAGTTCGCAGACTCACCTCTTTGAGCGCCGGAGGAACATCGCCGGCCGCAATCCGCAGAGGCAAACCCTTCGACGACTGCCGTTTTTCCAACGCCCGCTTCGCCGGTCAGGATCGGATTATTCTGCCGGCGGCGCATCAGAATATCGACGATCTGCCGAATCTCTTCATCGCGACCAAGGATCGGATCGATCTCTCCTTTTCTCGCTTTCTCCGTCAGGTCGACGGAAAATCGGCCGAGCGCTTCCTGCTTGCCCATCGGCGCGGGAGCCATCGCCCCGCTGGTCTCACCTGGAGAGACTCCAGCAGCGCCGGCCTGGTCCGCACGCGCCAAGCGATTCCTCCGGAGAACCCGCAGTGACTTTGGCGAAGTATCCGTCAGCGTCTCAAGTTTTATATTCGAGAATTCTTTCGACAGACTAAGAAAAACATTGCGGAGGCTTGGAGTCTTCAGCAGCGCGACCACCACGTGACCGGTCCGGACCCGGTTTTCTCCGAAAAGGAGCGATCCAAACACCCAGCCGCGTTCGACCGCTTCTTCCAGGTGCGGCGAAAAGTCGGAAATCGAGGTAGCACCCCGGGGCAATTTGTCGAGAGCAGTCGTGAGATCCGTGGCCAGTCGGGAGGTATTCACACGCAAATGCTTGATGATCCTGTGCAGATCCGAGTCAGCCAGTTGAAAGATTGGTTGAGCCAATGCACGAGTTCGACGTACGGATTGCCCCGCATCTTGCAAAAGATAGTCGCGCTCTCGACTGCCTTGTAGGCTAATCGGATTGAGTTTTCCGAAGAGAATCGATCTTTTGATTTCAGCCATTCGTCATAGTCGCAAATTGCGCGCTTCGAGTTTTCGGATTCGAACATCGGCGCATTAAGGCCAGGCGGCAGAAACGGAATCGAGCCTTTCTTTATCATGTATTCAGTTTCATCCATGCGATCAATGTTAAATGGTCGTCAAGCGAACCGTCCCGCTTTGCACTCTGTTCCGCGGAATGCGAAACGCAGGACGCTTTGCGACGCCAGTATCAAGAAGTTTCCGGATCGAAAATCGCATCGTCAGGATCGCGCGGTGAAAGGTTTGCTTTTCAACCAGGTCGTCCAGCCAAGCATCGCACCCTGCCCCAGAGAAATCGCAGGCACGGCCGCGCGCCTTCAGGACGCATTGGAGATCCCAGATAGAACTCCTGGTTAACATAGTTCAAAACCCAATCTTTCAAACGTTTAAAACTGTCGCCGATCGGCACCAGCCTTTGCAGATCGACCAGTTCCATCGGACCCATGCGAATCCGGAATTTCAATTGCACCTCATACTTCCGCTCCCCGACGACGGCGTTGATCCCTAGACTTCCGGTTTCTGGCGACTCGCCCAACCGACACTGATTCTCCTTGGGGATCTTCATCCAGTACCCTGCGAACTCCTGGATCTCCGTCGGAAGGCGAAAAAGTCCGCCAGGATTGCTTCCAGCCCCTCAGCGTTTCGCGTCTGCGCCGACAGGCGGCCGGCAAAATGGATCTTTGTCCAATCCGACACAGAATCTCGATCCCGCAAGGAAGGGATGCCGATTCCGAACAAGCTTCCGAAATAATCGGCATAACGAGCCTCGTCGGCGCGATCGAAATCAACGCTCTTCTCGTTGCTCGCCCAAGCACGATAAAAGAACGACAACATTCGTTGATGAAAAATGTCCATGAACCGAACCAGGGTCGGATCATGAGCGTTTCTCAGGCGATCGCGCGCGAAATCGGTCAACTGCTGCGGCAAAGGTCCGTTCGGCCCGAACATGCCCAGAAAGTTGACGTACATCCGAACCAAACCGTTCACGCTGTTCAATGCTTTCGAATGCTCGAGGGAGCAAAAGAAAGAGACGGAATCTGGCAAAAACGCAAAAAATCTTCCTCCAGCCGGACCGACCATCCGACCCGCGGGCATCGCCCGGTGTTCCGCCTCCAGGCGTCGAACAGCCTGGAAGAAATTGAACTCGTGCGGCCGCAAGGCCATTTCGGCGGCTAAGCTATCTGACGTCTGCCGATCAGGCTCGGCCATCGCATGATCTCCCCGCGTCGTTGTGAGACAATTACGGTCTCGGTGAAAGAATTAATCGAAACATAACGGGCAAAAAACTGCGCCAAAACCGCGCCGAGAACAAATATCCCGGAGCCTTCAAACGCATCCTCGTCCAGGATCACCCTGATCTCCAGCCCGCGCGCGAAAGTCAGCGGCCCGGCAGTTGCCACCCGCCGGATGATTGGAGTCGCGACCACCGAACGAATGCCATTCGATCTGGCGCAAGGTAAAGACGTCGTTCGGATTGACGTACAGCTTCAGCAAATCACGCAGCGCGACCGCACCCATCGACCTCTTTTGCATCGAGCAGCGAAAGATAGTTCAGGGACAAATGGCTGATGATTCTCCAGGAGGGATCACCTTCGGCGGTTGAAGCAACCGGAACCGTGGGACCAGCGACCCAGCGAATTGAGGCGACCGGCGAATAGAGTTCCGTCGCCAGGTCAGTATCTCCCACCGACGATCGGCAACTGAATGGGCAAATGGCGATTTGTGCAGAGGGCACTGATATTGAGCTGGCTTAGTTGCCGTTTGTAGGGATCGCACTTTGCATCGACCAGCGAGATGAAAACTTCGCTGCCGGCATAGGACGATACGGCACCGAATTTCTTTTCTTTCGCGGTCAAGACCCTGGGCACCCGATTGACTGTATAGTAGGCGCCCAACCGGGGCATCGGCTGTCACGGGCTCGGTAAAAGGGCTCGAATCGCTGTTCTTCGTTCGTCTTGGCGAGCACGCCAGCAACTTCTTCGATCTGGAAACTTCAAAATCGATTGGCCGACTTCGCTCGGGCACGATATGGAATTCGGCAAATCGATCCGAGATCAAGATCGGGTCGAGCCTCTTCGGGGAATAGATTGATGACCGGCGTGCAAAAAAGCGCGAAGCTATTGGCGTCGATCCGGTTATCGAGTTTCAGCTCGGCTCGTGCGCAGGGCGATGATGATTTCCAATTTGATCTCCGTCGCATTGTTGGACGGCTGAGGCGAGCCCCGCTAGCTCAAAAAACAGAAAACGTTGCGGACAGGCAAAGTACTCCTTCAGCAAACGGTATCCCTCGAAGCTGCGGGGTCCCCGTGGCAACAACGCCTCATCTTCTCGAAATCCCGACGCGCTGGATGGTTGAAGCCGGTAAAATCTCGCGAAATCGACCCTGCCCTTTGGGCGATTGCACGATGACGTGGCTACCGCGAGCAAAAATCTGCTCGTAGACGCAAATCGGAATCTCGTCCGCACCCCGAATTAAGATTGGCAGCCGATCGAGCTTCAGTTCTTTGAATTTTTTGTCGCAACCTGATCTGAAGCCGGATGGAGATGGCAGCCTTCGATTCCAGCGAACCCGGAAGCTCCAACTCAACGATGGTCCGAGTGTAGTAGCGTGCATCAATAATTTTTAAGGGCCAGAGGCGCAAATCGTGCGCGGTCCGGAACTCGCACGGTGTCTCGTCGCTTTGGCTGCGAAGCGCAGTACCCCGCTCCAGGAGAAACCCATCCTCGGGTCCCGGTTCGCGCGGATCAGGTTCGAAACGCACCACTCCCATCGAGGGAACCGGACTCAGGTAATGTGGATAGACCGTCTCCAGCAAGGTCTGGGTGAAACGCGGAAATTCCGCGTCCAATTTCAAATGGACGCGCGCCGCTAAAAAGGCAAAGCCCTCCAGCAAACGTTCGACATACGGATCGGGACAAATCTCTTTGGCATCCCGGTCCAAGGCTAATCGACCGGCGATCTTGGGAAATTCGCGAGCAAACTCGCCCGCCATCTCCCGGACATGACGCAGCTCGCTGTTATAATAAGCTAACAGACGCTCATCCATTACCAGCCTCCCTGATCGTGGACGCGCTCGACTCCAGATCGAGTTCGGTCTTGATAAAAAGCTTTTCCGGCATGGGGTTGACCCAAAGCTCACCCGTCAATTCGATAGAAAGCAGGTTCCGGTCAATCTTCACGTCAACTTTGAGCGTCCTTCGGTTGATCCGAGGTTCGAAGACAATAAGGGCATCCGTGAGTTGTTTTTCGATTTCTTCAACATCCGGAGCCAGACGTCCATACAGTTGACGAATCCCAAAGTTGATCACGGAGCGAAACGCTTCTTCGTGGTCGGCAAAAGTCCCCTCACCCACTCGCTCGTCCGGGAAATGACCGATCGAATTGAAAAGCCACTCCAGATCCCGCAGAACTCCGGCCCGATAACGTTGCAGAGAAACGGTCCGTTGGTTTCGACTCTCCTCTCGCTTCCCTGGTTCATCGTCCGTCAGACGATCGAGGAGGCAGGGCTGGAGTTTGTCGAGCGGAGTGAGTCCTTCGGGCATTCGGACGGAGCGTTACAGCGCCGGCGCCTCCGGAGCCGTAATTTCAAGAGACCTAATTTCCAACAATGGGTATTCAGCGGTATCAGTGGCCAGAATCCGCTGGCCCAGACCAAGATTAACTCCACTTTTGTTAGACCACTCGGTTCTACGGGCCAACTTCAGGTTACCATCTTTGGAGCGCTCCGTCCCGGCATAACGCGAAGGAATATGGCCGGCGGCTTGACCACCGTTCTCCCAGACAAACTGCGCGGGAGCCCAAACCAGGTCTCGAAGGTCACTTACTGGCTCGATAAAAATCTGGCGGATGCGGCAGAAGGGGATCCAATAATAACGTCCTTCCAGTATCACCTCAAGGACAGGGCCCAGCCGTTCATCCGCGTCGGCAATCCAGGTAAAAGGTTCGCCGTTGATCTTGCCGGCACTCATTGGAGCCGCCTCGAATGCTTTGTCGCGAAGCTCGACACCAGCACTGAACTCCCCCTTGCCGAAAAGCTCCATCGCCTGCACTAAAGATCCGATCCATTCCGGCGGCTCGCCAAAAATGATCGGCGTCCGTTTGCCTGCAAAGACCTCCGCCCGAATTGCTTCGCAAACCAGGATAGGTTCAAAAATGCGCGAGAGCATCAGGCTATCTGAATCCATCTCGGAGAGAACCTGAAGCTGGGTGTTTGCCCGCTCCCAATCGCCTAGGACACTGAGCAACTGGAAGAGGAAAACGCGCGACTTGGCGTTTGCCGGGTCATCGCGGATTCTAGTTTGCAGGCCCTTCAAGGCCTCGTCCGGCCGCCCACTCTTCAGCAGTTCCTCCGGAGTCATTTTGTAGTCAGGCAACGCCACAACTTCGAAATTATTGCCAGCCCTTCAGCCCAAATTTCTGGCCACAGCGCGGCCGGATCGTCCAGCCGCGCCGTTGAATCCCGGGTCAAAGTTTCGCATTGGCCTGGATGTCCCAGCCTGCCGGAATAGCCGTCCCCGCAGCACCCTTGGCGTCCTGTGGAGTGTAATTAAATTCGAATGTGCTGAAATTTAAGGCAACATTCTCTGTTAACTTATCCTCCCCTCCAGAACCCCCGGTCGATACCGAGCTGATAAAGACTTCGGTCATCTTGATCTTGATGTATTCTACCGGACTGGAGCCACCTGCTTTTCTGACGACCAGGTTGGCTTCATCAAAATGATCACCATTGCAGCTGGCCAGGACGAGGTATGGGCTGGACGAGTCCACCCATTTGGTAACACTAATATCTTGAACGTTCACCTTGCCGGTACCCGATCCTCCGCCCGCATGCCCCGAGGCGGAGTTGCTCATTCCCCAGGACCAGGCCAAAACGTCAATTTCCATCGGATGGGTTTTGTCCTTTGACTCGCCATCCACTCCATTGATCTTCAGGAACATGTCAACAGCCATAAATTAACTTCATCCCTTCACATTATTCGCGCCTTTTGATTTGATTTCATTTGGGTTGAACTCCGGGCTTCCCGCCGGCCAATCTGGCGCGGTAGCAAAGGCAACGGCCAAGCCGAAGTTATTTGAGTTACAAAACTTACTTGCCCTTGACGCTGGGAAGCTTCGAAACCAGACGGAGAGAAACCGTCAAGCCCTCCAGTTGGTAGTGGGGCCGCAAAAAGAATTTGGACGCATAGTATCCCGGATTGCCCTCGACCTCCGTGACTTCAACCATCGCTTCCGCAAGGGGTCGCTGCGCTTTTTGGGTGTCGGAGGCGGTCTTGCCGTCGACGGTGAAATTCCTGATCCAATCGTTCAGCCAGCGCTCCATATCAGCACGCTCCTTGAACGTTCCGATCTTGTCGCGCACCATGCACTTGAGGTAATGGGCGAATCGGCAGGTAGCAAACAAGTAGGGCAACCTGGCCGACAAATTCGCGTTGGCCGTCGCATCCGGATCGTAGTAAGTCGCCGGCTTTTGCAGCGATTGAGCACCAATAAAGACCGCATAATCGGTATTCTTGTAGTGCGACAGAGGCATAAACCCGTTTTTCGCTAATTCCGCCTCACGTCGGTCGGTGATCGCAATCTCGGTCGGACACTTCATGTCCACCCCTCCGTCGTCCGTTGGAAAGGTATGCACGGGCAGGCCTTCCAACATTCCACCACTTTCGGTGCCGCGAATCTGCGCGCACCAGCCGTACAGCTTAAAGGCCCGAGTAATGTTCGTCCCCATGGCAAAGGCGGAGTTCGACCAGGTATATTTATTGTGGTCGGCCCCTTCTACATCCTCCTCAAAGGCGAAATCTTCGACCGGAGAGGTTTTGGCACCATAAGGGATGCGGGAAAGAAAACGGGGCATCGCGAGACCGATATACCTGGAGTCTTCGGAGTCTCGAAGAGATCGCCACGGCGCATATTCGGGCGTCTGAAAAATCTTGGTCAAGTCACGAGGATCACTGAGCTCTCGCCAGGTATCCATGTTCATCACTGTCGGCGAGGCGCCGGCGATAAACGGCGCGTGGGCCGCGGAGGCAATCTGAGCCATGCCGGCCAGCAATTCAACGTCGGGCGCGTTATGGTCGAAGTAGTAATCGCCGATCAGGCAGCCGTATGGCTGGCCGCCAGGCGAACCGTACTCATCCTCGTAAACGCGCTTGAAAATCGGACTTTGATCCCAGGCAACACCCTTATATTTTTTCAGAGTCTTCCCGAGCTCCTGCTTCGACACGTTCAAGACCCGGATCTTCAACATCTCGTCCGTCTCGGTGTTGCTCACGAGGTGGTACAATCCGCGCCAAGTCCCTTCCAGCTTCCTGAATTCGTCGTGGTGAATGATCAGGTTAACTTGTTCGGTAAGCTTCCGATCCAGTTCGCCCACCAGAGATTGGATCGTGAGAAGGACGTCATCCGATATTAAAGAAGCAGCGCCGAGCGCCTGCTGGGCGAGCGTCTTGACAGCCTCCTGGACCGCGCTTTTGGCCTGGTCGGTCTTCGGCTTGAATTCTTTGTTAAGTAGCGCCTCGAACTCGGTCGGCTCGAATGTCGATGTACCGACCGCTACCTCCGCTTGAGTCTGGGGATTCTCTTGAGCCATAAATCGTGACAACTAAGATGCGCTCCCCGCCTCTTTCACATTCGGATTGGGCGCTGAAGCAAGTGCGCTTAACAGGGCAGGGTCAGCGAGAAGTTTTTTGACCACTTCTTCCGCGCCGACTTTGCCGTCCATGTAAGTAATAAGGTTGGAAAGCTGATTTCGCGCGGCCAGCAGCTTGCTGAGTGATTCAACTTTCCGGGCCACTGCACCCGGGGAGAAGTCGTCCATGTTCTCAAAGGTCAGATCGACGCTCATATTCCCCTCCCCGGTCAGGGTATTCGGCACTCTGAAAGCCACCCGGGGTTTAGCCGCTTTCAATCGATCGTCGAAATTATCGATATCTATTTCGAGGAACTTACGATCCGCCACCGGCGCCAACGGATCCACTGGCTTGCCCGAAAGATCGGCCATTACCCCCATGATAAAGGGCAGTTCGATTTTCTTTTGGGAGCCGTAGACCTCCACCTCGTATTCGATTTGCACCCGCGGCGCCCGGTTTCGAGCAATAAATTTTTGGCTGCTAGCTTTTGCCATAAGACTAAATCATTGAATTGTGCAGGCAGGAGAATATTGAACATTCAAAGCTCTTCGCGCTCGGAGCAAAAGCCTTTGAAAGACGGTGAGAGCGATCCTGCCATTTCCTGTTGTTTTCACGCTACTTGAATGGATCCGCCGACAGTTAACCGAGCCTGGAAAGGCTTCCTGTCTATTTTCTTTATCGGCCTAACCGAACTTGCGTTTAGCAATGTCGTCAAAATTTTCATCGTTTGTCAATGGCATTGTGTCGCCGCGGACTCCACGAGCCTCATTCTTCCTTTTCCCCCGTGATGGTTCGAACCTGAGCGATGGCGTCGGGGGAAAGATCCTCCAGGATCTGCATGAAATCCATCTCTACCAGGCGAGCGGCCCGTTTGAGGATCAAAGGTACCGGGCTTGAGGGCTCGACTCGGTCGTAGTAAAGAGCGATCTTTTGCAACAGCAAGAGGACATCCTTGCGCGAGCGGATCTCGCCATCGGAGGAAGAAGCGACTTGACCGACAGCTTCCTGACCGGCAGCGGCCGACGCAACATCCGTTCCGACGGCCAATGCGGCAGATTCCTTGATATAAGGAGCGACTCGGCTCCGCATCGCGCTGAGGTCGGCCGCCAAAGGTGTTAAATCTGGCGCATTCCCGGCTCCCACGGCACGGGTGACCGATTCATCGATAGCTTGCACCAGCGTGATACAATCACCAAGAACCTGATAGGTCTTCGCCAGCTCTTCGGGATTGGAGTCTTGAAATGCCGCGTCGATTCTGGCCGTCGCCACGGCTGGTTTTTCGCTCCCAGCCGCCAGACCGGACTCGGCCCGGAAGATGTCCGTGAGATTAAAGCGCCCCAACTGGATCGAGTTACACAAAGGGATCGCCCGCAGCCTTTCGAGGATGCGTAAGGGGTCGCCAAAAGTCCCGATAGGCGTGGCCAGGGAAGCGACAATATTCATCCGCTGCAAAGGATCATTATCGTCGGCCGGGTCGAGCTGTGGATAAAAGGTAGTCCAATAGGTTTCGAGCAAGCCTTTGACCAGGGTCAGGCTATCCCGCAAACCGGGCAAACCATCGAGCTCAATCGAGGCCACCGCCAGCGTCATGGCAATTCGCAAATCCTTGGACTGTCCGAATAGTTCTAAACAGCGGACTCGCAGTTGCTTCCAATCCGGCGGCTCCGCCGCTGAAAACTGGGTTTCCTCCTTGCCACGAGCCATGGTCTCGAGTTCCTGAAGACTCGCATCATTGGACAAATCTTCCCCACAGGGAAACTCCTCGGAAATCGGCTTCAGCAGCTCTTCGGTGACAATCATGAATACTATTAGCTGGCGTAACAGACAGGTTCTGTTTTCGCTTGTCGAGCCATATTTCGTTACCTACTCCTAAAGGAGTATGAAGACCGCCGGAGAGGAAATAAGTCCGTATGACAAGGTTCAGTATCCGGCCACGGTGTTTCCCCAGACTCATCCGAAACGGCTGGCCACCGTCGCCTTTCTCCGCGGGGTGCAGCCGGCACCGATAAACCATTGTCGGGTGCTCGAAATAGGCTGCGGGGTAGCCCAAAACGTTATCGGGATGGCTTTCCACTTGCCGGAAAGCGATTTCGTCGGTCTCGACCTGGCTCGGCGTCCCATCGCTTCTGGTCAAGCCTTTGTGGAAGAGCTGGGACTGCGAAACATCCGCCTGCACTCCATGGATCTCTCTGAGGCAAGTACAGAGCAGTTTGGACGATTTGACTTCATCATCGCCCACGGAGTGTACTCCTGGGTTCCGCGATCCGTTCGCGAGCGCATCCTGGCCATTTGTCGTGAAATGCTCAATCCGCAGGGCGTCGCCTACATCAGCTATAACGCTTTCCCGGGCAACCATCTGCGCGATCTGGTCCGTTGGATGATGCGTTTCCACACGACGCGTTTCGATGACCCGGCCGAAAAAGTGGGACAGGCCCGCGGCCTCCTGAAGTTCCTATCGGAATCGACCTTGAACCCGGAGCCTTACATTGCGGCAATCCGGTCACAATATGAACGAACGGTTAAACACGCGGACGAAGCATTTTTTCATGACGATTTGAGCGAGATAAATCAGTCCTTCTATTTTTACGACTTCATCTCGGACGCTGAGCGTCACGATCTGCAGTTTGTCGGAGAAGCCAGTTCAAACGATCTGCATTGGGAGAAATTCACTCCTGAGGTCAGGCAAAAAATGGAGGCACTGAAAGGGGCCAAGGAGGTTGTCCGGGAACAATATAAAGATTTCATCCGTGGCTCCGGCTTCCGGCAAACCTTGCTTTGCCACAAAGAAATAGCCCTGGCGCCGGATCTGTTAGTTGAACGAATTCCGAAGCTTTACGTCTCGTGTGATGCGGCCCCGCAGGAAAACAGCGAGGGTGGCGAGGCCACCCTGTTCCGCCGGCCAGAAGGAGCGGAACTGCAAACCGCCCATCCACTGCTCCAAGCGGCGCTGAAATCTCTTTGGTTGCACTGGCCTGGCACGATCTCGTTCGAAGAGTTGCTCGCTGATGCGCAAGCCGCGGCAACCAGCAAAGTGCCAGTTGCTCCATCCGAGAGCGACGAGCAGACCCTCGTCGAGGGCCTGACGCGAGCTTACCGGGCGGGTTTTTTGCAAATGCATATTTTCCCGAACCATCTTACCAACCTGGTCAGTGATCGCCCGTCAGTCAGCAGATTGGCACGGTTTCAGTTGGAGCGCGGCGAGTCTGCTACCAGCCAGCTTCACGTATTGATAAAGTTTCCAGACCCGCTCAGCCGCCGGCTGGTGCAACTGCTGGACGGAACGCGCAACCAGAAAATGCTCGCCCGCGAGCTGCTGGAATTTGTCCGCTCCGAACAGGGCAAGCTCTATGAGGATGGCGTACTGGTCGAAGACCTGGGTAAAGTGGCAACGATTCTGGAGAGCCGCGTCCGTGCAGGGCTTAATTCGCTGGCCCGGGAAGGTATGCTGGTCGGCTAAAACGGTGTGGAATCAACGGCCATATACACTGCGCGTTATCTCCGGCAGGACCGCCGCCCTTTTTTTAAACTGCGCAATCAATCTTGTTCCTGCGGCGATGAGATAGGTGAGAGCCAATCGGCAAGTCTGCCGGACTGCCCTAACAACACGCTTACCTAACCATCTACGTTAAAAATTGCTTGCCTCTATTATTCTGGCCGGTCGCCGTAGCAAAAACCATTATATATTTCACAGACTGCCTCGACAAAACCGGAGGAAATGAAAGATGGTGCATCCAAAAAAAAGCTTATGAACCGCTTTTAGGCTTCGCGTCTGACAAGAGATCCTGGCCCCGTCGATCGGCCGGTCTCTTTTTGATGGTGACCTTGTTCTTTGCAGGTGCGCCCCGCGTCGCCCTGGCGGCGTTGGTTAAAATAACAGTGACGGGAGTCGTCACTTCGGCTACCGACGAGACTGGCGTGTTTGGCCCTCCGAACAGCAACCTTGCTGGAGAAAAATGCACGCTGGTCTTCATCGTCGACGACACCAAGGGAACTAAGACGGTGGTCACGGGAGATCCGCCTTACGCTTCCTCCATCGCCGCCACCGCGGGCAGCAATCCCATGACCGCGACAATAACAATCGGCACCGGCACGGTTTATTATGGCGTGAGGCCGACCAATGCACCTCCGAATTCACTGGTCTCCCGGCAGTCATCCCAGACGTACATCTCCACCGGCGGCGAAAGCTACTGGGTCGGCAACGCCGTCGGCGAGGGCTCCATGGGAGTTACCATTTTATTCAACTACCCGCCGTACGCGGCAAATTATAACTGGGAATCGGCCTTGAATTACACCACGGCCTCGGGCAACACGAGCGGAGGGAGTTTCGTTATTGCCTATGGATATTCCATCACAGGTAAGTGGCTTCAGTATGCCGATGGGTACTTTAGTGTCACTAATATTACGGTGACCGGACTGACCTCGCCGCCGCCGCCGGGGCAAGGCTTTTTGGGGAAGAACAACGGTGGGAACATATGCCCAAAACCGCCAAGCGCCGTAGGTGGGCCAAAGATGTCAAAAGTGTCATTGCCCATCGATGCACCAAAAATATCAATTCCCGTCGGTCAGCCGATACTAGGATCAAGCCTCGTCGGCGATCCAATCAACGCAGGGACCGGGAACCTGTTCGAAACGCAGACGGATTTTACCGCACCCATCAACACGCAACTTTCGTTCACGCGTTACTACAACAGCTACGACCAATCGAGTGTCGGTCTAGGGGTCGGCTGGCACAGCACCTATCAGCGGGGGCTAAACGCCACGGCCACGGCGGTGACGGTGACGCGCCCTGACGGGCGGCAGGATATCTATACGAAAAAGGGCTCGAGCTATGTGCCTGATCCCGACGTGACCAACGTGCTGACGCCGGTGCCCGCGACCGGCACCCAAACCGGCTGGAAGCTGAAGCTGGCCGATGACAGCACCGAGAATTACTCCCTGACCGGGCTTCTTACCTCGATCACCACTCGGGCGGGCCTGACCACGACGTTAACCTACGTCGGCAATCTGTTGACGGCCGTAACCGGCCCCTTTGGCCATAAGCTTGCCTTCACCTACGACACCTCGAACCGGGTGAACACGATGACGGTCCCCGATGGTGGCAAGTTCACTTATGGCTATGACGTGCCGCGGCAATCTGGCGTCGGTAACCCATCCGGACAGTACGACGCGCTGGTATCTTTATGAGAACCTCACCTATCCCGATCTGCTCACCAGCCTCGTCGATGAGGACGGCAATGCGTTCGAGAGCTGGACCTATGACAGCCAGGGCCGAGCGACCTCGAGCCAGCATCCGGGCGGAGCCGATCTCACCAAGGTCACCTACCCCAACGGGACCAGCTCGACGGTGACCGACGCGCGCGGCAACGCGCACACCTACACGCTCGCCACTCAATTCAACCTGGTCAAGCCGACGGCGATCAGCGGCGTCGATTGCGGTTGCAGTTCCGGCACGGGCGGCAAGGCCTTCACCTATGACGGAAATGGCTTTGTCTCCAGCCTGCACCGACTTTGATGGCAATGTGACGACCTATATCCATAATGCGCAGGGCGAGGAAACCTCGCGCACGGAGGCCTCGGGCACCCCGCTGGCCCGAACCATCACCACCACCTGGTCCACGACATTTCATTTACCGACGAAGATCGTCGAGCCCAACCGCACGACGACCTTTACCTACGATGCCAACGGCAACCTGCTGTCCAAATCGGTGACTGACGGCACGCATACGCGAAGCTGGACCTATACCTACAATAGCCACGGCCAGGTGCTCACCGCCAAAGACCCCGACAATCATGTCACCACCACGACCTATGACGCCAAGGGCGACGTGGAGACGATCAAGAACGCGCTCAATCAGATCTGGAGCTTCACCAGTTACGATGCCGACGGCAAGCTGCTCAGTGTGACCGACCCGAATGCTCTGGTGACCGCGTTTACCTATGACCAGCTTGGGCGGGTTCTGACCAAGAAAATGGGCTCGCTGCACGACCAGCTATGCCTACGACCCTCGCCGGGATGGTGAACCTCGTCACCCAGACGGACGGCTCCACCTTACAAATATGTTTACGATGCCGCGCACCGGCTTACGCAGATCACGGACAAGGCCGGCGATACCATCGACTACAGCTACGATGCCACCAGCAACGTGACGGCGGTCAATGTTTATGACCCGAGCAATAACCCTCACGCGCACCCACAGCTACACCTATGACGCGGGCAACCGCGTTGCCTCCGATACGGGCGCGCTGGCGGGCGAGAAGACTACCTACACCTACGATAATGAGGGCAATCTGCTCACGCTCACCGATCCGCTGAGTCACGCGAGCATCTATACCTATGATGCGCTCAACCGGCGCAGCTCGTTCCTCGACGCCGCTTAACAACAAGACCACCTACACCTATACGACGCCAATGACGATCTTACCGCGTCATCGACCCGCGTGGGCTCGACGACCATCTACACCTACGATGGCCTTGAGCGACCAGACTGGCGTGACGAGCCCCGACACGGGCGCCACCACGCGCACCTTCGACGCCGCCGGCAACCTGCTCACCTCGAAGGATGCCAGAGCCGAGGTGGGCACCATACCTATGACGCCCTCAACCGGCCCCTCAAGATCACCTGGACCGGCGGCGAGACCATTACCTACACTTATGATACTGGCACTTACGGTATCGGGCATCTGGACAAAAATGGCCGATCCGGCCGGCACCACCAGTTTCACTCTACGACCAATTTGGCCATCTGCTGACCAAGACCGCAGATGACAGGCTCGGTGACGCTCACCGTGACCTTTCAGCCTACGATGCCTTTGGCCGTCTCAACAGCCTCAATACCCCTCGGGCGAAGGTGATCACCTACAGCTACGACACGTCGGGCCGCGTGAGCGCGCTTTCGACCGGGGGCTAACGTCAGCATCTGCCTACTTCCCCTTCGGCCCGGCCAAGAGCTGGACGGAGCCGAACGGCGCTACCTACGCCAGAACCTTTGATAAGGACGGACGCATCAACGACATTGCGGTCGGCGGCACAGTCAATGTGCAGACCCTCACCTACGACAATGCCAGCCGCATCACGAAGCTCACCGAAACCGGCCTTAGCGCCAAGACTTATGGCTATGACAACGACGACCGGCTCACCGGCTTCGTCAACGGCACCGCCACCACATCCTACGGCTATGATGCCGACAGCAACCGCAGCAGCACGATCACGCCAGCGCCGGCACCACGACCTACCATTATCCCACGACCAGCAACCGGCTTGCCTCGCTCAGCGGCCTCACCACGCAGACCGAAACCTACGACGCCTCCGGCAACCAGATCGGGGACGGCACCGTTACCTACGGCTATGACGCACGCGGCCGCATGAGTCTCGGCCGTCGCCGCCGGCGTCACCACCAGCTATGCGATCAACGGCTTCGGCGAGCGCATCCGGAAGGCCGGCAGCGCCGTGCCGAATGGCGGCGGCGAATGAGTATGTCTATGACCAGCAGGGACACCTTCTCGGCGAGTACAACTCAACCGGCGGCATTGTCAACGAGACCGTCTACCTTGGCAACACCCCGGTCGCGGTCCTCACCGGCGCTGGCGGCGCAACCGTTTATTCCGTGAGCGCCGACTGGCTCAACACGCCGCACATCATCCAGAACGCCAGCAAGCAGGATGTCTGGACCTGGGACCACTATGCGTTCGGAGACAATGCGCCGAACCAGAACCCGTCGGGACTTGGCACCTTCAACTACAACCTGCGCTTTCCTGGGCAATACAAGGATGTGGAGACAGGCGCTAAACTACAACTTCTTCCGCGATTATAATCCGACGCTTGGGAGATATGTGGAGAGCGATCCGATTGGCTTAAATGGAGGGATTAATACTTACGGCTATGTCGGAGGAACCCCGCTTAACTTTACCGATAGGAAGGGATTGGAAGGAGATACTAAGCCTAATATGTGGCATTGGTTTACATGGCTATCTTCCACCATTCTTCATGACGAACCGGTTGAGACAGGTGAGATGGGCGTTGCCACTGCTAGTGGTGTCGGAGAGGCCGTAACGCAATGTCCAACTGGCGTTGCGGCGACTGTCGGCAGTGGTCTGCTTACTCCGACTGATCCTCCAGCTGTTAGAATTTTAAATGGAACCCTTGATCCGGAGAAAATGGCTCCTACGGCTCCCAAGTTGTCATCCATTCCGCTCGGGCAGTAAGGGCGTTACATATGTGGCGGTTGATTCCGGTTTATTCCCTGGCATGTCCATTAAAAACGTGAACGCGGACAAAACGCCGGATCAACAAACAGAAGCTTTCAGACGTGCCACGACGGACGCGCGGGAGCGCATCCCTACCAACGGCAATCGGCTCCTAAGGAACCAAATGGTTCCTTGTGCTAAAAAGAACCGCGGGCGGTTCTGAAGAACTAGTTAGCGCCTTCATTTGAGAAACGCCAGATATATACTTCACTCCGCGAGAAGGGCTTCGGATTCTCTTTGCTACTACTTTTTTCTGTAAAAAACCAACCGACCGCCCTCAAAGCCCCTGAACCAACATGCAGCTCACCCCAAATCCTCGACCCAAACCTTTGTTACCTTTGTTGCCTTCTGTTTAACATCCTCTTTGCTTCCTTCTGTACCAAACGCGGAACCGACTCGGATCTCGTTTCCAGGATTTCCAGGTCGATCTGTCAATAATTGTTGACTGACCCCTATAGAAAACCGCGCGGGGCTTATCCTTAACGGAAATCAAGGTTGTGGCGCCGGCAGAAATCGATGGCGGCTGGGCTACCGGCCCGCGCAGCTTTTCGGAACCATTCCGACGCGACGCGGACATCTTTTTGCACGACCACGCCGGTGAAAAAGCATTTGCCATAGGAGAACATGCCTCCGGCATCCCCTTGCTCGGCGGCCTGGCGGAAAAGCTCGACCGCTCGCTCGGGACTTTTGGCCACGCCTTCACCGTTGATATATAGCACCCCCAGGTTTGCGATTGCGCTCGCGAACCCCCCACGCGCGGCTTCTTCATAAAACCGCAGCGCCTGATCATATTGGCCCGCGTTGCGGTAGTGCGTGCCCAGCACGTCCATCGCCCTAAGCTGACCCAGGGCGGCTGCGCCGTGCAGGTATTCCAATGCTTTGGTCTTGTCTTGAACCAGACCCGGTTTAGGGAAATAAAAACATTCCCCCGCGTAGTATTTCCCGTCTTTGTCGCCGGCATCGGCTGCCCGGACAAAATACTCAAGCGCTTTCCGGTCATCCACGGGGTCGCGGCGGTCGCCATAAAGCAGTCCGGCTTGAACCATCCCTTCCGGACTCCCGTTTTGCGCTGCTTTCTCAAACCACGGCAAGGCGTCATCCGGAGCTCTAGACCGCAGACTCTGCCCGAGAAGAAGCATGCTCGGCACGACGCCAAGGCGGGCCGCTCGTTCCAATAACGGCCGGACCGTCGAAAAGTTATCTTCGTTGATCCGGCGAGGATAGTTTCTGGCTTCCGTCAACAAACTCGCGAGCTGTTCCCGGGGCTCCTCGCGCCCTGGGTAGTGTTCGGCCAGGTTGACGTAGAGACTCAAGGCGTCGACCCAATTTCCCCGGCGCAAGTCCGCCTGCGCGAGACGAAGCGCTTGATCGAACCGTTCCGTTTCCGTAAGCGGAATAGGCGTACGTATTGTGGGAACAGGCGTAGGTGTTGTGAGAACGGGTGTGACAGTCGGTGCGGGAGTGGGCTCTGGCGTCGAGGTGGGTTGCGACGTCGGGACAGGCGCGGGTTCAGGCGTCAGGGCCCGGGCGGACTGAGCTGGAGGCGTCGCAGTTCGCTTTGCCAGGTTTGGGTCATGCAGACTCTGGCTTAGGGAGAGGCTCAGTGCCCCAAAGACTACCACGATAACCAGCGAACCGACCAGCGGGCGGTTCAGCCGCCGAGCCTCAATCACGGCGAAATGACAGAGTGCGCCAATAACAAATCCCCAGACGGCCCAGACGGCGATCGGCAAATAATTTGGCGCGACCCCGCTCATGGTCATGTCCGCGAGAGCCAGTAGATTGATCGAAAACCAGGTAAGCAACGACCAGAGCAACTCGACCACCCAGACTAAAATGACGAACCCCACGACGATCAGGGCGATCATCAAAATTAAGCGTAAGAAGCCTCCTTCCATCGTCAGTCAAACCAGTTGAGTCGCATAACCCACGTTCTGCAACAAAACAGCGTCGATCTCCTCGAGCAGCCGGCGCCAGAATCGGACTCGACGGATCGTCTTGGGAAGAAAGCTGTCGAAGAATTTGGACGGAATCGCGTCCGAGCACTGCCCCGGTTCACTTTCGCATCCTGCGGCTCAATGCCACGAGGTAGTAGACAAAGCCGGCGATGAGCAAGAAAAAGGGCACTCCAAAGAGCATGTAGCTGGCGTGCTCGCCCGAGGGAGGGTACACCGCCGCGAAATCGATCCATGACATCCAGCTCTGGGCGCTCGGATGCACCTGGCCTAACAACCAGCGCAACACGCCCAGGAGGGCAGCGCAGATTCCCCCGGCCACGAGGGAATTGCGGACCATCTCGCCGTAAGGCGCGTTCACCTTGAAATGGAAGGTGATGACTTTCCGTCCCCCATTAGAGTCGACTCGTACTTCGGCCGAGTTTCTGCGGCCAAGAGGCAGGCCGCGCGGACGGATGACGAGCACAACCTCGCCGGGTGCGCCCTTGATCTTCCCATCCCCTTTGATGGCCGCGCATTCGCCTTTCACGCGTGCGATCCCCGCCAGATAGCCGCGCCCACGGTTCAGCACCTGGATCCGTGTTTCATGAGTTTCGTTTTCACCAATGCCACCAAGATCTTTTTTGTCGCTCTCGACCGAATCCTGGCCCACGGTAAGCCGCAGACGCGGCCCTCCGAGGGAAGGATGGAGCATTTGCAGGACGGCCTCGACGTTCGCCCAAGGATCCTCGGCTCCATCGTTGAGAATCCTGTCGAAGGCTTGAAAATCGGTGAGCCGGCGCGTTTCGAGAAGCCACGTTCGCAGCACTTTGCTCCGCAACATCTCCCAAAGCCGGTTGTACCCGTCGGGGATCTGGACTTTCATCGCCAAATCTGCCGGGCCCGAGATAACCTCATGATTGAATTCGATGCCGAGATCAGGTTCAAAATGCCAGCGCAACGCCAGGTACCCGAGCATCTTCTCATTCCGGTACTCTTCCATCGCGCAGCGGCGCGCCCATTGTTCCTCCTCTGGCTTACCGGGAAACGCGGAGCGCAACCATTCGGCCAGCTTTCCGTCATAGAGGAGGGTAATCAGCGACTGAGCAATACCCAAGCGGATGGCATCGTTGTTGCCCGACTGGTCCAGCGAGGCTCGTACCCAACGCAGGCCGCCGCTCAAGTCCGAACAGGTGGCAGCATGATCGAGCACATCAGCGATCTCAGCAGGCGAGGTGATTTGCACCACGCCATCGACAGAACCGGTGCCGTTCGATCGAGGGAGGTCACTGGTTGCTGACCGAACGCCCTTCCCCTTTCCGTACAGCCGTAACGGTGCCTGCGGCCGGATGAGATAGAACAGCGCAAAAAGCCGGAGGGAGGGCGCAAAGCTCGCGAGCCGGCCTCGCATGTCCTCGATTTTCTCAACCAATTCCTCAACCCAAGGCTCCCTCACGGTCGCGCGCAGCCAACAGGTGAGTTCGGAACGGTCGAGCAAATCGGCCAACATCTTCTCAGTTCGGGTATCGTCCCCCTGCACACAGTCCTCCAGCAAGGCGACAAACTCTTCGAAGTTTTTCACCTGGTGGTCGGCCGTAAGGTTCAGAGGCTGTCGAGGATCGAGCGTGTAGCGCAGCAAGAAGGTCCCGAGTTCCTGGTCTTTGGTGTAGTCGTTCTCAATCTTTTCCACTGCCCGGCTCAGCGCGCTCCAATGGCCCGACTCCAGCCATTGGGTGATGCGGCCCCGGAAAAGCTCGGCCGTGATCTTCTGATAATAGGCGTCCTGCCGCGAGAAATGCCGGCCCAGCTTCGTTGCCATCTCCACCGGCGAACCGATCTCTCGGTCGCTGACGTAAGTCGTGCGGCTGGCGCCGCCGGGCACGTACTCATTGTCCGGCCGGCCGTTGTCCATCTCGACTGGCTGGCGCCGGAGCCATTGGCGCACCTGTTTGTAACCCCACCGCAGATCATCGCCGTAGCGCGTCAGCCCCAGGATCAGATCAGCCAGTCTGCGGGAGCATCCCGGGGGGAGCGGGATCTCTTCCCGGGCTTTGAGATCGACGATGGCGTGGGGGGTGAAGGGCTGTCCCTGTGCGTCCTGGAAAGGCGCGCCTCGGCGCAGGAGGGCCAGCAGGGTAATGCCGAGGGCGTAGTAGTCGCACTTCTGGCTGTAGGTTCCCCGGACGACCTCGGGAGCCTTGTATTCGTGGGTGCCGGCTGCGCGCACTGTCACCCCGCCAGTCTCCGCGCGAGCAATGCCGTAATCGCCAATGACCGCGGTCTGACGTTCGGTATCTCGGTAGAAAATATTGCTCGGCTTGATATCGCGGTGGGTGAGTTCCATCTCGTGAAGCACGTGCAGGCCGGCCACCACCTGCGACACCATGCGTTCCGCATCCGCATCGGTCATTGGCTGTCGGAAAAAGGCATCCAGCGCGGTGCCGCCCGCGCAGAATTCCTGCACTTCGTAAAAGCGGCCGTCCCATTTGCCGTGGTCCAGGAGGGTCACCAAGTGTTCAGAACGGTGGTTCATCAGCGTTTCGATAACCGAAGGCTGGGGCTCGACGCCGTGGAGATAAAATTTCACCACCACGTCGCTCTGCTCATGCGAATCTCTACACCGATAGACGTCGGCTTCGCCCGTGAAGCCTTCAAAGCGCGAGACCACCACATAGCGCTGGTCAATGCGCTGTCCGGGCGCGAGGGTCGGCGCCGTCCCGGCAGGTGGTACCTCGGGGGGACGCGGGGGCGCATCGCCATCGGCCCGCCGGGTGGATTGCAAGCTCCCCAGCTCCGCGCCATCGGCACGTCGCGTTTGCTGGACCGCCTCCGGCCTCGGGCCATCGGCCCGCCGGGTGGACTGCCCAGAGTCGGAGGCGGGCAGCGGAAGGTCGCCGCGGCGCGTGGTTTGCCGGAAATCGTCGTCCGCACTCATGGCATGGAGGTTTTCCCCGGTTGATGGGAGGCGGGGGCGGACAGCTCAATCAGGATCGCCGAGAGGTTATCCCCGCCGCCGGCCGCGATCGCCGCCTCGCAGAGCGCCTGAACGTCGAGTTCAATGTTGTTGTTTCCGCTCAGGCATTCTTTTATCCGCTGGTGCGAGATAAGATCGTGGATGCCGTCGGAGCAGATCAGGATCAGGTCGCCGTCGCGGAATTCGTTGTTCGCCTTGATGCGCAGCTGGAAGCTGTGGCTGCCGAGCAAATTGAGCAGGGTGTGCCGGTCAGCCGATCTTTTTCTTCCTCGTCGTCGATGATGCCGGCGTTCTTTTGCGCGTTGGTTAGCGTGTCGTCCACAGTCAATGCGCGGACCACGCCGTCGCGCACCCGATACACCCGGCTGTCTCCCGCAGAAAAAACGAGGTAGCCGGAGGGTGTCAGGCAAACACCCGCCAGTGTACAGCCCATTCGAGCCAGTTCAGGACGCTCGCTCTGCTGGGTCAGAAGGGTTTCGTTTGCACGGGTGGTTGCCGCTTCCAGCGCGTCGCGGCACGCGCTCTCCAGGTCGCCGGCGCGTTCGCTGCTGTAGAAATGCGTTTCCAGGGCGTTCAGGGTGAGGAGACTGGCTATCGCGCCTCCGGATTCGCCTCCGACGCCGTCAGCCACCGCGCAGAGGAGGCCGTACCGGGCCAGCCAGTCGTCGTCCTGCGTGAGGGTGAGGGAGAGCTGACCTCTGTTCTTGACGATCCGGGCGACGAGAATATGGTCTTCGTTGCTTTTCCGCACTGGGCCTTTGTCCGTGCAGCCATGGATATGCAGGCGTTTCATTTTCCTTCGTTGATAAAGTGGATAGTCAGCGAAACGTTGCTCAGGGTCACGGTATCGCCGTTCCGAACGGGTTCCTGCCTGCCGGGGGGTATCACTTTACCATTGACGTAGGTATGGTTGGTAAAGGCGCTCTGGCCGCGGATCTCGCGCTGATTGATGGGCAGGACGTACCAGGTCTGCGCGTGCATCTCGAACCGGCAATGCTCCCGGTGCACCTCCTCACAGCCCGGCACGCCGCTGAGCTTGACCTCCGCGCCGCTCGTCGCGTCGTGACGACCCACGGTCCAATTCGTCCGCACGATGAACTGCCGTCGGCTCTCGACGTGCTGCAAGATTAACTCGGCCGGCGCCGGCGGCGTTGGCGGCCAGGTTAAACCGGAAACCGCCGGGGTCATGGCCGGCTTTTGGGCGGACAGTACGGGGGGTAAGGTCAACGTTTCTTCATTGGCTGCCGGGGCAGCAGAGGGAGAAGAGTCGTCAAATTCCAGGGTCACCGGCACGTCCATGATAAACTTACCGCACTTTTTGCACAGCCACGTATCGTTGCTGTCAGGATTGTGGTGTCCGCAGCGAGGACATATCTGTACGTAGCGATTCATGATGGATCGTCAGTTTGCGGAAAAGGAGAGCATGCGCTCGCGCGCGGGCCGCGGCGTCCGAGACCCCAATCAAAAAATCGCCGGGGACGTCCCCCCAACCCAGATTGAACGCGGAAGCCGGTGCTTCCATCGCCCGCAACATTGTGCGTCCCTGCTCGGAGAGTGCCAGCACGCGCTGGTTGCCGGAACCCGCCAGCGGATGCCGCGGCGGTTCGTCACGTTGGTAGGGCGGACGGATGAAATCGAAGACCACGAAACTGTCGCCGAAACGATTCAGCAGCTCCGGACGCCCCAGGTGAAGCTTAAAGTAATTGCCAATGCGGCGCAGGACGACCTTTTTCATCATTGGGTAGGTGTAGTTTTCCCGGGTGATCACCTCTCGTTCCAGATCGGGTTCACCTGCCAGAGGCAAGATGCCCAAATTGCTGGTGAAAATCATTACGCATTCCGAAAAGTAAGCCGTCTCTCCCCGACCGTCAGTCAGTCTGCCATCGTCGAGGATTTGTAAAAATTTGTCGAGGATCAGTGGATGCGCCTTCTCAATTTCGTCGAAAAGCAACAAGGAAAAAGGTTGTTTCTTCACTGCGTCGGTGAGTTGGCCGCCCTCGGTGTAGCCGGGCGGGGCGCCGAGGAGCCGCTGGTCGGCGTGTTCGGCGCGGTATTCGCTCATGTCAAATCGGATCAGCCGCTCGGACTCGCCGAGCAGCGCCGCGGCGAGGGCCTTGGCCATTTCCGTCTTGCCGACGCCAGTCGGACCCGCGAAGAAGAGCACACCGCGCGGACGATTTGAGCGATGGCCCTCGCCAGCCGCCAGTCCGAAGCGCGCTCGGCAGATCACCTCGAGCACGCGTTCGACAGCATCGTCCTGCCCATGGATGGATGGTCTGACGCAACAGGCCCGCTGCCGCGCCAACTTTTTCGTCAATGCGATCCCAGCCGCTTTCGGTCACCCCGTATTTAAATTTCTCGATGATGCTGCGCACGTTGGGCACGCCGGTGGCGGGATGGCGCACCGGGATTGCCTCGCGATTCGAAAGCCGGACGAGACCGCGCAACTCGTATTGGGTCAGGCCGTCCGTCAGGTCCACGAACTCGCTCGCAGCTGCCTCTAGAATGTCACCCAGTTCGGGCGTGGACCCGTAGAACCCCGGCCACGCTCGACGCACGAAACGCAGGCGGTCCTGTCGGTCTGGCAGATCAACGTGGATCGAGCGGGCGCGCGGGTTGTTCAAGTAGAGGAAAGCCGGGAGGTCGTTCAGCTTGTCGCACACGACGATCAGAATGTTGTTGCAACCCCCTGGCGGCATCCCTGGACGACGCCGGCGGTCTCGATTTCGTGCAGGAGACGGAAACCTATCGTGCCGTCCAGCTCCAGTTGCACCCGGATCTGTTCGCCATCCGGAACGGACATGCGCCACGTAATGACCTGTTCTTCCAGGCCAAACGGCAGTTCGTCCAGCAGTCCGTAGCCCAGTTCTTCCAAGCGAGCCGCCACCGAGCTTGCCAAAGAGGTGCGGAACGCCGCGTATTCCACGCTTCGGTCGATCCACCACGCGTGCGTCCACCAGTTTCTTGATTGCCAGCGCTGCCAAAGTGCCCGGGATCACGAAAGCTCCGACTGCCAACGCCGCCCCGCCGGTAAGCAACGCACCGACCATAGGAGCGGCGAAAGCCTCACCGCTCATTGTAGATATCCTCCGCGAACCTCTTGTCGATACGATCTCATTTCAAGCTGGCCGGGTTTCCGCAATATCATAAGAGGAACCCGAGATACTCTCGTCGAGACAATTCTGGAGCAAATTGCGGACCAGGAAATGCCAGGTGGGCGCTCGTGGGAGTTCCCAGGGATACAGGAAAGCGAGGACGCCTCACCTTGGCCTAGGAAACGCCAAGGCCCAAGGGGTCAGTCAACAAATCTTGGCTCACCCCTGGCGTGGCAATACCCAGAAACTTGACAAACTGGGACGCGAGGGGAAAAGCGGGGATGGCTCGCAACCATCGATTGATTGGCTCGGTCGCGAGATTTGGATGGTTCTTGGCTCCGAAGCCGAAGGGGCCCTTGAGAAGCCCAAGGTTTCGATGTTTCAACCTGTATGGGTATAGCGAAATCTTCGCACTCAAACCGACCTAACAACTAACAACTAGGAAACCGGCGAGGCGAGGACGATTCGGGATCGGGGAACGACTGCGAGGGACGAGAAACGAGCGGTCGAGTACCAGCTTTCGTCGAGATCCCTTCCCTGGCATCTCGACCGATCGCCTTCGCCTTTCAGTCGTCCTCGTCCTCGAGTTCTGCTGCCCTGGCAGGACGTTGCACGACGCTTCTTTAATGCTTCGGGACTCTCACAACGCCGACGCGCGTACATTGGCTTCGCCCGTCTCGGCTTCTACTCTCTCCGGGATCTCCCGGTTTGATGTTCTGGTTTAAGCGGAAGAGTTCTGAGGATCGTACTTTTCTTGACGGCCCGCAGCCGGTCGTAGTTAGGGCCGAACGCCGCTTTGATCGTCTCTCCCCCCTCATCACCCAGAAAATTCAATAAGTACGCACCGCTCGAGAAAGGACGCATCGAGTCCGCCAAGCCTCGTGCCCACCCGATATGCTGCCGGGACTCTCCCGGATTCGTCCATTGGGCAAGGATGCCACTGAATATTGAGCCTGACGTTGGGCAAAAGCAGTTTCGGAGACCCCTACCCGACTGGCAGCTCCGCCATCGTATTCGATAACTACCGCGCTCAGTGGAGAAGTCGCCCGGTTCGCGTGATCTACCAGAATCCCGATCGCATCGTCGCTCAAGTCGCGGAGAAAGGTGGTTTTCCAGTAGTTTTGGTTACCGTCCGGGAAGCCTGCGTCCAATAAGGTTTGCATTTGCGGGAAGGGAATGGGTTGAATCAGATCCGCCATTGGTGAACCGAAAGCTCTAAGGGGCTTGAACACTTTCTCGCCCTCAGTGAGATCTCCGCAATAGCAGGCAATGACGGCTACGGCGGGAATCCCATCTGGGGTATGTAACAAGGCAACGTAGGCGGTTAGCTCCTCTGGTGCCGACTGTGTAAAATCACGATAGAATCGCAAAACTTCCACCGCATGGTCCCTCGGATACAAGACCAAGCCACCGAGAACGGTGCTCACCGGATGGGCCCGAAATTCGAAGGAAGTAACCACTCCGAAGTTACCACCCCCGCCCCGGAGTGCCCAGAATAAATCTTCATTCTCAGTGGCGCTTGCTACGCGAGGCTGTCCATCAGCGGTCACGATATCAAACGATAAAACGTTGTCACAAGTGAGACCGTATTTCCGGACTAGCCATCCAACACCGCCCCCGAGCGTGAGCCCGGCGATACCGGTCTTGGATACTACCCCCGCTGGAACAGCCAAGTGGAACAGATGGGTTTCCCGATCTAGATCACCCAGCGTGGCTCCGCCCTGTACTCTGGCCGTATGGTTTTTTGCATCGACATGAACCCCCTTCATGCCGGATAGGTCAATCACCATCCCGTGATCGCAGAGCGCCTTCCCGGATACGCTGTGGCCACCACCACGCACCGCAACCAATAATTCATTTTCGCGGGCAAAGTTCACCGCGGCGACGACATCGGCAACGCCGGAGCAACGTGCGATGATGCCTGGGTACTTATCAATGCTGGCATTCCAGATCTTCCGCGCTCTTTCATAGTTAAAATGATTCGGCTCGATCACTTCTCCTCGAAACGCGGTGGCCTGCAATCGTTCGATGCGGTCCCGGCTGACGATCACCCCTTTGGTGTTAGTAAGTTCAGATCGTGTTATTTTCTCGTCCATACTGTTGTTTTTGCGCTCCTCGATCTAAGATAGGATATATTGTTGTGTGTTAGTCGTGCATTCATAGCCGAAACGACTTCGGCAGGCTCGCAAAAGATCGAACTGTGTTTGCGAAGAGAGACAGCTTGTTATTTTGTTTTGCGATTGTCCGCCCTGCACAGGTTGATTTGCAAACGACAATCGCAGTCGGCAGATGATCTGCCCGCCCCATCGTTTCTGGTTCAAATAACCGCGTAACCCTTCCCTTCGCCGCGCTGATTTCCAATAAGCACGAAACATAGTTGATCATTTTTTCCTTTCCGATGAAGGCCTTTCCGAAAGCTCCTTCAAATTCCTGGGTTCGTAGCAACCTGCAGGCGATTGGCAGCGTCGGTGACAGTCAGGGTCTTGCGTCATAGGAGTAGCCTTGGGCTGCCTTTGCGCTCAGCTTTTGGCTGTCCCATCCGTACGGCATCGGTTTGTCTTCGTAAATAGAACTAAAGATCCACCTGGCTAGCGGGAGCCCAGGTCGATCAGGAGGCAATTATTAACCGCGAACGGACGCGGTGGCCGGATCATTGACATGTCCATCGTGCCGGCGAATGTGAAGGTCGAAGGTTCAGACCCCGCGATCGTCCTCATCTACGGATTTGGCGCCGCGATCGACTGGTGGGACGATGTCGCTCCGGCGCTGACGACCGATCATCGCGTAATCCGCATTGATCTGATAGGTCACGGCGGCACCGCGGCGCCTGCTTCGGGGTATTCAATCGAACGGCAGGGCGCGCTCGTTGCGGCGATCCTCGAGCGTGTGTTGGGGGGGGGAAGTCGCGATGATCGAGGGTGCCGGCCACTCGCCGATCGTCGAAAGCCAGCGCGAACATTAGAGTTGATCCGCGGTTTCCTGAAACTGACACCTTGACCGAAGCCAGGAAAAAGGGAGCAAAAAGTATCCTATCCTGAGAACTCCTGATGCGCACTAGACGACATTGGGGCGTTGAGGAAATCAGATGACACGGTTTTTTTCGGTGACTCATTGCGGCATGGGCGTCCCGCCCGTGATCTTTGTCCGAGCACGGGCGGGAAGCCCATGTCACAATGCGAGCCCGACGGCTCACCCGGATACCACGGAATCAAGCGATCTGATCCTGCTTTTTCGCATGCAGTTCGGCACGCTCTTCCCTGAGCGTGCCACGCCGGACGCGCGGGAGCGCGTCCCTACCAGGCCGCTGCGCGGCCACACGCCGACACGCTCTTCTCCGGACGGCTAAGTCGAAGGATCCCTTTAATGGTGATGGTGCGCGGCGGCGTGCTGGGTTTCGCCGTGCTCGTAGATCGATTTAGCAGAGCCGACGACAAGAGGATCGGGCGGCTTGACCGTATCGGTGTCTTTTCCGGTGTAGGGAATGGCGTGGAGCACGTGTCTCATGGCGTGAAGACGAGCGCGATTCTTGTCGTCGGAGCGGACGACGGTCCAGGGCGCGTCGGCCGTGTCGGTGTAGAAGAACATGGCTTCCTTGGCTTTGGTGTAGGAGTCCCAGCGCCCGAGCGATTCGACGTCCATGGGGCTGAGTTTCCACTGTTTGAGCGGGTCCTGCGCTCGACTGAGGAACCGGCGCAACTGCTCCTCCCGGCTGACCGAAAACCAAAACTTGAAGAGCCGGATACCACTGCGAACCATCATGCGCTCAAACTCGGGAGTCTGCCGCATGAACTCCAGATACTCGTGGGGCGAGCAGAAACCCATGACGTGCTCGACCCCGCCCCGGTTGTACCAGGAGCGATCGAAGAAAACGAGTTCACCCCTGGTGGGAAGGTTCTCGATGTAACGCTGAAAGTACCATTGGCCACGCTCAGTGTCGGAAGGCTTGGCGAGGGCGACGACCTTGGCGCCGCGCGGATTGAGATTCTCGGTGAAGCGTTGGATGGTGCCTCCTTTGCCGGCAGCGTCGCGGCCCTCGAAGAGCATGACAATGCGATCGCCGGTTTCCTTGACCCAGGCTTGCATTTTGACCAGCTCGATCTGGAGCAATTCGATCTCCTCGAGATAGTCGCTCGTCTTCATCACCTTCGGATAAGGATAGGTGGTGCTGATGATATGCTTTCTGCTCTTGGCGCCCTTCACCTTGGCGACGAGATCGGCCGGAATGCTAGTGCGCACCTGCTCGTCGATCAGTTCGACCATGGGGAAAGTCCCGGCCAGCGCCTTGGTCGCGCCCTTGCGTTGCTTCATCTCCTTTTTCAACCGCTTTTTCTCGGCCTTCTTTTCGGCCTTGGGAATGTCTTCGTTCGGTTCATCGGAAACAATTGCCTGCAGCGGGACGCCGGGAGGTGGTGAAGCGAAGCCGTCATTTACCTCCTCCGGTTCAGAAACGCCGGGAGCTTCGATGAGTGTATCAGTAGACATGGCGGTGTGGATTCTTTGGTTTTTCTCGAGAACTAATGGCCGTCGATCTCCAGATACGACAGGATCAGTTAAATTCACTTGACCAGGTCAAAGCCGAAGCAGTTGGCATGCCGCAGGACTTTTATAGGTGAAGAAGTTTTCCGGCACTCACGTTAGGAAGAGTGAGAATTGGTTCTAACCGGGTCAGGTGCCCATTTTCATGTCTCTGGCCCGTTCAGCACCTCCAACCCGGAGGACCGGTGTTCTTTCACCGGAAGCACAACGGGCTTGTGCCTGGTGAGGGTAAACCCATAAGCGCTAGCTTGTTTCGACAAGTCGGAAAGGTCTGCGCCAAGATTTTGACTATGCCTTCTTGGCCCTTCAGGCAGTATGACAGGCACTGACCAAATAAAAAGCGCTCATGAGACCCTCGCGCTGACCATTTTCTTTGTGGTTTTTTGGCCATGATGGCCGGTCGTGCAAATGTCAGAAGAAGAAATAGCTTTCACGAACGCCACGGTATTCACGGAGGCCATCGTTTCACTATGCCGCGGTCGATGCGGAAAATCCGCGACTGATTGTGCTCGTTCGGTCCGGGGCCGTTTAGCCAATGAATCTCCAAAATGAAGGACTCTGGTTTCCAGACGACGCCGGGAGAGGCAAGCTCGAGAGCGGAAACGCAGCTCTCCAGCTTCAGGTGGAACGTTTCCCGCATTCGAGTATCGATTGTTCATGTCCCAACCAATATTGCCGGTCTGCGTGTCGCACACGATATTTGAAGGGCGAGTCCATGCCTTGCCGCTCCAAACGTGATACGTACCGCCATTCCATCGACAGATGGTTTCGCGAATCAGTTGATCCTGGGTGTAGCTGCGATGGTTCTGAGACAGGTGCAGGTCACCATAGCCGCACGGCGCTCCGTCACACCGAGGAGCCCCGCAACGCCGCACGCTACGCAGGCACCCGGCGTGTTCACGCGAAGGGCCGAGCGTTGCATCTGATGCAACTCCGCGCCTTTCA
>CAWBKA010000029.1:0-75255 GCA_963789065.1 uncultured Verrucomicrobiae bacterium | reverse complement strand
GAGAGGAGTGATTCGGCCTCCGGCGGGAGCATCCCAACCCATTTACCACCGAGCCAGTGGCGAAAAATATGAGTCAATAGCAGATTCCAGCGTTGCTGGACGCTCCATTGCTCGTATGTGTTTAGCGCCTGTCGTACCTCCCTCAGGGCGCGGGCGAGGCTCGGTCCGAGCCGGAGGTAGCGCCGGTCTATGTTTAGCACCCTGCGAGCGGAGCTGCGCGGGCGAGGTCGGCGATGAAGCTGGTGGCGCGCTGGGCGCAAGTGGCCGCCAGCGAAGTGAGGATTTGCCAGGTTAGGGCGCCTTTTGGAGTTTTATTGCCGCAGGAGATTTTGCGGGCAATCACTGCGGGGCGCAGTTGACGTTCGGCCAGATTGTTAGTGGCCTCGACGCCCTCGTGATCCAGGAAGGTAAAGAGGTGATCGCGCTGTTTATGGAGTCGATGGCGCACGGCTTCTTCGTTGGATTCGCTGCGGGGAGGCTCCAGTAATTGAATGGCTTTGTCTTGGAGCGCCTGACGCAGCTCACGGAAGGTTTGCAGGCTAAGCTCCGCTTTCTGCTTTTGGAGTGCGACGGCGGCATGCAACAGGGCGGCCACTTCGCATAAGAAGCCCGCGCCCTTTTGTGGGTGAAGGTCTTTGGCTTGACGGATGGCTTTATGATGATGGGCGTAGCATTTCTGTTGGAGCTCGGTGGTGTCGTCATAGGTCGCCAGACAGTCGCTGACCAGGACGCCGCCGAAGTCTTTTCCCAGAACCTCGTTGAGCAGATCACGCCCGCGACTGTGCGCCACGACATAGAAGGTGAGCAGTTGGGTGGTGAAAACCCACAGCCACCAGCCCGGGCCAGCGACCCACCAACTGGTCTCATCGCTATGCAGCGCCGGGGCTTGGCGCAGTTCTATCGCCAGGGCGTCGTATTGGGGCTTTACTTTGGCCGCCAGCCGATCCATCGCCTGAGAGAGCCCACCGGGGCTTAGCCGCAGGCCGAAGCCATCGCGCAAAACGGCACAGGTTTTACGCATGGAAAGTCCTTTGGCCTTGTTGAGATCGGCCGCCAGAGCCAGGGCTCGTGGGCCGAGGTGCACCCCGGCCGCGCCGATGGCCAGTGACATCTGCAAAGGATGTTGGGAACGGACGCTCTGACCGCATCCCACACAGGTGGCGTGGTAAGTAGTCAGCCGTGTGACGTGGGGGCGCACCGGCGGAATATCTTCAATGAGCTGCTCGATTGGGTTGTGGTCCTTGAACTGCGTTCCACCGCAGTGTGGACAGCAACAGAGTTGGACCTCGAGGGACTCATCGATCTGCTCAGGCTCTGGCCGGCAGGTGCCCGGATGTCCGCGCTTGCGCCCCGGCCGCTTGGGCGCCACCGCACGTTTTTTTGGGTCACCACGGAAAGGAGCCGCTTGGCGGTACGCGGCGCGTTGGGCCTCTTGGAGCGCCGATTCCAACTGGCCGATGTACTTTGTTTTAGCTTCCAGTCGTGCGTGCAGCGAAGCGATTTGGACTCGCAGGGCCTCCAGTTCGGGCGCCATCTGGGCCAAGCTCTCGGCCTGCGAGAGGGCGGCTTGGAGTAAGCGAGGCGGATCCTCCCGGTACCATTGCTGGAGCATCGCGGCGGCGATTTTCATCCGCGGAGCCGCTCCTTGAAATCCGGACAGAGCCCGTAGAGGTAGATGTCTTTAACGGGCACCTGCAGGGTATGGTCCCGGTCGTGTTTGCTCCGGCCACAAGTCTGGCCCACCGGCAGCCAGTTGGCCGCCCGATAGCAAATCCCGGCAAAACGATCGCGCTCGACAAAAGTCTCTGCCAAGCACGGCGCGATGGCGTATTTGCGCTGCCAGTCAGAGCGCAATCGGCGCAGGATAGTGCCCAGAATGTGGCTGGCCAGATGTGGCACGCGCACCTGGGGCAGAATGAGAAAGCGGCTATTGTTGACAATCAGCGAGAGTCGCTCCTGGCGTTGCTCAGCGCTCCAGCCGATGAAGGCATCACGGGCTCTGACTTTCCAGGCCGCCGCGCTAAAGAGCAGGCAGGCCAAGTCCCGACCAGCACAGTCCCGAATCAGGTAGCGCAGGTTCTGGCCCGCGGCGCCGCCGTAGCCCAGGTAGTGATGCTGCGCCAGATGACCAACAAAGGCGTTGGCTTGAGCGGTGCGTGGCTGGACAGGAATCACCCCTAGAGGCTGCAGAGCCCGCAGCGGACCCTCGATCGGCTCCCGTGCCCCGGCGCTCAGAGCAAAGAGTTCGGGCTCTGAGAGCGCGCGCAGAACCTGACGTCCGCCCACCGACTGCCGCGGCGGCAACTCAATGAACCCGCGCTCGGCCAGCTTGTTCAACAGCAACCGGGCCGACATGTCTTTGAGTTGCCCGCTCGCAGTCCGCCAGTTGAGGGCTTCGCACAGTCCGATCGAGAGCCGCCGGCGGCTCCAGTGCGGATGCTCGGCAATCAGCCGCTGGAGCGCTTCGAGATCTTCCACCGCCAGCCAGCGCCCTTGAATTAATTGGGGAGCAAACACTCCGGCTTCTTAGCGCACGGTTTTGCTGGAAGCCAGCTAAAAATAGAACTCGGCAGAAAAATCGGCGGCTATCCGCCCAATGACGCTAAACAGATACCATTGCTCCGCAATGAGCCAGAAGCGTTGTAAGGTGTTGCTGACATGGGCGATAGTCTGTGCGAGCTCCTGACTGTTTTCGTGCTGCAAGCTGACTCTGACTTTGCGTTGGTTTTGATGAACGGCCAGCCGAGCCACTCCGCTCAACAAGGCCGGCCGACTGGTGATCGCCTCCCGATGGTGCTCGCCGTCGTAAAGACGTACGTAGAGGTGCCACCAGTTGTAGATCAGTGCGACCAGATTGGCCATCAAGCGGCAGGGAGCCAACTTCTGCGTCGTGAAGCCGTTCCAACCCCATTGATTTTTGAGCTCATCGTAGATGTTCTCGGCATCGGCTCGTTCCCGATAAAGACGCGCCAAGGTGACCGCCGGATATGCTTTGGGATCCAGCGTGGTCACGAAGACTGCCATTCGCCCAGCCCAAGGCGCCAGCACGTTTTTCCACTGGGCCGATCCGGGCAGTCCGGCTTGCAGATGATCGCGCCGTCGGCGTCCCTGCTCCCCTGCAGGAGCCAGCGCTGGCTTCTCGCGGACCAGCACCACTCGACGTGCCAAACTCCAACCGCTCAAGCGCAGCTTCGCTTCGAGCACTTCCCACCCCTGGCCGCTATCTTCCCAAGCCGCTCCGGCACGCTGCATTTGGGAGACCAGCGTTTTGACTTTGTCCGTATGGCGTAGCTTGAACAGGCACGGCAAGCCGCGCTTCTCAGCCTCCTGCAAAAGCATCTCATTTCCGTAGCTGCAGTCGCCACGTAAAATCGACGGCCAGTGGGTGCGCGGCAACTCGTCGAGCAGTTGCCATAAACCTGGCAAGGCATGTCGCGCTGCGTGCTCCTTGCCCCCGAGCACTTCCACACCCAGACACAGCCGCGTATTGGCCATGAAGTAACTGTGATAGCAGTGGCTCGGCCGTCCAGGTTTATGCGGATTGTACCCCACCTGCGCTCCTTGCTGGTGACCATAGATCGGCTTGACCGTCACATCGATGTCCATGATCCAGGATTGGCTCAACACCGGCTGGACGCACGCGCGCAACTCCCCGCCCAGCCATGCCAGGCCTTTATCCCCACGGGGAATAGACCGCCGCTACCCGGAGAGCACCGCAAACAACTCGATTTCCGCCGAGAGCGTTGGGAAAGTGCCCTCACCGGTGTGGAATATCGGCATTTATAAAATGGTGGGGCGTGATCTTTGCCATATGAATTTCAGATTAACTCTCGTTTTCTGCGGTTTCGACCTGTGATCTCGGATACTGAACCACCGGAGATTGGCGCGATACACACTTAGATCGACTCCACCCCTTAATGGTTCGCGGGATTTGCGCTGCGTTCTCGGTGGCCAATGGGGCGTTGGTTCGAATTGCCATTCGGCCCAAAGTTCCATGTTTGGTTCCAAATCGTTTCCTGGCCAATCGGCGAAGGAAGAGATCGACGCGACCAGTGCGCCTTCTCCGCGAATCACCGACTTCGTTGAAACAGAAAGCGTGACGCTCTGCCCGTCGAGGGGTATGACGCTTTAGCTTGGCTGCCCTTGAATCCGCCAGCCGGCATTACGTTCACATCTTGGAGTCCGCGGAATACCCGATCAGCCTTAAGCTACCAGCCCAGCTGCGGGAAGCCGAGCTGCTGGTGGGGCGTGATCTTGAAATTGATGAGAACAGTTGAAGGCTGGACCATCCCAGCGTCGCCATCTGAATCAATCACTTGGCTCCATTTGATGGATAGGGCGAACCTCAAGACCTGGCTTTGCTACTCCGCGCCACCAAGGTTAGTTGAGGCCGAGCCGCTTTACCGGGGAATGGGACGAATCCTCGCTAGGTTCGGGTATCACACGGAACACAAACATCCAAACATCCACACTTCCGCGCGGCCCTCGACAAGTGTGCCGGACTACTGGAGCCAATGAGCCTGAGTCAGGAAGCGATCGTGGCGCGCGGGCGCTCAGCGATCGAGAGCTAGCCGGAGCAGTCGGTCCGATGCCAAGCATCGCCGGTCCTCGAAGTCACTGAAGCTTTAAATCGGCTTCTTGACTGCCGCTCAGCCCGACTACCCAGACCCTTAGCCAACGAAAAAGTTACCAACTTTAATGTTCAGCCACACTTCGTTTTAGCCAGCTGTGGCGCGAATCAAAGTTGGTAACTAGTCATTAAAGTCGGTGACCGGCCCTTAAAGTTGGTAACTTTTACGGCGTAAATGGATCTCCGATCAGACACATAGTGCAGGATTGTTCGTAGTGTTTCTGTTCTGCCGGGCGTTTTCGACTGTTTCAAAATACGGTGATCTCCCATTTTCCTGACCCTTACTCTGGCGAAGCTTTCTTCAGCGTATACGCAAGGTCCTGTGAGCGACTTGGATTGAGAGGAAGCAGGAGAACAACTTTGTTCTTCTTCGGAAAAAATTGCCAAGTGTCCGCAGCGGTTCCACGATGTTCGTGACCCTCATCATCGTGGACAATACTGTCAGCCGCAAAATTGGCGATGAAGGCAGCGCTGTCATTGGCGTTCATGGATTCAACGTAAAAGGCGAGCAATGGACTCAGTTTGATGGGTCCGAATGGGTGGGTTAGACGGTGGGGATGGTTCCCCCATCGATGACGTATTCGCTGCCGTGAATGGAGGGGGCGCGGTCGGAGGCGAGGAAGGCGACGAGTTCCGCGACTTCTTCCGGGCGGCCGGGACGGCCGATGGGAATCCCTCCAAGTGAATCCATCAATCCCTGCAAGGCAGACTTGCGATCCGTGCTGCCGCTTGCGGCGAGCCGGTCGATCATCGCCTCAGCGGCCGTGGTCTCGATGAAGCCAGGGGCGACGGAGTTCACACGCACACCTTGGGGTCCGACTTCGTTGGAGAGGCCCTTGCTGTAGTTGGTCAAGGCAGCCTTGGCCGCCGCGTAGGCGAGGGTCGATTCGTAAAGCGGCAGGCTGCGCTGGATTGAGGAGATGTGAATGATGACGCCGGCGCCTCGTTCTAGCATGCCGGGCAGCAATCCGCGATCGAGGCGGACGGCGCAGAGCAGGTTGCCGTTGAGTGCCGAGAGCCAGTCGTTGTCCGTGAGTGCGGCGAAGCCACCGCCGGGCGCGGTGGAGCCTCCGACGTTATTGATGAGGATGTCCACGCCGCCGAGGCGAGCGAGGACTTCGCGGACGACTTTCTCCGCACCCTCCGCGGTGCTGAGGTCGGCCTGAATGAAAAGGTCAGACGCTGGTGCTCCGGGAGTGGCAGAGCGCGCGGTGGTGACGACGGTGGCTCCGGCGCGAGCGAGGCGTTTGGCGATGGCTTCGCCCATGCCTTTGGTTCCGCCGGTGACGAGGGCGCGCTTGCCGGTGAATTCGTTCGTTTCGGTCGAGTGGTTAGGATCAGTGGTCATGAGTAATTCGGTGATGAAGTCGTAAAATAAAATCTTCTGCGAGAGCGGCAAGAAGGCTTCCTCCGCGGATTTCTGATGCGCGGTATGTTTGCTGTAGGATTAAGCTCCGCCTGGTTGTCGAACAGCATTGTGGAACACACGTCGAAGGTGGAATCGACGAGCTTGCTGGTCGAGGGGAGCGGTTGTCCTACGGCGAGTGATCGCACCTCGGAATTTCGCCCCCAAACCGGTGGAGCGCGTCGATGAGCCGCTGACGTTCTGCGGCGTTGCCGGGATTTTTCAGTCAGACGAGGCCGATGTGCATGAGCTTTCCTTTCCCAGCCGGCTCCGCAGCCGTGGCTCGGATCGAGAAGAAGGACAGCGCGAGGAGCCGACGGAGGCGGCGAGGAGAGCGATGGTCGTGAGGAAAAAGCGTGGGATAAGAGGTGTCGGAGTTTTCATATTCAATTTCATCGCCTATCCTGCTGACAGCTGTGCGTCACGAGAGTTTGCAGGCCGTTTTCTTGCGTGATGGGCGACCGTGTTTTCAGCAGCCGCAACGAGCGACTTCCGCAGACTGAACGCCGCGGCAGAAGGGTCATGCGCCGCTTCGGCAGCAGCCAGGCCGTTCTCCTCTTTCAGCATCTGCGCCGCGCGCTCACCGATGATGGCGCAAGGAGCCTGCGTATTGCCCGTGGGCAGGCGCGGCAGGACCGAGCCGTCGGCGACGCGCAGTCCCTCAATACCGTGGACCTTAAGCGACGCGTCGACGACGGCCATCGGATCACGCCCCATCTTGGCGGTACAGGTCTGATGCCAGTAGGTGACGGCTGCATTTCGGATGTAGTTTGCCAAGGCCTCGACGCTCAGGTCGCCAGGCATGGCTTCGCCCCGCACCAAATGCTTGAACGCCGACGCATTGCCCAATTCGCGGCACAGATTCACGCAGGCCAGAGCGGTGTGCACATCGGCCGGATCGGACAGCATGTTCGCGTCGATCGCGAGCGGTGCAATCGGATCCGCGCTTTGCAACCGCAATCGACCGCGGCTGGCCGGATGGGCGAGGCCGGCAAACATCGTCCATCCATGCGCCGGTGTGCCGAGTCTGGCGTTTTCGGTGCTGGGCACCGGAAACTCGAGCTGACAGAACAGCAGATCCGGCGCCTCAAGATCCGCGCGGCTCTTCCAGTACAGGGTCGCCTCGCTGCCGCTGTTGCGCGGCGCGAGCGGTTCCCGATACTCCCAGATGCAACCGAACGCCACGTGGTCCTGGAAGTTGCGCCCGACGCCCGGCAAGTGCTGCACGAGCGGGATCGAAAACCGGGCCAGTTCCTCCCGGTCGCCGATTCCCGAGTGCAGCAGCACCTTGGGTGTCTGGAGCGCCCCCATGGACAGCACGATCTCTCTCCCTGCGAAGATCGTCTCGATCCGGCCGTCTCGGACCAGCTCGACCCCTGTCGCTCTCTTGCCTTCGAAGAGGACACGACGCACGAGCGTGTCGGTTAGCACCGTGAGATTAGGTCGATCGAGCCACGGACGCACGTAGGCGCGAAACAGCGAGCTGCGCCGCCCGTTGCGAATCAGCAGGTCGCTGATGGCGGCGCCGCCCGGGCCCTCCATCATCCGGCCGTTCGGATTCTCGAAGGTAGGGATGCCGAGCTCAGCCGCCGCTTCGACCATGGCCAATGCGACGGGACTGGGATCCGCGGCAGGCTGGACCCACACGGGCCCGCCGGTGCCGCGGTATCGAGGATCGGGCGCCCCTTGCCAGTCTTCGATGCGGCGATAAATATCCAGCACAGACTCATAGCCCCAGGATGGATCGGCCGTCTCCGCGGCGATGAAGTCCCAGTCGCTGCGGTGCCCGCGCGCCCACCACCGTCACATTGATGCTCGACCCTCCGCCCAGCACCTTGCCCATCGACATCGGCAGCGCGCGATTATTCAGATTCGGGTTCGGCTGCGCCTGGAACCCCCAGTCGCGCTCACTGCCGAGATTAACGGGCCATTGCGAGGGATCCAATACGGAGTCCACCGCATCGCTGCCGCCCGCCTCGACGAGCAGCACCTGCACGTCCGGATTCTCGGCGAGCCGGCGCGCGACGACCGAGCCTGACGCGCCGGCACCGCAGACGATGAAGTCGTAGTCCGGCTTCAGCGCGTTTCTCAGTCGCGTTTGGTTTTCACCCGCTCGGCGGGAAAAGTCTTCGTCTTCGGGAGCAGGGGTTGGGCTTGGTTTATTCATGGTTCGATGGTGGCGTTGGTTTTCGTTGGTTCAGTCGACACCCGAAAGTTCGGCCTAACTTCTGGATTCGACAAAGACACATACTCGAACTTATCGTTAGTTATTATGGAATCCGCCGACCTGACCAGCGAGTGGCTCAACTACCACCACCTGCGATATTTTCACGCCGTCGCCCGCGAAGGGAGCGTGAGCGGTGCCTCGGAGAAACTGGGTACCTCACAACCATCGATCTGTGCGCAAGTGAAGCAGCTCGAATCCGCCCTCGGCGAAACCCTCTACCGGCGCAGTGGACGCTCCATTGTGCTCACAGACTTTGGCCAAGTGATCTACGGTTACGCTGAGGAGATATTCACGCTGGGGAGAGAGTTGCTCACCACCGCCAAGCGGGCACCGACTACACGCACCTTGCGGCTTCAGGTAGGGATCGTGGATTCATTTCCGAAGCTGCTGAGCCTCGAAATCCTTCGCCCGGTCTTTGCGCATGTTCCGCGCATCCAGGTCACCTGTCAGGAGGGGAAGATCGGCGACTTGCTCGGGCAACTCGCCGCGCATCGTCTCGATGCCTTGCTCGCCGATGAACCGCCGCCTTCCGGCGCGAACGTCCGCACCTTTAATCACTCCCTCGGAACGAGCGGAGTCACCTTCTGCGTCGCACCCGCGTTGGCCAAAAAGCTCTCCGGTCGTTTCCCGCGAAACTTACATGGCGCGCCCATGCTGCTGCCTACGCACAACACCGCCCTGCGGCGCGATCTGGAAAAGTGGTTCCGCAGTGTGGCGATCGAACCCGTGGTGGTCGGCGAATTTGAGGATGCCGCTCTAGCCAAGATCATCGCAACCGAAGGCATCGGCATCACCGCCGTGCCGACCGTCGTTGCCGCCGAGGCCATCGAGCGTTATGGATTCGTCTCGGTGGGACAAACCGAGGAGTGTCAGATCCAGTTTTATCTGATCTCGGCGGAGCGCCGCATCGAACATCCTGCCGTGGCGCTGCTGGTCGGCGAGGCCGCCAAGGCCTCGATCGCTCAGCGACGAAAAGCGAAACCGAGAGGACAGGTCAACGCAGCGTGACGGATAGTGGCTGGAACGATCAAGGGCCTTATCAAGGAGGTTGGGCATTGGCTTCTTCGTTTGGGGTCCGGTAGGAATGGGTACCTGACTGCGAAAATAGATGCGAAGATGAACTTTAACCGAAAACGGACTTCCGATCCGGCTTCGACGATTCACTTCAGAGAACCTGGCGGCAAACTCTCCGGTTAGCCTCAAAAGGAAAGTTACCAACTTTAATGTCCGGGGAAAATCGTCAATACCCAAAAGTTACCAACTTTACCAACGACTTGAAGACGTCCAGTCCGAGGGGAAAAGTTACCAACTTTAATGTCCAGCCACACGTCGACCGCCTACTACGCTTTGTTTCATTTTTTGATCGATGAGGCTACACGGATTTTGATCGGCACCAGCGTCTGTCCCACCCGGCAAAAGCACGGCGAAGAAGGTTGCCGCCATCACATCGACCGTCGAAACTTGGCGCGCCTGAGCCTATAGGCCCGCGGCTTCCTCCAGCAACCGACCTTCGCTCCCGGTGTCTTGCGCTCGCGCGGCGTCTCGCGAACGGCGATTTTCTCCGCTGGACCGACACTGGCCGCCACCCCGGAACCGGAACCGAGGAAACTAAAGATGGACTGATGGACTGGCGAGCCCAGAGGCGAAACTTGGGCAGTAGCAAAACGAATCTTGTCCGATTTATAAGCGATCCTTGAGTAACTCTTCTATGTCGCGACGGCCATGGAGAATAGCGACAACCTGTAAGGGACTCGTCTCGGGTCGGTAAACAATCAGGTACGAGTAGACCGAATAAAACTTCACTGGCTCATCCGTCAAATCCCTGCGCCAATGGCCGCCACCCGGTCTTCCCGCAAGATAAATGAACTTCCCGCGGATGACGGATACAACCCGGTCGGCCATCTCAAGGCTGGCGTTCTTCTTGACGTAGCGCCAAATCCGAACCAGGTCGGTGGCCGCCTCCGGGGCAAGAACGTAGCGCCTGCTCATCATTCAGGCTCGGCTTTAAGCTTGGCAAGGTAGACGTCCAGTTGGTCTTCGGGAATACCTTCGCCTCGTTCAAGCTGATCGATAGCGAGCCTGATCTTGGAGTGGATGGTGTTTTTGTTTTCCAACAGCCAGCGATCCTGTTCTTCCTGCGTTTCGAGAAGACGAAGCAACGCTTCCTCTGCGCTGGCGGCACCGGTCGCTTGAATCTGTTTTTGGATTCGAGCCTCCAAGGCCGTATCGTGGATTTCAATGTTCATGAGCGGCTCCTGACTGTGTCTCTAGAGTAAAGGATAAGCTGCCCTCTGTCACGGTTTTCAAGCGGGCCAGAAACACGTGCTCCGCCCTCGAAGCCCCCACACATGGTTCGATTAGTCGTGGCAATCAAAGTCATAAGTAGACGGCTGACCCAACGGCTGACCCCAATGGGCACGCCCGGTCGATGGAGCAAAACGTGGCGAGAAAGCGGTTATTTGGCGATGACGATTGAATAAACGTTCAGGCCGGTTAAACCAGATCAGGCACACTTTGCGCCGCTTCTTCTGGGGTGTAGGCGAAGCGTCCCCGCCTTGCTTCTTGAGAACCGAAGGAAAATGATCGCACGGAGGGCACAGCAGTCACGGAGGTAAGGTTGCCGTCCGTCTAAGATCATCTTCCACGCCTCCCCCGCAGTGCGGGCAGTGATTACCGACTATTCGGCGCGCCCCAAAACGACCCTCGACAGGTTTAAAAGAGCTTCATCGTCATCCACTACCAGGACCCGATTGCGGAACCGCCCGCAGGTGACCGCGAGCCATTTGATGACGCTTCGATCGGTTCCGTTTTCCGTTGGATCCCCGACTATGTGGAGTAGCGCTTTCGCAGCCGCAGCCAATCCCAGTGCAAACTCTCCTGTGCGATCCGTAGCCCGTGATTGAGCACATTTCGGACGTCAGGACCGAGTTTGCCAATCCACTCCAGATCGGCTTCACTCGCATCGTTCACTTCACCGAGGGGAACTTGGCGCCCCATAGAAAGGAGGTGGGAGTAACTCCACAGATCCGGCTCGATCCGCGGAAGATCGCCTCGCAGGGCGAGTCTCGAGGCGACCCGCGGGATTCGCAGACCCTGCGGGTCAAGGTCGCCAAAATAGAGAACACGCTTGGTGCCGCCGATTTCGGAAAAGACGTCGCGCAGACGACTTACGCTGTCCATGAAACGGTTGCCTCCGCCATACACGATTCCGGAGAATTCACCGGTCTCGCGGTTCCCGCGACAATAGGTGTCCCAAGTGCAGGCGTTTTCGATGACGAGCAACGGCCCTGTCGCGTTTGGGCCGCGTTCCCACCCGAGCGGCTCGGCTACGGTGTAGCAACGGAGTGCGCGCAAGGTCAGGCGATCGTCACGCAGGAGGGTCGTGGTCCGGAGCGAATCGAGGCGTTTCTCGTCGCCAAAAATTTGGAGAGATCGCTCCTTGATATTGAGTTCGGTCTGACCGCGTCCGCTGCGGAAGAAGTCGTTCAACTTGATCAGGTCGTCGGCCACCACGTTGACGCCTCCAGCTCTGAGGAAGGCAAGTTCGGGCACCCATTCGACGGATCCGAAATCGAACGCTGGCACCTTCTGCGGTAACTCGTCGGCAAAGATCGTGCGCAGTCGTTTCTCGGCTTCCAGTGGCAGCATAATGCGGAGAATCTCCTCCGGTCTTTGGGTGGGGGTTTTCAGCTTGAACAAGCCGACGCTCTCCAGCACGCGAACGTCGCGGATCGCCTCGTTCCGAGCCACCGCTGACAGCAGGCCGGCGTCACCGAAGCAGATCTTCCCAATCGCGCGAGAACACTTTCTTATGAGTCCCGGCTCCGCCGTTCCGCGTGCCGCCCGCCACTGGAGGAAGAATTCGCGAAAGACGGGGAACTTCCGCCAGGCTGGATCGTCCGGCGTCATGCTCAGGGATTCGAGTGCCTGCTCGGTCGTGAGTCGGGTCGGGATGTTATCCACTCGGGTTACGTAGCCTGCTGCATCGCGTTCCTCTTCCTTTTCGCAAAGGATGATTGTTTGTGCGAACGGGGCCATCACTCCCAGGCGATCCACCGGGAAGGCCATGAGCAGTTGCAGATCGAATTCCTTGGCCAGCTCCAGGCAATCCTCGATACCATCGCCGGAAAGTTTGGCGAATGCTTCGTCCATCACCACGAGTCCCAGGTGATTCGAGCGGCCGCTGCCGAGATCATACACCCGACGAAATGCCGCGAGCATCGAGATGAAGAAGGGCGCCTGGTTCTCACCGCCGGAAAGATTCACGCCGCTTCGACCAAGTGAAATCGGCTGCGCCTTCACGCCGTTGCCGCCGCCGACGTTGATCATCTCAAGATCGTATCGGTGGTAGTATCGGTAGTCCAACAACCGCTTGGCGCGGTCATCGGCTTTTTCGGTTGCCTCGACGGCGGCCATGAGTTCGTTCATCGCCTGTTGTACCTCGTTGGCGCGCCCGACCGCCGCAAGTTCATCCGAGAGTTCAAAACCTGTGTCGAGAAGGCTGAAAAGCGTGCTGAATGCCGGGTCACGCTTTTGACTGATTTCGTAGCGGTGGCCGCGAACCTGGCGATCAAGGTATTTGCGGAGATCTTTCACCGTGCGCTCCGCCGTCTGAATATTGTCGTTGAGGCGATTCAAGACGTGTTCCTTCAACCGTCGCTCCCAGTCGCGGCGGCGATCGGCGGCCAGGCCGCGGAATTTATCCAATTCAAACTCTTCCAGCGTCCGCAGCCGCGCGGCCCATTGGTGGTTGTCCTTGTCGTCGGGATTGTAGTCGTGGCGATATTCGGGGTGCCGCAATCGCCCGTCCTTGTTCACAGCGCCAATTATCGCGCGGCGTTCATTGTCACGATCGCGACGCGCGACAGCGGCTCTCAGGTCGGCGCTGTCCTCACGTTCTTCGCCGCATCCTTGCGTTCGTCCCACGTCTTGAATCCGGACCGAACGCTTCCACTTGTTCGAAGACGCCGGTCTTCCGTCACGTCTGCGCCGGTAATCCGCCGTGACTGATCCAGCCTCAATTCCTGGTTTTCAATCGCGCCGAGTGGCGGCTCATAGCATCTTCGATCACTTTCCGCTGCTGGTTGTAGCCTTCTCGGGAAGTCATGAGCTGGCCGATGGCGATATGGGCGACTCTCTCCTGTCTCCGCATTTCCTCCCGCTTCTTGATCCGCGCGGCGCGCTCCGGAGTTTCCAAGAAACTCGCAACGTGCGAGAGAGGCCCGCGAATTCGTCTCTGCAAATCCTTCAACCGATAAAGTTCACCGCTTCTGTCCGGCAGCTTGCGGTTGCCAAGGCCCCAATTTTTCCCGGTTTCAATCCAGGCATGGATTTCGCTGCGGAGCGCCACTCGCGCAGTGCGCAAGGTCATTTGTTCCTGCTGTTCGCGGATCAAAGTCTCACGGAGCCTTTTGAGCCCTTCCTTGCCCAAAGTGAAATCGAGCCTCTCTGTTTGCGGTCAGCTTCCTCCGGATGGGCTTCTGTTTGTAGATACCATCACGAGTGACCGCGCGTTCGGCGCCTTGTCCAACTCCTCCATGCTTTCCGCTGCGGTGATCCGGCCGATCAGGTGATGCAAAAACGAGGCAGCGATAGCTCTCAGCGCACTTTCCGCCGTGCCAATCTCTACTTTCTCGGCCAGCGATCCTGGCATCACTTTCGAGCCCAAGTCCAAAGCTTCACGCGGATGGACGATCAGCTCATCTCCGCGTGGCTGCCTGCGGAACAGATCTATCGCCGTGCGAAAGTCATCCATTGATCCGACCACGATTGAAAATCGATTGTGACCAAGCACCAGTTCCAACGCTTTCCGCCATCCTTCCTTTTCCGCGTCGGCTTTGACCTCGATCATCCGGCAAAGCTGTTCCGGTGGAGTGGGGGATTTGGCGAGCGCCTGTTTGATCGCCAGGAAGAGCGGGAAGTCACCGGGCGTTTGGCCGGCGTCCAGCTTCTCCAAAGAGGCTGACGATGCTCCGCAAATTTGTATCTGCCCACTTGATTTCGGTATCGACGGGTTCGAGCAACTTCTCAACTTCCGAGAACAATTCGATGAAGCGATCAGCCATTTTGGGCAGCGCATCAAGACTAACTGCCTCATCGGCGGACTCGAGGGCGTCCAAGAGATTCTCATCCACGGTCAGCGCATCGCGAAGGCCATCGAGCTTCTGCTGACGCCCGCGCTCCAGCCACTCGCGCCACCGCTGCGCCAAAGTACGGAGCCGCTTCCGGATCGATTGCTGTGCCTCGATGAGTTGGTTTCGCTCCAGATGCTTGCGGTGCTGCTCGCTCCGTTTCGAGACCAACTCGGATTCGTCCGCGTCCAGATTGAATTCCCTGAGATTCTTCTGCAGACGCGCCACTTCCGCCATCTTTGCTTCGTATGCGCGGTTATCATCCGAATGTCTGGCGTCCAGCGCCTCCAGCTTGGCTTGGTGGTCTGAGAGCACCTCTTTAAGGTGTGCACATTCGAGCATAACCCGTAGATGGGCGAAGATCGCTGCGGCCCGGTTCTCGGTCTCAAAGATCGAATGAAAGTCACGAACTCGGCGAAGAAATGCGGCCTCATCCTCCTGCTTCAAAAGCCGCTCCTGCGTTTCGCGGTAGGCCACCACCGACTTCCGCACGTCCTTCACATCGATGGGTGCTTCTTCGAGGATAAACTCCCGGATGAAAGTCTCCATGTTGTTCTCAGGCTCAAACGCGATCGCTTTTGGCATGGTCTTGTGCAGCCGTTCCTCGTTGAACCAGAGATGGTAGGGAGTCGCCATCTCCGCCAGGTACTCGCGTTGAGAATAGAGGCGATCGTTCCCGTACTCGCGACGGATGAACGTCTTAAACTCGTCTTCGCCGAGCAGTTCGTTGCCCTTGGTAAAGGTCGCCAAATCGGCGCGCTCCGGCATGCTGAAATAGACCCGGCTCGCGTCCGAAGTCGGGCTGTCATACTGAATCCGCCATCCCCATGTTTCCCGGCGCGGATCGCCTTTGGCCGCCGGCCAGGTGAATTCCAAAGCAATGTAGGAAGCCCCGTTGCGGCGGGTATAGTGAGGCTCGCCATTACGGGTGGTGTTGGTGTCACAGAGGACATAGCTGACCTCAGTTCGCCCGCGGGCCGTTCCGGCTGCAGCCCGGTTCGGACGCCAGTTCTCGCCGAGTAGAACACGCTGAACCAAGTCGAGCAAAGCCGATTTCCCGGTGCCCGACACCCCGGACATGAGGATCGTCTCCTCCACGTCGATGATCTGCCGAAACCCATACCAATTGATGGCGATGATGCGGCTGAGTGAAATTCGCTGGTTCATTCCCCGGGAGTCGGCGCGGGCGATGATTCGCTATTTTGGAAGAGGTTGGCTTGGCCGGCCCAATCCTCCGTGCTGTCAAAGGGGATGGCCCGCGCCAGTGTCGGGAGAATTTCGATCCGCGACTCACCGAGTTTTTCTTCGTCCTTTTGAAACCGGATAAAGCGACGTTGCCGGAACTTAATCAGCATACGCTCAAGATGACTATCCGTCGGTGGAACAACGCTCTCGAAGTAGAGTTTGAGGCGAGCGTCGAGGTCATTGGCCGTGATGACAATCGCTTCGCTGGTTTGCTCCATCCGCATTTCATCATAGATCCGCCAGAGGGTCAGCGCGACCAGCGTCTCATCCTTGTTGAAGGTGGCCATGAGGCCGCACTCGCTCGGTATCGGGCGGGCCTGGAAGATCGGACGGTCGGGATCGACAAAGAGTTCCAATCCCGCCACGGCAAGGTAATCGGAAAGTTCTGTTTCGTATGAGCGAGCGACGAAGAACAATTCGCGTTCTCGGCCCATGTCCCCAAACAGGACGCCCGTGCTCAGCAGTTCGGCGATAATCGAGCGGATCGAGGTGCGGTCTATTTCCGGGATGTGCTCCCAAAATTTTGGCCAGATATTCATGAGATGCGTTCGATGGTGATTCGTTCGATGAGGCGACCGGCCTGTCGATCCAGGGGGATCTTTTCCGGATGCAGCCCGTGCACCTTGCGGCTGCTGTGAATGCGCCAACGCAGCATGCGCCCTTTGACGTTGGCACGATGGAAGGAGAGGACCGCGAGCAGATCGAGGAAATCGTCCTCCTCCGAGGCCAAATGGAATTCCGCCGTCGTGATTTTGTCGCCGACGTTGGGCAGCCTCGCCTCAATTAGACGCGCCGCACGTTGAGGTGTGATGGCGGTGCGGTTCCGCCTGCGGATGAGTTCCTGCACATCGAAGGGATCGCCTAGGCGCGGGGCGTCGGTCATCGTCAGATCGACCGGCACCTTTGCCTTTCGCGGACGGGCCAGGGCATCGCGCCCAAAGTAAACCTGCACTTCAGGGCTCAGTAGCCGCATCCCCGGCTCTCGGGCCAGATCAGAGAAGGAGAGTCCGGCATACTGCGCCGCCGCAGCTTGAAGATATTCTTTCACCAGCTCAGGGCGCCGCCCTCGGATCTCGGTCTGGTAGCGGTAGCGTTGTGCGGAGAGGCGACTGAAGTCGGCCACGCGCCCGTCCACGATGCGTTGCTTCGATGGCAGCCCGCCCAGCTCACGTTCCAGTCTCGATAGAGTCTGCTCTGCCTGACCGTAGGCCGCTGTCTCCTCCAACCCCTTGTGCGCGGCGATCGCTTTGGCCAGGTCCTCTTTCAGGAATGGATTAGAGATCGCATCCTGCACCACCAGCCGAGCCTGCTTCAGCTTCGGCAGCAGTCCACCCTTCTGCAGCGTGTCGTAGCAAATCATATGATCGCCTTCGTGAAACTCCACCAGGAGGCGATCCAGAGTTTCGCCGGCCGATTTGCTTTCCCGCTGCCGGCCTTCGTACCTTAGCACGAGGCTCTCCAAGGCCAGCATCTGATCCCCGGCGTGCAGCACACGATCCGTGATTTCTTTGATGACCTGCCGCAGCTCTTCCGAGCTTCGCCGGTGGGGATCGAGAGCGCCCTCGGTGAGCAGGGTTTCGCAGATCGAGCGGATCGTTGCCGCAAAATCCTTGAGTTCCGCAATGTCATCCTGAGCGATTTCGCGCAAGCTGCGGATCAACGGTCGCACTGGCGGCGAAAGTGTCACCCATCGCTCGTCGATGCTCACGCGCCGCTGCTGAAGCCAGTGCGCCTCGAGCAGTTTGTTGAAAGGCTTGCCCGCCTTTAGCCTCACATCCTGGGTGTCACCACCCTCATCGAGGGCGAGTTCTGCGCTCGGGTTCAGCGTCAACATGTCGCGAATGAGCACCAGCGTATCTTCATGGGAAAGCTGTCCATCCTCATTGCTCCGCGCCTCAAAGCGGTCGATGAAGTCGACATAAACCGGCGCGGAACGAACCGCCAGCGGACGAAAGAAGCCCTGCTTGAAAAGCGGCGCGAGGCGCTGGCTCAACAACGGAGGCGGTTCATTTCGAGCTGGGAGGATGGATTCATGCGCTGCAAAGGCGCCCGCTACGCCGTCCAATGGGAAAAGGCCCTTGCGAAACTGTGCAGCACTAGGACTCGGCGACAATATTTTCGGCCTTGGCTAGAGGAAGACAGAGGACAGGGCGAGCATCTACTCCGACACGCATTTTGCGCATCTCGATGGGGCCGTAAGCATTATCTCGAATGCGCTTTCGTAGCCGAGCCCGCTTAACGCCAATCCGATCGGCAACGTCCCGAAGAGGAACATATCGTTTTAGATCTGTGGGTAGGATGGGTTCTGGGGCGTGCATACGTTTTCCTAAGTTGGACAACAGTGTAGTCGTCCCTTTCCCCGTAAGCTTGAGGGAAATCGACCGCATAAGGAGAGGTTGGCCCGGCGAACGAGTGCTTCTTTCTAAATTTCTAAACGCGCACTCCACATTGGCGCTGTGAGAGTTTCTGGCGGCGGGTCGTAGTCTTGCCGAGGTAGCGATCGCAACCGAAAATCCGGCTTACCGCAGCCCCCGAAGCGATGCACGCGGCGGGCCGCCGGCGGGCGCTACGAATCCTCGCTGAGTCCGGGCATCGCACGGGTAGCTTCCAAACTTCCGCACAGCCATCAATAACTACGCTGGTCGCTGCACGGGTGCGCTCGGCGATCGAGGACGAGGCGGAGGAGTCGGCCTGAGGTCAAGCAAACACTTCTTCGGCGCTACGCGACCGCGTTACCCAGATCCATTGCCACCGAAAGTTACCAACTTTAATGTCCGGCCAAAATTGGCGGAAACCAAAAGTTACCAACTTTACAAGCGACTTGAAAACGCACGGTCCGAGGGGAAAAGTTACCAACTTTAATGCTCAGCCACACGTCTCGTCGTCGTCGCTGGCGGGAGTTAAGAAGAAACGTCTGAGGCGGGATGTATGCGAAGCGTCCCCGCTTTGCCTCTTGAGAACGGAAGGAGAAATGCTCGCACGGAGGTCACGGAGGTAAAGTCGATTGATCAATGGATAAAGTCGAGCTTGGCTTGCCCGTCGAACTGTTGAACCCTTATGTGTGACGCCGACACCCAACCGTGGTAAAGGGTCACCGATGGAGGAGGGTGAACACATGGCATTTCTCGATTGGTCCAAATGCCCCGCCGTCGAAAGCGTGCCGGGGAGACTAAGCGGCGCATGGGTGTTTCGCGATACCCGGATGCCCGTGTCAGCTGTGTTCGAAAACCTCGAAGCTGGAGCGACGATCGAGGAAATCATTGAGCAATTCGACGTCACGCGGGAACAAATCAACGCAGTACTTGAATTTGCCGCGCGCAGTCTTGATCCCGTCCCTGCTACAAGGTCCCCGTGGATGCTCATTCTCTTTAATCATGTAACACCTAGCGGCATCGCCAAGTTTCTTGCCGGCCACACCCTCATCAAGGCCAAGGATCGAGGATGGGATACGCTCACCAACGGCGAATTGCTGTCCGAGGCGGAGCGGGCCGGTTTCGACGTACTTCTTACCGCCGACAAAAACATGCGCTTTCAACAGAACCTTGCAGGCCGCAAAATAGCCATCGTCGTGCTGAATACTCCGCAACGGCCAGTTGTTCGATTGCACCCTGAAATGGATTGCGGTAGCCGTAAACGCCGCCGCGCCGGGCAACTACACTGAGGTGAATATACCGTCGGAAACCGGCGGTAACTGAATAGCACGACTCACGACGATCTAGAAACGACGCGAAACTCACGGTCCGGAGGGAGAGAGAGAACACTTCTTGGATGAAAGAAAGTGAAAACATGCCTCACGATTTTGTCGGCTGTCGCATTCGGCGTAGCGAAAATTCCTCATAGGCATTGGTTTGAGGCCGTCCTTAAAGCCCGCGGCATCGGCCAGTCGCTTTCTAAATGCCTCGACGATGGTCTCATTGTCAGTTTTGGTGGGATGTCGAAATAAATCCATTGCACATCAACACCAACAATAAGGACATCAAAACGGGGAGCCCAGCGTTCCGCCGCGTCACCCTGGCCCTGACCGCGGCTGGTTTCTCAACCTTCGCCGTGCTCTATTGCGTGCAGCCTCTCCTGCCGGTTTTTACCGCCAAGTTCCACGTCAGCCCAGCCGAGAGCAGCCTGGCGCTGTCGCTGTCCACCGGCCTGCTCGGCATTGGCCTGCTCATTGCAGGTCCGCTCTCGGATCTGTGGGGACGCAAGCCGGTCATGGTGGGCTCGCTGTTCGCGTCGGCCCTCCTGACCCTCGTTGCCTCCGTGGAGCCGAGCTGGCCTGCGCTGCTCCTGATGCGTGCCTTGGCGGGCCTGACGCTCGGCGGGGTGCCGGCCGTGGCCATGGCCTACCTCAGCGAAGAGATGCACGCCAAAGCCATCGGGCTTGCAATGGGCCTCTACATCAGCGGAAACGCCTTGGGCGGCATGTCGGGCCGGCTGGTCACGGGTGCGGTGACCGACCTCTCCTCCTGGCGGGTCGCGATCGCTGCCATCGGCGTGCTGGCCCTGCTGGCAGCCGTTGCGTTCTGGCACAGCCTGCCGCCATCGTCCAACTTCGCGCCGCACGCACTACGCTGGCGCGAAATCCCGTCGTCCTTTCTCCACCATTTCGGCGATCCGGGCCTGCCGTGGCTATTCGCCGAAGCCTTTCTGGTCATGGGCGGGTTCGTGACCCTCTACAACTACATCGGCTTCCGGCTGCTTGCGCCGCCTTTCAACCTGAGCCAGACCGCCATCGGCGCAATCTTCATCGTTTATCTTGTCGGGAGCGCCAGTTCAGCCTGGGTCGGCCATTTGGCCGGACGGTTCGGCCGGCGCAAGGTGCTCTGGCTCACGATCGCCGTCGCGATCGCTGGGGTCGGTTTGACCGTCTCGGATGGGCTTGTGGCCATCCTCGCCGGCATGGTCGTGGTCACGGCCGGCTTTTTCGGGGCGCATTCGGTGGCCAGCAGCTGGGTCGGGCGACGGGCGTTGCAACACCGAGCGCAGGCCGCTTCGCTGTACCTGCTACTCTACTACCTTGGGTCAAGCGTGCTGGGGACCGCGGGCGGATGGTTCTGGGCGCGACAGGGTTGGGCCGGGGTCGCTGGCTTCGTGACGAGCTTGTTCGTGGTCGCTCTGCTGGTCGCGATCCGCCTTGCGGGCCTGCCGCCGCTCCGGCCGGAGGCAAATAGCCCGCCCTTGGCGCAGTAAGCAGAGAGGAGGAGATTCGAGGGCTTACGCCGCTTTCTTGGCGGACGAGTTCCACCGTTCGATCTTGGGCAAAGAGTGCCACCGTTCGCGGAGCGCGAGTACGGCACGGGTGCGACGATCAGTATCAACACTTTTGTTAAAGTTAAAGCCCTGCTTGGCCAGTTGGCAGGAGACGTCTTGGGTCAGATAAAAAGTGTCAAGCCAGAAGGTTTCCTGATTTCCATTACTAAGTGCAGTAATGCAGCAGCGGCCGGAAAACTTCTTGGACGATTTGTCGAATTCCGGTCCGACCGTTCGTCTATAAAGATAGTAAAGTTAGGGCAACCGACCCGCCCGAAGACCGATAGAGGAGAAGTCATGGCACAGTATTTGGTGGCTATTTACCGCCCGGAGAATTACGACCCGGCCGTCTCAGAGGACGAGACGATGGGCCGCGAAATAGACGCGCTCAACGACGAGATGAAGGCTGCTGGTGTCACGGTTTTTGTTGGCGGCCTGCAACCGGAAGGCAGCGCGAGGTCGCTGCGGTTGCAGCCCGCAGGTAAAGTGCTCATCACCGACGGGCCGTACGCGGAGACCAAGGAACACATCGGCGGTTTTTGGGTGCTGGAAGCCGCTGACCTGGACGAGGCGCTGGCCTGGGGGCGCAAGGCCGCCGTCGCCTGTCGTGCGTCGGTCGAGGTACGTCCGTTTCACTGATGGCGGACGACGGAAGCCGGGTGGACGCTGGGACCGGCCCGAACTCCCCCGGCTGCTCGATCAACTCCGAGAAGACGACCTACTTTGCGAAGTGACAACACCAGCCCGGCAAATCCTTTTCAAGCAACGGCAATTGTCCGCCGGTGCTTCTGGTACCGCCGGGTGGCTTAATGACTGCGAACCGCCAACGAACGCGCCAGTTCCGGTTGGAATCCTCATTCCGACGCTGTATATTTGGACGACAACTTACGCGAGTGGCCTGAATTGGGTGGCTCGAGTTTCGAGCCCTGCCCTGATGACCAACGATTTGCCCGCTACCGCCTCCACCCCGCCAGAGACACCGGCTGAGGAAGCCTTGCCTGTTCGCCAGCGCGCTACCGCCGCCGAAACGCGCCTGACTCCCGCTGAGTGGGGACTGCTTTCCATCCTGACGTTGATGCAGTTCAGCGTCACCATCGACTTCATCATCATCGCGCCACTCGGTCCGCAGTTGATGCGCGTGTTCGGGATCGACACCGCCCAGTTCGGCTGGACTGTGGCCGCCTATGCTTTCGGTGCGGGGCTCTCCAGCTTTTCGGCGGCGTTCTTTCTGGATCGTTTTGATCGCAAGCGCGCCCTGCTGGTGCTCTTCACCGGTTTCACGGTCGGTACGTTTTGCTGCGCGCTGGCACCAGGGTACCATGCGATGCTCGCGGCCCGATTCATGACGGGGATCTTCGGAGGCGTTTGCGGCGGCGTGGTGCTGGCCATCGTGGGAGACGCCATCCCGGAGATTCGCCGCGCTACGGCGATGGGTACCGTGATGAGTGCCTTTGCCTTGGCGTCCGCGCTCGGGGTGCCCGCCGGGCTGTGGATGGCCGAGCGCGGCTGGCACTGGCCATTCTTGATCCTGGGTATCCTCTGCGCGGCGATCATTCCCTTTGCCATCTGGCTATTGCCGCGCTCGGACAGTCATTTGCGTCAGGCGGCGAGCACCGAGTCCGCCGGTGCGCGGATGTGGGCGATCCTGGCGAACGGCAAGCACCTGCGTGCTTTCAGCCTGATGGCTGGGCTGACGACTGCCGGGTTCATGGTGGTGCCGTTTATCAGCACGTTCATGGTACGCAACGTCGGCATGACCGAGTCGCAGCTCAAATACATCTTCCTCAGTGGAGGTCTCTGCACGCTGTTTTCCATGAACCTGATCGGCCGCCTCGCGGACATGTACGGACGCATGCGGCTCTTCACGATCATGGCGATCCTCTCGTCGGGTGCCGTGTTATGGCTGACGCATCTCAGCTCAGAGCCGGTCCTGCTCACTGTCGCGGTGACCAGCGTGTTCATGGTCACGATGACGGGGCGGTTCGTCCCGGCCATTGCGATGATCACCGGCAGCGTGGAAGCCCGGCACCGGGGCGGCTTCATGAGCCTGAACTCCTGCGTGCAGCAGACGTTCTCGGGCCTCGGGACGAGCTTTGGCGGCTACCTGATCATCGACCAGGTGCGCCAGCCCTTGCAAAACTACGGACTGATCGGCTGGATCGCCGCTGGGATCGCTATCGCCTGTATCGGATTGGCCGCCCGCCTACGTCGGCCACCTGCCTCGGCGTCTTCGCCTGATGCCGCGACTGCGGAAATCATGGGGTGAGTGGCCACGCCACGGCGGGAGTTGATTCTTGCCGCGGCTTCTCTGTAGGCTGCCCTCATGTCAGCCCTCGATTTTCATCTGCGATCGTCCGCAGCCCAGTCCCGTCCGAACTGTTCGATTCCTTACGCGTGACGCTGCCGCCGAACCGCGGTACAAAGTCCCCCTTGGATGCTCATTCTATTTGATCACGTAACGATGCACAGTCCGAGAGAACCGAAGAGAAATCCTCGCACGGAGGCCACGGTGGTCACGGAGGAGGCATCGGGATTGATCAATGGCTAAAAAGTCCGTGCGTGACCTCGGATGTCGCTCGACACGCCGGGGATTGCCGGATCTGAACCAAATTGATTTGGCGCAGGAGTAGTCGAAGTTTCCCAGACTGAAATACTCCAGGCGCGACTAATGATGCCATGACCGACACCTCCCGCGATACGCCAAACGTCTTGATCTTTCCCCCGCTAATCCCGTTCTCGGCTCTGGTAGTGGGGGTTGTCCTCAATTTTTTCATGCCTCTAAACCTGCTCGCCCGTGTTCTATTCCTGGCCCGGATCGTGGTCGGCGCCATCGTCTTCGTTGTCGGCATCGGAATGGTGATTGGCGCCAACCGTATCTTCCAGCGCATCGGCACGAACGTTCGACCGTCGCAGCCAACACTGGCGCTCGCGACCAAAGGCATGTTCACGTGGACGCGAAATCCGATGTACGTCGGCGGTAGTTTTGCGCTCCTTGGCATCGGAATCGGCTTCGCCCTCGATTGGGTCATCCTGCTTCTGGTGTTGAGCCTGCCTCTAGTGCATTACGGCATCATCCTGCGCGAGGAGCGCTATCTGGAACGCAAGTTCGGTGACGAATACCGGCGCTACAAGACGAATGTCCCACGGTATTGGTGGCGATTCTGAGATTCGTCACGCGGCAACTGCAAGCGGCTTATGGGACCACTGATGACTTCTTCACGGCCACACAGCCTGCTTTACCCAGAGCCGTGGCCGGTGAAAGTTACAGTGGTGGTTGATGTCGGCGAAACGTCCCCGCTGTCCCCGCTTTGCTTCCAAGAACGGAAGGAGAGATGTCGCACCGAGGCCACGGTGATCACGGAGGTTCTGCAAATCCTTATTTCGGGGCGCCCATTCGAAGGATCCGAAATCGAACGCTTGGTACCTTCTGCGGCAACGCTTCGGCAAAGAGCGTGCGCGGTCGTGGCTCGGCCCCGAGTGACAGCGATGTCAGCGCCATCGAATCTCTCCCGTTCCATGATGTAAGCCTTTTGCCAGATCAATTCTTCGAGCGGAATAATTCTCACCGGTCTCCCCAGGATGATGCATTCCATCTCTCGAAAAAGCAGCGGAATTTCCGGCGATGGATTATGGCGAGGCTCGGCTTAAAAGCGCGTCAGGCGATTGGTCAACAATTACAAGAAACCTCCGTGATCTCCGTGGCCTCCGTGCGAGAATTTCCTATCTTCAGAACTCCTGATGCGCACTAGGCGATATTGGGGCGTTTAGGAATTCAGATGATACGCTTTTTTCGGCGACGCATGGGGGGCATGGGCGTCCCGTCCGTGATCTTGATGCGAGCACGGGCGGGACGCCGATGTCACAATGCGAGCCCGACGGCTCACCCGGATCCCAGTGTCAGCAGAATCGGTTCAATCGTCCCGCTGGGACGGGGCCATTTTCCTCGTGATTCCAGGCACTTCGTGCCTGGCTACTATCGTGCTGTCCCTCCGAGACAAAACCAATCGCCATCGAAGTGCCTCGCATTATCTTAGAGCTCCTGGGCTGGATCCTCCTGTCACTTCGGGACGAAGAACCATCCCAAAACAGTCGTTATCTTCGTGCCCAGGTAAAGCCCTGGACTATGCTCTCTTGGCCCTTCGGGCTGAAAGACCGGCGCCAAACACGTGGCTACTTCGGCTGGGGGACGATCCGAAGGTAAGGTTTGGGTGCCTTCCAGCCATCAGGGTATTTTCGTTTGGCTTCCTCGTCCGACACTGCGGTCACGATGATCACATCTTCGCCGTGCTTCCAGTTCACCGGAGTTGCGACCTTGTGGGTAGCCGTGAGCTGAATCGAATCAAGGACCCGCAGAACTTCGTTAAAGTTGCGGCCTGTGCTCATCGGGTAAACGAGCATCAGCTTGATCTTCTTGTCCGGGCCGATCAGGAACACAGTGCGTACGGTGGCGTTGTTCGCCGCGGTGCGACCCTCGGAGGTGGTTCCCGCATCGGCTGGCAGCATGTCATAGAGCTTTGCGACCTTGAGTTCCGGGTCGCCGATCAACGGGTAGTTCACTCTGTGGCCCTGAGTCTCTTCAATGTCCGCTGCCCACTTTCCGTGACTGCTTACCGGGTCCACGCTCAGCCCGATAATCTTGCAGTTTCGCTTCGCGAATTCGGGCTGCAACCCGGCCATGTAGCCGAGTTCGGTGGTGCAAACGGGAGTAAAGTTTTTCGGGTGTGAAAACAAGATCGCCCAGCCATCGCCGATCCATTCGTGGAAGTTGATGGCGCCTTCGGTGGTCTCGGCCGAAAAATCAGGGGCTTCGTCATTTATGCGCAAACTCATGTTGGGCGGGAAATCTAGGGGAGCTCGTCACTTATGCGCAAGCCCATATTTATCGCTGGCAAAAGTTTGACTAACAAACGCGTTACGTCGCAATTAATCTCTACTTATCTGGAAAGTGTAATCGCGTTTACTTTGTTCGTAGTGCTAACGGATTAAGAGTAATTTCCTAGCAGCAATCGGACCGCTTAAGCCGTTAGAGGTCCTGCATCGGAAAGAAATCTATTGCCTTGATCCAGGGTATAGAAGAAGCGTTACTGGCCGCTGAAGAGTCGGCAGGATCTTTCCGATAGCCAATCAATCAGGTGATGAGCCCGACACGTTACACAGGGGTTGAAAACCATATTGGGAAAACCCCTCTTATCCGCCTCCGAAGGTTGTCCGAACTGACTGGCTGCGAAATCCTTGGCAAGGCTGAATTCATGAATCCCGGGGGCTCCGTGAAGGATCGAGCGGCACTTGGCATCATTCTGGATGCGGAATCAGACGGACAATTGAGACCTGGCGACACGATCGTCGAAGGGACCGCCGGGAATACCGGCATCGGCCTCACCGTTGTCGGGCATGCAAAGGGGTATCGCACCCTGATTGTTATTCCGGAAACGCAGTCACCGGAAAAAATAAGTCTGCTCAAGACTCTGGGGGCGACTGTCCTCACCGTTCCGGAGAAGCCCTATAGCGACCCCGGAAACTATAATCGCATTGCTCAAAGCCTGGCCGCCGAAAAGGGCTGGTTTTGGGCAAACCAGTTCGACAATATGGCAAATCGGCACGCGCATTTCATTACGACCGGCCCGGAGATTTGGGATCAGACGGCGGGGGAAGTGAGCGCTTTTGTATCCGCTATCGGAACCGGTGGTACGCTGGCTGGCACGGGACTCTACCTTAAAGAGCGCCGGAAAGAAATTGCCCTCGTCTGCGCCGACCCTTACGGCGCTGCGATGTGGTCCTGGTTTACCCATGGACACACCGACATAAAAGATGGAGAGTCTTACGCTGAAGGCATCGGACAAACCAGGGCAACCAAAAATCTTGAAGGCGTTGCGGTGAACCGAGCCTACCGCGTTACTGACCAATCCGCTCTCACGATTGTTTATCAATTGTTGCGCGACGAAGGTTTATTTCTCGGCCTTTCGTCGGGAATCAATATCGCGGGAGCCGTCAAATATGCGCAGGAAACCGGCCCCGGGCAAACCATCGTCACGATCCTCTGCGACTCAGGACATAAATACCAGTCGAAGCTTTTTAATAGCCAGTGGCTGGCAGAGCACGATCTTTGTCCAGATCGCCCTATTGAGTCGGTGTTGGAAGGAATCTAAGGCCAGCTCATCTCGGATCGGAGACGCGGCTGCAAGGTCGGTCTTCTCTGCGAGTTTGTTGATTTTGAAGGCAACGAAACCCAAGGGATTTAGGAGACGGTTACACCAGCCTCGGATGCCTTGATTCCGTGGAATCCGGGTGAGCCGTCGGGCTCGCATAGTGACATGGGCGTCCCGCCCGTGCTCGCACAAAGATCACGGGCGGGACGCCCATGCCACAATGAGTCGCCGATAAAAACGCATCATCTGATTTCCTCAACGCCCCAATCTCTCTAGCTAGTGCGCATCAGGAGTTCTGAGCTTGTTGTTTGTCGCGCTGCGGTTGGATTATCAGGGGCGAAAATCAAACGGAAGCAAAAGGTTTGCACCGGAGCAACGGACCAAGCACAATGCCTGCCGACGCAGCGAAATAACCCACGGCGCCGGGTTTATACCGAGCGGCGGCAAAAATCTAGCGGGAAAAAAGTGAGTAGAAGCCCGGCTGTGAATGTTCAGACGTTCATCAATGAGCACCCGTTCTCCGGGATACAACGGCTCATTTTTGCCATGTGCTTTGTGATTGTCTTGCTCGACGGTTTCGATACGGCCGCCATCGGATTTATCGCCCCGTCGCTGATAGGCGAATGGAATATCAGCAAGCCGGCGCTTGCGCCGGTTCTGAGCGCGGCATTGTTCGGACTCGCGTTCGGGGCGCTACTGGCCGGTCCTCTTTCGGACCGATTGGGAAGGCGGTTGCTGCTTATCTCCTCGGTCGCGATATTTGGTCTCGCTTGTTTTTCCTCCGCTTTCTCGGTCAGTCTTACCCAGTTAACGGTACTGCGCTTTGTCACTGGTCTCGGACTGGGAGCGGCCATGCCAAACGCGGTCACCCTGATGAGCGAGTATTGCCCGGACGGACGGCGGGCGACCCTGGTTAACCTCATGTTTTGCGGTTTTCCGCTCGGCGCGGCTTTCGGCGGGTTTCTGGCCGCATGGATGATTCCGCACTTCGGGTGGCGCAGTGTCCTGCTTTTCGGCGGAGGTGCCCCTCTGTTGCTCTCGGTTCTGCTGCTGATCACGCTCCCGGAGTCGGTCCGCTTTATGGTGGCAAAAGGGTACCCGATCGAAAAGATCCGGGCGACCCTGAGCCGAATCGCCAGCAGCGCAGCCAATGCGGGATCGTTCATCATGACGGAGCAAGCGCCGGCTACTGCTGGGAAGAGCGGCATTCAGATTGTACTTTCCCGCTCCTACCTGGTCGGCTCGATGATGCTTTGGCTTGCCTACTTCATGGGGCTCGTCATCTTCTATGCTTCGATCAACTGGATGCCTATCCTACTTAAGGAAGCAGGCCTGAGTCCTCCGCACGCGACGTTGATCTCGGCACTCTTCCCGCTCGGGGGCGTAGGGGCAGTGCTATGTGGGTTCTTGATGGATCGCTTCAATCCGAATTGGGTCGTCGCGGCCTGCTTTGCCTTGACCGCCATCAGCGTGTACGGAATTGGCCAGGCCGTCGGAAACATTGGTTGGCTGGTACTTATCGTGTTTGGCGCGGGTGTCCTCATGAACACGGCGCAATCGTCGATGCCCGCGCTGGCGGCCGCCTTCTACCCGACCCAGGGGCGAGGCACCGGCGTCGCGTGGATGCTCGGCATCGGTCGGTTTGGCGGAATCGCCGGATCGTTCCTGGTCGCCGAACTGACCCGGCAGCATTATACGTTTGGTGGAATCTTCACGGTGGTTGCGGTCGCCGGTCTCATTTCATGTATTGCGCTGCTGACCAAACAGGCGACGCACCCACGGTCCACGAGCTTTGCAGCCGGGAAGGCGGAATCGGTAGGGCATTGACCGAGTAGCCAGTAGCCAGTGGCCAGTAGCCTGGAGCGCGGGGGAACGCGTGAAGATTCGAGAAGAAACTCAACACTCGAACTCGTCCTCGGTTTCTTCAGTCTTTTTCCGGACCGTTCGCCCTTAGGGCCCCTTTACTCCCGCCTTCCTTGAGTAGAGACAAATCTGGCCGAAAATGGTTTAGTCTACAGAACTGGGATCCACACACCAGCCTCCGGAATCTGGTGTAGGTCTCAACATGCAAGAAGACGAGGAGTATAGATGAAAGAGGCGTTTGTCTGCGATGCTATCCGCACCCCATTTGGCCGCTACGGCGGAGCGTTAGCGACCACGCGAGCGGATGATCTGGCAGCGATTCCGATCCGGGCTCTCATGGATCGCAATCCGGAAGTCGACTGGTCCGCAGTTGAGGATGTGGTGTATGGCTGTGCGAATCAGGCCGGTGAAGACAACCGGAATGTCGGCCGCATGGCGCTCCTGCTGGCGGGGATGCCTCAGGAGGTGACGGGAACGACGGTGAATCGTCTCTGCGGATCGAGCATGGACGCTGTCGCGATCGCTGCGCGTGCGATCAAGTCTGGAGAAGTTGATCTGATGATTGCCGGCGGGGTTGAAAGCATGTCGCGGGCTCCGTTTGTCTTGAGCAAATCAGAGTCGGCCTTCAGCCGAAACGCGGAAATTTTCGACACCACCATTGGCTGGCGTTTCGTTAATCCCCTGATGCGAAAAATGTATGGCTCCGACTCGATGCCAGAGACAGGAGAGAACGTCGCGGAGCAGTTTACGGTTAGCCGGAAAGATCAGGACGCTTTCGCGTTTCGGAGCCAGCAACGTTGGGCTGCCGCACAGAAGTCCGGATTCTTTGACCGGGAGATCGCTCCTGTCTCGGTACCACAAAAGAAGGGTGAACCGAAAATCGTTGAAACGGACGAGCATCCCCGGCCTGATACAACCCTCGAAGGGTTGGCAAAGCTGCGGCCGGTGGTCAAAGCCGGCGGGACGGTCACGGCTGGGAATGCTTCTGGGATTAACGATGGAGCCTGTGCGATTTTGCTGGCGTCTGATGAGGCGATTAGGAAATACCATCTCACTCCGCAGGCTCGGGTGGTGGCTGCCGCTGTCGCCGGTGTCGCGCCGCGAATCATGGGGTTCGCCCCCGCTCCTGCCTCGGGCAAGGTTCTTAAGAAGACTGGCCTGAAAGTCTCAGATCTCAACTTTATTGAGTTAAACGAAGCCTTTGCTGCACAGGCCCTGGCAGTGACACGTGATCTTGGTTTGCCAGACGACGCGGAACATGTGAACCCCAACGGCGGGGCCATCGCCATCGGTCATCCCCTCGGAGCCAGCGGCGCCCGCTTAATCACCACCGCGACTAACCAACTGCAACGGACCGGGGCGCGATACGCGCTTTGCACTATGTGCATCGGCGTAGGGCAAGGAATTGCCGTTGTTTTAGAACGTTGTTAGCCTGGGTCGCTCACAAATCCTTAGAGATTTGTGAGCGACCCAGGCTGTGGCAACGGAACTCTCCGGCTACGCCGGAAAATTCCGCTGCTTTTTGGAACGAAGAGTTTAAAAACAGTTTGCTTCGATGCATCAATTTTTAAAAACGCTCTTAAACAGACGCGTAGTAACTGTTTAGCGCCGGCCATACGGTCCGAAGGGGCGAGAAAGCCCAGGGATGAATGGCACGAAGATAAGGAGGAGTTGAGAGCTTCTACCCCCGAAGACCGAAGAGGTTGCGCAATGTAGCATAGGCTTCCAGCCTGTCTTTGGTGGCGTCGCTGGGTGAAAGGCCGGTCGAGAATTCCTGGGCCGCGCGCGCGTCCGCGTCACGTGGCAAAACGCCCAAGATGCTTTTACCTTAAGCGGCGCCCATTCCCGGTACTGGGAGTAACGCGAGGTGATTGGCACCAAGCGAACGCCTTCGGGGCGGTAAGTAGTATTCGCGGGCAGAGATCGGTCGGAGACAGGCTGGAAGCCTATGCTACTTTGCGCTAGCCCCGTCCGCCTCTTCGTTGCGAAAACCACCCTTAACTTAGCGCCATTCAGCCCAGGGTTAACCCTGGGTTAGTCGAAACAAAGTTTCGACCTGAAGTGGCTAGCCGCTAGAAATGCGCACACGATCCGGTTCAAAGATTCGGAGCCGATTCTCGCCGTAGCCCCTTCAGGGCTAATTAAATTAATTCGGGTGGGGGAATTCCCAGGGTAAACCCTGAGCTATGCTTCATTGGCCACTTCGGGCCACAGATTGGAAATGTCCAAATCGCAGGGGCCCTTCCGGCGGTAACTGGGGCTAACTAACCGTTCGTCGTGTCAAAAAGTTGAACAAATGGGCACAGTTTTTCAGGTATAGACCACCTGGTCGGTTTGAGGTCGAAGGCTTCGCTATACACATACCAACCCTGCGCTACGCTTTCTTGTCCGTTCGGGTCCTATTCGGCCCTAAACACTTGCCTGACTTTCCTGCTTACTTATTTTGCATTCAAGGCCGCGAAGTGCTGCAGCATCCTTTGGGCATCCGGTTCGATACCGGTGAAGAGACGGAACGCCTCGGCGGCCTGAAAGACCGCCATGCCGCCGCCATCCAGCGTGCGGCAACCCAAGGCGCGCGCGGTGCGCAACAGTTCGGTTTCAAGCGGGAAATAAATGATCTCGGCAACCCAAAGGCTCGGGCGTAAGAGGGCTGCGGAGAGCGGCAGACCGGGGTACTTCGTCATGCCGATCGGAGTCGTGTTTATCAGCCCGTCCGCAGTCGCCAAGGCAGCGGCGAGGGCGGCCGGGCTGATAACGGATACGCGATCCGGGCCGAAACGCGCCGCACGGCCGTCAGCTACGGCCTTGGCACGTTCGGCGACCGTATCGACGATGGTCAACTTTTTGACGCCGCATGTCAGCGCCGCATGCGCGACAGCCGAACCCGCTCCGCCGGCGCCGAGCTGCACGACGTGGTTGCGCGGGGCATCAGGCAAGCCGCGTCGGAAACTTTCGGCGAAGCCGAACCAGTCCGTATTGTGGCCGACCCGCTTGCCATCGGTTAGCACCACCGTGTTAACGGCTCCCAGTGCGCGCGCGTCGCTCGACAAATCGTCGAGTAGGGGTATCACCAGCTGCTTGCACGGGTGGGTAATGTTGAGTCCCGCAAAGCCCATTCGCTGTGCCGCGGTCAGGAGTTCGGCGACCGCCTCGCCGCCGAGGCCAAGGGCCGAAAGGTCGATCAATCGGTATATGTAGCGCAGGCCCTGTGCAGCACCCTCGCGCTCATGCAGCGCAGGAGTGAGTGAGGCCTGGATGCCGGTGCCAATGAGGCCAACCAGGAAGGTGTTCGGGGTCTGAGCGGTCGTTGTGCGCGGACTTCCGATCAGCCGAGCGACTCGCTGAAGGGCAAGAAGATAGCCCTCCGTGCCGCACCCGCAGATCACGCCCGCAGCGACTCGCGAGACAAAGGAGTGGTGACGGAATTCTTCGCGCTGGTGGATGTTGGAGATATGCACCTCGAGAATTGGGAACTCGCACGCGTTCAGGGCATCTAACAGGGCGACCGAGGTATGAGTGAAGGCAGCGGGATTAATGACGATTCCGGCTGCCCGCAGGCGGGCCTCGTGGACCCAGTCGATGAGCTGGAACTCCGCATTGGTTTGGCGGAACTCGATTTCCAAACCCAGATCTGTACCTGCGCCGCGGCATGCCGCCTCTACGTCCGCCAGTGTTTCGCGGCCGTAGATTTCGGGCTGCCGGGAGCCGAGCAGGTTCAGGTTTGGGCCGTTCAGAACGTAGACGATTGGTCTCATTTTATCACTCGATGGGTAGCCCAACGTAATTCTCGGCCAGCGCCGTGGATCCGGCGCGTGAGCCGGTCACGTAATCCAGTTCCGCCGATTGCAGGCGGTGCTGAAACTCGTCGGACCCGGGAAAGGTGTGCAGCATCGAAGTCATCCACCATGAAAAGCGCGTCGCTTTCCATACTCGCCGCAGGGCAGTCGCCGAGTACTGTTCCAACAGATCGCTGCGGTTGGATTTGTAATAAGCTCTGATCGCCCTGGCGAGAATTTGGGCATCGCTGGCAGCAAGGTTGAGCCCTTTCGCTCCGGTGGGCGGCACCACGTGCGCTGAGTCGCCCGCAAGAAACAGGCGACCATAATGCATTGGCTCGACAACGAGGCTTCGCATCCGAATCACAGACTTGCTGAAGATCGGCCCTTCCTTGGGCGTCCAACCGCCCGCAGTCTCCAGACGGGCGCGAAACTCCGCCCAGATGCGCTCGTCGGCCCAGTCGTCGGTCTTCTCGGTGGGCGAGCACTGAAAGTACATCCGTTGGACGTCCGGCGAGCGCGTGCTGACCAGTGCGAAGCCGCGCTGGTGCATGGAGTAAATCAACTCCTCGGACGAGGGCGGCGCATTGCACAGAATGCCGAACCAACCAAACGGATAAATGCGTTCGTAGACGGTCAGCTCACCGGGGGGAATGGACGGCCGGCAGATTCCCTGCGTGCCATCGCAGCCGGCAATAAAATCGCAGGTGATTTCGTCGACCTGGCCTTCTTTGTTGCGACACCGGATTTTGGGCGCAGCGCTGTCCAAATCGTAAACGCTCACATCCCTGGTCTCAAAGCGGACGTCGCCGCCGGTCGCCAGCCGCGCCTTGATGAGATCCTTGTTGACGTCATGCTGGGCATAGATCATGACCGACTTGCCACCCGTGAGCGACGGAAAGTCGATGCGCTCGTCGCGGCCGTTAAAGCGGAGAATGATTCCTTCGTGACGAAAGCCTTGTTTCATCATTCGCTCGCCGACGCCGATCTCGTTCATCAAATCGACCGTGCCCTGTTCGAGCACGCCCGCCCTAATGATGGCTTCGATGTCCTCACGACTGTGTCTTTCGAGAACCACCGACTCGATGCCTTGGAGGTGCAGGATGTGAGACAGCAAGAGGCCAGCTGGTCCAGCACCGATAATTCCGACTTGGGTTCGCATGGTCGTCTCCGCACGACAGGAGTCCCGAGACTCTCTGCCCTTAGGTCTCGCCGCGATGGGCCCGCGCCGTGCGCTCCTGCAGCGCCCGCAACACGGTGAGTTCGGCCTCGGTAGGAGCAGCGGTCTCAGGAGTCTCGCTCCTCCATTTAAGGTCCCAACCGGTGGATAATCGGACTTTTTCTGCGGTGATTCCAGGGTGCAGGCTGGCCACCTCCAGTTCTCCCGTGGCAGGGTCTGGGTGCATGATGCACAAATCGGTGATCACCGTGGTGGGTCCGGCGGTCGTGAGGCCAAGCTGCTTACGCCCGCCGGGACCGCTGCCGTGACCGACGCTGGTGACGAAGTCCAGTTGAGAAACAAAGCTGCGCTTGTTCTGTCGCAGAATGATGAGCACCTCCTTGGCCGAGGCCGCGATCTCGGGTGCGCCCCCGGCGCCGGGCAGGCGAACGGAGGGCTGGTCATAGGTTCCGATCACCGTCGTGTTCAGGTTGGCGTATCGATCAATTTGAGCCGCCCCGAGGAAACCGATATCGATTCGGCCTCCCTGGAGCCAGTAACGAAAGATTTCGGCGGTCGATACCACCGCGGTTGCTGTTTCCGCGAGTTCTCCGTCGCCGATCGAAAGTGGAAGCACGTCGGGTTTGGTGTCGACCGTGCCGGATTCATAAACCAGCACCACGTTCGGGGCGTGGGTGAGCCTGGCAAGATTGGCCGCGGCGCTCGGCAGGCCGATCCCCACGAAACAAACCGCCCCATCCTTGAGCTCCCGAGCTGCGGCAACGGTCATCATTTCATCAGCGGTGTATTCGGTCATGGTCTTCATGATAAGAATTTCCCAGTCGGGTAGGTTAGCGGTCGGCAGCCGTGAGTAGCTCCTGGCCTTCACGGTGGAAAACGTTGTTTTCCAGCCATGCTTGAAAGCGGCCCCGATCGCCGGAAATTTCGTTCCATTTAAGGTAAAAAGCATTGTCGCGTTTGTAGTAGCCTTGGGCATACGATGGCTTCGCCCCGCCGGGAGCGACGGCAATGGCAGAGATGACCCAATGCGGAAGGATGACAGCGTTCGGGGCGGCGTCGAAAGTTTCCACCACCTCCTCAACGGTCACCAACGCTTTCCTAGCGGCCAGCACGGCTTCCTTTTGCACGCCGACGATGCCCCATAGAAAAACGTTTCCTGAGCGATCCGCCTGTTGCGCGTGAATTATGGTCACGTCCGGACGAAGGGCAGGCACCGCTGCTAACACTTCGCCGGTGAATGGGCAGGTAATGGAACGAATGTTACCGTTATGCTTCGGCAGGTCAGAGCCGCGATAACCTCGCAGCACCCCAAAAGGCAGTCCGGAGGCCCCGGCGACGTACGCTTCAGACATTGCCGCGTGACTGTGTTCTTCTATCGCCAAGGGGCCAGGCCATCCGTGCTCGACCGCATCCCTAAAACGGTGAAGCGAACCGACGCCGGGGTTTCCACCCCAAGAAAAGACCAGTTTGCGGGCGCAGCCCGCGCCGATTAGTTGGTCGTAGACCAAGTCCGGCGTCATGCGCACCAACGTCAAGTCCCGCTTCCGTTGCCGGATGATTTCGTGACCTGCCGCAAACGGAATCAAATGCGTGAAGCCTTCCAGAGCGACGGTATCCCCATCTTTCACCAAGGCATTCACTGCCTCCGATAAGCTGGTAAATTTAGTTATTTTCATGGCGGTTCGCTATTGGAGGGATGGTGGGCAGTTGGGTGTGATCTCGTGAGGTAGCGTCGTTCATATAGGCCCGAAGGGCCAAGAAAAAAGCATAGACCAGGGTTTACCCTGGGTTTTGCCGCACGTCACCGAATTGGCCCTGAAGGGGCCACCGGGTACCGCGAGAATCGGTTCCTGACCTTTGAACCGGATCGCGTGGCACTTTCTAGCCCCTTCAGGGCAAAACGTTTGTTTTGGCTAACCCAGGGTAAACCCTGGGCTATGCTTTCTTGCCCCTTGGGGCGGGCCCTTGGGCGAATGACCGGCGCTAACCGTTCGTGGTGTGAAAAAGTTGGACAAATGAGCCGAGTTTTTCAGGCACCGACCACTGATCGGTTTGAGGTCGAAGACTTCGCTAAACCGATACGCCCCTTTGGGGCGCAGACCTTTGTCCTTGTCGAGATAACCACCGCCTGGTCGGTTTGAGGTCGAAGACTTCGCTATACACATACAAGGGATTCAGGAGACGGTACACTGCGCACGTATGGGTTAGGCACTGTTCGGTCGGACCTCTTTTTGCAAAGGTATCTTCAGCTCGGCAAGCACTTCTTCGGCGCAATGATAGGCGGCGTTGGCTGCGGGAAGGCCGCAGTATATCCCCGAATGGAGGAAGAGTTCCTTGAGCTCTTGCACGGTGACGCCGTTACGGATCGCTGCTTTGACGTGCATGCGAAATTCCGCCTCGCGATTCAACGCGATCAAGAGGGCCAGCGTAATCAGGCTGCGGACACGCGGCGTAAGTTCGGTCCGGGTCCATATCTCACCCCAAGCGTATCGGGTGATGAATTCCTGGAAGGTATCATTGAATTCGGTGAGGCGCGCTTGAGCGCGGTCGACGTGCTCATCTCCGAGCACGGTCCGTCTCATCTTATCTCCTAAGGCCTGCCGTTCAGTCTCATTCATGCTGGTCGGTTTGCTCCCGTCAGAAACCTGTTCAGCTGATCGGTGAATGCGGAGGCTGCCTCTGCGCACCCCAGGTGCGCACACCGAAGCGCGACCAGTTGTGAACCAGGGATCTTTTGCTGCAAAAATTGTGCTGAAGCCATCGGCGTGGCCTGATCTTCGGTCCCGGCGATGACTAAAGTCGGTGCCTTGACCCGTTCAAGGTCTTGACTGAGGTCCGCGTCCCGGAGCGCCTGACAGCAACCGATGTACCCTTCCGGAGCCGTGGCTTTTAGAACGCTGGCGAGCGAGCCAATGATCGGAGGGTGCAGATCTCGAAAGGGAGCACTAAACCACCCATCCAGCACCTCCTCAAATACCGCCGGCATTCCTGCCTCCGCCACCAACCGGATGCGGCGGTCCCATTTCTCAGCATTGCCGATCTTTGCCGCTGTATTACTGAGGATCAGGCGAGTGATCCGCTCAGGGTGATGGATAGCCAGGTATTGACCAATCAGGCCTCCCATCGAGACTCCACAAAAATGCACCCTGCTCACGCCGAGTTCATCGAGCAGGGTGACGATGTCAGAAGCCAAAAGCGAAAGAGTGTAGGGTCCGCGAGGGGCGGCCGATTTGCCGTGCCCGCGAGTATCGAACCGTAAAATGCGGAAAGAACCTCGGAGCGCCGCCATCTGCTGGTCCCAAAGCGTCAGGTCTGTCCCCAATGCGTGAGACAGAACTAACAGGGGCGCATCGTCTGGTCCGACCAGTTCGTAGTGAGTCGAACTATTTTTTGACAGAGTCATTCAGGTGCCTGCGTTGAAGTGCTCGAGGGGGAGAGACGAACTAACACGCGGTCGATCAGTTCATCGGCCACCTGGCTGCCCTGTTCCGGAGAAAAGAGGCGATCCAGATCGGCCGGGTGGAGGAGCTTTTTGAGGGTGGGATCTTCTTCTAACACCCCTCGGAGGTGCTGACCGGTTTGCCGCGATCTTTGGCTGGCGCGGGTGAGAATCTCGTGAGCGGTGGATTTTCCCAAGGATTCCGCCAACTCGATCGCAACGTTTTCGGCAAAGAGCAGTCCGTTGGTGAGCTCCATGTTAGATCGCATTCGTTCTGAGTGAATTTTTAGCCCCGAGACAAGGTCCAGGGCGTGAGCGACGGAGCCGCCTACCGCCCGGACAATTTCAGGGAATGTTACCCATTCCGCATGCCAGCCCCCAACTGAGCGTTCGTGCTCGTGGACCATGGAACTTAGCAGCGCCGAAACCAGAGAGGGGACACGCCTGGCATTGGCCAGGATTTTCGTGGGCGCGATCGGGTTTTGTTTATGAGGAAGAGTGGAGGAACCGCCTCCGCCGGCCCCGAGATCCTCCGCGACTTCGGCGACTTCGGTCTGCATGAGGAGGACGACATCTTGAGCCATCTTCGCCAGCGCGGTTCCCAAAAGAGCCAAGTCGATGCCGAGACGTCCGACCCGGTCGCGTTGGGTATGCCAAGGCAGTTCCGGAGTTATCAGTTCAAGCTTTCGCGCCAAGCCGTCCAGGATCTGTAATGCTTTCGGTCCACTGGCGGCCAGACTTCCGACAGCGCCACCGAACTGTACGGCCAGGCTTTTGGCAGCACCCTGCTCTAACATTTTGCGGCAACGGACAATTCCGTCGAGCCATCCAGCCGCCTTAAGGCCGAAAGAAATCGGTCGGGCATGCTGGAGCAACGTTCGGCCTGGCATAAACGTCCGCCGGTGCCGCTCGATCAAGTCGATCAACCGTTCCTCGAGCGCGGTTAGATCCACCAGCAGCGCGTCCAACGCCTTTTTGGCGCAGAGCATCAGTCCGGTATCGATCACATCCTGGCTGGTTGCTCCGAGGTGAACGTATCGCGCCGCCTCCACGTCAACTGCTTTGACGTGTTGGCCGAGGGCCTTGACCAGGGGAATCGCGGGGTTTCCATCCCGTTCGGCGGAACGGCAAAGACCGTCCACATCAAAGGACTGTACCGAACAGCACTCTTCGATGACCGTGGCAGCTGCAGCCGGGATTAGTCCCAAATCGGCTTGCACCGAGGCCAAAGCCGATTCGAATCGCAGCATCCCGGCAACGAGGGCTTCGTCCGAAACGAGGGAATCAATCCTTGGAGCGGTGAAGAGACGGTCAAACATCAGAGGAGCTTTCCGGCAGCTCTTTACAGGTCGAAGAACACTGTTTCGCTATCTCCTTGCAGGAAGACGTCCCACCCGTAATGCCCCGCTTGAGACGGGTCGGCCCTGGCGACTAGCGAGTTGCGCCGGTGCCCCTCCACGGAAAGCAGCACTGGATCGTCCGCGTTGGCCGCTTCGTCGCTGAAGTAAAGGCGTGTGATCAGGCGATTGAGGAGTCCGCGCATGAAGACCGAAACCAGAATATGAGGCGCCTGTCTCGCTGGCGTGTCGGCTTGAACCGCGCCCGGCTTAATGGTCCGGAAGCGAAAGTGGCCCTCCGCATTGGTTGGAACACGGCCAAACCCGACGAAAGAACCTTCAAACGGCTGAGGTTGTGGCTGCTCCGGGTACCGGCCTTCACTGTCCGCGTGCCAAAACTCAAGAACCGCGTCCGGTACCGTCACGCCGTCCGCATCAATGACGCTTCCCGCGATTTCGATGACCTGTCCCGGGGTATTCGGGCCAGTCAAATCATCGCGATAAAATGTCTCCAGGCCGATCTTAAAATAAGGTCCCACCGTCTGATAGCCTGTGGGAAGGTTAACCTGCGGAGCCGTGTCCGCAGTCGACTCGGGATTCTGGCGTTGTTGGGTCATGGCTTATTCTCCATGGGCGTCCGTTCGCAGCCTCGCAGGACAATGTCGAACCGGTAGCCAAGGCCGTAATCCGGAATGGTCGTATCCCAATTGAAGGAGGCGATGAGCCGGTTCCTGGCGGCCTCATGCGGGATGCTGTTAAAGATGGGGTCGAACGGGAGCAGGGGATCGCCCGGGAAATACATCTGGGTGATCAGACGGGTGGCAAACGCGGGTCCGAAAACAGAAAAGTGAATGTGGGCGGGGCGCCACGCATTGTAATGGTTGCGCCACGGGTAGGCGCCCGGGCGGATGGTTTCAAAAGCAAACCTCCCCGCCGGGTCGGTGACAAAGTAAGCGCAGCCGGTGAAGTTGGGGTCCAGCGGGGCATCATGCTGATCACGCGCGTGAAGGTAGCGGCCCGCCGCGTTCGCCTGCCAGATCTCCACCAAGGTTCCCGGTACGGCACGGCCGTCTTCGTCCATTACCCGCCCGCTCACCAGGATCCGTTCGCCTACGGCATCTCCATGAGGGCCTTTTGCCAAATTGACCGACGGGAGGATTTTGGGTGGGATAAACGTCGGTGCGGTGAGTTCAGAAACGGTTTGTCGCAGAGGAACCAAAGGCTGGCGGGGCGATCGCTTCACCGAGGAGGCGTACAATGGATAATTATAGGCCGGCAAAATGCCGTCCTGATATTTTCGATAGGCTACAGCAACGGGAGGCTCATCAATTGAATCCATAGGAGTAGAGGTTTGAAGGCTAATATTGATGAATGTGCATTCCACCATCGACCTGGACCGCCACACCGGTGGTGAACGGCAGATCGCCCACCGCCAGAGTTGCCACCGCCCGCCCCACATCCTCGGGCGTCCCCCAACGATTGATGGGGGTGAAGCCTTCCGCGAGCAGCTTGTCGAAGCGCTCCTGGGCGACCCCGGTCATCGGTGGATGGATCAGGCCGGGCCGGATCTCGTACACCGCGATGCCGTGTCAGGGCGACGACGATGCCGCCGCCGATCCCGCCCATGCCACCCGTCACAGCCGCGACTCTACGTGCTAAACGTGAATCCATATTTGTCTACCGGTGCCGTTCTGTCTTCGTGTAAATGAGTCGGAGCTGCTCAAGAACGGATGGGGAGTTGCGGGGTCAGTTGCCTTTTTTGGGGGCACTCCTGGTTTGTAACAAAAAGCTCTAGGTGTTAATCAGAGGCTCTTTGATGAGATTGTGCAATACTTTTTCTCGGCGCTGTCCGGCATCGATCGCAAATCCTTAGAGATTTGTCAGCGATGCAGGCTGTAGCAGCGGAACTCTCCGGCTACGCCGGAAAATTCGGATGTGGCCTTGAAGATTTGAAAACCGCAAAGGGACACGAATGGACGCGAAGGGGATCGGATCCAAATGCGGCTTAAGCCGAGAGGGGAATGGCTCGCACGGAGGTCACGGTGTCCTCCGTGCGAGAATTTCCGATCTTATCTTCCTTTCATTCGTGTCCATTCGCGGTTGTTAGATTTCCTCCTATTCGCCCTACCTGCGCCGGGGTCCCCCGAATCTCGAACGCGTTAGTACGATTCATCGTTCTCGATCAGTGATCGCCGGTACGCTTCGCTTTGGGCGGCGAGGCGCACGGGCGCATTGATGGCTCCAAAGCCACGGTAATCGCCTCGGCGTTCCACGATTTCAAAGTAGAAGCGATCTTCGATGAAGTCCGTGTAGACGTGGAAAAACTCACCTGAGCCAGACCGATCGTAAAGAATGTTACCCACCCGAAGTTTTTCCAATTCGTCGGGTGTAAGATCGAATCGCGTTTCCAGGTCGAGGTAATAATTCGGAGGTATGTGAAGCAGCGACACGCCCCGTTCCACTAGTTTCGTCGCCGTTTCGAAAATATTGTTGGTCGCCAGGGCAATGTGATGCACACCAGCCCCGGCGAATCTGGAGACCGAACGGCCAGTGGCGGTATTGCGGCTCTCAGAAATGTTGAGGGCGAAACAAACTGACCGATCTTGCGCGGCCACGACGCGACTGCGAACCATGCCGTGCGGATCGGGAAGTTCCCAGAGATCGTCGGGCACGAAGCCCAGAACCGCTCGATAAAAAAGAACCCAACTGCCGAATTGCTCCGCGGGAAGCGCATAAGCCACGTGATCAATCTTTGTTAGTCCGAGGTTAGTTCCCTGCTCGTCGCCAGCTTCATGCGGGATAAAGTCTGTTTCGAGAGGGTTTCGCGACTTCTCATCGAATGAGACAAAATAAATCAAGCTTTCGTCTGGCGACTTCACGGCAGGAATCGTCCGTTCGTTCGGTCCGACCCGCCCATCGAAACGGGTACTAAGAAACGCCTGCGCGCGGCTGAGGGCCTCCAGATCATCGGCCACCTTCAAGCCAATGGCGCAAATGGACGGTCCATGAACCGAGTAAAAACCGTGGGCAAACGAGTCCGGTTCCGCATTAAGAACAGCATTTACCTCGCCTTGCCGATACAGCAGGACGTCCTTGGTCCGATGTCGCCCTACCCGGCTAAAACCCAATCTTTTTAACCACCCGGCAAGCGCAAGCTCAGAGGTGTGCTCCACCGCGAATTCCAGGAAGGAAAAGCCGTTGAAGACCGGCGGGGACGGAGGATCAAAGAGCTCCACGCGTTTGGTTGGCTTGGCACCCGTGGTCTGCGACAAAAGGGCGCGCGCCTGTTCCTCGATCCACAAAAGGGAGCGCATGGCATCGATGGCGTTTAGCCGCGGCGGTGCACCTCGAAAATCATCATTGAAGATTTCAAGCGAGATCGGACCCACGTAGCCAAGGCGAAGGATGGCCGCCAAAAATTCGGCGACCTTGAGATCTCCCTGGCCCGGGAAGCACCGATAATGCCGGCTCCACGGCAAGACTCCCATCGACAAGCGAGGTGCATCGGCGAGCTGGACGAAAAAAATCCGATCGGCAGAGACCTTTTGCAGGTTCGCAAGATCGTCGTCAATCGCCAGGGTGTGAAAGCTGTCCAGGATCAATCCCAAATGTGGATGGGCAGCCGCCTTAACAATACCCCAAGCTCGTTCGAATGTTTTGACGTGAGTTCCCCAGGCCAGCGCTTCGTAGCCGATGCGAAACCCGTGGGCGGCGGCCCTCTCCGCAAGCTCATAGAGCTGGCCGGCAACCAGCTGATCGTCATCGATGGCATTGGCGGATACATTGGAACAAACGAGTAAAAGCGAGGTACCCAATCCCTGCATCAGTTCAAATTTGCGTTCAGCCCGATCGAGGTTGCGGTGAAACTGCTCAGGAGGGACCGCCTCAAAATCGCGAAAGGGCTGGAAAAGACAGATTTCCAACCCTAGATCGGCGGTCATATTTCGCACCTCCGAGGCGAACCCTTCAAAAAAGAGAAGATCATTCTCAAATATTTCTACCGCGTCAAAACGGGCGGCAGCAATGGCCTCAATTTTCTCTCTGAGGTTTCCACTTAAGCAAACGGTGGCGATGGAGCGGCGCATAGATTGGCAATGAGAGTCTTAGGAAGGTCAGGGATCGCGCGAAGGTACACCGAGAGTATTCCATTTTGGGTGAAGAGAAAATCCTGAATTGTCCTGGGCTTTATAGTCCGCAATGAGCTCGTCGCTTCGGCTTTTTGCGTGATTTTTGCGGGCTAGCCGATCTTAGCGCCGGCCAGGCTTTGGGCCCGCATCCGGTCGTATTCCTGCTTCTCTACGGGAACCGCATCCTTATGACCGAGGTCATTCAGGTGGATCCGATAGGTCTCCCGGGCACTGATGGCCGCGACCGCCGCGATGACCGTCACACCGAAGGTAATGGCACCGATCGTCAGCGGGATGTTGGTCGAGCCGGGCGGCGCCACGGCGGCGAAGATCGCCGGAAGCATCGCAGTGATGGTCGTTCCGAGATTCTGCCCGATGGCCATCGCCGAGACCCGGCTCTTCGTTTGGAAGAGTTCGGGGTACAAGCTCGGGAAGACGGCGTTGTAGCCTTGATAGACGACGCCCCACATGAGTAGCGATGTGCCGATCGCCATCCACATGTTGTGGATGCTGATGGCATAGAGATAGGCGAACGACAACAGCCCCGAGCCGAGCGCGCCGACGATCATCAGCGGCCTGCGGCCAATCTTGTCCGACAGGTCGCCGACAAAGGGGATGATGAACACCGCCAGGACATTGCCCGCGATGGGAATCCACAAATAGATGTCTTTCGGGAAGCCGATCCCGTAGGCCGGCTTGGACCGCGTAGGCGCCGCCGAAAATCGTGGCGACCACCGCGATCACATTCATCAGAGCCATGCAGACGACCCGCAGCATATCCTTCCAGCTGAGCCGGAAGGCTTCGATGATCGGCGACTTCGGGATCTCGCCGTGCTCGCCTTCTTCGGCGAAGGCAGGAGTTTCCTCGACCTCGCGGCGAATGATATAGCCCGCGACGATGACGAGGGCACTCAAGAGGAACGGGATCCGCCAGCCATAGGAGTTGAATGCTTCCGTGGGCATGAAATGCGCGATCGGCAGAAACACGGCCGCGGCCAAAAGCTGCCCAGCCTGCACGCCCTGGAGGCTAAAGCTGGAGAAATAGCCGCGCCGACCGAAGGGAGCGTGCTCGAGAATCATCGAACTGGCGCCCGAGATCTCTCCGGCCACCGCGAAGCCCTGGATGAGACGGAGAAGGACCAGAAGCGCCGGAGCCAGGATACCGACTTGCTGATACGTCGGTAGGAGTCCGACAGCCATCGTCGCGAAACCCATGACGAACATGCACAAGATCAGCACGTACTTACGGCCATAGGTGTCACCCCAGTGGCCGAGGAAGAAGGCGCCCACCGGCCGCGCGACATAGCCGACTCCGTAGGTGGCCAGTGAGGCAATGATGGCGACCGCGGGGTTTGTCGACGGGAAAAAGATCTGCGGAAAAACCAGGGACGCCGCGGTGGCGTAGATGAAGAAGTCGTAGTACTCCAGTGCCGAGCCAATCCAGCCGCTGGCGGCTGCCTTCTTGGTCTGGTGCGTGCCATGGGGCTCATGTTCCAGGGGGTCTGTCATTTCGGTTTCCTCCGTGCACTGTCCGGCTCGCCTTTAACGGGGGGTCGACCACATAGCGAACACAATATTGATCGTTCCAGAGCATATCGACATCAATCTTGGGCAATAAGCACAGTTTTTCGGCCGCGAAGTCCGCGGATTGCGCGTGGCGCCGCCGCACGCTTGGCATGGGGATGCGCTCCTGCGCGTCCGGCGTGGCGCGTCTCCAGGAGGATCGTATCGGCGTATCGGCGTGGTGGCGTTGGGCTGGGGGCAAGCGATAGATCAGCAAACAGAGATTTCCAGACGTGCCACGCCGGACGCATGGGAGCGCGTCCCTACGGACGTTGTTCGGTTACCCGCCTATTTGATCCTGAGAAAGAAATAGATCGTCATGGTCGCTCCCACGACAATCACAAAGCTCCTCACCCAAACTGGCGGAAGTTGCTGGGCAACCCATGCACCGCCGTATCCTCCGACGATGGCGGCAGCCCCGACAATCAATGCGGCCGCCCAGTAAATCTTACCAACCGCGAGAAAAATGACGACAGCCAAGGTATTGAAAGCCGCCGTCAGGATGACCTTAAGAGCGTTGGCCAGATGGATGTTTTCCAGCCCGAGCATATCGAGAATTGCCAGTTCCAGAATACCGGCCCCAGCGCCATAGAATCCTCCGTAGATCCCGATAATCAGTTGTAGAAACGCCGCCTTACATAAGGCATCCCATCCGATTTCTCCCGACGCGCTCACCAAGCGCAGACCGAGATGCCGACGCAAGTGATTTCCAAAAGCGAACATCAATGTCGCGCCGAGCAAGAGCCACGGGACCAGATGATCAAATGCAGGGGTGGAGGTATTCAGAAGGATAATCGCTCCGAGTGCCCCTCCAAGAAGGCTGGTCACTCCAAGAACGACGACCGTACGAGTCTGTGCCGCCAAGATATTTCGGTACGCCCAAAAGCTGGCAATCTGACCCGGAAAGACAGCGATGGTGCTCGTCTGATTCGCCGCCACCGATGGAATACCTGTAAAAACGAGCGCGGGAAAAGTGAGGAAAGTGCCCCCTCCGGCGACTGCGTTCATCACTCCGGCTAATAGTCCGGCCACGGCCAACAGTGCTGTATCGTTGGGAGAGATAGACACGGCAAACCAGTCATTAGCAGGGGGACTTCGGTGTCAAGCCGAGTTGTTGCCGGCGTTCCTTCCGGCAATAAAAAGCCTTCTGTTTTTCACGGGTTGGTCTTGTCGGGCGCCGGTCATAAACTGCAATATCCGGTCAGGGTCGAACAGGTCTCGGGAAATCTCGGGAATAGGTGTTTTCATCTGATTTTGTCCGGATTCCCGATCGGCCTCAGATCATGTATTCCATCACGACCTCCGTTTCAACCCCGGGGGCCGGAGCTGCTCAAGAAGGGTTTCCGCAACCCGTCTCGCCTGCGCGCGCAGCTCGGGCACGGCGACGGTCTCCCAAAGTGTTCCGCGCAGCAGTGGGCCAAGAGCAAGGAGCAGGCGGGACCGTTCGCCGTCACCTGAGATGATGGTGTGGTCGGGATCGACCCGGACTCCCATATCCGTATCGTCCGGGGTCACCAAACCTCGTCGGAGGAGGTTTTGCAGCAATAAAGATCGAGAAGCGGTCAATTTGGTGGCCGGGCCGGTGGCATTGATTACAAGATTGCCCGTCTGGCTTTCGCCGTTACCCAAATGCACCACAATTCGGCTGCCTGACGCCTCTACGCGCTCAATACCAGCAGCGTGGATCTGGAGCTGTCCAGTGAGTTGCGAGCTGGTGATCTGTGCGTGGATATCCGGTGCGATGCGGTGACGGAAGATGTTCCATCGTGCGGCGTACCTGCGGGCAAAGGCGAGTCGTTCCTCCCTTGTGAACCGGCTCCAGATGCGCTGCGTGTGGGGGCGCATTTTATCCACAATGATGGCCGGATTAGCGTTCTGTTCATAGAGGAGCGCGCAATGGTGCCGCACTAGGGCGACCAGCTTCTCCAGACCGAGCTCCGCGAGGTCCACGCCCGCCGGAGGGAAGTCTGGATATTCGATGCCACGAAAGTGCGAATGGGGGAACCAACCGTGGCGAGAGATGGCATGGATGCTGTCCACCCAGCCTAGCGCCCGCAGTGAGATGATCACATCGACCGTGGTGAGTCCGGTGCCCAGCACGACGATGCTTTCGCCTTGGCCGGGGAGTCGCTGCTCCAAAGGTTGCCACGGGTCACCCATCCAGGCCGGATGCCCGGCCAAGATTTCCGATCCCGGCAGGGCAGCCGGTGGCTCGTTGCCGGTCGCCAAAACCACGCGTTCTGCTTCCACGGTGGTGGAATCCGCGAGGCGAATGACGGCCGTGTCGCCTGCCGGTTCGATGTCCAAGACCTCGCCCGCGACAAACTCCGTCCTGATCGGAGTCATGCCGTCCGCGCTCTGCAGATGATGGTGCATAATCGAGCGCAGATAGTCGCCGTACACCATGCGTGGAATGAAGCGCTCGCGCAGCTCGATTTCCGGCAGGGTGTCGAACTCCGAACGAGTGCGCAGCCATCGCAGGAAATGATCCGGTTCATCCCGAAAAGCGGACATATTCCTCGCGGCAACGTTCAGGAGATGTTCCGGGCGTCGGGTGCTGTAGGCAACACCTCGCCCTGCCTGACGGCGACCATTGATCACTGTCACCTGGAGCGGGCGCGTGCTGAGTCGCGCCAGGTTCACCGCAGTCATCAAGCCGCTGAAGCCGCTTCCAACAATGGCGATGCGTTCGGGAAATGATTTCGGCACGAGTTTCTTCAGCGGAGCGCGTCGTTCGTACTCTCGTAACGCGACCCCATCCGGCGTTCGCTTAACCTTTTAACGAAGCCATGTCGATGTTTAAATTCCAACCGCAACGTCGCGGGACGCGCTCCCGCGCGTCCGGCGTCCCATGTCCTTAGAACGTGCGAAGATGAAAGAAAAGCCGCGACCGATTGACCCAATCGGCTGGGTTTACCCGACGCGTTGGTTAGCACGGAGTGGGTTGCTGAGTGATCTGGATGTCCTGATCGTTGCCGGAGATGAATTCAAAAACACCAGAAAAGAGGGCGTTCGACTGCGAGGCGCTCTGAAGGAGATCAGATCAAGGGATCAAAACTGCAAGCCCACTGAGACCCACACCCAGTTGCCATTTAGACGATTATTAGTGTAGATCTCCGGCAACCATTTAACCTGGGCGGAGAAATTGTATTTGCTCGCCTTGTGAATGAGAGTGACTACCGGCCCGACGCCTATATCAGTGCCTTCATTGGAGCCAAGCACCGCTCCTGAACCACTGTCACCTGTTACTTGCTGGAAGTAGAAACCATTGGCACCGATCCCGAGAAGAGTCTGCTTACTGAGTGGTAAAAACTGCTGCAAGGTTGCTTCCAAGTGAAAGATGTTGCCATTCCGATAGTCCGTATCGGAGTTTTCCGTCGAGATCGCAAATCCGCCGAACATGGTGAATTCCGTGCCTGTTTGGTGGCTCAGGTAGCTCACCCCAAGGAGGGTGTCGAACATCCAATGATTCTTGCCTGGATTGGCAAGTTGCCCTTTCTGATAATCACCTGTTGGCGCGACGATGAAGATTTGAGGGTTTATTTGCAAATCCCCGAACGTCCAGTTCAGTGCCGCGGGAATGATGAACATATCACTGAGGCCGTTTGCTCCGTCGCTCACGGTCTTACTCCGGTTACCAATCACGGTTCGGAGCAAGCGCGGGTTGAGCGATATTTTTGCTTCCACATCCATCCACACATAGGGTACCGCGACGGCGGCGGTGTAATGTGCGCCAAGGATGGTCGGGCGAAAAGTATAAGCGATACTGACATCAGTGAGGTAGACATTGGCGTTGATGCCGGCCGCCAATATTCCGCCGAAAGGTAAAGTGGTGTTGCCTGCTGCGCTGCCGGTGTAGAACAGAAAAGCGCTTCCCATCGCCAATCCTGGCTGATTCGGTGTGATATTTATCAGGGAAGCGTACAGGCCAGGAAGGTAATCGCCGGCGCCTCCTTCTTCGGCCCGCAGAGGGTCTGCCAGGTAGAAAGTGGTCTCCAGCAAGGCAATAGCGCAAATGAGCGCTTTGGCCTTTTCGCGCCTGGAACCCCGGACCACGCGAACACATGAAGTTTTCGTTCTCCGGCCAGGCACGACCGGCGCGTCCGATTGGATTCGCCGGTCACGCGGGAGCGTGACCCTACCAGTCTTCATTTCGCTCTTCAATGCCATGCCTGCGCCATGAGCAAGACGTCGAACGATTCTCCTCTAATCTCGACCGCTGACCTCGCCATTGTTCTGGCGCGCCTGGATAGTTCGAAAGCTCGAACTCGGTCGAGCGGAAAGTCCTGAGTTCGGAGAATCGTATGGAGATTTACCCACTTGTCTCCTATGCATAAAAGTCTGATGACCAAGGCACAAGCAATAAATAACGAAGGTCGGCACGCAACCTGTTTTTCGACACCACGAACGGTTAGCGTCGGTCATACGGCCCGAAGGGCTCTGTGGTTTGGAAGTTTCCCTATCTGCGGCCCGAAGTGGCCAAAAAGCAAAGCCCAGCCCAGGGTTGACCCCATAAGCGCTAAGATATTATCCTAGCGCTTATGGGGTTGACCCTGGGCTAAACTTTCGTGGCCGCTTCTAAACTTTCGTGGCCGCTTCGGGCCACGGATTGGAAACGTCCAAACCCCAGGCCCAAAAAATGCCGTCACGGAGTCCACGGAGCAAACCGTCGAAACCGGGTCAGCGGACGGCAGATCCTGGCGTTGCAGTCGCCAAGTTGAGTCGTTCTAGTGCTTATTCACTGACCTGAAAATCGACGACGAACGCTTCGTCCAAAACGTCCAGCTTCCCTAACAGCTCTCCAAACTTTTTATGTTCCGGATGAGGGAGATAAGCATCGCGCGCCCCGGCATTTTCAAACGTAACAAGAAAAACATGGGTAAATCCCTTGTTGAGGTTTTCGGGACTGTTATTCACTCCGTATTCGAATGAAACAATTCCCGGGATCTTGCCTTTCAACGCCTTGAAGGCTTTTGTTACTTCGTCGATCTGGCCGGACGTAGCGCTGGCCTTGTACTTAAAGACAACGATATGCTTCACACAAGAACCGCTACGTTGTGTTCTACCTCAGAGCAAGCGAAGGAATTCAGTGAGAAAGAGCCGCAAATTCTCGCACGGAGGACACGGAGATCACGGAGGTTTATTGTCATTGTTGATCAATTGTTGATGCCGTTCTTTAGGGGTGGCGCGCCACAATCCATCAAACAACCCAAAATGAATTTTGATGTTCTTTGAAACCCTCCGTGCCCACCGTGACCTCCGTGCGAGGCATTCCCTCTTCCGGCGCTTAAGCCGCTCTTGAATCCGATCCCCTTCGCGTCCATTCGCGGTTCTTCCAATCTTCCGATCTTCAAGGCCAGGTGCAGGCGTCCCCGCCTTACCTCCGACGTAAGTAGGGCGTCCCGCCTTGCCTCCGCCTCTCACATGTTCGCCTGCAGAATTAAGCTCGGACACGCATCACCCGATTTGTTTCGGTTAGTAATGCGCTCAGACATTTCGCCTTTTGCTTCAGCAGGGTCTAAATCACAATTGGCCCTCTTGGAGGATTTCGGACAGGCTTATCGAGAGCGTCCCATTTTACATCGGAAGGGGAGGTAAGGCGAGACGCCTTACTTACACCCGAGGTAGTCGAGACGCCCTACTACGGCCCTTCGGCTTCGAGGCGAATCGTTTGATTGGGGACTTCCCAGGGTTGAAACCTGGTTGAAAACCTCGGCCCGGCGCTGCCTTCTCGAAATGTCCAAACCGCAGATCAAGGGCGAAGGCCTTGGCTAGGTTAGGTTAGAGAAGTCAGAATTAGTTAGTACCCCTCACGAGGCGCAACCTCTTTGGACGTGAGTCGATGCACGCGCGGCTAGAGATTCGAAGGAGCGCACTTGGCCGAAGGCCCCGATGCGAACGGCTTTCATCTCTTATTCGTCTGAATACCCACGGCCGCTGCCGGGAAGCCAACGCCCGCCGAACGCCAAACGCCAAACGCCAAACGCCAAACGCCGAACGCCAAACGCCAAACGCCAAACGCCAAACGCCCAAACGCCAAACGCCATCACCAATCCAGCACGGCCCCGTCTTCGGCTCGAACCGTTGTGGAATGCATCACCTCTTGTTGAAATGGGTGCTTCCTGGCTTGTTCCTCATCGATTTCGATTCCCAGGCCCGGCGATTGGGTGGGAAGCCAATAGCCGTTCTCGGTCTTGAGCGAGCTGCGGACAACCTCCCAACGCCACGGGACATCCATCAGCATGTCTTCCTGGATCAAAAAGTTAGGTGTCGAAAGCGCGAAATGGAGGGCGACAGCATTGGCAACTGGTCCAAGAGGATTGTGGGGAGCGACGCCCATTTGATAGGTCTCTGCCATCGCCGCGATTTTCTTTGCTTCCATGATTCCTCCACAGTGGCAAAGATCGGGTTGGATCACGTGGCAGGCTCTCTGTTCGAAAACGGGTTTGAACTGATGGCGCCCCACCAGGCGCTCCCCGGTGGCGATCGGAACTCGCACAGATTTTCTGACCTCAAGGAGGGCCTCGACGTTCTCGGGCGGGACGGGTTCCTCGCAGAAGTAGGGGGAAAATTCTTCTACCGCCTGGATGTACTGAATTGCCATGGCGGGATAAGTCCGTCCGTGAAAGTCAATCATGACGTCCACTCCGTCTCCGACCGCCTCGCGTAGCTTTCCCATCAGCAGAGCGAATCGTTTGACTTTACCGATTCCTTCCAGAGGCTCTGAGTAGGGAACAAAGACCACCTTGACGGCGGTGTAGCCATTTCCGATAACCTGGTGAGCAAGGTCGATCAGTGGTCCAACCTCGAAGGTTTCGTAGACAGAACGCATATCGCCTCCACCGAGATGGGTATACATCCGCACTTTGTCGCGGACTTGTCCCCCTAACAGTTCGTAAACAGGAACGCCAAGAAGCTTACCCCTGATGTCCCAGAGCGCCTGTTCGATCGCCGAGATTCCACTCATCCCGATCACCCCGAGCCGCCAAAATGATTGGCGATATAGCTTCTGATAAATGTGTTCGATTCGCCCCGGATCCTCGCCGATGACCATCGGTGTCAGATCCTCAATCACCCCGACGACAGCGCGGGTTTTCCATTCCAGGGAACCTTCGCCCCAACCAAACAGACCGGGCTGATCCGTTTCAACTTTGCAGAAGACCCAGTTTCGCATTTCGGCGTTCACGACCAGGGTTCTGATCTTCGTTATTTTCATAGGATCGGGATTGAAATCATTGTAATTTCAGATGTCCCGCCAATGCATAGGCGAGTTCCCGGTGAACCTGTTCGGGCCATTCTCCCAATTGCGGTCCTAACCGGTCGCACAGTTCCCCGAGGTTCTCGGTTCCGGCCGATCGCGCCAGGATGCCGGCACGCTCGACGAACTCGCGACTTTCTCGACAGAACTCGGCGATTTCCGGTCCCTTCTTCAAGGGCCAGTGGCAGCTGACGTAGAGGTCAATATCGAGATGTTCAATGAACTGGGTGGTGAGAAGGTAGGTCTCTGGGTAGAGATAGGTCGGACACAAGGTTGGTCGACCATCGAGGCCCCGATAGAGGGCGCCTTGAATGGCGTCGCCTCCAAACAAAGTACGGTGCTGGTGATCAAGTATGCCGAGGTGCCCTTTGCTGTGGCCAGGAAGTGAAAGGATTTCGAGATCCCAATCCGGGCTCAGGCGGAGGTGCTCTCCTCCTCGAAACGTCAGTTCGACCGGTTGCGCTTCGCCGAGATCCCTTAAGATGCCGCTTTTGACCTCTTCAGAATAAAACACCCCATGCGGGCGATAGGCGTCGTACCTTGTCTTAAAAAGGGTATCCGGATCGTCAATCTGAAAACGGTCCGCGTCGCCACAGGCGAGAATTGCCGTTGGAGACCATTGTTTCATACCGGCGTTCCCGCCGACGTGATCTGAATCCGGATGGGTGTTTATAATATAGCGCAGCTGTTCGGGTCGGAGTTCCAAGCGGTCGAGCGCCGGCAGGATCAGGTCGTTGACATGGTACGAGCAGCCGGTATCAAGCAACAGGCAACCCCATTCGCCTACCAGCAGCGGCAGATAGATCGGTCGCTTTCCGACGGCGCCGTCCAGGAGATAGACGGAATCGAATAGTTGGATCATAGAAAATAGGAATTTATGAGATAACCACAGATTCGAGGCCGCAGTCGAGCAGCGCCGGATCCAGTTCCCGCTCCATGGCATCGAACATGTGATCGACGAATTTTGTCAACGCATCGGAAGCGGAGACCGCCGCATCGGTACGGCGACTGCCGATCGCGTCGAGCACGGCAAGGTGGCAATCGATGGTCGGGTCCAAGTCAGCACCGCTGGCGATTCGCCGGTGATAGACCCAGCCGATCCGACGAAAAATCGTATGCAACGGCCGAAGCGTGTGCTCTAGAAATCTTTCTCCCGCGGCATTCAAGATGATCTGGTCGATTCGCCGGTCGAAGACATTGAAGTCGTCAATGGTCATTGTTTTGCGCTGATCACGCAGAGCTAGAGTGAGATGCCTGATTTGAATGCGGTGGGAGGGACCCGCGCGTTCAGCCGCGAGCCTGACTACGAAACGCTCGATGTCACCCCTCAACTGCAACAGGACGCGCTCGCGTGCGAGATCGATCGGCGCGATCTGGAGTCCGTGCCGAGGGCGAACCACGATGAGCGTATCGGTTGCGAGCCGACTGACCGCCTGATGCACCGGCGTTCGCCCAAAGCCGGTCATTTCCTGCAGATCCTGCACGGCTAGGAACATACCCGGCTTGAGTTCGCACCTGACAATAAGATCTTCAATCCGCTCGTACGCCAGCTCGAAAAGATTCAAACGGTTGCGCCGGCCCGGGATCGGGGACGAAGCCTCTTCGGCGGCCAGGCGTTTTCGCAGCGAACGCTTTCGTGGGGCGACCGGCGGGCTTCCTTTTTTCCGATGGTTTGGCATGATGAAAACTTATTCTTAGAGGTTAGTCTTACGGAGATGGAGGTCTGAACGCTCAAAGACAGCAGGCTGAAGCTCAAGGCCCAGGCCAATCCCTTCCATGGGAAAGACAAACCCGTTCTCGACCTTTGGAACGGCGGTGACCAGTTCCCGGTACCAGCCGGTGTAGAAAGCACGCACCGTCTCTTGGATCAAAGTATTGGGCTGGCTCAACGAAGCATGGACCGCGGCGGCGAAGGCGACCGGACCCGTGCAGTCGTGAGGAGCGAAAGGCCGATGCCACGTTTCCGCCAGGGCCGCGATCTTGCGACCCTCGGTCAAACCGCCGGTCCAGCATAAATCTACCATGGCGACATGAAGGGCATCGCGCTCTAAAAAGTCCTTATAGGCCCAGCGAGAGCCGAGGGTCTCGCTGGCGCAGACCCAGACGTCCGTCGAACGGGCATATTCCGCGAGCGCCTGAGGGGAGTTCATCCGGATCGGATCCTCGAACCAGGTTGGGGAATAGGGTGCCAGTGCTTTCGCGATCTTCTTGGCGGTTGGCAGGTTCCATAAACTGTGAAATTCGACCATGATTTCCATCCGATCGCCTACTGCGGTGCGAATCTTCTCGAAAGGCGCGATCGCGGCCTTCATCTGCTCCGCGCTGATATAAAGACCATCGGTTTCTTGTGCGGCGGGATCAAACGGCCAGATTTTCATGGCGGTGATGCCCTGCTCGAGAAGGCTCTCGGCTAGAACATCTGCCTGGTTCATGAAAGCAAAGAGATCCTCATATGGCCCTTCCTGTTGAGACAGATTCCAGGTATCAACGGGGCGGATGTTTCTCCCGCGAACGTAGCGATACCCGGCGCAAGTGTTATAAACACGCACCTTCTCAGCGCAGAGTCCGCCGAGCAATTGATGAACGGGTTGCCCGCAAGATTTACCGAACAGATCCCACAGCGCGATGTCGATCGCTGAGGCAGCGCGATATTCCGCGCCGGTAGAGGATTGCGCCAACGGGAGGTTAACCATCTCCTTATTGAGTCGCTCGATTTGCAGAGGGTCGCGCCCGAGCAGGCGTTCGGCCAGCGTTTCGTGAATATGGGCCTCCACCGCTCCAGCTCCGTAAAACGTTTCACCGAGACCGATGATCCCTGCGTCGGTGCAGACGCGAACCCACAAGACATTGTAGAACTCGTCGAGCCGCAGGGTTTCCAGGGAGGTGATCTTCATAGGCTCCGTTCGCCTGCTTCGGTTTTATCCAATATTTTGCTTGCGAGCAATTAAATATATCACAATATATCACACGGATTTTGATAGACCTCGCAGAAAGGCTATTCCACGATGACCTCCCCAGGCTGGCTCGCTCAAGCACTCCACTGGCTCAATAAGTTAGGCGCGGTCTGGATTGCGGTGCTGGTCCTGTACCTCGTCTCCGGACTGATTTCTCCCGGCATGTTTCAGATCAGTCAGGCCCTTAACATTTTGCAAATTGCCGCGTTTCTTGGAATTGTGGCGATCGGACAAACCCTGGCTCTCTTGGTCGGAGGTGTCGATCTCTCAGTGGCAGGAGTCGTCACGATGTCCAACATCGTGGTCACCAGCCTGATGATTGGGCGATCTGACACTCTGGTACCTGCGCTTCTAATTTCTCTGCTCCTGGCTGCCGCTGTGGGATTTATCAACGGATCATTGATCACCCTGGCGCGCGTCACGCCGCTGGTGGCCACCTTAGGTACGAACTCGATATTGTTCGGCGCTGCCTTGGTCTATACCGGTGGGGCACCCCATGGGTCGATCTCGCCGGAATTCGCGGTGTGGGGCCAGGGGCACATCGCGGGATTGCCGGTCAGCACGGTTTGTTGGCTGGCGATCGGCCTCGGTATGGCCTGGATGACGCGCCAGACCACCTTCGGGCGCAGACTTTACGCGGTCGGAGCGAACCCCGCTGCCGCGCGACTGATGGGGGTCTCCGTTAATCGCATCCTCATTTCTACCTACGTTCTGAGTAGCGTCATGGCCTGCCTGGGAGGACTCTTGCTGACCTCCTATATTGGTTCGCCTAGTTTGGGGATCGGCGATCAATTCCTGTTGACGTCGGTCGCCGCCGTGGTGGTTGGAGGGACCGCTTTGAGTGGTGGTCTAGGCAGCATTCTCGGAACGATCGGAGGGGCCATCTTTATTACCGAGCTCAACAGTTTCACTAACATCGTGCGCGTCTCGACCGGCAGCCGGTTTGTCCTGCAGGGCGCAGTGATTGCCTTAAGCGTTCTGATGTACCACCTGGTCGGCCGCAAGAGAACGACCAGCTAACCCGCAAAAATCACGCCCAATGTGAAGCGACGAGCTCATTGCGGGTTAGAAAGCTCTTAAACAGACGCTGAGCGTCTGTTTAAGAGCCCTTTTTAAAAATGAATCCATCGAAGCAAACTGTTTTTAAACTCTTCTCTCCAAAAAGCAGCGGAATTTTCCGGCGTTAGCCGGAGAGTTCCGCGGCTACAGCCTGCGTCGATCAAAAATCTCTAAGGATTTGTGATCGATGCAGGCTAACAACCCCCACTAAAAGAAAACAAAGCATGGAAAACAAAAAAGATCTCTCTTTCGTAACGCGTCGACAGGCCATCCGCCTGGGTGCCGGCGCGCTTGGATTCGCAGCGTTCTGCCGGGCCCTTCCGGCTTACGGAGCGGATGCGATCAGCAGTGCCACTATCAAAGCGGCCGGTGAAACCGTGAGCGGTAGCAAGTACAAGAAAAAAGGTCCGTTCCGGATTGGCTTCAGCAATGGCTTTTCCGGTAATACCTGGCGAACCGAATGCTTGTATTCGGCGAAAAAAGAAGCCTCGCTGCACAAGGATCTGACGGAATTCATCGTGGTCGACGGACAGGGCGATATCTCCAAACAGGTTAACGACATCGAGAACCTGGTCTCTCAAAATGTGGACGCTCTCCTTTGTATTCCAAATTCTGGCTCAGCCGTGGCACCCGCGTTGCGCGAGGCCATGAAGCAGGGGGTCGTGACCATTCCCTTTAATCTGCCGGTGGATGGCGAGGCTTGGACGGCCTTTATTGGGACCGATCCCGAGAAAAAGGGGTTCGCGCTCGGGAAGTGGCTGCGGGAGGCCTTGGGCGGTTCGGGTAAGATTGTGGCCCTGGGTGGGCTACCAGGTAACTCCTATACGGCGAGCGCGTGGGCCGGTGCACAGAAGGCGTTCGAGGGTAGCAACATCCAGGTGTTGGCAATCCGGGACGCCTATTGGGAGGAAGACCGAGCAAAGGTCGTGATGGCGGACTTGATCGCCGCCTATCCGCAAATCGACGGGGTCTGGTGTGATGGCTCTCAGGATGCCGCCGGGGCGATGAAGGCGCTGCTTGGAGCTAAGAGGCCTTTAGTGCCGGTGACCGGAGACGACTACAACGGGCTGTTAAAGCTTTACCAGGAACAGAGCGCTAACTATCCGAAATTCAAAATCGGACTCTTATCCGAACCTTCCTGGGAAGGGGTGGTGGCGTTACGAACGGCTCTCAAACTGTTGAACGGGGAGGATGTTCCCCAACGCCAGATTATCGAGCCCCGACTGATCACTTCGGAAAATTATAAGGACTATCTCCGTCCAGCGCTGCCTGATGGAGTCTTTGTCGATTCGGACCTCTCGGATGACGAGCTGAAGGCATTGTTCAAATCATGAGCAACGAGCGAGGGCCCACTCTCGTTGGGAACCCGGTACCGGTCTTGGCAGTGACAGACGTCGAGAAGTCGTTCCCCGGCGTGCGTGCCTTGGTGAAAGTATCCTTCGAGTGTCGCACTGGTGAGATCCACGGTCTAGTAGGCGAGAATGGTGCCGGTAAATCGACCTTGATGCGGATTTTGGCCGGAGTCCATCGTCCGGACTCCGGAAGCATCCAGATCAGTGGAAAAGCGGTGGTCCTCAATTCTCCGCGGCATGCTCATGACCTGGGTATTGCGATGGTCTACCAGGATACCCGATTGGTCGATGAGCTTGACGTTGCTCAGAATATCTGGCTGGAACGAGAGCCGGGTTCGGTCTTGTTGGTCGACCGCGGTAAGATGGAACGCCGTTCGATCGCAATTCTCCAGCGGCTCGGAATCCAGATCGATCTACGAAGGAGAGTGGGTGAGCTTAGCGTCGGCGAGCGCCAGATTGTCGAGGTCGCCCGGGCGCTGACCGCCGATCCGGCGGTATTAATCCTCGACGAACCAACCTCTTCCCTTGATCCCGCGGAATCGGAGCAGCTCGGCAGAATTTTGGCCGGGCTGCGGACGGCTGGGACGGGAATAGTGTTTATCTCTCATCGTCTTCCGGAAGTCCTGGAGTTCGCTGACCGAATTACAGTCATGAAGGACGGCGAAATAGTTTCGACTCTCGAAAACAAGGGAATAACAGAAGATACCCTGGTCAGCTTGATGGTGGGTCGTACGTTGTCGCTGGCGTTTCCGCCCAAGACCGGAGGAAAAGGAGCAACCCGCCTGGAAGTGGAGGGTTTTTCGAGCTCAGGCCGCTTTCAGGATGTCTCGTTTTCGGTGGCCGCCGGCGAGATCGTTGGCCTCGGCGGAATTCAGGGCAACGGGCAACGCGAAATTGCCCGCGCACTCTATGGGCTTCTGCCGGCCACCGGTCAGGTCCGGCTGAACGGATCCAGGATTTCACTTCACTCTCCGGGCCACGCGATTCGGTCGGGAATCGTCTATGTGCCGGCCGACCGGCGTGGGGAGGGGCTATTTATAGTGCATTCGATTCGGGAAAATATATCCATTCCGCACCTTTCCAGCTGGAGCAGTTTCGGAGTGATGTCCAACCGAAAGGAGGCGGCGGCGGTTCGAGAAACGATTGATCGCCTGAGGATCCGGACTCCTTCTTCGGAACAGCAAGTCGGTTTGCTGAGCGGCGGGAATCAGCAGAAAGTGGTCTTTGGGCGTTGGCTTTTAGCGCAACCCGCTCTTTACATTTTTGAAGAGCCTACCGTGGGAGTGGACGTCGGGACCAAGCTTGAGCTCTATCGGGTGATTCGACGACTGGCGGACGAAGGCGCCGCGGTTCTGGTCCTGAGCTCGGATCTGCTCGAGTTGATCGGGGTCTCCGATCGCATCCTGGTGGTGGCACATGGCACAATCGTCGACTCTGTGACTGCCGCCGAAGCAACGGAAGAACGAATTATCGGAAGCGCGGTCCGCAAAAAACGGGAGCATGCTGTCGCTGAGCAATCCGCTGGGAAAGACGGTGGCCAAAATGCGCGGCAGCTAACCATCAGAGAAGTCATCCTGCGGCGTTATACCGGTGCAGGTCTGCTCTGTGTGCTCGTTCTGTTGCTTGGCGCCTACACGACTTCGCGTTCTCCTTATTTCCTGACCGAACGTAATCTGGGCAATCTAGTGATCCAGATTGCTCCATTGGCTCTTGTCGCGATCGGTCAAATGATGGTGATATTGATTAGCGGCATTGATCTTTCCGTGGGGCCATCCATGAGCCTAACCACCGCGCTGGCTTCCTATGTCATTGTGGGCGATACGCCGGGGAACTTCGCAGCCGGTATTTCTCTCTGTCTCCTCGTGGGCATGCTGATTGGCGCCTTGAACGCGTTGGTGATTATCTATTTGCGGATCCCGGACCTGATCACCACGCTCTCCACGTTTTCTGTGGTGACGGGTCTCGCTCTGATCGTTCGACCAAGTCCGGGTGGCAAAGTCAGCGAAGCTTTTTCAGATCTGATCACGATGCGAGTTGGTTGGTTCCCGATCATCGGACTGGCAATGATTTTGCTGGCGATTCTGGGAGAGATCCTACAGCTTCGCGGTCGGATCGGTACCCGATTGTATGCGATCGGATCGAACCCGGAAGCGGCCTTTGTGGCGGGTATCCCAGTGCGTCGAGTGCGTTTTCTGGCCTATTTATTTTGCGGGTTGATGGCTGCAGTGGCGGGCTTGGTCATTGCCGCCCGGATCGGAAGTGGAGATCCTCAAGCCGGAAGCCAGTTTACATTGGCCTCAGTGACCGCAGTCGTCGTTGGAGGGACAAGCATCTTCGGTGGACGCGGGACGGTGGCAGGCACGTTACTCGGGGCAATTTTACTGATTCTCATGCAAAATTCCCTCAACCAACTCCATGTGAGCGCTTACTATCAGTACATTTGGACTGGGGCGCTGATGCTTTTCGCGGTCGGAGCCTACTCCGTGCACGAGCATACGGATGTGAGTGCGCAGTTCAACGCCTGGCTTCGAAGAAATCTGCGGCGCAGTCGCTAAAGCCTGCATCGATCACAAATCCTTAGAGATTTGCGAGCGATGCAGGCTGCAGCAGCGGAACTCTCCGGCTACGCCGGAAAATCCGCTGCTTTTTGGAGAGCAGGGTTTAAAAACAGTTTGCTTCTTGCGTCACTTACCAAACTTATAGCCCAGGGTTGAATGGCACGAAGATAAGGAGGAGTTGAGAGCTTCTACCCCTGAAGACCGAAGAGGCTGCGCAATGTAGCATAGGCTTCCAGCCTGTCTTTGGTGGCGTCGCTGGGTGAAAGGCCGGTCGAGAAATTCCTGGGCCGCGCGCGCGTCCGCGTCACGTGGCAAAACGCCCAAGATGCTTTAGCCTTAAGCGGCACCCATTCCCGGTACTGGGAGTAACGCGAGGATGATTGGCACCAAGCGACGTCTTCGGGAGCGGCAAGAAGTATTCGCAGGCAGAAGAAGCGTGCGGACATCAAGTGATCGGTCGGAGACAGGCCTATGCTACTTTGCGCTAGCCCCATCCGCCTTTTCGTTGCGAAAAACCACCCTTAACTTAGCGCGATTCACCCCAGGGTTTGTGTCTGTTTCGCGCTGTGGCGTTGAGGGATGGAAAAACGGCGAACGGACACGAATGGGCGCGCAGGGGATCGGATCCAAAAGCGGCTTAAGCCGGAAGGGGAATGGCTCGCACGGAGGTCACGGTGGGCACGGAGGGTCAAGACGGTTCTAACTCCAAAAAATAGTGTGTGGTGAGCGTGTTCGTTTATTGTAATACGACTGTCGTTGTCCGAACGCGGTTGGACCGAGCAGTCAGCTTTCGCATGAAAGCGCAAAGCAACGAAGTGCCAAGCCGCCGTCAGAGCTGCAGGAAATCAAGCAAACGAACTGCTGTTAAACTACTAACACCAACATCTAACTATTAACGTATGAATGACGATGGATCTCGTCATGGAGTCATGTCAGGTGCTCAACTTTGGCCAAGGACAGCCTGTCAGTGTTGCGAAATGCAAGATGGTCGGCAATATGCAATACAGGTTTTGAGTTTTGGGTTTTGAGTTTTGGGTGGCGGCGCGTTCGCACTTGTGAAATAGCAAACGGGAACTGTTCAACCCCTTAACGCGCGAAAGAAAAAATCCTTGTTCGGAAACTTTGTTAGGCTTATTAATACGGGCAGCGTGCTAATCTGGGCGCCTGTCGTGCGAACACCGAGCAAGTTGGCCCCCAGTCCCGGTCTACCGTTCGCCTAACTGTTTACAGCCATGCGGCATGGCTAATTTGTTATTTACTTCAAGAAACGAAAAAATGATCCCCCCATCTTTCGAGTATTGCAGGCCCGAAACCGTCTCGGAAGCCATTGCTCTGTTACATGAGCATGGCGACGGAGCGAAGATCCTGAGCGGCGGACAAAGTTTGATCCCCATGATGAAGATTCGGCTGGCGCGGCCCGAATACATTATCGATATCAACCGGCTGACGGACCTTCAGTACGTCAAAGAAGAAGGCGGGTTTCTAAAGATCGGCGGGCTGACGCGGGAGGCTGACCTGGAGGCATCCAGCCTGATACGGTCGAAGTATCCGATTATCCTGGATACCGCCGTCTTGATCGCAGATCCACAGGTCCGGAATATGGCGACCGTCGGTGGAAATCTGGCTCACGGAGATCCAGCGAATGATCACCCGGCAACCATGTTGGCGTTGGGAGCGGAGATTATCGCCACCGGGGCGAGCGGAGAGAGATCGATATCGGTCAACGATTTTTTCCTTTCCATTTTCACCACTGCGCTCCAGCACGGTGAAATCCTGACGGAAATCCGGATCCCGATTCCACCGTCCGGAAGCGGAGGCGCTTACTTTAAGCTGGAGCGAAAAGTCGGGGATTTCGCCACGGTTGGGGTGGCCGCTCAGGTCACCCTCGACAGCGGGGGAGTTTGCCAGAGAGCGGGGATCGGCCTGACCAACGTGGGCGCGACGCCGATCAAAGCAACCCGGGCGGAAGGTTCTCTGGTCGGAAAAACAATGAACGAACAACAAATCCGCCAGGCAGCGCAACTCGCCTCCGAAGAGGCGCAACCAAGTTCGGATCTCCGCGGACCGGCTGAATACAAGGTCTCGATGGTCAGGGAGTTAACGAAACGGGCGCTGGTTCGAGCATCTGAGCGGGCCGTCAGCTAACAAGATATCTGAGTCCAACCAACGAAATATTTATGGCCACCAAAAAAAATGTCCGGGTGAAAGTGAACGGACGAGATCGTGAGGCCGAGGTAGAACCCCGTCTTCTTCTGGTCCATTTCATCCGTGAGGTTCTCACGCTCACCGGAACGCATGTCGGCTGCGACACCACCAACTGCGGTGCGTGCACGGTGCTCCTGGATGGCAGGCCGGTAAAGTCCTGTACCGTGTTTGCCGTGCAGGCGGATGGTCGAGAAATCCGCACCGTCGAAGGCGTGGCCGACAACGGCAAACTCCATCCGTTGCAGGAAGGATTTAAAGAGGAGCACGGGCTTCAATGCGGCTTTTGCACGCCGGGTATGATCATGTCGGCCTGTGCACTGCTGGAAAAGAACCCGCACCCGAGCGAGCAGGAAATTCGCTGGGGAATCTCCGGCAATCTGTGTCGATGCACTGGATACCAGAACATCGTCAAGGCGGTCCAGTACGCGGCGAACAAGATGGCGTTAGCGGAGAGATAAGATGCTGCAAAAAACATCTCCAGAAATCGGTGGCATGGGCCATTCCGTAAGGCGCAAAGAAGATCTGCGATTCATCCAGGGAAAAGGGACTTACGTGGATGACGTGAACCTACCGGGGATGGTCTACGGACATATGGTGCGAAGCCCCTATGCCCACGCCAGAATCATCGAAATACGTTCTGAGGAAGCAAAGAAACTTCCGGGCGTTCTCGCGGTCATTACCGGACAGGACCTCGAAAAGGCGGGCCTCTCCTGGATGCCGACCCTGTTCCATGACAAGCAAATGGTCCTGGCGACCGGGAAAGTCTTGTTTCAATCTCAAGAGGTGGCGTTTGTGGTGGCCGAAGATCGTTACACCGCGGCCGACGCCGCTGAACTGATCGAAGTGGACTACGAGGATCTTCCGGTTCTGGTGGATCCACACCGGGCCCTGGATGCCGACGCCCCGATTCTCAGGGAAGATCGAGAAGAAAAGAGCAATCACATTTTTCATTGGGAAGTCGGGGACAGGCAGGCGACCGACGGAGTCTTCCACACTGCTCCGGTCAAGGCCGAATTGAACGCCTTCTTTCCGCGTTGCCATCCGGCGCCGTTGGAAACCTGCGGATGCGTTGCCGATTACAATCCGGCGACCACCAAATTAACGGTCTGGGAAACTTCGCAGGCCCCTCATGCCCACCGCACCCTCTTCGCCTTGGTTGCCGGTTTGGCAGAGCAGAATATTCGGATCATCGCGCCCGACATTGGTGGGGGGTTTGGGAACAAGGTTCCGATTTACCCTGGCTACGTTTGTGCCGTGGTGGCGTCATTGCAACTGGGCCGGCCGGTGAAGTGGATCGAATCGCGATCTGAAAATCTGCAGTCGACCGGATTTGCCCGAGACTATCATATGAAGGCTGAGATCGCCGCCGATCGGGATGGAAAGGTCAAGGCGCTGCGGGTCAAGACCTTGGCCGACCACGGGGCGTTCAATGCGGCCGCACAGCCTTCGAAATTTCCAGCAGGCTTATTCAGTATCTGCACGGGATCGTACGATTTTGCCGAAGCCTTTTGCGAGGTAGACGGCGTCTACACCAACAAAGCTCCGGGAGGTATCGCTTATCGCTGCTCTTTCCGGGTCACGGAAGCGGCTTACCTGATCGAAAGGGCGATGGATGTTCTGGCGCAGGAATTGAAGATGGATCCGGTTGAACTCCGGCTGAAGAACTTCATTCCGCCTGAGAAATTCCCTTATCTATGCCCGTTGGGGTGGAATTACGACAGTGGCAACTATAAAGCGGCGATGGACGTGGCCCTCGAAAAGATCGGATACAGCGAACTACGCAAAGAACAGGCGGAAAAACGCCGTCGGGGAGAGTTAATGGGGATTGGAGTCTCCAGTTTTACGGAAGTCGTCGGAGCTGGTCCTTCCCATACCTTCGATATTTGCGGCATCAAGATGTTTGATAGTTGTGAGATCCGGGTTCATCCGACTGGGAAAGCGATCGCGAGAATGGGAGTCAAATCACAGGGGCAAGGACACGAGACAACCTTTGCCCAACTTGTGGCGCAGGAACTCGGAATTCCCGTTGCGGATATCTCGGTGGAAGAGGGAGACACCGACACGGCCCCTTACGGATTGGGAACCTACGCCAGTCGCAGCACCCCAACGGCTGGGGCGGCCACGGCGATGGCGGCGCGGAAGATTCGCGATAAGGCCAGGAAGCTGGCGGCGCACTTGCTTGAAGCGAGCGAGGAGGATCTGGAATGGGAGCCGGGAAAATTCTTCGTGAAAGGCGCGCCGAGCAGATCCAAAACCATTCAGGAAATTGCTTTTGCCGCCTATACGAACTTCCCAGCGGGTCTTGAGCCGGGATTGGAGGCGGTCCACTACTATGACCCTCCCAATCTGACGTTCCCTTTTGGCACGTACATTTGCGTACTGGACATCGACAAAGGAACCGGTGAACCAAAGGTGCGTCGTTTTGTGGCGGTGGATGATTGCGGAAACATTATCAACCCGATGATTGTGGAAGGGCAAATTCATGGCGGCCTGACCGAAGGTCTGGCCATTGCGTTCATGCAGGAAATTGCCTACGACGAGAGCGGCAACGTCCAGGGCGGCACGTTCATGGATTATTTGGTTCCGACCGCGGTGGAAACTCCCAACTGGGAGACCGGCAAGACCTGTACGCCGTCTCCTCATCATCCGGTGGGAGCCAAGGGTGTTGGTGAATCCCCCAATGTCGGGTCCCCCGCAGCTTTCGTGAATGCGGTCGTGGATGCCCTTTCGCATTTGGGTGTCAAGCACATCGACATGCCGATCGCGCCTTGGAAAATCTGGAAGATCCTAAACGAGAAAGGGATATCCGAATAAAAGTATATGGCAATCAGGATTGAGAAGACCTTTCAAGTAGAGGAGCCGCTGGAGAGCGTCTGGAACTTCATCAGCGACCCTAGAAAAGTGGCGAACTGTCTGCCCGGCGCTCAGATCACCGAGGCGGTGGATGACCGTACGTTCAAAGGGGTGATCAAGGTCCAGGTCGGCCCGAGCGTCACAGACTACAAAGGGCAGGTCAACATTGAGCGGCTCGACAACGAAAAACACGAAATTGAAATGGTGGGGAAAGGCCAGGACATCAGAGGCAAGGGCAGCGCATCCATGAAGATGACCGGAAAGGTTCAATCGCTTCCGAACGGGAGCACCGAAGTCGCCAGCGTTGCGGAAGTCAATGTGGTGGGTCTGCTCGCACAGATGGGCGGGCGGATGATCCAGGAAGTGTCCAACCAGATGTTCGCTGCATTCAGCTCGAATTTTGCCGACCGACTGCGGCAAGAGAGAGTTTCTTCGAGTGACCCCGCACAAGCGTCAAGCGCGACGGAGGAAGTTAAACCGATTCAGGCTTTGCCGGTGCTCTTGTCGGCGGCCCGAGATTCCGTCGTCGGATCTGTCCGGCGCATCCTTAAGGGCCCAGATCAACCGTAGATCGTCTATCAGCGGACGTACACAGATTGGAAACGTCCAAATTCTTTCGGGCGTATGACCTCATGGCCCAGTTCATCCCCAATATAGAAAATGTGATTGAACGACTCGGGCGGTTTGGATATGTCGCGGATCGGGCCTTGGCAACGGCAATTTACCTGCTCATCAAGCTGGAGAAACCACTGTTGATCGAGGGACACGCGGGCGTTGGAAAGACCGAGGCCGCAAAAGCGCTGGCGGCGATGCTGGAGACAGAATTGATCCGGCTCCAGTGCTATGAAGGATTGGATCTTAACTCTGCTGTCTATGAGTGGAACTATCAGAAGCAATTGCTCGCCATCAAGATTCAGGAAGGAAATGACAAGACGGTCGAGGAAAAGGAGAACTACGTTTTTGGTTCCAATTTCCTTCTAAAGCGCCCTCTCTTGCAGTCGATTTTGTACGAAGAAAGAGCCCCCGTCTTGCTGATCGATGAAATTGATCGAGCGGACGAGGCATTTGAAGCGTTTTTGCTCGAGTTGCTTGCTGAATTCCAAATTACCATTCCAGAGCTCGGCACGATTCGGGCCAAGAGAATACCGCACGTTATTCTCACTTCAAATAGCAGCCGGGAACTGAGCGATGCGCTCAAGAGACGATGCTTGTACCATTGGATTGACTATCCAGCGCTTGAAAAAGAGTTGGAAATTGTCCGAGTGCGACTTCCGGAGATTGCCGACGACCTAAGTTCGGAGGTGGTCCGATTCATTCATACGATCAGAGATATGAACCTTTCCAAACCTCCGGGGGTCGCTGAAACTCTTGACCTGTCGCAATCCCTGATTTTGCTTGAGAAAACCAGCCTGGATCGAGAAGCGGCCGAAGAAACGTTGGGGTGTATTTTGAAGTCCGCCGACGACTTTACCAAGGTCAGGAGCGAAGGGATTGACAAGCTTCTTTCCAGATCCAGAGGATAATTTTCAGGAGTCAGGAGGCAGATTGACAAACTCCTTTCGAGATCCGGCTTTCACCTTCGCACGTTCCAAGGACATACAACGTCGGACGCGCGGGAGCGCGTCCCTATCGCGGTTTCGCCGCCGCTCCTTCCCCCATGGTTTTCTCCGCAAGATCGATCGTTGAGTTTTGCCGTTTTGCCCGGTCAAACGGGGTCGGCGCAGGGACAAAGGAGACGATCGATTGTATTCGAGCTGCCGGAGCCGTCGCGGATGCGCGAGAGGGATATTTTCAGGTATCGCCTTGAGGGCGATCCTCTGTTCGTCCGAAGACGAGTGGGTTCTATTCGAGGACCTTTTTACCGCATTCTGGAGCGAATCCGATTCAAGGCCAGGAAGCTCGTTCCAGAAATCCGACCCGCAGACGATTGGCTTCTACCGGGCCGGAACGCGAGAGAGCATCCGAAATGGCTGCCGGCTTTGGCAATGGTTCGGCGCCGGAAGGGGAGGGCGAACAGAAAGCTTATTCCGAAGCAAGCGCCTGTCGAGCGACTCAAAAAGATCGATTTCTCGCCGAATGCCGCGAACGGATTTGGAGGAACTTGAGCGGATCGCCCTGCGCCTCTTACGGCGGATGAGTCACAGAGTCGCCAGGAAGCTTCGAGCCCGAAAATGCCGGGAGATAGTCGATTTGCGTCGAACGATCCGACAAAGCATTGGTCGCGGCGGCGATTTAATAGATCTGCGCTACAAGGGCCCGAAAAGGGAACGCGCGAAATTGGTTATTTTGCTCGATGTCAGCGATTCGATGAACCCTTACAGTTTCTTCCTCTTAAAGTTCGCTTACGTTCTTGGAAAGCATTCCAAAGAGGTTAAATCTTTCATTTTCAGCACGATACTGGTGGAGATCACCGACCTTTTGCGGACCCGTCGAATGTCGGACGCTTTGCGGATGTTATCGCAGATGACCATGGGCTGGTCGGGAGGCACCAGAATCGGGGGATCACTCCAGGACTTTAATCGACGCCACGCGCCCGCTTTACTCTCCCGGAACACGGTGTTTATCATTCTGAGTGATGGCTGGGACACCGGGCCGCCCGAAGAATTGGCCGCTGAAATGAGAAAAATCAAGCATCGCGTCGTGAAGCTCATCTGGCTGAATCCGCTCCTCGGTTTGGAAGATTACAAGCCGGTGACACGCGGGATCAGCGCGGCACTGCCTTTCATCGATGTGTTTGCACCGGCGCACAACTTGCAAAGTCTGCTGGCTCTGGAGAAACATCTAAGCCCGAGGAAATGATTCGGTAACGCCAATGTTTGACGAATTCCTGCGCAGGGCGAGTGAGTTACGGACCAGCGGATTGTCCCTTTGCGGTAGCGATCGTGGTAAGATTTGAGCCACCGGTTTCGGGCAAACCAGGTGACAAAGCCATCATTCAATCAGGATGGCAAAGTCTGGGGCTGGATCGGCGGAGGTTGTGTGCAACCGCTGGTGATTCGGGAGGCTCTGCACGCGATGAAAGAGGGGAGTCCCCGAATCGTCCGCATCGCGCCCTCTGGAGAGTCTGAACCGGCAGGCGGGACGGTGAATTACTCGATGAGCTGTCACGGAGGAGGGGCGCTGGAAGTTTATATCGAGCCTGTCATGCCGAAATCGCGAATCCTGATCTTTGGTCGCTCACTGGCGGCTCAAAGTTTATCCAAACTCGGTAAAGCTGTCGGTTACGAAATCAGTGTGGTGGCTCCCGGTGCCAGCCGGGAGCTGTTTCCTGACGCCGACTTGATCGCCAACGAAGTGACACTTGGCCAGATGAACCATGGGTCGGAGACTTACATTGTGGTAGCGACACAAGGAGAACACGATGAGGAAGCGCTGGAGCAGGCGCTTCGGACCGATGCCCGTTACATTTCGTTCATCGCCAGCCACGCGAAGGCCCGAAAAATCATCGATTTTCTGGCCGAAAAAGGGGTGCCGCCTGAAATGCTTGCGAGAATCAAAGCGCCTGCCGGGCTGGCGATTGGAACCTCCTCGTCATCGGAGATTGCGGTCAGCATTATTGCTGAAATCATTCAGGCGAAGAAAGGCAACGCGCCACGATTTGCCCGAGAGGAGGAGGCTGGGCCGGCAGTCACTTCGAAGCAGGCGACGGATCCCGTCTGCGGTATGACGGTCGAGGCGGGCGAGTCGACCCATCAGTCGGAATACAAAGGCAGATTGTTTCATTTCTGTTGCGCCGGCTGCAAACAGACCTTTGACCGGCAACCGGAAATCTATGGATGATCACCGCCGTCGTACCCGCTGCCGGTATGTCCACCCGACTGGGTCGCAACAAGCTCCTCCTACCGTTCAAAGGCAAATCTTTGATTGCGCATGCGGTGGATACGCTGATGGATTCCATGGTGGATGAGATCATCGTCGTCCTCGGGCATGAGGCCGATCAGGTCAGAGCGGCGATTGGGAAGAGGCACGTCAAATTCGTAGACAATCGCGATTATCAGCAAGGCCTTGGCACTTCTGTTCACGTCGGCTTTGCGGCGGTGCCTGTTAACAGCACGGCCATCATGATTTATCTGGCGGATCAGCCCCTTCTGGAGGCCAGAGAGGTGGACTTCTTAATTCGCGCGTTCGTAAAAGCAGGTAAGAGCAACAAGAACATCGTTGTTCCTCTCTTCCGCGGACAACGAGGAAACCCTGTCGTAGTCAGCTCGTCTCACAAGGCTTCAATACTTGCCGTGGCCGGCGAAACAGGGTGCAGGCGGGTGATCCAACAAAATCCAGACCAAGTACTCACAGTCGAGATGGAAACTGACCATGTGGTACGCGACATCGATACCATTGAGGCGTACGAGAGATTGGTCGCGGAAGCAGCCCTTGATCGGATGCAGGCGAAGCGTCCCGCTGCTTTTTGAGAACCGAAGGAGAGATGCTCGCCCGGGAGGTCACTCGCAAATCGATCAAATACCGTGAGTTACAATTACGAAGCGTTGTCCATTCGACCACTACGACAGTACTCCTTAGCGCGCGTTAGCATTGATCGAATTGAAGCAAAGCAAATGACTTCAGCACCGCTTTATTAACTTGTTTCCGTCAGGGTTGCTAGATGATCTACGTTCCTTCTGCAAAGGCTCAATATGTTCGCAAATAATTTTATCAAAAAATCATTGCACAATGCATGCAATACTATTAGCATTACTTGCCATTTAAAATAGGATTAGTCGTCCTTTATTTCTCCCAAAGAATAGAGACTTCCATCTCCAACATCAGAATGTGTCCCCGAGAGCGAGGCGGTGAGCGAAGCTTGATAAACTATTTATAGGCGTTGTTTGCTGGAAAGTATCCTACACAATTTGGCTATGATGTTTACAATCGATAGCTCAACTACCACAAACAATAGTAGAGGTAACACGGAGACCATCATCTTTCGTGACCGCTTCCACACGCTGCCTAGACGGAGGTTTTCCCTTTCGCCCCATGACGGCTTTTTGTTGGCCAGATGGCTGTGATTGGCTAACTAAAAAAGTGCGTAACGAAGGCAAAAAGCCTATCTTTAACTTACAGCCTGTGAATTAATTGAGTCAAACAAACTCACGTCAGTTTATACAACCATCGTTTTTGGAGTAAACCAATGGCAGATCCAGGATACGTCGATCTACCCGCGACAGAGCATTTTACGTTTGAATACAATCAATCGTGGAATCCTAGCATGGCGACTAGCATCGGCAATTCTCTTAGGGATAACGCAGAACGGGACTATGCGAATATACGAAGCTGGTTTGGCAACTTGACATTGAACCTTCCATTCAGGGTAAAGATTGAGCCGGTTGCGACGGGCACCGGCCTGGACGCCTATGCTGGCAACGATAACCGGCAAAATATATCCCTCAACCTAGGCTTGAAAATAAGTAACCCAAGCAACATTAATCGCGCAAGGGAGGCTCTGGTCGCCGAGTTCATCGAGATCTTTATGGTCGCACAAAAGCCGGTTTCTTGGGTGCCGGGATATAGCCATGGAGAGGCGTTGTCCCGCTTCGGTGGCTTTCAGTTATATCCGGACGTTGCGCCCTTTTGGGGGGGGCCCGACGTCTGGCTTGATAGCGTTATCAACGGTAAAGTTAAAACGCGGCCTGACTGGATAGGAAAGACGGAGCAGACCGATGTGGATCCTATTTCGCACGGATGCGGTCTGTTGTTTTTATACTACTTAAACTCGCAACTCGGTTATTCTCCCTCGGCCATCGTGAATGCCGGCGCCGCCACCCTCGCAGGTGTGTACGAACGCCTGAGTTCCCGGAATGACGCCTTCGCGAGTTTTACGGCCATGGTGGCCACCCGATACCCGGAGAAAGCTCGGTCGGGTTTGGTGGGTAGCAGCAATCCGTTTCCGTTCACAACCGGGGACGGCCGGTTTCTGCTAAAGAGCCGCATATCTGCCACCGCTCGCAAAACCCAACAGATGGACATTTTTGCTGTCGATGATGCTGGGCATTGTCGGACGGCATGGTGGAATCCGAGTAGTGGCTGGCCTGGTTGGTCTGATGTTCTGAACGTTGTTTTCCCGGCTGGGGCGCCCGTTGCAGCGGTTTCGCGCGCTGCGGGGCAACTGGATCTGTTTGCCGTGGTTAGCGATGGGCGCTGCTACACGGCTTGGTGGGCAGAGGGCCAGGGCTGGGGCGGGTGGGGAACGGTCCAAGACGGTGTTTTCCCGGCTGGGGCGCCCGTTGCTGCGGTCTCGCGTGCTGCGGGCCACCTGGATCTGTTTGCCGTGGCGAGTGACGGGCACTGCTACACGGCTTGGTGGGCCGAAGGCCACGGCTGGGGCGGGTGGGGAAGGGTCCAAGACCGTGTTTTTCCGGCCGGGGCACCCGTTGCTGCAGTCTCGCGCGCTACGGGCCAGCTGGATCTGTTTGCCGTGGCCGGCGATGGGCACTGCTACACGGCTTGGTGGGCCGAAGGCCGGGGCTGGGGCGGCTGGGGAAAGGTTCAAGACTTTGTTTTCCCGGCTGGGGCGCCCGTTGCTGCGGTCTCGCGCACCGCGGGGCACCTGGACCTGTTTGCCGTGGCTGGTGATGGGCACTGCTACACGGCTTGGTGGGCCGAAGGCCAGGGCTGGGGCGGGTGGGGAAAGGTTCAAGACTTTGTTTTCCCGGCTGGGGCGCCCGTTGCTGCGGTCTCGCGCGCCGCGGGGCACCTGGACCTGTTTGCCGTGGCTGGTGACGGGCACTGCTACACGGCTTGGTGGGCCGAAGGCCAGGGCTGGAACGGGTGGGGAAAGGTTCAGGACGGTGTTTTCCCGGCTGGGGCGCCCGTTGCTGCGGTCTCGCGCGTTGCGGGCCAGCTGGATCTGTTTGCCTTGGCTGGCGACGGGCGCTGCTACACGGCCTGGTGGACCGAAGGCCAGGGCTGGGGTGGGTGGGGGCCAATCGCCTAAAAACCCCGCAGAGCGAATTCCATTTTTTTTCGCGACTTGAGACATAAACGGCTCGACCCAACAATATCGCTCACTTCTGGAGACGCACGGAGAAGGTCGACCAAACTCGGCGTGGCCCGCGCCACGAACATATAGCTGGGCTTCGCGTGCTGCCAAGGCCGCACCAGCTTTGCCGTCGTTGGGAATATCTTGTTCTTATCTTAGCAGAAGGGTCGTTGAGCGGAGGTTCCGACCAACGGCGAAGTGTCACGAATTTAGTGCTCTGATGATCGCCTTCATTTTTGCTCGCACGCTGAACGATCCGAAACTCGCACGGAGGTCACAGTGGTCACGGAGGTAAGGCGATTCCCGCGAACGACCTGACTACGACATTGTTTCGGGCTTCCCGCCCCTTCTGAGCAGCGTTATTGTCAGGCGTCGCTTCAGCTTTTGGGTGATTTTTGCGGGCCAGGGCGAGGTTTGGTTTGAGGGGAGAGCGAGCCTGGCCTTGAGGTTTGAGGGCGGGGCGAGGCTCCGTCCTGGCCGGAGGTCGGAGCCGCCTTTTCCCGAATTGTGAATTTGGGAAAAGGTGTCCAGAATGGGTCACCGACGAAGCAAGCCAGGGAATGGTGTCCCATGGCTACCGAAGGTTGCAAAACTGGTGGTCTGCGGCTAGAGGGTAAGGGTTGCGCTCTTACGGGCGCCTCCGCGACCGAAATGTGCTGCTTGGCGGTCAGCGCCGGAGTTACCGGGCGAGCTGATGTCTCAGCGACCGATCGCCTTTCCAAAAACCAGGCGAAGAGGGGTGCGGTGAGCAGCTGACAGATCACTAAAACAGAGGTGAGCGGCTCTATAGTTAAGCCAGACCCGGTGCGTCCAATCAGCAAAACTGAAAGACAGATTTGGCTGCAGAAGACGGGAAGCATGTGACGACCGATCAACAACAATGGTCGCAACGGCGTTTCCCACCGATTCAGATATTTTAGGAATGTGGCGGCGACGGAAGCCGCTACCGCGAAATTGACAAGGCGTAACGGTCCGAGGTGCCATTTGTCGAAAAGCCATGTTTGGGTCATTAAATCGGGGCCACTCCAGATAGAAATCCAACGCCAGAAAAGAAAAGCGATCGCTGAGAGGACGAAGATCGGTCGTACCCCATCAGACATCGGCAGCAGTGACCTGTTTTCCAGAAAGCGCTGACCGATGAATAGCCCGGAGACCCATAGTAGCTGCCAGGCGAGAAGGTCGAAGGGACCGAGTTCGATGAAAGGCAGATTTTTGGATGCACTTACCAAAATGTCCCTGACATGCGTCTGTGCGATGAACCACACCGAAAAGCTGACCAAAAGGACCATCTTCCATCCCCATCGTCGAGCTGCCCGGAAAGCGGCAGGCGTGAGAAAAGAGAATAGAATGTACATCGGGAGGATGTCCATCAATGGCGGCCGGAAAAGCAAAGCTAGCGATCCGCCGATTGCCGCCATGGATTCATCAAGTAGTGGTCTAATAAAGTTGGTGATACCAGGAAGCTCGGATAAGAAGAAGCTCCCCAGAACAAATGCGAAGGAAAGAGTGACTAGATGTGCCCGGTAGATGCGTCCGGCCCGGTGAATCGAAGACGAGCGAGCAACATCGAACCCCAGCTTTTCGGCGCGTTGACGAAAGAGCATACCGGCAAGAAATGCTGAGACGAAGACAAAGCATTCAGCAGTGGTGAAGAACCCCAGTGGTTGATCGGTAAAACGGCGAAGCGACGAAGGCGAATGATCGACGCTCATCATCAACAGCAAGACCCCTCGAAGGACGTCGAACTCATTAAAGCGTTTCATCTACCCAGAAAAATTGCGGGCTTTTTTCACGGATTGTATAATCCATCCCTTGATGCTCTATCAGCGAAGGTGATAGCTTCGATCTCCGCGGCTAGTGTCCTGTCCGGAATGGCACTAGATACAGGAGACATGGACACTAGCCTGCACCCCGATCGACATAATCGCTTAGAGATTGGTGCGACTACGATGCATGGCTGTTCATAGCCGCAATGAACAGATTTTCTCGAGGCTCCGCCGGAATGCCCAATACACGCTGGAAGCTTATGCTACATTGAGCCCCGTCTCCAGAATATCACACGTCCAAAATCCTCTTAACTTCGCGCCATTCTGTCCTGTCCCCAAATCGCAGCCAATAGCAGCTCTATTGTTGTGATCAAAATGGGCCGTCGGCAAGGCGGTCCGAGCCGGGCTGGCGGTAGAGGGAGCCTCCCGCACCAGTTTTCAATTATGGATTATCTTTGAACACGCCGGCGTAAAACTGGTGCGAGACGTACCGATGGCAACGCAGCCGCCCATTTTCATCGCAACCCTTTGGGCCGATGCCAGTTTGGCTGTTTTTGTGTTGCTCGCTCAACCGTGTGACTCAGACTGGTGATTAGGCGAATCCCTTCCATCGTCGGATGCTCACGGCGGAGAACTCGGATCGGATCGAATTGGCGAATCGATAGAACTCGCCGGGAAGGCCGCCCAGGTCGCCACTGGAAGTGCCCAGGAAAATTTGCGGTAAATTTGCAGGCCGGGAATTTTAATCTCTCGAAGAGTTCCCGCGGCAAGTTCGTCTTGAATCTCCCAGCAGGAGAAGAAAGCGATACCGATCTCGGCAATGACCAGTGCTTTGATAGCCTCGGTGCTTCCGATCTCGATCCGCTGATCTAACTTCCTCACGTTCAGGCCATGCTTTTTGAGCACCTGTTCCACCATCGCCCGTGTTCCCGCGCCCCGCTCCCGCCAGATCAACGGCAGACGCTCAAGATCCCGCGCGGATTTCAGATTCTGAATCGCCCGTCGGAACTTCGGATCACGAATTCGCGGCGGACAAACCGCAACAATTTCATCTGGCATGAATTCCTCAAGACGAACACCTGGACTACGCTCATGGCCCGCCATCAGGCCAAGCGCAACGCGTTGCTCTCGAACATGATCGAGCACATCCTTTGCATTCCCGACGATGAGATGAAGGCCGACCGCAGATGGAAATGACGAAATCGAGCGAAGATGTTTGGGACGAAATGGGCCGCACTGGTCGTGCTGGCGGCAAATTTCAAGACTCCCGTCAAGCTCCTCGGGCTGATCAAGTTCACTCATAGCCTCTTCCAGGTCGGCGAAAACGTGCTGAAGTCGTTCGCGCAAATGTGCCCCACGGGGGGTCAAAGTCACTCCATGAACCGACCGAATGAACAGTGCCGTGTCCAGTTCGGCCTCCAGTCGCCGGATTTGGGAGGTGATGGCCGGCTGGGAGAGATGAAGTCGCCGAGCTGCTTCCGAAATTTTGCCGGCCTCGGCAACCACCAGGAAGGCATGTAATAATCCGGACCCAGGCGGTTGAGATCCATAAGGCTAGCGGGATCTTTTTCTGAAAAACTTCATTTTCTGTTTCGCGCGGGAATGGTGGAGTGATCCCTTAGCAGGAGCGAGCAGTAACGATCCAAGTCGTGGTCGTCCACCGATGGCCTGGTGAAATGGAGCGCAAAGACGGCGAAGATGAAGGACAAGAGGAGGGCAGGAACGATCCAAGCGAGGTTGCCCTGGAAGTGGGTGATCGCGATGACAGCGGCGATGGAAAGCAGGCATCGCAAGACCAAGGGGATTCGTAGCGGAATAAGGTAAGTGAGCTGCTGGAAAAGCGCGATCGAAACGGCGGCCAGCACGATCGAAATGGCGATGAAGGCGGTCTTGCCGAAGTGATGGGAGATATGAATCAGATGTCCAGCAAGACCAACCGTACCAAGTGCGGCAAAAACATAACC
>CAWBKA010000028.1:0-68355 GCA_963789065.1 uncultured Verrucomicrobiae bacterium | reverse complement strand
GGTTTGTTGGGCCTCTGAGCCTAAAGCTACCCAACGGCCTAGAAATCCGGGCTCGGCGTGTGGCCGAATCACAATGTCACAATAACGCTTTCGGTGAATCGGGAGCGAAACCTCTTGCGTTGCCTTCGCACTGCGCCGCTGTATTCAAGTCCGGATCGTCTCCCGGACGAAGCTCGCCGCATCGCCATCTCTTTCTCATTTCCCGCGACTATCTAATCTGCCCTCCGCGGAACGTTACCGCTAGCTTTGCAGACCGGAACCGCAATGCCACGCGTTCAGATATGTGTCACAAACAGGGAGATCGCAAACAGAGGATCGCAAACAGAGGGGAGATCGCAAACAGAGGGGACAGGTCAATTTGATTAAATTGCTTTTAGAGGAGTGCGCTTAAATATGGGCACTATCTGACCTGTCCCTTAGTTTGGCGCTCGGTCATCCCTACCGTGCCACGCGCGGACAAAGTGGAAGGGAGACAAAGTGGAAGGGACAGGTCAATTGTTTCGGGTTATGGATATTTCCGCCTCGTCCCAAGCCTTTTCCTGGGTCCGCTTTTAGGAGGGGACAGGTCAAAATATTTTGGGGAGAAAGCGCCAAACTAAGGACAGGTTAGCTAGTTAACTTGCTTGAAGGAGTGCGCTCCAATATCCGACCTGTCCCCTTGCACGTCTTTCTCGCAAATGGAGGGCGATCCCGAATTCCCGACCATCCGACCTGTCCCTTTCCCGAATTCCAACGGATCAGAGTCGAAAGTCGCGGTCGCCTTGCCGGGTGCAGCCGGAGCTTATCACTATGGGTCTGCGGCAGCCGGCCAATCGGACGTGGAGGAGCGAGTGTGCAAGCTCAATGATCGCCTCAAAGGACTTGAAGAAACCCGTTTTGAGACCGCGGAAGCCGCGACCCGACTCGATGAATTCCGACGGGAATTTGCTGGGGGAGCGCTCACGCGCCTCGCCGCTGAACGTGACCAATTGCGCGAAGATGCGGCACGTCTAGCCACGCAAATCGCCGATTTGAAAAACCGGCGCGGCGTTCTACAGCGCGAGCGTTCCGCTCTCGCTGCGCACCTAACAGAACTGCCGGCGAGGCCGCCGGGCTTTGCGACAACGATGGAGCGGCTGCGGAATTGCATCGACGAACACGAGCGCCACGAACAAGCGTGGATTACGACGCGGGACGAAAAGCAGGCGGAACTGCGGGGAATTGATCAGCAAATCGGCACGGAGGAAATCGCGCTGAGTCACCTGAATGGTGCGATGGAGACTGCCCGCGGTGAGGTGGCCGCCCAGCTGCAGGAGCAAACCTTGTTCACGCGCGAACAGAATGAGATCGCTTACCGCGCCGCCGCATGTCCATCGGAACCGCCCGTTCTGGAAGCGGCGCGGACCCGTTACAAAACGAACCTCGCGAGATTTGAAGAGCGCTTCAGCCAAAACAGACTCGACGGCCAGATCGAAGAAAAGCGCGTTCGACTCAATGAGCTTCGCGCAACCCACGATCAAGAGTCGGCAGGATTAACGAGCGATGAAATCATTGCGGCGACTGGGGTTCCTGATCTGGTCGCCCGTCGTCGCGAAGCGCGATCACCTTGCCGCTCACAGCGCCGTGGAGGAGGCGAAGCGTTTGCTGCAACAGGCCGCCGACGAGCTTCCCGCGCCGCGTGCACATGAGCAGGGGCTCGGTTTGCCGCCCGATGCGGAGCCGCCGAGCGGCGGCTACGTTTCGCTCCCGCGATCGGAACGCCTCTACGACCACGCTGGCGCTGTAAAACTACCTGCGTGGATCGACGTGTCGCGAGCGGTCCCGGCGGTGGAACCACTCCCGGTCGATCCGGCGAGTTTCCCATGGGCGCCCGAATTGCGTTTTGCTTGTAACATTCGCGAAGGGCATCAACTCGACATCCTCCTGCGCATCCAGAGTTTCCTGAGCAACGGTGGACGAACACGGCCGATGGTCCCCGCGAAAGAGCGTTCAGTGGAACTCTTCGGGGAAGAGAAGCGCCTCGAAAGGCTCAGGAATGGCTCGCTCTTTGGGCACGGAAAACTCTCGCTCGAACTCCTGCGATGCTTCGTGGTCTTGCCACCGCTCGTGTTTGAGGCGCTGCCACCTGCGCCGCATCCGCGGTCGATCTTGATCCTCGAGAATTACAGCACCTACCACTCGTTCGCGCGATGGAACCGGGAATCGCAAATCTACGAAGCCATTTTTTACGGTCATGGCGACAGCTTCGAGACGGCGGCTGCAGGGCTCGTCGAAGTTACTCGCTCGATGAGCTGGGACCTGCGAGCGTTCTACTTCGGCGATCTCGATGTGAAAGGCGTCCTCATTCCCGTCGCTGCATCAGAAACGCTGCAGGCGGTGCATTTTCCCGCACTGGCACCGCATATCGGCTGCTACCGACACCTGCTCGAACGCGCAGCTGAGGTGGAATTGCTGAAAGGCGCATCATGCTCCACGCTGCCCGAACAATGCCATGATTGGTTGGGCAAAGACCTTTCGCGAGATGCCGACATGTGGCTCGAACGCGGAAAACGGCTCCCGCAAGAATTGGTCGGCTGGGAGGAACTGCGCGGTGCGGGGCAAGTTTTTGCGCATCCCGAAAGCGGCAACCGCCGGTGAAAGCAAATTGCCCCGCCGAAGATCAGCTGCCCACCCCGTGGCTGACGTCCATTGCAGTTTATTGCCGTTATCGCCGAATGTGGGCGGATTCGGACCTACGCGGTGGATGGGGCAGGACGCTTGTAACATAACCGGTCAATTGTTTCGGGGTGTGGATATTTCCGCCTCGTCCCGCGCCTTTTCCTGGGTCCGCTTTTAGGAGATGTCCCCATACGACTTGTTTCCTTGCACCTCGCAAATGGAGGATCCCGAACGGAGGGGATCCCGAACGGAGGGGACAGGTCAAAATATTTTGGGGAGAAAGCGCCAAACTAAGGACAGGTTAGCTGGTTAACTTGCTTGAAGGAGTGCGCTCCAATATCCGACCTGTCCCCTTGCACGTCTTTCTCGCAAATGGAGGATCCCGAATTCCCGACCATCCGACCTGTCCCTTTCCCGAATTCCCGAACGGAGGGGACAGGTCAAATGGTCAAATGGTCACAAATATCCGACCTGTCCCTCTTCGAGATATCTCTCCGACCTGTCCCTCTTCGAGATATCTATCTATAGGGTGGCTCCATTCGACCTGTCCCTTTGTACGGTCTCCCGGTCTCCTTGTCCCTTTGTACGGTCTCCTTGGGGTGTTGAGGAAATCAGATAGTACGTTTTTTTCGGCGACTCATTGTGGCATGGGCGTCCCGCCCATGATCTTTGTGCGAGCACGGGCGGGACGCCCATGTCACAATGCGAGCCCGACGGCTCACGCGAATTCTACGGAATCAAGGGATCTGAACTTAGCGCCATTCCAGGTCAGCCGTCGGGACAGGGACCCCAGAGCCTTATTTTCGGGAACGAGAAGCGCCTCAGTTTATTCGGCGCTCGAGGAACGACGCTGGCGCTACCCTGATTTATGGGGGTCTTCTTTTGGCCATGATAGCCGGTCGGGGATCTTGAGAGGCTCATCGCCTCGACTCATTCGTTTGTATTTCACCGATGTAATGTTCTAGCAAGCCCTCCATCACCAAGATGAATTACGTAGAGAATGCAAAAGAAAACAAAAGTGTTGTTTGCTTTGGAATGCAGCAATGGATCACCTGAAAAAAAGGCATGAAACCGGGATCGGAAATATTGGTAAATTGTGCGGATCGCATAGTTTGGATCCGGGTGGAAGGAAAAGGTTCGTCGACAAACAGCACGGCTCTGAGAGACTTTGCCAAGAAGATGATCCATCGTGGGGCCCGAGAGTTCATCGTCGATCTGAAAGATTGTCGTTTGATGGATTCGACGTTTATGGGGACGCTCGCTGGAATCTCCTTGTCGCTTGGCGAGCTGGGCGAAGGCTGTTTGTCGGTCGTCAATCTCAACGAGCGAAACGCGGAATCACTTTGTAGCTTGGGGTTGGACCAGCTTTTCAACGTATCCGTGAGCGCCCAACAAACGGACGGACAACCTCTTCCGATGCCACTGGAAGAAGACCGGAGAGCTCGGGCTCGGACGATATTGGAGGCGCACGAAGCTTTACTCAAAACCTCCCCGGAAAACCTCCAGAAATTCAAGGACGTCATTCAGTACCTCGAGGAAGAATTGCGATAATGCCCGAAGAAAGGGCACATTGTGACAATCATGACATCGATTCCCGCAAAGGTTACGGCGATTGAGAAACGAGGCGATCAATATCAAGTGATCGTTCATATCGGCCCCAAATATCGAGGGTCGTTTAATACCCTGGCCTTTGGAGAGATCAAACCGCATAGCGGTTCCCTTAAGGATGGCCGGCTTGACCTGGTCTACTATCAAAACCCCGGCCTTAACATCGGTGATCCGTTTCGGCTATGGACTCTTCATTGATTAGAACAAGGAAATCAATGCAGGATAGAGAGCGGCCGGGCCGGCGACCACCCGGTTTCCCTTCCAGAGTCCTTCATCCGAGAGGAAGTCGTTGATCGTGCCGCCGGCAGAGCGGACGACCGCAAGTGCGCCCAGGCAGTCCCATGAATTTATATGTGGCTCGACGTATCCAATCAAGCGCCCGGATGCGACATAGCAAAGCGTAAGAGCCCCGCTGCCTTCACGGTAGAACATGGCCCCTTGGTCGAGAAGTCTGGAGAACAGCGGCAGGAACTCATCAGGTCGCACACGCGGCGAGTAACCAACTCCGACGATCCCATCCGTCAAACGGGCTGCGGTGCTGACTCGAATCGTTCTCCCATTCAGCGTTGCTTCTGCCTCGCGGCGTCCGGCAAACAATTCCCCGCGCGCGGGACTGTAAACCAAGCCGATTTCCAACACGCCGTTGAGCACGAAAGCGATTGAAACGCACCAGCCTGTTAATCCGCTAATGAAAGGCTGCGTACCATCGATCGGATCCACCACCCAGATACCTTGGCCGGAGGCGAGCTCGGTGCGTCCCGTTTCCTCACCAAGAAAAGCGTCTTCCGGAAACCGCATCCTTAGACGGTCGCGAATGAGCAGTTCGGTGTTAAGGTCCGCCTCGCTGGCCATATCCTGCTGGCCCTTGCTCCGCACGGTCAGAGTGTCGAAGCGCCGGAAGTAACCGTGGGCAAGTTCGCCCGCTTCCTGGATGAGGTCGGATGCAAAGTCGAAGCGCTCTTGGAACGATGAAGTGTTCATAGGGAAAAATATGTTTAGTTAGCCTGCATTGGGTCACAAATCCCTTCGGAATCAAGAGGGTGGAGGCTATTTTGAGACCGGAGCAAAAACGGCCCGGCTCAATCTTCCTTCCAAAGCCAGGCGGCACCGCGTACGCCGCTTGAATCCCCATGGACCGCCTTTCGAATCGGCGTTTCGAATACGGTCGAGAAGATGTACCGGGCCAATTCCGCCGGAAGGTCAGCATAGAGTTCGTCCACATTGGACAGACCGCCTCCCATCACCAGGATGTCCGGATCCAGGGCATTGACGACGAGGGACAAGCCGCGCGCGACACGGTTGATATAGCGTTGCCAGACCAGTCGGGCGAGTCGGTCTCCGGCGCGCATTTTTGCAACGATGTCCTTAGCCTTCAGGTCCGCGTGAGTGTGGCGAGCATAGTCCGCCTGGAAAGCGCGTCCAGAAACCCAGGTTTCCAGGCAACCATGCTTACCGCAGTAGCAAGGTGGTCCGGGAATCTCGGTGATGTCAGGGGTTGGCAGGGGGTTGTGACCCCATTCGCCGGCGCTGTTGTTGGGCCCGTGATGCGCTCGACCCCCAATGGCGATGCCGGCGCCTGCACCGCTTCCAAGTATTACGGCAAAAACGACGTGGTAGCCGGCGCCCGCCCCGTCCACCGCCTCGGAGGCGGCCAAGCAGTCTGCATCGTTCTCGACCCGGACCTCGCGGCCGAGCGCGGCGCGCAAATCCTGCTCAACAGGTCGGCCTAGCAGCCAAGTGGAACTTGCCCCTTTGCCAAGACGCGACTTCGGTTCCAGCGATCCTGGAATGCCGATTCCGACTGTTCCGGCCCGACCGGTCTCCCGCTCAATGCGCTCGATCAGGCGAGCGATGATTCGGATACAGCCCTCATAATCATGGCGGGGCGTGTTTTCACGCAGTCGGATGATTTCCCGACCTTCGGACGTAAGGGCGATCCCCTCGATCTTAGTGCCGCCCCAGTCGATACCGATCAACATATAAGGATGTTCGAGTTTTTTGTCTTGTGCGAACAGATTTGCTACCGATGGAACCGAGAATCAGGAGGCAAGGCGCGGGTCTCTGCTTACTGATTAACGGAAATCGCAGTATGCAGAGGCCTTATCGACGGTCACAATCATTTTCGGTAAAACAATCTCCTTGAGCCAACCAAAAACAGAACAAAACAATGAACAAAACTGAAATGAAAGCAGCTATTCTGGATGCGAAGAAGAAAAAAAAGACCACTTGGGCTGAAATCGCGAAATCAGCCGGCCTTTCGGAGGTTCATTCACCGGCTTGACCTTCGGAAGAGCGGCGACGACCTTTCACCTACTTTCTGAGATCAGGTTTCGTACCGTTGAGCGCCACGAGCCGGAACCGATTGAAGGCAGCAACCCCCCAACACGATACTTCAAGCATCTTTGTCATGAAAAATTCACCCGAGGTGGAGGACGATACTACAGCTAACGGATATGCTAAAAAGTGGTGGAAAGAAGCCGTTGTCTATCAGATCTATCCGCGCTCGTTCAAAGACTCCAACGGCGATGGTATCGGTGACTTGCCGGGTATTACGTCACAGCTCGACTACATCAGGGGCTTAGGCGTGGACGTCATTTGGCTTAGTCCTCATTTCGACTCGCCGAACGCGGATAACGGATACGACATTCGGGACTACCGCAAAGTCATGACCGAATTCGGTACGATGGCTGATTTCGATGAACTGCTGCAAGGGGTCAAACAGCGCAACATGAAAATGATTCTCGATTTGGTGGCGAACCATACCAGCGACGAGCACGTCTGGTTTGTCGAGAGTCGTAAAGCAAAAGACAATCCCTACCGTCAGTACTACATCTGGCGCCCCGCTAAAGATGGAAAGGAACCGAACGACTGGGTCTCGTTATTTTCAGGCTCGGCTTGGAAAAAGGATGCTGCGACGGGTGAATACTATCTTCACCTTTTTGCCGAAAAGCAGCCGGATTTGAATTGGGACAATTCGAAGGTACGCCAGGAAGTCTATGACACCATGAAGTTCTGGCTTGATAAAGGAACAGATGGTTTCCGGATGGACGTGATTCCATTCATCTCCAAAGACCCGAGTTTCCCCGACTATCCCGAGAACTATGATGGCCGTCCAGAATATGTCTATGCGTCGGGTCCGAAGCTCCACGATTACTTACAAGAGATGAACCGCGAAGTCTTGTCGCAGTACGACGTGATGACTGTCGGTGAGGCCTTTGGCGTAACGCTCGAACAATCGCCCTTGCTGGTGGACGACAGACGTCATGAATTGAACATGATTTTCCACTTCGACGTCGTCAGGCTTGACCGCGGGTTGGGTTGGAGATGGAAAGCCTGGACTCTCCCAGAATTGAAGGCTATTTATGGGCGCTTCGACAAAGAGCTGGATGCCCATTGCTGGAACACGGTCTTTTTGTCCAACCATGATAACCCACGCGTGGTTTCTCACTTCGGTGATGACTCACCGCCTTATCGTGTTCCTTCGGCGAAAGTGTTGGCCACGATGTTGCTGACGCTAAAAGGAACGCCTTTCATCTACCAAGGCGACGAATTGGGGATGACGAACTTTCCATTCATGGCGATCGAAGAATTTGATGATATCGAAGTGAAAAATGCGTGGAAAGCCGAGGTTTTGACGCGCCAGATTAGTGCGGACGATTTCATCGCTAACCTACGAAAAACCAGTCGGGACAACAGTCGCACGCCCATGCAATGGGATAACTCGCCCAACGGAGGATTCACCAATGCCAGCAAAGCATGGTTTTCCGTAAACCCAAACTACAAAGAAATTAACGCCGAACAGGCGTTAGCTGATCAAAATTCCATTTATCATCATTTTAGAAAGCTGATTGAGTTACGGAAGCACGTTCCAGCGCTGATCTACGGTGATTACCAAGACCTCGACCCACAAAACCCGTCTATCTTTACTTATAAGCGCTCGCTCGAATCGGATGAATATCTGGTCGTCCTGAATTTCTCCAATGGGGCGGCGATTTACCAACTTCCCACAGGGCTGAAGGCCGGTCAGTTGATGCTGTCGAACTCAGGCGAAAAAGAAGAGAATGTTTCTGTTGTTAATCTGAAAGGTTGGGAAGCGAGAATTTACAGGATTTGATTATCTTCCGGGAACTGATGGGTCGAAGCGCGAATTTTTGGGGTTTTTCGAACAGGGCCTCTTCTGGCTGACCAAAAGTATTTCGCGGATGGCGAAGCCTTCTTCGGTAAGGATGTTTGAAAGTCGGCCTTTTCTATCTCCTTGTTATTCTGCTTAACCTTGACTGAGCTTTTGTTTGGTACCGCAGCGAAGAGCAGCGTGATCGAATCTTTGTCACGCCGATCCAGCACCCCGAGCAAAGAGCCGATTCGTACGCGCAATCCAGTTTCTTCGTAAAGTTCACGCCTCACGGCTTTGACAAGAGATTCACCTCGTTTGACCTTGCCGCCCGGGAGTGTCCAAAGCCTCAATCCGGCGGCTTGGCGCACCAAGAGAACCCTTTGTTCCGCGTCTTCAATCCAAGCCATTACTGATACTTCTTTGGTCGGACGCGTTCTGGCGATTTTTGGTCGGAGCTTGGGCATTCGGCTCTAAGACAACGAAAGCTCAGCCTGAGCAATCATTTCAACTTATCCGCCCGTTCTGTGCGGCAAGTTCGATATCATACTGCCGGGCGCAAAAGGCTGCGGCTCCTCCTCAGCCGGCTCCTCTGGAGGAGGCGTGTCAGCGAAAGAGAGAGTGTCGATCAGGAATTTTTCGTACTTCTCCTGGTAGGCGTCCGTCCATTCCTTCCGAGCCTGCTCCCAGGAAAGCTTGCGGCCTTTTTCGCCCTCGTTCCATTTGTACTTCCGGATTTCTTCTTTTATGAGGTAGCTGATCCGGTAGAACGGGTCGGAATACATCACCGGCGGTATCTGAACGTGTTCCTCGGTCTCTAAAATCTGGCGCATAGCGGTTTTAATAAAACACAGCTTGAGTTGTGCGCCAAACCAAATGCCCGTTACGATTATGGTGATTGCTCTGCCGAGCTGGGAGGGGTTATTGCTATCGCCTATCCCCGGGCCAGCCGGTCGTCTGGCAGCCTGACTCAATTATGAAGGTCAATGGGGTGACGCGTGATCGTCACTCGTCCTTGGGGAGCTCAGTTGATCGGTTCCTTGCGAAAGACATCTACACACAGCCGATCTCCAACGGTGATTGGAACTCCATCCGTGACGAGGTAGTATCGTTTGTTTGGGACCAAGCGAGACGAACTTTTGAACAGTATTCCGCCTGCTCCGGAATCTAGGAGGGCTGTCGCCCCTGGTTCCGGTTCTCCGCCTTCGAACACGATCTCGACAACGTGGGCGCCGGGTTCTTTGGTGCCGCTTTGGACGCTAACCACCTTTGCGATCAGGGATGACATACCCGGACTTTAGCACTTTTTCCACACGGTGCTCGCAGACAATTGCCCAAGAGGAAACGCCCGGGTGTCTGGGTTGACTCCGTTTGACATGGACCTTACCCTTCGGGTCATGGGTGATAAATCTCCGAAAGCCGCGCACAAGCACGCGGCCCAGAAACAGGTAAAGGCTAACGCCGCAAACCAGAAGAAGAACAACGCCGCCAGCGCGAAGCAAGTTCCGAAGCCTAAGTAGTACAAGGCTCACGATTCGCAGCCGGTACAGTTGGCGTTGCGCGATGTGCCATGGGGATTAATGGTGGCCCTAGCGGGAAAATCTCACAAGCCAAAGCGCTTGTGAGATTTTCGCGCTATGAGCAAGCACATGGGCGAAGTTCAGGTCCTGTCCGTGGCTGCGACCAGCAGCGGTTGCATGATTTTTCGATGGCCACGAGGGCAAGGTTTTCGCGATGGCCATTCAACCAGAACGTTGGGATGGCGATCAAAGGAGCGACCACTCGTCTGCGACTCGTTGACGAACGCTTGGGGGCGAAGATCGAAAGAATTAAGAGAAGGTTCGCAGCCTGAAGGAAGCGAGGACCAAGGGCATTCGCAGACCAAAACCGCGAATCCGAGCATCTTTCCGAGCACGACTTGCGATTCTGTGCTAGAATCGTTCTTTATGGCACTTTATAAGAACAACGCTTTTTCTCGCCGCCTCCCTGACATCATCACCGAAGAACTTGTGTTTGTCTTATCTCAGAAGACGCCATATGAGTTCAAACAGCTCTTCGAGGTCTTACACGACAAGCTCCGTCGAAGAAATGCAGCAAACGGCGGAGCGGAAATGTTACGCTTACGCGCTTACGAGAAGCTTCAGAATCTGGTGTCTCGTGGCGCCGTGAAGAAAAACGGGAAGATTTATACCGGTAATTCTGCTGCCTTGGCCGTGATGGCTGCGAATTCTGTGCCGGCACCCGTTGCCACCTCGGTTCAGCCTCTGCTACCGCCTCCGTTTCGGCTTCCGCAGCCGCCTCGGATTCTTAAGGTCTCCCGCTGGGAAGCTTTAGTCCCGCCTCTTTTGCTCGACTTCGAGAAAATACAAACGAACGCGCAAAATGGGCGTCGCTGGATCGAAGCCGGGCTAGCCCGAGTATCTCACGAGCCATAACGCTCGTGAGATTTTCGTGCTGACGCGCTCGCATCGTGCCATGGTCGCGCAGGAGCGCAATCCTTACCGCGCCGTGGGCGTTGACAAGGCTGTGCCGTTTTCCTTTCGGCGAGGATTTTCTGTCGTAGCCGCGATTCGCGGCCAAGCCCCCCTTGGCCCCCTTTTTGGGACGAGGGCGAGAACGAGAACGAGGACGAGGGCGATTTTCAAGAACGATTGCGAGGGACGAGAGTAAGCGAAGCGTCCCCGCTTTGCCTCTTTGGAGGCCGAGCGAAGTGAGAGGCTTTGCATACGGCGGGGACGAAGCGGGGGAATGTTTCGGCGTCTCCGGCACGCATTGGCGGATTGAGTTCCGTTGCTGCGTGATCAGCGGTGCAAGTTTGGAACGCGTTTCGCGAAGGTCCGAGATCGCCATTTCCACGATCTCGTTGCGCGAACTCAAGTTCCTTGCACGCGCCACGCCGGTCGCGCAGGAGCGCAACCCTATCGAGCCGTAGGCGCTGACCAGGCAAATATCTAGTCAGGAATGCGTCTCAGGCGTTCCGGGGTCTACCCGGCCAATGAAGGCGGAAACGCTCTGCCAGATATTCGGCATACGCAAAGGCACCGATAACACGTCTCGTAGAGTATAGGAGGAGTTGAACGAGCGGGACTAACATTCAGATGTTGGTTAGAAGGCTTTCTGGCCGCGCCGAAACCGCAGCGAATTTCCCGGAAATCGCCGGCTGGTAACGATCAGAAAATGGAAGTGACATATGGATAATATCGTACCTGCGTTCATTCTTTTCGTATCGCTTACGACGGGCTGTGCCTACCACCAGCGCGTCGCGTCAGTCCAGTCTCCGCAGGTCACTATCGGTTCGATAGACGGTTCGACGATGGGTTCGGGAACCCGGGTACTCATCAATCTTTCAGAGCAGAGGGCATACCTGATTGAAGGCGGCAAAATCAGTTTGATTTCTCCGATTGCATCAGGGAGGCCAGGCTGGCCCACACCGACGGGCCATTTCTCGGTCATTGCCAAGGATGTTGACCATCGGTCTCAGAGCTTTGGCTCAATTCTCGATGGCTCGGGCAGGATCGCAACATCGAACGCAACTCCAAGCACTTATGTGCCGCCCGGTTTCCGTTATCGACCCGCGCCAATGCCATACTACATGGAGTTCAGTCAAGCAATTGGCATGCACGCCGGTTTTCTTCCAGGGTATCCCGCCTCCCACGGATGTGTGCGGATGCCTCGAGACCTCGCGGCAAGGTTTTTCGAACGGGTCAGGATGCGAACCCCGGTGACGGTCTCCGGAAGCACGCAGTACCTGACATCGGTACGAAAGGCCATCCCACTTTTTTATTGAGATCCTTTTGGATGCGCACCCCTTCTCTAAGATGAAAACTCTATGAATATAACAAACCAAATTTACTTAGGAGCGGAAGACGCGATGAATTTTGCTTTAGATGGGGCGAGTCGCCCGGACGGACTTAAGCGGCTCTTCGTCGTATTTTTTACTCCACTTCTGCTCGTCGTTTTCTTGCACGGACGACATTAGGCGGCTAGCGGGGTGCTCACTCTCCCTCGCTGGCGGTGACCCCGTGACCCTTTTCACGCGCCAAATATTCCTCAACCCGCAGCAGGTCGCGCTCGCCAGCGCGCTGGACGACACGCAGCAATTGTTCCATCGAGGCGACCTCTTCGAGTTGCTCTTTGACGAACCATTGAAGGAAATTATCTGTCGTGTAATCTGACTCAGCCTTGGCCATCGATAGAATTGCATTAATCTGGGCCGTGACCTGCTCTTCCTGATCGAGCGAAAGTTTTACCGCGGCTTCGGCAATTTTGAAGGTCCCCTGTGGAGCGGGCAGAGCCGGAATGTTCACCCGCGCTCCGACGTCGATGACGAACTGGATAAAGCGAAGCGCGTGCTGCTTTTCCTCCTCGGCCTGCTTGTGAAAATGTCCCGATAACTCGGGGAGCGCTTCCGCGCCAAAGTGAGCACTAATCGCGTAATATTGCAGCATCGCGCTAAACTCATTCCCAATCTGTTCATTAATCGCAGCGATTATTTCCTGGCTAGCCACCATGGGTGAAGTGTCACCCCGATACCCGGCAATTGCAATCGGGAACCGCGCTGAGCATCGATTCCGCGGTTCGGAAAAACGAAGCTACCTGGTGGTTTTTCCAGATCGAGATCGTCACTCTGGACATTACTAGGCAAGGATTTAGGATTTAGCGTTTCGTATGGGTAAGGTGATAAAAAGATTGATCTGGGCTCTCGTTGCGGTACCCGTGGTTGCCTTTTCTGCTGGCACCACACCAGAGGAGATCACCTCTTTTCCTTACGTTCCCCCTCACTTTCCCTGGTTGAGAACCTCTTGGCTCCAAGGTCTCGCCGAGCGATTTTCAAACTACATCGATGTACTGTCGCTCCAGTTCAGCTCGGTGCTCGGCAGCTGGAGCAGAGAGCCCCTTTTCTTTGCGATTACTCCTGCCAAGATTCTCCTCTTACTTCTCACTCTCATTGTGGGAATCGTGCTGGCGTGGCTGGCACGGGTCGTCATTCTGAGATATCACTCACTGGGCCGGACCAAACCGATCACCGAAAGGTATTGGCGCAACGGGATTCTGTTTGCGTTACGCCGAGCCTTGAGCGGCTTTTTCATTTTCACCGGTGCGTTCTTTGCCTCCGTACCGATTTTGCCTCACATAGGACTTGCGCTGGGTGGCTTTCCTACCTTCGCAATTGCCGCGAAGATTGCCGAGCTCGGCTACTTTGCCACCGCCCTCGGCTTTTGTTTTCGGATGGTCCGTTTGGTGCAGAGCTGGCTCAACGGCTTTGCCAAGAGCCCGTCAAGCCGCTGGTATTACGCAGCCTTTCCGGTGCTAGGGAAAGCGCTCTACTACAACCTTATTCTTTTCGCATGCTCGACTGGCATCTACATTCTCGAATTACCCGATCCCTTGCAAAGAGCCGGCTATAAAGTGGTCGCCGTTGCCGGGATCATTGCTAATGCAGTCTTGTTGATTCAGACGGTTTTGGCAGTCGAGTCGATGGTGACCTCGAGGGCCGAGACCCTGCACTACGATATTTACAAGAGGCGAAGGCTTGAGACTCGCGCCCAGATGCTTCGCCGGTTATTGATATTTATCATCGTGGTCGTCGGGATTGGCGCTACCCTGATGGCCTTCCAACCGGTGCGCCAGATTGGAACCGGGCTCTTGGCGTCCGCAGGAATAGCCGGCGTAATCGCCGGATTGGCTGCTCAAAAATCGCTATCGACCATTATTGCCGGACTTCAGATCGCAATCACCCAGCCGATGCGAATCGAGGATGTCGTGATCGTTGAGGGCGAGTGGGGAACAATCGAAGAGATTACTTTGACCTACGTTGTCGTTCGGGTGTGGGACCGGCGCCGGTTGATCATTCCAATCACCTATTTTCTGGAAAAGCCCTTCCAGAACTGGACCCGCAGCAGTTCGGACCTGATGGGCGCGGTTTTCCTTTACGTTGACTTTCTGATTCCGGTCGACAAAGTCCGTCAGGAAACCAAGCGGATTGTTGAAGCGTCCAAGTTGTGGGATAAACGCGTATTCGCGTTTCAAGTGACTGACTTCAGATCCGACGCCGTCGAGATTCGGATCCTGGCTAGTGCCGAAACCTCGCCGGAACTTTTCGATCTCCGGTGCGAAATCCGGGAAAAAGTCCTGGCCTTCCTCCAGGACCAGTATCCGAGCGGCTTTCCACAAGCTCGGACAGCGCTTTCGCGTTTGCCCGGTCAATCACGATAAACGCGCCATACGCAAATGCTTCGGGAATACTTGCACAAGAGTATTGGTGCAAAGAGTGATTCTGGCCGACATCAAGGGTGAGATTGGAGTTTTGTTAGAACAGCCAATTTTGAGTTTACCTGCGCCTCAAAGCGATCCGAGCGGTGAAGGTAGAAAGAAGAATATATAAATGAAAAGACAATTTTCCCTTCTCAGTGTTTTGGTTCTGACGCTGGGAGCGTTAGCGAGCCAATCGTGCGAGTCTACCGGTAGTCAGAATACCTATTATAACCGAGGTCATTATGGTTATTATCCCGACGGCCGGTACGCCCTGAACAACGGCTATTACCCGAACGGCCAGTACGCCCCGAACAACGGATACTATCCAAATGGAGTTTACGTCCCCAACGGTTATTACGGTCAAGGACACTATGTCGGTGACGGCTACCAAACGAATCGCCCGACGGTCGACCTGCATTTTTAGGCTCCGTGATCACGAGACGAACCCAGCCGTGGTCCCCCATTTATCACTAAATACGAATTGCTTCAGCGACTTGCGCGGACGGCGTGCAACGTCTCGCTGTGCGAGCTCCTGCGGTAGATCTTCGCGGTTCCCCGGGTAGCCGATGGCGATCGCGACCATCGGTTCATGCCCTTCTGGCACCTGATAGATCTCCCGGGCCTTGTCGGGGAAAATGCCGATCATTTGATGAATGAAAAGACCACGCGCTGTCGCTTCCAAGAGTAAATTACCAGTTGAGAGACCAAGGTCATGAATGGCTGCGCGATTGGGTTTGCCGTTGTGGGCAAATTTCAGACTGGTGACCCCTAAGGCCAGCGCGGCAGCGGTCTTGGCCCAAACTTGGTTGGCTTCTACCAGGCAGGAAAGAAGTCGGGTGAATTCTTCAGAGTTCTCTTTTTTCGCGATGATATAACTCCAAGGTTGCTCGTTATACGAGGAGGGCGCCCAGCGCGCTGCTTCGAAGAGCGATCGCAGGTCCTCATCGGAGACTGACCGTTGATCGAAACAGTAAGGACTCCAGCGATTTGCAATGAGCTCGTGGATCGGGTAGTCGGCGGTTGCTTTCATTTCAAGTCCCTTCAATTTTGTTGTTTGCGGTATTTTCGACAAGTGATCGGAAGAAATTCAAGACAATCCAAACTATAGAATTCGATAGCCGGAAACAGATCTGGAATATTGGAATATAAATGACGGCTGCTGCATCTTCGGTGGTCGTCGTTGAACGCGAAATCTGGTCTTAAGGACCGACTTGTTATGAAATCGAAAATTTATTCGCTGTTCTTGAGCCTTATTGCTGGCGGTTGTTTTTGGCCGGCAATGTCTCAAGCTCAAGAGACTTCCTCCCGACCGACCGTAAAGATCAGGCTGATAGACTCGCGGGGAATGCTCAGCGAACCGGTGATTGTTCCTAAAGTCCAAAAAACGGATGCCGAGTGGCGCAAACAATTAACGGCTGAGCAATATGCGATTGCCCGGGGTAAAGGAACCGAGGCGGCATATTGCGGCACGCTGCTCGACAACCATCGCCAAGGTATCTACCATTGCGTGTGCTGCGGCTTACCGCTCTTCGGGTCAGACTCAAAATTCAATTCGGGAACAGGCTGGCCCAGTTTCTTCCAGCCGGTGGCGAAAGAAAATGTCGTCACCAGAGTCGATGAAAGTTTTGGGATGGATCGCACAGAGATTCTTTGTGCTCGATGCGGCGCTCACCTTGGCCATGTCTTCGCGGATGGTCCACCGCCGACTGGATTGCGATTCTGTCTCAACTCTGCTGCTTTGACTTTTGTAGACAAGGGCAAGGAGGTCTCGGAAGTCGTTAAACCAGCTGCCGTCAAGTGATCGTCTGTTCGAGCTTGCCTGAGCACCTCCATCGCTCACAAATCCTTAGAGTTTTGTGAGCAATAGAGGCTGCTGGCTGCCCAGAAGCAGAAGGGGAGCGGCTTACTTTCTGCTGATAGCTCGACTTACGATGGCCTGCGCCTGCTCGACAATGGATGCCAGATGATCTGCGCCTTTAAGGCTCTCGGCGTAGAGTTTGTAGATATTCTCCGTGCCCGAGGGGCGCGCGGCGAACCAGCCGCTGGTTGAGACGACCTTCAAGCCGCCGATCGTCGCATTGTTGCCGGGAGCGCGGGTGAGTTTCGCGGTGATCGGTTCGCCTGCCAGTTCAGTCGCGGTGACTGCTTCAGGGGAGAGTTTCTTGAGGAGGTTTTTCTGCTCGGGCGTGGCTGCCGCGTCGATCCGGGTGTAGTACGGGGTGCCGAACTTGGCGATCAGGTTTTGGTAGTGCACGCCGGGATCTTTGCCCGTTCTCGCGGTGATTTCTGCCGCGAGCAGGCCCATGATGAGGCCGTCTTTATCCGTAGACCAGACGGAGCCATCGCGACGGAGGAAACTGGCGCCGGCGCTTTCCTCGCCGCCGAAGCAACATGAGCCATCAAACAAGCCGGGCGTAAACCATTTGAAACCGACCGGCACCTCCCAAAGCTTGCGATGGAGACTCTCGACAACCCGATCGATGAGGCAGCTGCTGACGAGCGTTTTGCCGACGACCGCGCTTTCAGGCCATTGCGGGCGGTTGGTCAGAAGATAACCGATCGCGACGGCGAGGTAATGGTTCGGGTTAAGAAGGCCGGTGGAAGGAGCAACGATGCCATGGCGGTCAGCGTCGGGATCGTTAGCGAAAGCGATATCGAAACGATCCTTGAGTTGTACCAGTCCGGCCATTGCCCAGGGGCTGGAACAATCCATCCTGATTTTGCCGTCGTGATCAAGGGTCATGAATGAGAAGGTCGGGTCGATTTTCGGATTCACGACGGTAATATCGACGCCGTAGCGATCGGCCACCGGCTCCCAGTAAGCCGCCGCCGCGCCGCCGAGCGGATCGACGCCGATCTTCACGCCAGCAGAGCGGATGGCTTCGAGATCGACGACGTTCGCCAGGTCCTGCACATAAGGCTCGACAAAATCCTGGGCGTGGGTCGTGGACGCTTTAAGGGCGGCTGAGTAACCAATGCGTTGGACACCTGCGTTGTCGGCGCGAAGAAGTTCGTTGGCGCGATTTTGAATCCAATCGGTAACGTCGGTGTCGGCGGGTCCACCGTTCGGGGGATTGTATTTAAAGCCGCCGTCAGTTGGGGGGTTGTGCGAAGGAGTAATGACGACGCCGTCAGCGAGGTCAGCCGTCCGGCCCCGATTTTCAATCAGGATGGCGCGCGAAATGACCGGGGTCGGGGTGAAACCGTCGTCGCGTTGGATGAACACCTCCACCTGGTTGGCCGCCAGCACCTCGAGGGCGACGCGCTCCGCAGGTCGGGACAACGCGTGGGTGTCTTTGCCAATAAACATCGGTCCGGTGATTCCCTGGTTATGTCGGTATTCACAGATGGCCTGTGTGATGGCGAGGATATGCGATTCGGTAAACGTCGCGTTGGTGCTGGTGCCGCGGTGGCCGCTCGTGCCGAAACTGACGAGCTGATTTGAGTCGTCGGGATCGGGTTTTGCCTCGTAAAAAGCTGCTTCGAGCCGGCCCACATCGATCAGAAGCTCTTTCGGTGCGGGTTTACCTGCTAGTGGATCTCTGCTCATAGAACGGGGGGTTGAGAGTGGCTGGTTGTTCGGGCATTGACAATGCATTCGGTCGATGTCCCGTTAAACATATACCCAGAGGCTTGGTCCAGTGCAATCATCGCGTGCGCGAAGACAGAAATGTAAGGCAGGCGGACTCAGTTCTTGGCCGCTTGCGCTTCAGATCTTAGTTGCTCGTCGATTTGGATGAGTTGCCGATACCCGTATTGAGTCCAGACAAGATTCAGGCCGTATTGGCGATTGAGTGCGTTGGTGAGTTCGATGCGACTTTCGATTTCGCACAACTCGACGAAGCTATACTGCCGGTAATCCAGCTCGACGCTGTATTTCTCCGCGATGTTATCGGCTTTGTCCAAACGGTTCTTGATATCGAAAAGTTCAGCGATTGAAAGCGATGGGCTGACGATGTTGCCGTAGGTCTGATTGATCTCGTTGGCGAGCGCGGTTCGTGCTTCGGTGTCGTAGGGCGATTGGGCGAAGCTTTGATGGACAAGCACCGCTAAAGCGACAGCAGTCGCAACTGTCAGTGCACTTCGTCTCATTGTAATGCGTCCTGCAGCCATGGGGATTGTTTGAAATTCAGGAGACTTAAAGAAGATATCTTAGCATCATTCCAACTCTTTGTTTCCAAATAGTTCCGAATTTAAACCGTTCGCCGAATTCATTGGATGCCACTGCGTCGCGCTCTGGCGCCGGTCGGTGTTGGGAGCGGTCTCGGCGGGCCCGAGCCGATCACCGGGGAGTTGGTCGCGGGAAGCCGAAAAGGATCGCTGACAACGCAAAACCCAAAACTCAAGACGCAACCCCCAAAACCTCCGCACCGGGAGTCGTCCACGGCTGTCTCCTTTTGTTGCTTGCTTTGACCGAAAGCGGCTCTTAAGCTCCGTCAAAACCAAGCGGAATCCGGTGCGATTCCGATTCATATGGGGAAATTCAAGTAGCTGGTTTGTGGAGCTGAAGTATGCCCAAGTATTTGGCCGTAGCCTCCTATACATCGGAAGGAATAAAGGGCCTGACCAAGGCGGGGGGAGCGTCGCGACGGGCAGTCGTCGATAAGTTACTGAAGAGTCTAGGTGGCCATCTCGAGGCGTTCTATTTCTCGTTTGGCGAAAACGACGCTTATCTCGTCATCGATGTGCCAGACAATCTGACTGCGGCAGCCATTTCGCTGGCGGTAGCCGGAGCCGGGGCGACACGGATGAAAACAATCGAACTTCTCACGCCGGAAGAGATTGATGAGGCAATGAAAAAGCAGGTCCATTACGAGCCGCCCGGTTAACGGATGGGCTGCGGTTCGCTCTAGAGAATGGCATTCCGCTCACGAAAGCGCCCCGGGATTTTTTATTTCTCATATTCATCCGAACCGGGCGGATGCGGATGCTGCGGATGCTCTATTGATTCCGTTTTTGATCTTTTTCCTGTTGCTTCTGCGGTGCGCGGAGTTGTTGGCCAGGACTCTTCTTGAGGCGCCTCTAGAAAAAGTGAATCGTGGTTTCCAAGCGGATGTACGGCGAGCCCCTCGTTTTGATATTCGGGTCCGGCGCGAAAGTAGTTGAAATCGCGCTGAAAAGTCCAGCCGGCCGTAGCGTCGAATGTTACACCTTTCCTGGCTGTATAACTTAAGCCGGTTCCCATCCGAATTTCTGTATATTCCAGGAGCGCGTTGTTCGTCCGGGAGTCGTTTGTTGGCCCGTTCCGATAGGTGCCTCCGGCGTATTGGCCATCGAGAAAAAATTCGACAGAATCATTTGGGGTGTAGCTGAACCGAGGCTCGGGGAAAACCGCTCTGAAATTGAGCTTATCGTTAATCTTCCAATTGAAACCGGCCACGGGAAAAATGGGGATCTGCTGAAACCGATCTGCGCTGAAGCCGAGCACAAGATGGACGTCCTTTTGAACCTTTAAACCCAGCGCCAGGCGAATTGGGATATCAAACGAATTTTTAGTGATGTAATCCCGCGTGTAATACAGCCCGGGTTCGACCTTCAAGATCGGGAAAAATTCATCCCCGTCCCAGTAGGAAATGGCAATTTCTGCCGCCAGGCTTGTCAGCGCGGAGGGAACAGGCTGTTCGAACGCGAAAACGCGAATCGCTCGGAAGTCAGGCCCGAATTGGAGGAAGTACTTGTCGAACAACGAGACGTCGCGAAGAAACTCGATCTCATAGTGATACACAGCCTGCGAACCAAAATTGGCGTATTTTTGAATTGAACTGCCGAAGGTAAAGTCTGAATCCAGATCAAACGACCAAATGGGCGATCCTCCGTTGTTTGGCTCAGTTCCTGGGGAGGAGCTCAGAACCGTTCGCTCTCCTCCTGGAGAGCTGGTGGCCAAGAGCAGCAGTGAGGCGCAAAGGATCAATCCAAACTTCATGTCAATAAGCTCATGCTTGCACTCGGCGGCGATCGAAGGGGAGTTGACCGCAGATTGAAGGCTCCGAAGGTAGTCGGAGCCGAAGAAGATGGGTTTGGCCTGGATAGTGAAGATTATCCTTTGTTACAGGAAAGACCTCTGGCTTTCGCTCGCAGAACCGGAACTAAGGCCGGGGCAAAGAGCTTTTCCATTTCTTGATTTTGGGTGCTCGCGACTTCTTCGAAAATCTTTCCGTTTCTGAATCGCAAGAAGTGCACGTCCAGAAACTCGAATGTTTGTCGGGTCGCCGTTATACCCCATAAATCGCACTGAAAAGTGCGAGCGCCTTTAATTCGGATGACAGCGAACTCCTCTCCGCAGTAAGAATCTTCGATCGTAAATGACTTAATTGGAATGGCTGTGCAAAAAGCATGAATGATGTCTGTATAAACCTCTAGCCCGCGGATGGCTCCTGTCCGGCTCAAGCCGGTGTAGATACAGAGGTCGGGATCAGCAACCTGCTTAGCGACTGAGATATCCCCGTGGATCAGAAACTCAACGACATACTTTTTAGCGGAATCGACGTTCGTTTGTTCCATGGTACGGCGTTCGGATTTTGACTGAGCAGTGAGAAGATGGCGGGCAAATTCACTTTACAGGCTCGTTGGGCCTCCGGCACCCAACCGCTTCAGCTCTGGGAAACGAATAACAAGTGCTCTCATTTCGCAATGGAAGAATTCAGAATCGTAAGGGTGCGAATGCGGGGTGGAGTTGGAAGAATTCGAATGGAAAGGATGATCAAGAAGTAAAAAGGGGAAATGGCAAGGATAAACGTCACCGGGGGAATATGCCAGGGGCAATCGGAGCGATCGTGTCGCTTCATGCGAAGCACTATGCAGGGGGGCAGGATACGTCTCGCGTTCGAGGCCAAAATAGCGATGGAGTTGTCGTCGTTTCTGCTGGCGATGGATCCTTGCGCGATCTCTTTGTACTCGCAACCGTGCCAGGGAACCATCGTCGCATCGCTAGCCATTGATGCGCGGAGATCTCTCTCCGGCGAGGTGCAACTCCTTTGGTTTGTTGTTCATCCGTTGTACAATCCCGATGATGTGTGTACTTCGCTGGTCGCCGAAGGCCTCCGGTTCTGTTCGAAGAAGTAAGTACAGACGCATTGTTCTCTGGGCGAATGCCAGACTCACCTGTGGCAAGGAGAATGACCGGGGATTGGGGCTTTCGACTGGTAAGCGGAACCGAAAATCGCGATTGGCGAAGTCCGTTACGCCAGCAGCGGTTGGAGTTAGTCGCTTGTGGTGGCGCGGTTAAACCGGGGTAGGCGATGTGGCGTGTAGGGTTCTTCTCAACCTCCGTCTGCCGGATGCATGTACCGGTGGGATGGGTGATCGTATTTCGCTTGCGTCGTGCTTACGTGGTGTTAGGAGGACTTTTGATCGAGTTTTCAGCAGCTGTTTTCTTTCGTAATGGTGGAGAAGTTGCCAAGCGAGGAGAGCGTCGTGTCACCTAGGCCGATGGTTGCGGTGATCGGCGACTTCGAGGATTTGCTCGGGCCGATTGAGGGCTGCAAGGCTCGACTGGAATTCGTCTTTCTGACCGCAATTCTGAAGAACCCGGCTTCTGGTCGCTCTGACAGATGAGATGCGTGATTTTTTGCGGATTAGACTTGTTCGTCCGATTCCGAGAAGCCGAACCTTTTGATGAACTTGGCATCGTCGTCGCTGTGGACAATTTGGCCGAATATTCCGATGCGCTTGAAGCGGGAGTGGCGTCCGTTTTGATAAAACCGTTGCACAGTGACGCACTTCTCAGGCAGATCGAAGGCCAGTTACAAGTTGTCGGTGAGCGGAAACGATCTGGGCAGCTACTCTTGGCCAACAAGAGGTACTTGAGATGATCGCGCGCGGCGCTTCCTTCGAGAGCACCATTGAGGCGCTGGTACTCCTGGTTGAAAAGGTCGAGCTGAAGTGCGGTGCGCGATTTCCACGATCAATTCAGATGGAGTCGCCTTCTCGAACGTCTATGCACCAAGTTTGCCGCGTCCGTGCAAAGTGCGTCTGCTGCAGATGCCGGTGGGACCACCTTTCCTGGATTGGGATAGACTGAGCGCGAATCATGGTTTGGCACCATTATGCACCGACTTGGCAGTCGATGGGCAATGGAACCGCGGCGCCTGGGCGCAGGCGCTCATCGCGGAAGGATTTCGCAGCTGCCTATTCGTACCGATTCTCGATTCAAAACGGCGACCGCTGGCAATATTCTCTCTGCTGGGGAGGAGCTCGGCTAAGTTTGTTACGGCCGATTCCCCGTTAGCACAAACGGCCGCTCACCTTGGTGCTATAGCGTTGGAAAAAAGAATCCGCGAAGAGGAACTTGTGACCGAGCGGGAGCGATTGAGCCTGGCGTTGGCGGGGGGCGAGCTGGGGATCTGGGATTGGAACCTGATCACGAATGAACTGACATGGTCAGAACAGTGCAAGCTATTATTCGGTTATACGTCTGAAGTGAGGGTGACGTTTGAAGATTTTCTAACGGCACTGCACCCGCAGGATCGTGACCGCACGATGAAAGCCATCGAAGGCTCGATTCGGGACGGCGTACCCTACGACGTGGAGTACCGAGTTCTCCATCCGGGTGGCACGGTGCGCTGGATCGCGGCTACGGGGCGAACGTTCAAAGACGATTTTGAGAGGCCAGTGCGCATGGGTGGAGTGGCGCGCGATGTAACCGAGAGGCGGCAGTTTGATGAGGCCTTACAGGAGAATCAATACCAGCTTCGGACCGCTCTTAACGCGGCAGAGTTGGCTCGGCGGGAAGCAGAAACCGCGACAAGAGCCAAAGACCAGTTTCTGGCGGTCCTTAGTCATGAGCTCAGAACTCCACTGACTCCCATCATGATGGCAGCCAGTTGGCTTCGGAACGCAAAAGAGATCTCGGAACAAGCCCGGAATGCTTTTGAAATGATCTTTCGTAATGTCGAGCTCGAGGCACGGCTAATCGATGATCTTCTCGATCTGACCCGAATAGCGCGGAATCACTTGGAGCTCCAATTTCGGGTGGTCGATCTGCATATTGTTTTGCGAGCCGCAGTCGAAGTATGCGAAACAGGGGTGCAGGAAAAGAAACAAAGCTTGAACCTTCAATTGGCGGCGATTCGTTCCGAAGTTCGGTGTGACGTGGCGCGTATTCAGCAGGTCTTTTGGAATCTGCTGAAGAACGCGATCAAATTCACTTCGGAAGGTGGTGTTATTTTTGTCTCTACCCGAAACGAGAACAACGATATCGTCGTCGAGGTATCGGATTCCGGGATCGGCATCGATCCCGGCAGCATTCCAAAAATATTTGTCCCGTTTGAACAGGGAAATAAAGACATCGTAAAGCAGTTCGGCGGCCTGGGACTAGGCTTAGCGATTTCAAAGGCGATAATAGACGCGCACGGCGGAACTATCGCGGTCCGCAGCGATGGGAAGGACCTCGGAGCCGCGTTCACTGTTCGCCTGTGCCTGACAATGGACCAGGGGACGCCGGGAAGCGTTGTTGAAAATAAATGATCTATGCCTTCGCTGCGTGTGTTTTTGGTCGAGAATCATGAGGATACCGTGAGGTATATGCAGCTGTATCTGGAACAAATGCGGTACCAGGTCAGCGTCGCTGCAGACATGGCGACGGCTTTGCGTGAAATTCCAGAGTCGGGTTGCGACGTGCTGATCAGCGATATCGGATTGCCGGACGGCGATGGTTGGCAGCTGATGGAAAAACTGGGCGATCAGCGGCCTCGATTCGCAATCGCGATGAGTGGATATGGGACCGTCAATGATCAGCTTAGAAGCCGGGAAGCGGGCTACGATCACCATCTGGTGAAGCCTTTCGCCCCGGACGCGCTAATGGCACTGCTGCGTGAAGCAAGCAGGCTGAAAGAGAATCAATCATGACAGTGATGCGCGAAGAGATTTGTCAGTTGTTGCAGGAGATCGGGTTGCCCGCTGTTCGAGTTAAACAGAGAAGCGCGGAAGTCATCGAATATAACGAACTTTTTTCGTCGCTGGTTAATGTGGCTGCACCTCTTGATTATCGGCTCTGGTTCGTTGAAGGAGTCCTGCCACATTTCGCTCCCGGGGACAGATCTCGGTGGGATGCTGCTCTGACCGATCGAACTCCAGCGCAGGTCCATGTGGCATTCAAGTCGGATGATGGACGGGTCTTGGATTTTGAAATGCGGTCTTCGGCCTTTGTTGGCCAAAAAAAGCTTGGCCAATCCTTCCTTTGTGTTTTCATTCCGTATACGAGTCCATTTTTCGAGCGGATTTGTGACGCACACCTTGCGGAGGGGCGAGAATTAGAGCGGTCCCGGATCCGAAACGAACTCCACAAAGGGGTTTCGCAACAGCTCCTGGGAGCGGCTTTTGGGTGCAAGGTTTTAGCGGGGAGAGTCGTGACCTTGAGCGAAGATCTGGGAAAAGAAGCCTCAGACCTGGCGGAACTTTTGAATGAAGCGGTCCTGGAATTGCAAAAACTGGTGCATTCCAGTGAGAATCAGGGTTAGTGGTCGGATTCACAACGCTTCGCAAAACAAGGAATAATTTGCTCATTGAGACAAGCAACCAGAGGCAATGGTTTTCGAAGCAGACCTTATGACTGATCCTGAAAGAGAAATGACGGAGGCAGGCAAAACCAAGAAGAAAAGGGTTTTGATCGTAGATGACCACCCGATTTTTAGATTTGGCCTGGCCGGCCTGATTACGGAACAGTCGCATCTTGAGGTCTGCGGTCACGCCGATTCTGCCCCGATAGCGCTGGACTCGATGAGGCGGCTTAAACCGGACTTGGTGCTGCTGGACCTATCGCTGCGGGGAACAAACGGTATCGAGCTGATTAAATTGATGAAGGCAGAGGAACCGTCCCTGCCAATCCTGGTTATCTCGATGCACGATGAGGCAGTTTTCGGACTTCGCGCTTTGAAGGCGGGTGCTCTCGGTTACGTGATGAAGGCTGAAGCAATGAATCACGTGGCGGAGGCGATTTCGAAAGTAATCCAGGGTAAAATTTACGTCAGTCCAAAATTCGGAGAGAAATTGATCTTTAAGGCCGTGCAATCGGTTGAAGCCGGAACCGGTTCACCGGTCGATGCTTTGTCGGACCGCGAGTTAGAGGTCCTGTTATTGATCGGCAAAGGCCAATCTACCCGGTCGATCGCGGATGCGCTCCATTTGAGTGTGAAGACGATTGAGACACATCGAGCGCACATCAAAGAGAAGCTGGGTTTTCCGGATTCGGAAGATATGGTGAAATTTGCGATCGATTGGGTTACTCAGCAGGAGGCCTAGGGGAGCATCGTGTCGGAGGGTCGACAGTTTTGGGTTTTGGGTTTTGCGTTTTGAGTGGGACGATCGAGCGTCTCTCACGCAAACCCAAAACCCAAAACCCAAAACTCAAAACTGGGACGGGGGACCCGCGCTTCCAGCGCTGCAGGTCAGGGAGCATGGTGTCGGCGGATCGGCGTGGCCGCGGGTCTGGACCGCGCTCCGTTTGCGTTTAGCGCCGGTCTCTTTCGAGCGCGAACCGCTTGGCCCCTGAGCGATATGTCGACAAGTAAAAGTAAGTCCGGGAATGGCGGCAGCCGCGTACAATTAGCATGAATAAACTACAAGTGAAGGGTTCGTGGAATGAGCTGAAAGGGAAACTGAAACAGCAATACGGCAACCTCACAGATGATGACTTGGTTTTTGCCGAAGGTAAAGACGATGAACTGTTAGGTCGTCTGCAAAAGAAGCTTGGCAAAACCAAGGATGAAGTCAGGGAAATGATCGAAAAGCTGTAGGGCAAGGTCTCTTCCTTTGGAGAGAAGAGAGGAGAAAAGACGCTTAGACGTCTTTAGCCTGTGAGCGGACGCCTCTCAAGGCTCCTCGACAATCGTTCCTAGAATTTCGTCCTGGATTTCTCGCGATCTGCGCGTCGGATGGACGGTCGTTTGATTCAATCGGTTGCGATGTCTTAGCCCACCTGGATTAGCGGCGACGGCTTGAAATTGAGGGCGACGACGAGGCGATTCCAGGAACGATGGCGAGAAAGGAGAGCTTCCGCTCACCGTCACACCGTTGCCGAAGCGTCTCGCTTCCGCTCGATCGCTCGATCCCAAGCGGGAAAGCGGGGACGCTTTGTTTACGCTCAGGAACGCTCGAAGAGGCAAAGTGGGGACGCTTCGCTTACCCCTTCCGGCGCTTGTTTCTGAGTGAGAATCTGCTTCGTTCCAAGTGCCTATGTTCGATTTCGTCAGGTTCTTACTCTCTTTTACCCTCTTCGCAAGCCTGGCGGTCGATACGCCCGTAGATTCCAGACAAACGGATGACGCCGCGAAACGGAAGCCTGCGAGCCAGGAGGAGGACAAAACTGAAAAGGCAGAACCTCAGGAGACCGCGCCTGTTGTCACAGAGCACACCGTGACGCTGCCCGGTGGCAAGACTCTCAGCTACAAAGCGATCGCCGGGTACCTCCTTATTCGCGACACTAAACAGGAGAGCGAACCGGAGAAGGATTCTGGAAAAGAAGCCGGCAAAGAAAAGGCTCAAAACCAACTCGATCCGACAAAGGGCAAACCGAAAGCTGAGCTCTTTTTTGTCGCCTATATTCTTAATGGGATCGCCGACGCAGCGACCCGGCCGGTGACGTTTGCATTCAACGGTGGACCCGGCTCGGCTTCTGTTTGGCTGCACATGGGAGGACTTGGACCGCGGCGTGTTGTCCTATCGGATCGCGGCGAAGCGTTGCCGCCCCCCGCCAAATTCGTAGACAATGAATCAACGTGGCTCGACCAAACTGATCTGGTGTTTATCGACCCGGTCTCGACAGGCTACAGCCGTCCGGTACGCGGGGAGGATGCAAAGCAGTTTTATGGGTATAAGCAGGATCTCGCAAATGTCGGTGATTTCATCCGACTCTGGACAACAAGGTACGGCCGGTGGTCTTCGCCAAAGATCATCGCGGGTGAAAGCTACGGAACGACTCGCGCGGCGGGGCTAAGCGACTACCTGCAGGATCGATACGGGATGTATGTCAACGGGATTGTCTTGATCAGTTCAGTCTTGAACTTTCAGACCATCGAATTTGAGGCTGGGAATGATGTTCCCTTTCCGTTGTACCTGCCCAGTTACGCCGCCGCGGCCTGGTACCACAAACGGGTGGCGCCGGACCTCCAGCAGTTAGATTTAAAAGACGTTCTCAGTCAGGCCGAAGCGTTCTCGTCCGGGGAATACCTGCTGACGCTTGCCCGGGGAGGCTTTGCGCCGCAAGCAGACGTCGATCGCGTTGCCAATCAGCTATCTCGGTTTACAGGACTGGATCCAGATTATCTTAAACAACAAGGCCTGAGGGAACCGGAGGAGCGGTTTAGCAACGACCTTTTGAAAAACGGCAACCGATCCGTCGGTCGGTATGACAGTCGGTTCACTGGCATCCGTCTTCATCCGGGTACGGATCTCGAGGACTTCGATCCGAGTAACGAGGCTGTGGTTGGACCGTTCACGAGCGCCTTCAACGACTATGTCAGGCGTGAACTGAAGTTCGAAACCGATCTCCCCTACGAGACGGTCGCGGACGTGAACCCCTGGAATTTCGCTGAGAACAAGTATTTGGATGTGGCGGCTCACCTGAAGCAGGCGATGAGCCGTAACCCGTATTTAAAGGTGTGGATTGCTTGCGGTTACTACGATTTGGCAACGCCGTACTTCGCAGCTGAGAGTGTTGTGCGCGGGATGAACCTGGATCCTGCGGTTCGAGACAATCTCCAGCTTACTTTCTATGAGAGCGGCCACATGCTCTATATTGATACCCCTTCACGTGCGAAATTTAAGGCCGACTTCGACCAGTTTATCGGCCGGTCGCTGACTGAGAACCCGATTCATAACGCGGCGCCTTGACGGCCTCAAGAGCATATTTTGCATGAAGTTTCCAGATCTTAGCGGACGTGTCGTCGTAGTCACCGGTGCCGGCAGGCCTCGGGGAATCGGGGCCGCGATCTGCCGAGGTTTTGCGGATCAATGTTGCACCATTTTTTTTACCACCTGTTCACCATATGACAAGTCGATGTATCCCGACGAACCGGCGGGGAAAGGCGCAGCAGCGCTGGCAGAGGAATTGAGGCAGCGAAACGTGTTAGCGGAATTCGTCGAGGCGGATCTGGCGCAACCTGATTGTGCGGTATCTATCCTGGACAGCGTGGAGGAGCGGTTTGGAAAGCCGTCGATTCTGGTAAACAATGCGGCCTATTCCGCGAGAGATGGGTTTAAAATGCTCGATGCCGCAGGACTTGACGCCCACTATGCTGTCAACGTGCGCGGGATGGCACTGTTGTCGGTCGAGTTCGCCCGAAGATTTTCAGGACAACGAGGAGGCCGCATTATTAATCTGACTTCAGGGCAGGACCGGGATCCGATGCCTGGTGAGCTAGCTTACGCCGCTTCGAAAGGCGCTATCTCCGCATTTACCCGTTCGCTAGCCAAGGAGGTTGGCGCCGAAGGCATTACGGTCAACGCTGTTGATCCTGGCCCGACGGACACGGGATGGATGTCGAAAGAACTGAAAGAACGTCTAGCCGGACAAAATACCGTGAGCAGAGTCGGACTTCCGGAAGACGCGGCGAGGTTGGTCGTCTTCTTAGCGAGCGCAGCAGCGGATTGGATCAGCGGGGAAGTCATTCACGCCCGTGGCGTCTGAATCCCCTGACAATTTCTCGCGCCTTTTCGCGTGGTTAGCCAGCAATGAGCTCGTCGCTTCAGCTTTTGCGTGATTTTTGCGGGCTAGAGAACGGTTCCTTCGAGCAAGGTCTGTTTGCCGATAAAGCGCCTGACATTCTCGACGGTTACGCGGGCGATTTCAGTGAGAGCTTCCTGTGTTAAAAAGGCTTGATGCGCGGTCACCAGCACGTTGGGAAACGTGAGCAGACGCGCCAGTTCGTCGTTTTGCAAGACCTCGCCGGAGAGATCCTCAAAGAAAATTCCTTCCTCCTCCTCGTAGACATCCAGCGCGACGCCGCCGACATGTCCGCTCTTCAAAGACTTGATCAGGGCTTTGGTATGAATCAGGCGGCCCCGGCTGACATTGACCAACGTGACTCCGTGTTTCATCATGGCCAGTGTTTCTTCGTTGACGATGCGATCGGTCTGAGGCGTCAAAGGGGCGTGAAGTGTAATGAGGTCGCTTTCCCTGGCCAGAGTCTTCAGGTCCACATACTCAATGTTATTTTGGGCCGCCCATTCCTGGCTCGGAAAAGGGTCACAAGCGAGAACTCGCATGCCGAATCCGCGCATTATTTCGCCCACGATACGACCAGTCTTGCCGGTGCCTAAAATACCAACCGTTTTTCCGCATAGGTCAAACCCCACCAGGCCGCTCAGGGAAAAGTTAAACTCGCGGACCCGGTTGTAAGCGCGGTGGATTTTGCGGTTCAGCGCCATAATCAATGCAACGGTGTGCTCGGCAACGGCGTGGGGCGAATAGCTGGGTACGCGTGTGACGGCGAGTCCTAGATCCTTGGCGGCAGATAAATCCACATTGTTAAATCCCGCACACCGCAGTGTGACCAACTGGACGCCCGAGCGAGCCAAGCGCTCCAGGACATCGCGGTTCACGACATCATTGACAAACACGCAGACCGCCTGCGCACCGTTCGCCGCCAGGGCGGTCTCCGCCTCTAAACGGAATTCGTGAAAACGCCAGTCCAGTTCATTCGAGCCGGTGGCTCGACCAAGATATTCGCGGTCGTAGGGCTTAGTATCAAAGACCGCCAAGACAGGGCTTCCGCTCTTCATTGAGAGAAAGCCATCTCAGCATCCAAATGGGAAATCAAGTTCAATTCCCTCGCGGCGTTCAACGCTTTTTACGAGCGAAGAGTTCAATACACTTTCTGGGACCGGACACTAGCGCGCCGCCCGAAATCAGCGATGTTAGTGCTATGTCTGCGAAGTCAAAGCTTCTTCTGGCCGGTATTATCGCTGCCGGGCTACTGGCGTCACCTTCGAACACTGTGGCTGGTGGCTTTGGCGGTAACGGGGGTGGGAATTGGGGTGGCCACGGTGGCGGGAATTGGGGAGGTCAGGGAAATTGGGGTGGTCACGGGAATTGGAACGGTAACGGGTTTTGCAATGGCGGACGCTTTTACGGATCGGGCTATGGGTGCGCATACCCGGCGTGGCTCGGTCCTTTTCCGGCAGCCGTTTCCTACTATCCGGCGGCCTACTATGGTTCGTATTATTATGGGAACGCCTACGGTCAGCCCTACTACGGAAATCAGGCGTACTACGGAAATCAGGCATATTACGGGAACATCACCCAGGCTGTGCAAGCCGCACTCGCGCGACGCGGTTACTATCGAGGCGCGATCGACGGTGTTCTCGGACCCGAAACTCGCAATGCAATCCGAGCCTTCCAAGCGCACCGAGGACTTCCGGTTACCGGCCAGGTGGACGGCGCGTTGATGAGAGCATTACAGAACGGATATAACTGATCCGCGTCTTACTCCGCTTCTTCGAGCCGTAGAAAATGCACCCGGCCGAATTCGTCGCCTGAGGTAATTGTTTGCCCATCCGGCGCGATAGCGCAGCGAAACATGCGCCGCTCTCCCGTGAAGGCTGTGATTTCCTCACCGGTTTCCAAGTCCCAAACCCGCAGGGTGCAGTCGTAAGAGGCCGAGACGGCGCGGCGGCCGTCGGTGGTTATCGCCACGGCGGTGACCCCGTCGGTATGTCCTTTGAGTATGCGCACGGTTTTTCCGCTCTCCAGATTCCACAGTCGCAGCGTTCGGTCCCACGAGGCCGAGATGATTCGATTTCCATCGGGGGTTATCGCCACGGCATTGACCACGCTCGTATGGCCCTCGAGCGTGCGGACGGTTTGGCCGCTCTCCAGGTCCCATACGCGCAGCGTCCGGTCCCATCCCCCGGAGACAGCACGGCGTCCCCCGGGCGCTAAGGCCACGGCGGTGACCGCCTCTGGTATGACCCTTCGAGTGTGCGGACCGTTTGACCGCTCTCCAGGTCCCATACCCGCAGCGTCCGGTCCCATCCCCCTGAGACGGCACGGAGGCCGTCGGGCGTGACCGCCACGGCAGTGACGGCTTTCTTATGGCCCTCGAGCGTGCGCAGGGTTTGACCCGTCTCCAGGTCCCACACTCGCAGCGCGCGGTCATACGAGGCCGAGACGGCGCGGCGCCCATCGAGGGTTATCGCCACGGCAGTGACCGCCTTTGTATGGCCCTCGAGCGTACGGACCGTTTGGCCGCTCTCCAAGTCCCAGACCCGGAGCGTCGCGATCGCGTGAGGCCGAGACGGCGCGGCTGCCCGTCGGGTGTTACCGCCATAGCGGTGACGCGTTCCGTATGGCCTTCGAACGCCCCGACGATTTGACCGCTCTCCAACTCCCACAGTCGCAACGTCTCGATCGCGCGAGGCCGAGACGGCGAGGCGGCCGTCAGGCGTTATCGCTACGGCAGTGACCGCTTTGGTATGACCTTCGAGCGTGCGGACGGTCTGGAAGTTCTCCAGGTCCCAGAGTCGCAGTGTACGGTCATGAGAAGCGGACACGATGTGGCGCCCGTCGGGCGTTATCGCCAGTGCATCGACCCTCTCCGCGTTGCCTTCAAGCGTGCAGACCGTTTGGCCGCTTTCCAAATCCCATATCCGCAGCGTTCGGTCATAAGAAGTAGAGACGGCGCGGCGCCCGTCGGGCATTATCGCCACGGCATTGACCGCCTGCGATGGCCCTCGAGCTTGCGTACGGTTTGGCCGCTCACCAAGTCCCAGAGCCGCAGTGTGCGGTCATGGGAGGCCGACACGGCGTGGCGCCCGTCGGGCGTAATCGCTACGGCGGTGACCCGTTCCGCGTGGTCTTCGAGCGTGCGCATGGTCTGGCCACTTTCCAAGTCCCACACCCGTAGCGTCCGGTCATGCGAAGCAGAAACGGCGTAGCGCCCATCGGGCGTGATCGCCACCGCAGCAACTCGTTCCGTATGGCCTTCGAGTGTGCGGACCATTTGGCCGCTCTCCAGGTCCCACACCCGTAGCGTTTGATCACGTGAGCCCGACACAGCCCAGCGTCCGTTCGGCGTGACCGCCACGGTAGTGACGGCCTTGGTGTGGCCTTCGAACGTACGCACGGTCTGGCCGCTCCCCAAGTCCCAGACCCGCAGCGTCCGGTCGCGCGAGGCCGAGACGGCGCGGAACCCGTCGGGAGTTACAGCCGCCGCGGTGACCACACTCGTATGGCCTTCGAGGGTGCGGATCAGCGGGCCGCCAGGCGGCGTAAGACTACGCTTCAAAGGCCGGAGCCAAAACCTCGACTTCCTCTCGGCGGCTTGCTGCAGCAGCGCTTGGATCTTGGGTGCTCGATGGCCAAGCAACCGACCGGTCAATTGGCCTGCCAGCTGTCGGCGATCGCGAGCCAAAACGTGCGCCGAAAGCCGGATCGCCGATTGCACAAGGCGCAGTTCGGCGTCTTCAGGCAAATGCTCGTAGTCGGCGATGAGCGCATTCGCATCGGTAGCTTCCAGTTTGGCCTGCAGGAAATCGAAATCCAGAAGCACACTCCTTGCGTCATTGTCACGACCAGCTTCATGGAGATGGCCTGGAAGATGCCGAAGATAGTACAAGGAAGGCTTCAAGGGTCTTCGCTGATACTCGAGCCAACACCAATCGGCCAATCGCGTTCGGCCTTTCCTGAGGCTGACGTAATAAGGATCAGCAAACGGTCGATCCTCCTGAGTGTTCCACCCGGTGAGCCAGTCAAACATGGATTTGTGGAAGAAGGCATAGCGACCTTCCCGAGCGGGCACGAACGAGGCGAGACGAGCGAGGATAGGCGGAAGTTCTTCTTCGGCATCCAAGTTGGTGGCGGCGGCAATTTGTTCCCGAGTAAGCGCTTCGCGGGCGGCTGCCACGGTCTCGAGCACCTGTCGCAGTGGACCGAACTCCACCCCAGCATCGCGAAACCGCCGGTCAAAAAACATTTGATAAAGGCTGCTCAATCCGGGCGGTAGCCTTTCGACTTGGTCGAAGCCGAGTTGGCCGCTCTCGATGGCATCGAGCGCGGTGGTGACGAACAAGAAATTGCCCGCGCTGGACTTCAGGAGACCTTCTTCGAGCTCCCCAAGGGTCTTGCCACTGGCTTGCGCCTTCTCGCGCAAGGCCGGTTCCGCAAGGCGAAATTGGATGAAGTGCCGCACATCATCCTGGTTCCTCGGGTCTTGGGCGCTGAGAGTGTGGGCCCGCAGACTGCGCAACTGGCTGAGCACGCTTGGCTCGTTGCGCGTCGTGGCTACGATCCTCAACCAGGGAGGAAGAAGGTTGAGGCGCGTGGAAAGCACATCGACAATCGTAGGCCGCTTGGTGCGCGCAAGAGCTTCGTCGAGGGCGTCAATGAGCAGGTAGCGTCGGCCTCTCTCCTCAGGCCGCCGAAGTTTGCGGAGTGGACTCAGAATGGCCCCCTCAAACGCGCTGGCCGGATCCGTGTCAGCAAATTGGAGGGCGTTGACGATCGCCGGATCTTCCAGCATGGCAGCGTAATCATCCAACTCGGGAGGCAAACATAGCGACCAGACTGCGCACAAAGCCCGCCGGTTCGAGGGTGGCCGGAGTGTCAGCCCGACAACAGTGATAGGCCAGAACCTGACCGTCAGGATTTTCGTGAACCAGTGCCGCGACGATCGCCGATTTGCCAACTCCCAGTTTCACCGATGATCAGGAGCGCCGGTTGAGAGCCTTTTGTACGCCACTCGTCGATCTCCTGGAAAAGCCACTTTCTGCCAGTGAAATCTTTCAGCTTCGCTGCCAGGAAAGGCTCAAAATCCCAGTGCTCGGGTACTGGATCCGGGCCCCGTTTCCAATTTTCCGCAACCAACGGAGTTGGTAGGCCCTCGCTAATTTTGTCGTAAAGCAATCCTTCCGCTCGCCCTGGATCGTCCGGGCTCCGTACGCCCGGAAATCGGACTTGGCGTTCCGCGTCCAATGCGGACCTGACTTCGCCCAACAACGTGCGGAGCTTGTAGGGATTTTCCGGACGCCGGGCAGGATCCTTGTCCAACAAAGACTTGACCAGGGCGACGACAGGTTGGGGCACGCGCTCCAACTTTTCCAGCGGCAGCGGAGCATGCATATGCTGGCCCATTACCTCGACTAAGGTACCTTCGAATGGCAACCTGGAGGTGAGCATCTGCCAGAGAGTAATACCCAACGAGTAAAGGTCCGATCGAATGTCGGCCTCCCTGCCGGCGCATTGTTCAGGACTCGCGAAATGCGGCGTCCCGGCGAAGGCGCCGGCGATCGAAATGGCGGGTTCAACTTCAGACCGGGATGCCGCGGTGGCCAGACCGAAATCGATGACCTTAACCGTGACACTTCGATCTTCGCCGAAGACCAACATTAAGTTGGTCGGTTTGATGTCTCGATGAACGATCTGTTGTTGGTGCGCGGCAGCCAGTGCCGCGGCGACCTGGTCAACAATTTCAAGCGCCAATGGCAAGTCAAGGGGCCCGCTGCGCTTGAGGAAGCGATCCAGCGTTTCGCCCTCGACGAACTCCATGGCGTAAAAATAATCTCGACCTTTCGCACCAAGGTGAAAAACGGAGGCAACGTTCGGATGGCGTAGCCGGGCGGCCGCGCGGGCCTCACGCAGAAACCGGAGGCGCACCGACTCTTCATCGAGGTACAATGCCTTGATGACCTTCAGCGTTACGGGGCGCCGAAGGTTCACATCGACCGCCTTGTAGGTGACGCCCATACCGCCGCGACCTAACTCAATCGGAGCACCATCGTCATCGGTTACCAGCTCGTAATGCTCGAATCTGTAGATTGACGATGCAGGCTCCGAGGCGTCGAAGTTCCGATCCGGCTCAGTCTCCTGGCCCACGGTTTGCCGCAATTCAGATGAGTCGAGTGCACTGCGAAGCACGCATACCGGACAAAACTCGGTAGAGTTGCTGAAGGCCAGCCTGGTGCCGCATTTCGAGCAGATACGAAGCAGGTCATCTGTGGGCGATACGGAGTCTCGCGGTCCTGAGTCGCTCGCTGAATCTGCCGGATCGGGTTTCATGGTGCTCAACATCCTTCAACTGCGATCAGAGCCTCGCAAAGCGCATGGACTTCATAGTCTATATATCCTGGCCTGCCTCAACCCTCCCTCAACTAAGTGAAATTGTCCGATGCAAATAGCATCTTAACATAACTATTCAAATGAACGAGAATCACCCGATCGGGTGAGTGGGAACCGCAAGCTTTGACCGGCGATTTGATGAACGGCCAATAAGCAGGCAGGCGGCAGTAAAGAGCGCTCCCTTGAGAAGGAGCGCGACCGCAACGTACCGTCCTGACGACTTGTGCATGCTTTCCCATGGTCTATCGAAACTAAGGATTAGCTGCAAGCCTGTTTAGGCTGGTCTTTGCGACAAGTGCTCAGACTTCCGCTGGGGTTGGCAGGGCGCGATCGAATATATCGCGATCTAATGCCGGTCAATGCGGGATGGCGGTCCATGGCGCTGCCAACCTGACGACCTTGAGTTTTCGGGGCGGAATCTAGTTTACAGCGGAGGAAGATTAATTGAGCATCCGAAAAAAAACACCATGCCACTTCCCACTGACGAAAAGCTTATCGCACTGAGTCAGGATCTGCTTCAGCAGTTCGACACGATCTTCGGACTGCACCCTGGCTTTCGACCGGCCCATGCCAAAGGCACCATGCTGACCGGAAAGTTCACGCCTTCGCCTGGCGCCGCTTCCCTCACCCGGGCACCTCACCTGGAGCGGGATTCTACGCCGGTAACAGTCCGCTTTTCTAACTCCACGGGCATTCCGCTGATCCCCGATAACGACCCCAATGCGAATCCGCGCGGACTAGCCATTCGTTTTCACCTCGCCGAACGCGTTCATACCGATATCATCAGTCATTCGACTGATGGATTTCCCACCAGGACAGGCCAGGAGTTTCTGGAGTTCCTGCGCGCACTCGCGACCACCGATCCGTCAAAGCCTTCGCCAACTCCGATTGAGATCGTTCCTCGGCACTCATCCAAAGGCGCTCGCATTTGTGCAGACACCTAAGCCCGCGCCATCCAGCTTTGCCAGAGAATCGTACTTCGGCGTGACGGCGATGCGCTTCACGAACAAAGACGGCGTCAGCCGCTATGGGCGCTACCGGATCGTCCCGGAAGCCGGCAACGATCATCTGTACGATGCCGCCGTCGCTGCCAAGAGTGCAAACTTCCTGTTCGATGAACTCGCGGAAAGAATTGCCAAAGGCCCGATCAAGTTTCGCATTCTGGTTCAGTTGGCAAACGACGGCGATACCGTGGACGATGCCACCATCCACTGGCCGGAAGATCGGACCTTGCTCGATTTCGGTACGATTGATTTGACTGAGCCGGTCGCTGACAGCGACCACGAACAGAAGCACATCATCTTCGATCCCATCCCGCGGGTCGATGGCATCGATCCGTCGGATGATCCTCTGCTGGAACTGCGCGCCGCAATCTATTTGATAAGCGGGCGGCGGCGGCGGGAAGCAACCAAATAGGGGTCAGGTCAAAGCCTCGCTCAAGATGTCCCGCTTGATGGAGACGATCTGGAAGCCGTGGAATTTGTCGGCTTTCCGTACTTCCCAGACTGACGAAGCTAAGTGCGAATACTTTCGGGTGTGTCCCGCCTGGAAAGCGAATAGTAACCTCGTAGTTTCTTGTTTGGTCTGTTCTCACCCAGCTGCAAAGCTAACCCGCAGATTCCATGGTGTCAATTTAATGCTTCGTTAGATAATTTCTGCAAATTTCATAATTGAACGGCTTCCGCGATTATAACGGGTGCTTGGCGCCGTCGGAGTGACTCTGATATGATGGCGTTATGGTGCGCGCGATTGCCTTCTTTTTCGTGGCTAAGTCTGTCTTTGCCAGCACAGCGTTGTCGTTATTGATGACCTTATCTTTTATCCCTGAACGCGCTTTCGCGGATAAGCTGGTCAGCGGTTCGATCTACTTCGATTCGCAAAAAATGCTCGAGGAGGTGGTGCAATTATCGGCAGAGAAGGATAACGAAAGCATCCTCAAATTGATTAATAACGGACACGTGAGTCAAAAAACCAACTCCGATCAGGATATCGTCGTATTGACGAGCGGGTTAACCCCCGAAAGCCCCGCTCAATTCCGCTTTCTCACTGGACCGACGACTTATTGGACATTGACGAAGTTTGTCACCAAGTCGGTTGAGCCGACCCCGACACCAACGCCAGAGCGATCGCTCTCGCTCACCGCTCAACGCAAAAATCGAGAATCGGAAAGCGACGCGCCTTCCGACGACGATAACGGTCAACGAATCTGGCATAAGGTGGACGGCAAGTGGAGATGGTACCTGAGACGCTCAGGACCGGTGAAAAAATCCGTATCACCGGGCAGGGCGGCTCAAGAGGGAGAAAGTCCATAAAGCCTGCATCGCTGAGAAATCCGGAAGGATTTGTCAGCGATGCAGGCTGAATTCTCCAGAGAAATGGGTGTTTACCCAAAAAGCAGGGCTATGAATATTTCTGTTAATGACGCTCTGCTTTTTGTATTTGGTTTTCCGGTAGCGTTTCCAATTCTTCTCCCAGTGCCGAGGATAATCTTCCCAAGGGTCTGCCGGGAGGCCTTCGATTCGAAAGGCTCTTTTGCGGATGCGAAATTCAACCTCTGAATCTACAACAGGGCTTTCCGCGCGCCGTTTGCCGACGTATTTGAACGAACGGAATCCGACCCAGGTGAATTTTTTCCCACCTTGGCGAAGGTCTCCGGGAACTTCGCCCTGTCGAAATCGATAGATTTTCGTTACGCGCCAACTGCCCTCGACTAACAGGTCGCCATGATGAAGGGCGCTGAAGGATTTTACGGTTTTTAGGTTGTCTGATTTTTTTCTGTTGATCTCCACTTCAATGGAAATCCAAGAGGGTTATCCAGCTGTTTTAAGGAGGCTGGTCTCTTAGATTTCTACTAAGATGGAACTTTGAGATAGTAATGATTCATTGGTTCTGGTTCGGGCCTTTTCAAGGCGAGCGTTCGTGTAGTCTAATCGTGGCTGACGCGGCGTGCGACGCCGATTCTTATCATGGGGCAACTTTTATTCGAACTGAAGATGATGCTTCTTGGCGCCTGGTACGCCTTCGTGGTCAGTGCACACCTAGCCACCGGGGCCCTGATGACCGTGGCGGTGACACTCATCGGGCTTGGATTTCTATTGCGTCTTTTGTTTCGAAGACTAGGCAATCTGGTAATTATTGTCGGGATAGTTGCGTTCTTCCTCTTGCCGAGACTTTCTGGCTTGCTTGGCATATTTCCATACGGAATGGACGACGCAGGTAAAGTAGCTGCGTTGGGTAGTAAACTCAAATTTCAAGGAGTTTTGTCGCCAGACGATATTCAAGCATACGGTGGCAAACCATCCATATTTATGAGCGCGCCAGCAGCGTCCAGTGGCCATGCGTATATCTCCTTAAACAAACTCGGGCATTCTCCTTTGACCCCCAAGCAATTAACCGGGAAAATTGCCAGCGATTTGAACGCCGTCTTCCCAATTTATGCAAAAGGACGAGATGGAAATGCCGTTAAGGCAGGGAACGAATTCAATCTTGGTATAATTCGCCGCAATCCGGTCTTGAGCAGTGCCCAATATGGTCACTATTTCTCATTAACGACCGAGCCGGGCCATTTCCTGATCGGAACGGCCAATCATGGGATTGCCCGTGATTCGTCGGGCAATTTATGGCTGTTTCAATATGGCGTGGGAGCGAGTAAGGAAAAAGCTTGGGAGCAACTTTGGAATTATCCGCTGGCGGAGCGAATGTGGAACGAGATGGCCGCGCGAACTTCCGCCGCGTTTTCTCAGGATTTATTAGGTACGAGATAAAGCACGCATCATCAGGCGGCGTACCTCCAAGACACATTGGGAGCCTTTCCTTACACCGATTCAAATTGTTATGGCTTGTGAAAAACGCTTTTGGCATCCAGGGTAAAGGCTTTCCCTCCAGAAGGACGAACCCTTGACGCAGGTTCTTGGACTTGATAACACGCAAATAAAGGAAAGCAGGGTGCCGAGAAAACGGGTTGTCTTTTACCGGATAGAGTCCTCCGAAGAAGTTTGAGAAGCCACCGAACGAACCGGTGAAGTTTGAGAGTAATCCGGCAGAACGAGTGCTTTAGCAGAGTAGGCAAAGCAGTGAAAACCTTCTACGAACAATTAAGCCTGAGCCGCTTTGCTTCGGATGAAGAGATTAGAGCGGTGATTGCTCAAAAACGGCAAGAGTTGGAGCCGCACGATCAAGCGGACGGTTTCCGCAGAGCGTTGCTGTCTCGCCTGGAAGCGGCTGAAAGAATCTTGCTCAACCCCGAACGACGGGCCAGATACGACCAGGATATCGATCACCAAAAAGCTGGTTCTCCAGGCCAGGCGCCAAAGATTAGCGCGTCTCCGATCTTTTCGAGCGCGTCCAGTACCACGCCGATAACTCCGGGGCAAAATGTTCAGAGAGACAGACAGCAACGGCTCGACGATCGCCCAACCGAGAAGTCCTCCTGCGAGATTTGCGGAGCGAGCATGGCGCAGGACGCAATCTCTTGTTCCGTTTGTGGGGCGGAGCGCACCGTCAGTCAAAGCCCGACGTCGCAAAAATCCACCGGCTCCGGCTTATCATCCGCCCTTTTTGCGATACCGGAAAAAAGGTCTGGCCGACTCGAGAAGCTCTTTCATTTACTCGGCTGGAGCTGCGTGCGAGGAACCGTGGTCTTCGCGGATCAACCCTATCAGGCTGAGAAAGAGTTCATTCTTTGGCGATTTCTGATCAAACTCGCATTATTCGGGGCAGTGGCTTATGCCATTTTCCATTGGGCGATGATCCACCTTTCGGTGATTATTCTGGTCTTCGTCATCTTCGTCGTATTATCGCTTCTGACCGGCGGAATGCTGGCAACGATGCTTGGTCAAATTTTTTCGATGTCCAGGTTCAGGCAGTCCAATCCCAAGGACCAGCAGGTTCAGATTCGCGATGTCCGACTGCGCGATGAGCAGCTTCGCGAATATACGGTCCGCTTTCGTGGCGAACTGCGTTCGGGGGAGGCCAAGGTGGGCGATGCGGTCGAAATTTGGGGCAGGAATCGCGGAGGAACGATTTTGGCGCGCTGGGGTTACAATTTCCGCACCTCGAGTCGGATTTGGGTCAAATACCGATGAATACAGAGCCCCAGCTACTGCAAAAGGTGTTTGCGCTGACCGCAGGAGACTTGGAAGGACGCAGCGTTGGTACCCGGCCCGATCTATCCCGGATCAAGGCCTACGCCTGGTCAAGAATCACCCGGATGTCCAGTTTTTGGAGGTCTGAGAAACCGAACGACACCCCGATTCCTCTCGATATCTATGTCACGGATTTCATTTCCGGCCTGGCTGGAAATAACACCGCCTGGGCCTATCTCCTGCTCGGGTTCCCGGATCACGTCGAATGCTGGCTGGGAGCGCTGCCTTCCGGTCTTGGGAGTGGCGGTCTGCGCGAATGCCTGCGCGGGGCGTTCCCCGACATTAGGTGCACTCAACTCGCGCTGCCCCGGTTGGCGGCCGTAGAAGCGTTTCCCTTCGGGGTTACCTTTTCAGGGACGCCCACCCTCAAGCGCGATCAAAAATCCCGCGAAAGTCGGGCTGATCAAATTGAAAAGGTTTGTCGGACTCTCTACGGAGCGCCTTGGGCCTATCTGGTGATGTCCGAAAGACACTCTGTTAATGAAACGATCCAGACAATCAATCGAATGACCCTGGAGATTCGCAACACCCACGCGACCTATTTGCTCAAACAGAACGCCGTGGATGAAAATAACAAGGCCGCTCAACGTTATGTCGAGCTTCTGGAAAAGAAGCTGGAAAGATGGGATCTGGGCCGCGTCATCGGCATGTGGAATTACCAAGGGTGGCTGCTGGCGGGAGACAAGGCACGGCTTCACCGTGGAGCCGCGGTCCTGCAAAGCGCGATGGGAGGAAAGGATTCGTTGCCGGACCCTTTTCGTCTGCACTCTATTTCTGAGGATGGTCTTAAGCAGTTAATTCCCGCTCCTTTAAATAGTCTGGAGATGGCGTGCCTGACCTACCCGCCATCGGAGGAATATTCCGGTTTCGAAATTATTCCGCCGGTGCGATTTGGGGTTGAAACGAATCAATCATTCAATCCGGGAGAAGATGTCGTCAAAATTGGGGCCATTCTGGATCGCGGTGAACCGGTCGGAACCGATTTGCGCATCCGTCGTTGCGATTTGACCAAGCATGGAATTATCGCGGGCGTGACCGGCGCCGGTAAAACTAATACCTGTTTCTCTCTGCTCGAACAGGTATGGAATGAGGGTAAAGGGGTTCCCTTCATGGTGATCGAGTCGGCTAAATCCGAATATCGCGCCCTGTTGAAGAATCCTCGATTCAAGGGGCTTCGGGTATTTACGGTCGGCGATGAACGGATTTCCCCGATCCGCCTGAATCCTTTCCAGGTTCCCAAAGGAATTCTTGTCCAATCCCATATCGACTATTTGCAGGCATTGTTTGGAGCCGCTTTTGTCCTCTATCCGCCGATGCCCTATGTGCTCGCGATGAGTATCCAGCGCGTTTACGAGGAAAAGGGCTGGGACTTGACTCTCAACCGCAATCTCCGCGGCGAAGATTCGCCATCCTGCTTCCCTACACTCGATGACCTCATTGCCACGGTGCGCCGAGTTTCGGATGGGATGGGCTACGAAGGGGAAATTCGCAGCAATATCAAAGCTGGATTGGAGGGGCGGCTCAACCAACTCCGCATCGGCGGCGGCAAAGGTGTGATGCTGAATTGCCGGGTATCCATGAGCGATGACGACCTCTTCGGCGCTCCCTGCATCCTGGAACTCAAGCAACTGGTCAGTGACGAGGAGAAGGCCTTTCTCATTGGCCTCCTGCTGATCCGCCTTTACGAATACTATGAAGCAAAAGGAGTTTCGGGCGATGGGACATTGAAACACCTGACGCTGATCGAGGAAGCACATCGCCTGCTGAAAAACGTCTCGACCGAACAAGGCGGAGAATCGGCTAACCCGCAGGGCAAGGCCATCGAAGTTTTCGCCAATCTACTGGCGGAAATTCGGGCCTTCGGCGAGGGCATCTATATGGCGGAGCAAATTCCCACCAAACTCGCGCCCGAAGCCCTGAAAAATACGAATCTCAAGTTGATTCAGCGCCTGGTGGCCCTGGATGATCGCGAGGCCGTTGGATCGACCATGAATCTGAACGAGGACCAGTTGCGCGCGATCAGCACGCTGGCCGCCGGTCAAGCCGTGGTCTATCTCGAAGGCATGGAAAAGCCGGTTCTGGCCCAGATGCCCCTTTCCAGGACCAAGGCTGAATATGAGCAGATCACTGTGGCGGAAATCAAGGAACGGATGGCCCCGTTCTGGGCCCAGCGTTCCCGCCTTCTCTCGAAATTTGAGGGTTGCCATGCATGCCCGTCGGCTCCGGGCGAGGCCGGCTGCGGCCGCCTGTCCAATAGCAAGTCGAGTGCGGACCTTGACCGGGCGGCGAGGCGATTGCTGGCGGCCTATTTGTTTCAGCCGCTCAAAAGCGCCGAGACAAAGAATGTTTTTCTCCGTCTTCACAGAGAGTCTGTCTCAGGCCAAACGAAGAACGACTATTGCTTCTGGACCGAGTTCGTTGAGACCAGAATGTCGGAGTGGGGCATGTTTGCCGAGTGGACTCATACGGAAGTTGATTCGATCATTGTCAAACTCTGCCAAGCCTACCGAGAAGCGCCTGGCGGCGGTCTGCCAGATTCGATTGATAGAATCTTCCCCAAACAAATGGGATCTTTTGTCGGTTGCCGCCTCTGCCCCGCTCCCTGCAACTACCGATTTCATATCAACGGCTTGTTAGACAACAAGTCGATGGACCTTTTTCTTAAATCTTATCAGTCCGAAACCGGCGCGACACCCTATGCTCTCCAGACCGTCCACTCACTCTTTCATTCGCTATCATCTGAAGAATCCGTGATTCGTGAACATGCTTACTGCTTTGGGGTGCAAAATTTTGCTCAAAGTGGATTAGATGAGTCGAAGCAACTCGAGCTTTGCACAGAATTCGCGCAAGAATTAATTCCAAGCGATCAATAATCTGGATGCCAAACGAAACGTCGACATCGAAACGCGAAGGCCAGGAGAAATCTCCCGACCAGTCAGGGGAATCATCGCAGAAGTGGGAAGGTTCGGAGGAGGAGGGCAGCAAGCGCCGAGTCGAGACACCAATGTCTGACGAAGAGCGCCAAGAGGGGTGGATAGCTGCAACGAAGGAGAAATCAGCAGGCCAGGAGCCGTCGGTAGGGGCGAATTCAAATACTAAAACCGAAACCGATCCCGTCGTCAAGTCTGAGGCAAAGCAAGTCGATCAAAGCCGAGCCGAGGTGCCTGAATCTGAAAAGACCAGGGAGCCAGCCGAGAAGGAGATTAGAGAATTAGGACCACTGGAAGGCAAGCCGAAGGCTGAAATAGAACCAATGCTGAAGGAAAGAGGCTATACCGACGTGCCGGCCAACAGTGGAGGAACTGTGTGGACTAAGGATTGTCCTGGTGGATGCACTGCCGCAGTTAGGATAGATCCCGCCGTGGTACGAGATCCACCTCAAAACAAATTTGATGAAAAGCCGCATGTCCACAAAGAAATTGTACCAACAAATAAAGTCAGCGATGGTAATTATCATCCTAGATCGGCAGAAACCTATGACGACAACGGTAAACCGACTTCTACTAACGATCATGAAGCAAACCATATACCAGGCGGGCACTAATGGACCTCTCAGATGATGCTATTTCACGCACGGTTCGTTTGCTTCACGCACGAGATTTCAGTGTGGGTACGCAATCTCTATTGAGAGAAATAATAGATCAAAAGAAGATAGCGCCATTACTAATAGAAATGCTTAACTATGAGAAGTTAGAATCGGAAAATCCGGAAACGGCTGTGTCAAAAACAATGGTAATCCTGGAATCGTTAATACATCTAGACAGGCTTGCCGCGTGTTTGTTGATGTCTCAACTCTACATGATCGCAGACGATCTCTACATGCACCACATATGTAATGCGATTGATATGTGGATTTACGAAGATCGCAGCCCTGAGCTGAAGCGACAGCTAGGGTTAAATGCGCCTTCAGGGGTAGACGAAGACATGAAAAGGCATTATGACGAATGGATACGCGGTTAGAAAGGGAAACTGGCAATGTTTCTACGGGAAGCGCGACGCGTGGCGCAATGTAGCATAGGCTTCTAGCCTGTCTTTGCCCGCGCTGCGTGACGCCCCCAATTAATCCGAGACGCTGTCAGATGTGTATTAAAGCTCAGGGTTTCAACCCTTATCGTACCGTCATTCATTGGTGCATTCCCTATCACCTGGAAGAATCCGTGATTGTTCAACATGCTTACTGCTGGGGTGCAAAATTTCGCTCGAAAAGAATCCCATGAGTCGAAGGAAGTCGAGCTTTGCACAAAATTCGCGCAAGAATTGAAGCCAAGGAGTGAATGATCACGATGCGAAAGGAAACGTCGACTTCTAAACAGGAAGGTCAGGAGCAGGAGGTAGGTGAGACCCAAGCCGAGACACAACCTAAGTCTGACGAAGAGCGGAAAGCGGAGTGGAATCGCTGGTGTCAAGAGGAAGCTGAAAAGCAGAAATCGCTCGAACAAGAGGAAAAGCCGCCGCCAACATCGGATCCAATCACCGAAACCGATCCCGTCGTCGAGTCTCAGACAGCGCAAATCGATCAAAGCCAAACCGAGGTGCCTGAATCTGAAACAATCGAGGAAAGCGAATTTCCAGGTACGGAAGAGAATGTGGAGACATTCGACGGCAACAAGTTGAATAAGAAAGCGTGGGAAAATCGTGGAAGTTTTCATACCCAGCTGACGAGTAACGGGAAGCCACAAAGAATCGAGGGCTGGCTTTCGCTGAGCTGTGCGCCCCGGACCAAAGAAGATCTCGCTATTCAAGCTAAATCGAAGGAAGGAAGGGCCAATTCCGAAAGCTTGGATGGAGCGCATTTGATCGCGCATTCCCTGGGAGGTCCTTCGGCGAAAACCCATTCCGAACAAGCGAAGGACAACGTGATCGCCATCGACTCGCGCCACGCTGATCGATGACGGCGAGCATCTTCTTGCCCGGCCGGAGGTCGCATGCGGTAACTAACTAACTAAAGTTAGTTATTTAGTTAGTTAGTTATTCAGTTAGGTTAGGCGGGATTTGGATCGTTGTTCGCCTCGAAGCGGTGGGGTACTCAGAATGCGGCGCACACCACAGGTGCGACCACACGGCGGGATCGCGCGAGACAGCATATGGACGGAGCAAAGTTTGGGAGTGGTCCGTCTCGCCGTTTTCAGGCCACCCTCAACTGCTGACTCCCACGACAGCCTTGCCGTCGGCCAGTGAGATTTCGACGGAAGCAGCCCCGTTTTGGCGGGCCTCGATCAACTGGTCGCCCAATTCACGGTCCAGGACCCGGGAGAGCTGGCGGATGCCGCCACCTTGAAAGGCGTCGCCTTTGGTTACGATCTCTAGCAAGTAGAGAGGATCGATGCGTGACAAGGTCAGCCCATAACTAGTAGCCAGTTGCTCGATTTCCAGCTTGGCGACGCGGGCTAAATCTCTCTCTCCCAGCGGTTCAAAAACAAAAACGTAATCGATCCGACTCAATACCTCGGGAGCAAAGCCAGCTTGTCCTAAAGCCTCCAGGATCGACTTATCCCGGATATCAGGATCGGACTTGTAAGCACGTTCGATGGCCAGGATTCGTTCCACGGCTGCATTGGTGGTCAGGAGAAAAATGGCTTGGTTGGTCGACACCCGTTTGCTGGTATGGGCATCGGTAATAAAACCGTCGTTCCAAGCGGTCAGGAAGATTTTGTGGACCTCGGTATGCGCTTTTTCAAACTCATCCAGCAAAACGACATATTTGGGATCTTGCTGCAGGGCGGAGGTTAAGCTCCCTGAGCCACCCACATAACCAGGTGGAGAACCGATGAGGGCGGATTTCGCATGCGGATCCGCCATCTGCGTCATGTCGACGTGATGCAGACGGCCTTTGCCCTCGTAAAGATTCTGCGCCAGGACCTTGCCGAAGTAAGTCTTGCCAACCCCCGGCGGACCGGCAAACATAAAAACACCGAGTGGCTTTTCCCGCTCAGCTTGGGCGAGTCGTCGCTTCAGTTGATTGGCGATTTGGTCGGCAACTTTATTCTGGCCAATGACCTTCTCTTTTAGTTTTTGCGCGAGCAACTTGTCATCGAACGGCTTTTTGCCTCGTTTGTGCTCTTCCATCAACCTATCAAATTCATCCCAATCGACGATGTCAGTGGAAGCCATTTTGTCACCTGATGCAGTTTACCGAAGCGTCATAGTTTAGTGTCCTGTCCCCGAAATACGAGGTATTTTGCCGGAGGTCAGTTGGCTGTTTTTCAAGGCGCGGTCCGAGCCGGACTGGCGGTAAGTAAAAGCGCTCATATCTGAGTCATACGGGTCGAGCGAGCAATGCGGAAAAACAGCCAACTGGCCCCGGCCCGGAGGGTTGCGATGAAAATGAGCCGGCGGCCGCGTTGCTCGTCGGTCACGTATCGGTTCAGATATGCTCCCTCCTCGCGCCTTGCCGGCGGCCCATTTTGATCGCAACAAAATACCTCGTATTTCGGGGACAGGACACTAACACCGATCGATGATGACTTTGCCATTTTCGTCCCGTAACATCACCGACGTTGCGCCGGCCTCTTTGGCCGCCTGAAGCCCCTTGATGAATTGCGCCTCCAGAGACCGCTTAATATCGCGAACGCCCTGACTGCGATTCAGACTGGCCGAGACGACATTGACTAAGATTTGCAAATCCAATCCGCCGTCGACAATGGGAACATTCATTTTTTGCGCCATCGTTTGCAGTTCCTGGTAAACAACTTTTCCCAAGTCTCTGGCGACCAGCGGAGCAAAAGGCACGATGGCATCAATCCGATCGACCACTTCCGGTGCCATATAATCGCGTTTGAGGAGAACTTGACGTGCCGCTGCCGTTAGGGTGTCGGGATCATTTTTGTATTCCCTCAGCAGGCTCACCAGGTCATCTGCCGCGGCGTTCATGGTCAGAATGAAAATGACCTGGGTGGTAGAGATTTTCTCTCCTTTGGAGAGTTCGGTGATGAATCCATCGTTAAACGCCGTGAGAAACCGCTTGTGTATTTCTGGCGCAGCTTTGTCGAATTCGTCTAAGAGGACAATGCTGTTGGGTTTTTCGGACAAGAATTTAGTAAGGATGCCCGGTTGCGATTGATCCGAACTCCCCAGTAATCCGGCAATCGAATAAGGATTTCCATAGGCGACCATATCCACGTGGAGAAGGGAATCCTCCCGCTCAAATAACCGTCGATTGAGGATTTTCGCGAAATGCGTTTTGCCTACCCCTGGAGGCCCGGCGAGGCAGAAAACGCCCAAAGGTTTCTCGTTGAGACCAGCCTTCAGCCTGTTCCAGATCACTGTCGATACCTGCTCCGCCGCTAAAGGTTGCCCATAAACGTTCTCGTTCAGATAGTCGAAAAGCCCAGCGGCGGGATCGTAGCTGGAAGGGATGATTCGCGGAGGGGGCGGATCCGATCTTTTGGATTTCGCCTGCGATTGATTTAACGAACCGGGGCCGGCCGCGGAATTTCTATTCAGGGCCAGACGCTGCCTGATCCGGTAAGCCGCATAACCCAGACAAAGCAGAATCGCGATCCAGGCCAACCACGGAGCTGTCTTGATTAAGGTGAGGAGGAACCCTGCGATGAGCAGTCGGATGATCCAAGGATTTTGCACACCAATAAATTGTCAATGCAGTGGCAGGTCCAGAACCTGTCCCTCGGTCATGGGGGGAACATCAACATCCCCGCGCTGGTGGAAATCCCCACGGGTAATTCCGCCCCCGCCGCCATCCTTGATACCGCGTATTTCAATGGATCCCTGGTCGGTGTACGGAATGGCCAGGGTAACACGTTCATGGGTCAACTTGATAGTCTGTGAGTAGCCGTTGAGAGATTTCAACAACATCGCCGTCCTCTTGCATATCATCCCAGACGCTGACCCAGCCGAGCTTGACTTGGCCGCTCTTCGCCTGGTCGAGGATCTGCTGCTTTTGGGCGTCCGGCAGGTTGAGAGCCGCCGCTGCTTTCTGGGCCTCTTGGGGATCGTTAAGGTTAACGGGCTGAAGATGGCCATAGGCATGTTGAAAATTGGCCTGGAGTTGCTGATTTGTTTCGGTGTATAAGTCGTCGGACGAACTCTGGTGGAGGGCATAGAAACTTCCAATTGCCAAAGCGATGGCAACGGCACCGGCCAGAGCCCATTTCTTAACACCGCCCGCGGGATTCTTCTTGGCGACGGATCGGTCAGGTTGGACAAAGGCTCCCGCCTCGAGGCATTGCTCCGAGGATTCCGCGACGCGGACGGCACCGGTTCTTTGGACTTGGACCAGTCAGAGCGAGGATCAGGCATGTCGGTCCTTCCATCGATCCCCATTGTTACGGTTCATGAAAGACGCTTTTTGCATCCAAAGTAGTTGGTACTAGAGAGTTTTCCGAGCGGAATTTAACGCGTATCTGAAGGCGGGGATAAAGACTTGGCGCGCCAAAATATGTAAACAGCTCAAATCGGTAATAACCAGGGTCAAGGTTCAACGACTGTGCTGCGACATCGGATCCGCCAGGCCCGACGCCGTTGTTTCTAGAAATAATCGCTTGGCCATCGATTTTCAGCGAGGTAGGCCAGTTGTAACCAGGAAGGCCATCCCTTTCAAGAATAAAGTTATGATTGCCTTTCTCTTTAATATTAATAAAGCCAGACCACCTCAGACCAACCAGACTCAACTTCAGCGGTTTGAACGCGTCTTCCGATAAGAAATTGTCAAAATCAAATAAGTCTCCGGAATCCACCATTGCTCCCATCGACATACCGGGAGGCGTACTACCTTGGAAGTTTGGGGGGAGCGGCCAGACTTCCAATTTGGCGCCCGGTGTAAGCTTAGGCGTCGCTGAGGAAGTTGCCGTTGTTGGAGTTGGGTTCCGTGAACCGTCTGGAGTCGGATTGGTTTGGCCTGTCGGCGGTTGAGCTTTAAGCAGGCGGAGAATTTCCGTAACATTTTTATCCAAGCCATCCACTTTCTTTTCGAGTGAGTCGACCCTTTGTTCCTCAGACTGCGCTGATGTCGAGCCAGGATTGGAAGGCGAGGTTTGGCAACTCGCCACATAGGGACGGAAAAAAGTCAACAAAATGGAAGCAACGAACCAGAGCTTTTTCATAAATGAATCGCCAGAGAGAGTATAGGGAAAGCTACGGCTGACTGTTCGTTGGCGTGTCAGGAGGCAAAGACGGTTTGAGCGCATTATCTTGAGGGGAAATTTTTCCTAAATCTGAAGAAGAGGATTGATCCACGGCTGCCCCATCCGGAAGGATCGCTGGTTTGACAATAATAGGAGGGGGCGCAGGAATTCGGTAGGGGGCCATCGGCTGTGGAATGGTATTGCGAGCCTGAGGCGCACTGGGAGGGGCTGCAGGGGCTGTATACGAAGCCGGGGGTGAAACGGGAACGCTGGAGGACGGACCGAAGAGGGACAAGGTGGAGGCCAACACCAAGCCGATAACCCCAATTTCAAACGCGTATTTCCACTTTAGGTCGGTGGAATGAAGCTCTCTTCCCGTTCTGATCCAATCGGAAATGACGCCGATGCCGTTTCGCTGAAAGTTCCATCGAGCATTCATGAGAGAGAGCCTAACTAAGGACCTGGTGGTTTCAGAAGTTCAGTTTGATGCCTGTTTTCTGGGTAATTTTTTAATATGGAAGCGGAAACCATGCCAAAGTCAAGCTCAGCAGATCGGTCGGAATAAACCCCTCGTCAGGAAATTTCGCGCTCGATGTGACAGCCTCGCGCCCTCATGCTAACTGACTGGAGTGTGAAGACTTCGCCACCATCGCCTCCAGAGGAGGGATTCTCTGGATTGATCGAGCGGGTCACCTTCCACAGCGAAGAGACGGGCTTTGCGGTGCTGCGTGTCAAAGTGAAGGGTCACCGGGAACTGGTGACGGTGGTGGGCGCCCTGGCCACCGTCAACGAGGGCGAGTGGATGACAGCTCAGGGCAATTGGGTGCAAGACAAAGAGCACGGGCTACAATTTAAAGCCACGTTTCTCAAGTGCAGCCCTCCCACATCGCGGGAGGGGATTGAAAAATACCTCGCCAGCGGCTTGATCAAAGGCATCGGCCCAGTCTACGCGAAAAAGCTGGTGGAGAAATTCGGCGAGGAAATCTTCACGGTCATCGACCAGTACTCAGCGCGACTTGAAGAGGTGGATGGAATCGGGCCTGGGCGTCGGCAAAAGATCAAAGCTGCATGGGTCGAGCAGAAGGCAGTTCGCGAGATCATGGTTTTCCTGCATTCCCACGGAGTGAGCACGAGCCGCGCGGTCCGCATCTACAAGGCTTATGGTGATAAGGCCATCGAGACGGTGCGGGCCAATCCCTACACCCTGGCCAAGGACATCCATGGCATCGGGTTTAAGTCGGCGGACATGGTGGCGCAGAAGCTTGGAATTGCGCGTGACTCAATCATCCGGGCGCTGGCCGGCATCATGCACGCGCTGCTGGAAGCCACGGGCGAAGGCCATTGTGCTCTACCGAAAGAGGCGTTAATCGAGCAGGCCGCCAAGCTGCTGGAGATCGATGTCGCTATCGTGCGGGAGGCACTGGAGCGATTGCTGCTGGACGGCGAACTAGTGCACGAGCCAATCGGCGGACACGATCTCATCTATCTGCCGTACTTGCGGCGTGCCGAAAATGGCATCGCCGCCCTGTTGAGAAGTTGGCTGGCGCGCCGTCGTGCTTGCCGCCAATTGATGTTGAGAAAGCGATTGCCTGGTGCCAGCGGAAGACAGGTAAGGAGCTGGCAACGACACAGCGGGAGGCGCTTCAGAAAGCGCTCGAATCGCGGGTGCTGGTGATCACCGGCGGACCTGGTGTCGGAAAGACGACGCTGGTAGATTCGATTCTGCTGATCCTCCGAGCAAAAAAGCTCCGTTGTCTGCTGTGTGCTCCGACGGGACGTGCGGCAAAGCGCCTGAGTGAAGCCACTGGCCTGGAGGCAAAGACCATTCACCGATTGCTGGAGTTCCAACCTGCTTCGGGTGGCTTCGCCCGGAACGCCACGCATCCCTTGGAGTGTGATGTGTTGGTGGCCGACGAAACTTCGATGATCGATGTACCTCTGATGCACAAGCTGATCCAAGCTTTGCCGGAACACGCCCACCTTTTGATGGTGGGCGACGTGGACCAGTTGCCCAGCGTCGGGCCGGGTTCGGCACTGGCCGACATCATTCGCAGCGAGGTCGTGCCGGCGGTGCGACTGAGGGAAATTTTCCGCCAGGCAGCTTCGAGCCAGATCGTAACCAACGCTCACCGGATCAACGCCGGGCAGATGCCGCAGTTGCAGCAACCGGGAGAGGAATCAGATTTTTACTTTATCGAGCGTGACGAACCGGAAAGCATCCAGCCAACGATTCTCGAACTGGTCAAAGAACGCATCCCTGGGAAGCTGCGGCTTGATCCGATTCTGGACGTGCAGGTGCTCTGTCCGATGAACCGCGGCAACCTCGGCACGCGCGCTATGAATGTGCTTTTGCAGGACGGCGCTTAACCCGCGGCGTGACGATGAACCGGTGGTCGAGCGCTTCGGCTGGCAGTTCCGGCTCCGGGACAAAGTGATCCAGACCGAAAACAATTACGACAAGGAAGTGTTCAACGGGGACATTGGCCAAATTGTCGAGAATTGATCCCGATGAGCGGGAACTGACAATCCGCTTCGAGGAGCGGGAAGTGCTTTACGATTTCAACGAATTGGACGAGCTGTCGCTGGCCTACGCCATTACCATCCATAAAAGTCAGGGATCGGAATTCCCCGCAGTGGTGGTGCCTCTGGCCATGCAGCATTATCTTCTGCTGCAGCGGAACCTGGTCTACACAGCAATGACGCGGGGCAGAAGACTGGTGGTTCTGGTCGGACAGAGAAAGGCGCTCGCAATCGCCGTTCGCAACGATCGTGCCGCGGAAAGATTTTCAGGCTTATACGACAGACTGGTCACCAGCCAGAGTGAATCTCGCCCCTGATTCGTTTGGCTTACCTTAAGAAACCTTTGTCCCATCTTCCACGTCCAGCCCCGTCACTGGATCGAAAACTGGAATCATTGGTCACCAGCACTGCACCGGCGACTACAGCGTGCGCAGCAATCACACGGGTCGAGGTCATCAAGGCCTTTCCCACGAGTTTCCGGCATTGCTCGGAAGTCGCCGTACACGTCTTGCTAAATTCCGGCCGCTAACTAACTAAATCCGGGCGAGTGCCGTTTGTATCTCGTCTAGCCGAGACCAAACTGCTCGCGTGCTTTCGATCTCGGCCTCAACGGATGCCGACTGTAACTCGCGCCGGTCGCGTGCTGTGGCCATCGCCCCGCGCGTGGCTACGAGGCTCAGGGCCAGCCGTTCATCAAAATCAGCGCTAAAACGCCGAAAGGTGTCTTCGAGGTTTTGCCGTGTCGCCCAACTCTTCCCGCGTTTGAATTGCCCCAGCACGGCAAGCTGGAATCGATCCGCCGATATCCGCTGGCGCAAACCGTCAAGGCGTTCCAAAAGTTTTACCTGGCTGGCGGAGGGACTCATGACGCATGCCGCGGTCTCTGTGAGCAGACCGGTCACGTCAAGATCGAAGATCGCACCGCGATCTCGGGTCCCCCGTTTGGTGGGCCCGATTTCTCGCCAATTATTTGCTCTGTCAGTCACAGGGCGCTTTGAGGATTCCTGAGCAGAGAATGTCACGAACGGCTAACAAACCATCTTAGTTAGCCCTTCCTCTCCGCGTTACTGGATTTACCGACCGACTGTCGCAAAAAGTCTGGAAATAGCGCTGCAATATTCCCACTTCCACTGAGCATATCGGGAAACATCTACAAGAAGCGCCACTGACATTACAGCGAGCGCGATCCACGCCACGCATTGGATCACATCGGCAACCGGAACTTGCTCGCCGAAAGAAATCCACATAATCCAAAGGGTTAGATAGAAAATAAAGGCTTTTACAGCCTTATCCAGGCAAAGAATGAGCTTCTTTGGTCGCCTTCCCCAGAACCATTGGGCTCTCTGTAATTCATCTAAATCCACGCAGACGTTGTTCCGTAGGTGCTGGACCATAAGAGCTTCGGGAGGCATATCCGGATACAACTCGTGGAGTTGTCTTTCACTTTCAGGCAATCGATTCCACATTACACTGTACCTTCGGTAGGAAAACGACGGCAGGAAAAAGGCCATTACCGCCGCAAGCACGAGAGGACAAATTCCATAGCCTGCTTCAGCGACTCCGGATCGATTTCGGCAACAGCGAGAAACGTTAAGACACGCCTTCAAGCAGTACCGGGCAATTGATCCATCGGTGCTTGTCTGCAGGTGCATGATATTCCTTGCTACGGCGCCGGCCAGGATTTCGACCAATTTGACGAGAATGCCAATCGATATGGAAACCAGGCTCGGAGCCAGATCCAATGCTGTCCAGATCGATGTCGCGAACCAGACGTTCTTGAGCATAGAAAAACCCCTGCAGACACGCTTACGCGTTTGCAGGAGTCATTAGCTCTGAATCAGTCAGAGCAGTTTTCCAAATTTTCGGGAGAGGTAAACTCCATTACCCGGTAGTCTTGATAGTAGACCTTCGACTCGCCAACTCTTTAGGCTCTTTTAACTTCGTGATGTGAGGGATCCTCGCCGCTTGGACGAGTCGTTTCATCGACAGCATGTGCCTTGATTAAGGCTTTGCCTATCAACAGGTCATAGGCGAATGCTCCCAAGACCCCGCCGACGATTGGCCCTATGACCGGGGGTAGCCAGGCACCGGTTCCGTCGGTCAACCCGTTGTTTCTAAATCCGGCGACGACGGCAAACAAACGCGGACCCAAATCGCGCGCAGGGTTGATCGCATACCCATTCATACCGCCGAACGAGACACCGATTGCGAGTACTATCAACCCGATTATAATTGGCGCCAGATTGGAACCTGGTTGGGCGTTAAATTTGTCGACCACGGCAAAGATCAGGCCGAGCAGCAGGGCTGTACCAACGACCTGGTCAAAAAAACCGGGCCAGAATCCTGGAACTGCCGGAAAAGTACAAAAGATGCCTGTCGTGTGATCTAGTTCTAGTTTGGGATCCACCAGAATCCATTTAGCGTGATAAACTATGAACAACAGGAGCGCTGCGGCAAACGCGCCTCCGAATTGGGCCAGGACGTAATGGGGAGCCTTTGACCAGGGAAACCGTTTGGTGGCGGCCAAAGCGATTGTCACCGCCGGATTGAGATGGGCACCGCTTATCGTTCCGGAAATGTAAATACCAAAAGTGACAGCCAATCCCCACCCGAAAACAATATTGGTGTAGCCGCCTTTTACGATTTCTCCAGGAATCGCGGGGCTGCTGCCGAAAAGAACGACCATGGCGACTGATCCGCAACCGAACAAAATCAGAACCATTGTTCCAAAGAACTCTGCTATGAACTCTTGACCTCTAGTAAATTTCATTGTGACTTGCTTCTGGGGTATGATTTTTTTCGAGCCACTGAGCGAAGGGCTTAGTTGTGGGGTTGTTGAAGGTAATTGACCCTCGCTGCCACTCTCCAAGAATGGTTAGATATAGGAGCCAAACCTAACGATTTGCCAACTTTCCGTCAATGCTTCAATGACGATATTGCAATGTTCTAGAATAGAGGCCTTCGAGAGAGGTATCCTGGCTGCAGTTGGCCGGGCAAAGCTTCGCGACAACCCACTAAGCAGCGGATCTAACTAGGGGCTCGGTTCAAAGGTATAGATGTAAAACGGCGCCTGCTTCTACGCAAGAAGCCAAACACTTGCCTCCAGTCTTGGGATATGATGAGACGACACTCGCAAAATGGCGGTGTAGCCAGACAGTTATCTTAGCCGATCGTTAAATTGGGGAGTACGAAGTAATAAGTTCTCTCTTACATGTTTAGTCGAGACTGAAGGAGAGGCCCTTTCGTTGATCGTGATTTTTTACTGTCTAGATTGTTAAGGACATGCTAACTCACCGCCTTCGGATGAGATAAAGGATCCAAAAAGCCCCAAGTTGGAAAAAGCAGATTGGCATCGTATATCGCACCATGAAGATTGCCACTCGGGCTTGAAAGGGGATGATGTCTGGTTGAAAATCCGTTCTTGAGGCTAGTAAAAGCGCTGCTAACAGGCTGACGCAACCAGCCAGGACGATTAGCTTGGCCAGCGGCAGCGATTTCCTCTTCTCCGGTTCGGCGGATGCTTTCTCAGCTCTTCGCCGATCGCGGCTGCGCAAAAGGTTAGTTTTGCCCGCCACCTTGATCTCCGGTATCCGCAGGAACGGGTTGGCCATTCCGGATGCTGAAGATTCGCTCCAGGGTTCCGGCAAAACTCCCAACGGGTACGCTGATGAACTTTGATCCATTTGAGGAATCGGCCGCCAATTTGTTTGGCTGTCTTTCTGCCAGTACCGTTTGTTCTTTACGCTGTGCATTCATAATGGTGTCTTTTCGTTGTGTTTAAGGGTGGTCGCGTTCGGGTAGGCGGCGTCAATGTTGTGTCGGTATGAGATTTAGCTTCCTTCGCCCGATCAGTCCGGGCGGGTTCGAGTTAGGGATAAGAGGAGGCCAGAATCGCCAGCAGAGTGGGTGCTTAAGCGGTTGGAGGAGCAGATGGGCCTGCGATTGTTTCGAAGACAAGTCGTCGGCTAATCGCCGAACATCGACCTGTAAATGGTGTTGCCGTCGCCGGCCAGACCTATAGGTCGGTTCAAAATGAGTAAACATCGAGGCCCGTATGAGGAAGCTTTATCACTACCTTGCCAAATAATTGGTTTGGTAGGAGTCATTAGCCGACGGGCACTTGTTCCGCTATGGCGGAAAGGCAAACTCCATTGCCACGATCAAGCTAGTCAATACCAGACAAATTGAAAGGGGAAATTTCGATCAGTTCGCAGATTTCGGACTGAACCACCTCGAAGACACCAGGGATGTCGTGGCATCCATCGATGCCAGGAACAACCGAGAGGCTCACCTCATCGACGAGATCGGCCTGGAGGAACGCCCCGTTAATGTGGCCCCCTCCTTCGAGAAAGAGTGCGAATTCCGAAATGCTCTTCGAGCCGGTCGAGAAATTCAGCAGACGGACGAACCTCATCGAGCAGCTTGCACGCGACAAATACAGAGTGCTTGAATCGCAGGCCAGGATGATTGGTTTCCCAGTTTATGTTTTAGCGTCTAGCGCCGGGCGACCAATGTTTCCGTCGCCGCACGGGCACGGGTCTGAATTTCGCGCTCCGTCGGCGCCTCGCGCACGCGCATCAGGAGACTGAGCAACAGATCTCCCCACAGCAGGGCGAAATAGCGAGCCGCTAAAGCCGCAGGATCGTCGTTAGCGACGAGGCGACGCTCCTGTGCGTTGGTCAGCAATGCGACGAGCGCTTTATGGTTAGCTTCACGGCCCCTACGATGGAGCGTAACGGCAATCTCGGGTGCCCGGTCGGATTCGGCGATGGCGAGCCGAAACACGGTCAGCACTTCCGGATGGCAGACTGTTTTCAAGATGGAAACACCGAAGTCGACCAATAATTTGGCCAAGGCGTCTCGGGTCTGTGGTACCGGCGCTGCGGTGTCCAGAGGACGGCGCATGCGTCCGGCGCGTTCCTGGATGCACGCTGCTAAAACTGCGTGTTTGTTCTGGAAGAGGGCATAAAGATCGCGTTTCGAAACTCGCGCCCTGGTAACAATGTCCAGTATGCTGGTGGTCGAAAAACCGGATTCGGCGAACAAGCTAAATGCCGCATTGAGGATACGTTCGCGAATGGGACCCGCGGGGTATGTGTTCTGGCTGGTGGGCTTCGGTGAGGCAGGCTCTATTTTCCTGATATTAGACATTTTCATTTGACTGCGGTACGAAGTCGTACCATCGCTTATGTCGGTACGGTACCGTACCGTTAATTGAATTGCCATCTATGATTTACCCCAAAATACTAGTAACCGGCGCGACCGGAAAAACCGGTGGCGCGGTCGTCCGCCAGCTTCTCGCCAAGGGCGTTCCGGTGCGCGCCATGGTGCACACACTCGACTGTCGCAGCGCTGCGCTGGAAGCGCGCGATGCCGAGGTTGTTGTCGCGGACATTTTCGATCCCGGTCAGCTGATGGACGCGATGCGCGACGTTCAGCGAGCTTACTACTGTCCGCCCTATCATCCCTTTGTGATCCAAAGTGCGTCGGCATTTGCCACCGCTGCGCGGGAGACGGGCCTCGAACAGATCGTCGGACTTTCGCAATGGCTCGCCGGTCCCAACCACCCGTCGCTGATGTCGCGCCAGCTTTGGCTGATCGATCGGATTTTCGCCGCGCTTCCGGGCATCGCACACACTGTCGTCAATCCCGGCTTCTTCGCTGACAGCCCCTATATGGAGATGATGCCGTTCGCGGCGCATCTTGGGGTCTTTCCGCTGCCAGTCGCGGAAGAGAGTCGTGACGCCCCGCCCTCAATTGATGATATCGCTCGCGTTGCGGTCGCGGCGCTCCTCGATCCGGCACGCCATGCGGGCAAAAGCTACCGACCGACTGGGCCGAAACTCCTTAGCGTTGTCGAAATGACCGCACTCATCGGGCGCGCGGTCGGCCACCAAGTGCGGCATGTGAGGACGCCGCTCTGGATGTTCTACAAGGCAGCCAAGGCGCAAGGCCTGGAGCCCGTCCTGCTCAGCGGCCTCAGGCATTACTTCCAAGACCATGACCGCGGCGCGTTCGCGGTCGACGCACCTAAGGATACGGTACGCGAACTCACCGGCAGAGACGCCGAAGACTTCGAAACGATCGCACGGCGCCACGCGACATTGCCAGAATCGCGCCACAGTTTCCGCGCGCGGCTCGCTGCCCTCGCGCGCTTCATGGCGGTGCCTATCCTACCGGGGTTCAATCCCGCGACCTACGAGAAGGCGCAAGAGCAGCCCGTTCCGCCGACACCGCATCTCGCGCTCGACGACGCCGACTGGACGGCGAGCCACGGGATCGAGGGCTCGGTGGCGGTGCAAAGTCCGTTGAAGGAGGCATTCGCATGATTGTTACCCTGCTCATCGCCTCGCTCGCTGTTGTTCTCCGTTTCATACGCCAAGCACGGTGGAAAAGAACGCGGTAAACTCGTGCCCACCATGCGGGATGCATGTATCCGAGCCCGGTTCAGTTGGTTGTAAGTGCAACGAGCAAGTTACAACCCGACGTTGTTGTGTTTAGGCGTTATTGCTTCGTTGCACGTTCTTAGCGATCTTAAGTGCGTCGACATTGATTTCATTGATTGTGTTCATATGAGTAGGAGTAGTAATTAAAGATTGATTTCATGCGTTATTAATTTCGTCCGGCCATCACGCCGCCATCCACGTCCCAGATTGCTCCGGTGACCCAGCTCGCCGCGTCGCTCAACAGGAAATCAACGACCGCACCCACGTCCGCAGGAGTGCCCACGCGACCGATCGGGTGAAAGGCATTGAATCCGGCCAACGTCTTGCCGAATCTCTTCCGGCTTGATGAAAGCGCCGTAGATCGGCGTTTCTACCACGGCGGGGGAAACCGCGTTCACGCGGATGCCGTGTTCGGCTAATTCCATGGCCAGATGCTGGGTCAGCGAATGGAGGGCTGCCTTCGCCATCGAATAGGCCGACGACGGCGTGGCCTTGATGGCTTGCCGCGCCCACATCGAGCCGATATTGACGACGCTGCCCTTCATTTTTTCATCAACCATCCGTTGGGCCGCGGCTTGGGTTAGGAAGAAAAACGATTCGTTGATGTCCTGGTATTGATGATAATTTTCGCGGGTGTGCTTAAGGAATGGAGTGGGGAAGAAATACCCGGCGGAATTGACGAGGTAGTCAAGCGCCGCTCCAGTGGAAAGCTCTGTGGCAAAGCTGTCCACTTGGGCGCGATCATAAAGATCCACGGCCTTGGTGGTAACCAAAGGTGAACCGGCCTGCTTGATGTCGGCGGCGCCCTTGTCGAGTTTGGAGGTGTCACGCCCGGTGATGGTCACTGCCGCGCCGCGTGCGCCTAGACGCTTGGCGATGTCCAGTCCGATTCCCGTTGAGCCACCGATGATGAGCGCGGTTTTCATATTGATATTCCGTATCCTGATTTTGGTTTTGTTGATTGTTTCAGTTCAGCGGCTCGTACCGCTGTCCTCTGAGAATGCTGTAGTATCTAACTGAGCAATCGTTTTGAAAACCGGGCACAATCCGGTAAGGTGGGTACAAACAGGTAGATCTTGGTGAATACCAATGAGAAAAAAATTTCGCGCCGTTTGCCGCCCCGCCGGATTGGGCGCATGGTGGAAACCGTCGTCGGCTGCAAATGGTCGATTACTATTGTGGACCTAGTGGAGCGCGGCATTCTCCGACCGGGCGCGATGGAGCGCTCGGTTGAGGGCCTGTCCGCTAAAGTACTCAACGATTGTCTGCGGATACTTGTTTCCTACGGCGTTCTAGATAAGCAGAGTTTCCCGGAAGTGCCGCCTCGCGTTGAGTATCACTTCACGACGTTCGGGCGGAAGTTCGTCGAACTCTTGAAGATGCTCGATACTCTCGAAGCCAGTCTCGCACTTGCTAAACAGGACGCCGCCGCGAAAAATGGTTTCCTCTAGAGCCTAAAGCGGAGCAGATTACTATCCATCCTTGCAATGCTGGCGCGAACTCCGCTGGGTCTCTGAGACTACACACTACACAGTAGCTAAAGTCTTATCTGCTGGAGAATAGCTTCCATCATTCAAGTTAAGAATATGCGAGTCTCGCGCTCGCTAAATTCGCGGCGTGGCGTGTCGATTGGGAGGAAGATGGCAGGATTTTCCGGGGCCTTCGGTTGGGCGTGCACCGTTCCGCGTACGAGCGAGCGCAAAAAGCTCGCCAACTGCATCCGAGGCCCAATCGAGCAGATGTTGGAGCTCGCGATACCAGCCCCATCTTCATTCATCTGCATTGAACCATTCACAGGATCGCAGTCTGATATACGTCACACGCGGAGCAGCCATCTGACAGGCGCATTCCCATCCTTTCTTCCGGCGTGAATCGTCGCTCGTCTGAGGCATTAGCGAGATCGATGGTTCTCACCCCTGCCGCTCAGCCTCCAGTTGTTCGCGCTTCTTGACAAATACGTGTTAGGTGACGGCGTCCCAGGCATGGTTTAAGAAACCTTGGTCCAATCTTCCACGTCGAGCCCAGTCACCGACCGAAAACTGGAATCATTTGTCACCAGCACCGCGCCAGCCGCCAGAGCGTGCGCAGCAATCATCAGGTCGAGGTCGTCACGCCAAAAACCATTTCACCTTTCGTCACAGCCGAAAGACAAAGCTGTTCCAGCGGAATACTTAGAACCCGTTTGAGAACAAGGGAGCGCTCTTGCAGCAGGAAACTCACGGTGTTGGTATCCAACATGTACCGTTTCATTCCTGCCAACCTGCAAATGGGTCACGGTCATGAGTCATGTTTTTGCGCTCCTTAATACCGAAAACGTCACCTGGAATATCGAGTCCCTTGATGGCCTCAAGGAAACTGTCCCAATTATCAGGTCTCCGGGAGAGAATGACATCCCCGGTGGCCGGATCTTTTTTCGAATCCAGACTTCGTTGCCTTCGAAATGAAATTCAGCCGGCAGGCGAACGGCCTAGCTGCGGCCGGAGAAGAAGAGTTTTGCTGTCTGGCGTTATGAAACTGTTTTGGCCATTGGAAAAACTAGCCACGCATATGGTATATATCAAGATAGATATCATCAAAGCCGCCGGACTGCGAGCTGGTATTGTCCCCGCCGGGAATCGAACCCGGATTTAAGGTTTAGGAAACCTCCGTTCTATCCGTTGAACTACGGAGACATTTGATTATGAATCACTTATGAAGAATCTGTCATGCCAAATGTCAAAAGTGATACCATAAGTGATACACGAGGTTATGCTAGTTCACCGTCGTTCACGGCAGTTTGATTAGAGCAGAACCGACCAAAGCGCAAGCTTCAACGGGGCAAAGTTCGCCTACAAAACGATCCACTAAGTGGTCTGGGCGCGGACTAAATCAAAAAGGTGGCGCGCGGCGATTGCCTCTAAAATCGAGCTCTAAAAGAGCCGTAAAGTGGTTTATCACACCGAGCTTGAAAACCGAAATTTCTCCCCCCGGAGATTTAGACTCCCTCGAAGCAACAAATTGGCAACGGATTTGGGCTTGCGGTTCGTTGCCATATCCGCTGGCAACATAGTTACTTTGGGGCCGTTCTGTGATTCGCCAACCGGATGGAAGCACCGAGTCCGATCGGCAGCTCCCGTCCTTCAAGGCTTTAAACCAGTTGTTGAGTTGTTGAGCATGAAGAACTGCACGAATTGGATTGGTCAAAACCCACGAGGGTCACGACCAAAGCCGTTCAGCTTGTCGGAAACAGCTTTAGCGGTGCCTAGATAGTTTGTCTTAGTCTCTCGGCAAAACTGTCCGGTCCGATATCGCCAAGCACGGGCTTCCGTTGACCAACAAAGGCGCTGCGATCGACGGCGTCAGTGTCGCTGCTTACTTGATGGATAAATAATTGGCAGATGGCTAAACCCGGGGAAAGTTTCTGAGTTCCTCAAGGTTTGGATACGGTGTTATGACCAGAGGAAGATGCCCGCGTGGTGGTCACTTCGCGGCGTTGGAGACCGGAGCTCTTCGTCGCCGACCTCCGGGCAGCCTTCCGCCCCTTTCATTAAGACCTTTCCATGTTAGAACAAGAGAAGTGAACATGACACACGATTCAAGCGCTTCGAATGCAAAATTATCTGTGCCGTAATGCTTCAGAGCCACCTCACCCTTAACTTGAACTAGAAGAAACAATCCCAATGAATGTCATTGAGACCCTGACCCAGCGCAACGAGGCCTATGCCAACACTCGCTTCTCCGCAGAACTGAAGATCATGCCGTCGCTAAAGACGATGATCATCGGTTGCGTCGATCCCCGCGTCGATCCATTCGACATCTTTGGCCTCGCGCCCGGTGAGACAGCCGTGATCCGCAATGTCGGCGGTCGCATTACCCCGGCGACGCTCCAGACGATGGCGATGCTGCGCGTCGTCGCCAAAGCCAGCGGTGGTGAAATCGGTCCAGGATGGAACCTCATCGTCCTGCATCACACCGATTGCGGCATCAACTGCCTCGTCCACTCCCCAGATCTGCTCGCAAAGTACTTCGGCGTCGCTCCGGCAGAACTCGACACACTGGCAATTACCGACCCACATAAGTCCGTGGTTGTCGATGTCGCCGCGCTGAAGGCCAATCCGCTGCTGCCGGGGGGATTCCTCGTCAGCGGCCTCGTCTACGATGTTGCCACTGGACGGATTGAGATTCTTGTCCCGCCCGCTTTGTTGCGACCCGAAAGCCATGCGTGAAGCCAACAATCAGCACCGAAGGGCCGTATCTATCTATCTGGTGGATCGAGGACGGAATAGGACACCATAGGGCAAATGGCGCAATATTGGGTTTGACATGATTCGCTAGCCCTGAAAGCTGAGGCTTTGTACATTGCGGATCGTACCTCCGAAGCTCTTGAAACACTACGAGAGGCAGAATCACTGCCCGAAACACGTAGAGAACTCTGGTGGTATGCCGAACTGCACCGACTTCGCGGTGTGTTTCTCACAAGTCTTGGTGCTAACGAGGCGCAAATTGAGGCTTCGTTCTGGGCAGCTATCAGTACTGCAAAGCAGCAGAAGTCGATTTCGCTGGCGAAACGCGCGGAAGAATCTTACGCACAATACCGCAGTCAAAAAGCGCGGGTTTCGTGAAGGAACCGAATGATCCCAACTCGAAGAACGACGTCGGCATGAACAAAGTGGGCCGTTTCGCGTCGGAAGTGATTGGACTCTCCACGCGTCACAATTTTTCCTATTGGCTAACGATAGGAGCCATTTATCGGGGCTGGGCGCGCACCGCTTCAGGTGACACCGGGCAAGCTATTTCCTGGATCGAACAGGGAATAAAAGACTTTCTGGCCACCGGTTCGGTGCTGGGCCTGTCAGTTTGTCTAGCAATAAAGGCTGAAGCATTACATCTAGCGGATCGTACCTCTGAAGCTCTTGAGGCAATCAACGAGGCGGTAACAATTGCTGACAGATTTGAGCACGGTTATTGCCGCGCCGAACTGCACCGGCTGCGCGGACTGTTTCTCGCCACTTTGGGGGCTGAGGAGCTCCAAATTGAGGCTTCATTCCGCGAGGCCATGAGAATTGCCCATGAGCAGAAGTCGGTTTCGCTAGAGAAGCGCACCCGGTTACGCGGTCGGAGATGCGGATCGGATTCGACGAACGTCTGGACAGCACGTTCTTCCTGAGAGTGCGGCTGACTAACCCGCAAAAATCACGCCGAGGCTGAAACCGACGAGCTCATTGCGGGTTAGAAGGCTTCTCATTTATTTCGTTTGAGCAGGCGGGGCCGGTGCCGGGGTAATGTTCCAGGTGATCAGCCGCTTCTTCCAAAGACCGGCTTCACGAACAGCAATCGATGAATGGTAGCCTTTGATTTCTACAGGATTGCCGTCTTTGACCTGGTAGGTCAGACTCATTTCTCCGTTTTCCCATACGACATTGCCGTCCGTCCCTATAGCGTGAGGGGAATTCTGATCGATGTTAAGGAGATGGTTGCTGAAATGCACCTGCTTGAACACGTCCGTCCAATGTTTCACGATAGCCTCCCGACCATAAATCGGACCTTGGTCCGTCACCTCAACCGCGTCCTCCGTATAGAGCGCGGCCAGGGCACTGGCATCGTTGTTGTTCCACGCCTCGTCAAATTTCTTGGTGAGCGCGACAAGTTGCTCGCGAAGTTGGGGATCTGGCGTGTTCGTTTGTTGGGCAATGGTTGGCAAAGCAAAGCTGATTGCCGATCCTATAAGGGCAGCTATTAGGCGTATTTTCATTGTTTCCTCTCGGTGTTTTGGGATGGTTGTTGCTGAAAAGACCCGCTGCGGGATAAAAGCGTGCGAACGGGTCCACGATGCGCGGCTGCACTGTTCGTTCCCTGGCTCTGGAGATGAGCGCCCGGTGCGCCGGCATATATTGTCTGCACACCTTGTTCTCCGGAGAAATTCGCTGGAAGTTTCGGAGAAAGCGAAAAGGGTTCAGGGTTTTCAGCGCAAAGGCCCTCCATCGAGGTCGAGAAGTGGGGAGTTCAGGAGGCAAAGCCATTGTACCGTTGGCCTGTCGGCGTAGTTGTGCGACTGGCGTTGGACGTCCAAAGAACTTGAACACGCGCAACAGAACGCGGGAAATAGGGATGAAAGGGCAATTTTAACCATCGGACTCCCGGACTCTTGGCTTCTTGGCTTGAGCGCTCCAGGCGCCCTTTGGTAAAACCGCCTGAAGTGGAAGCACCACTAGACTCGACGGCTGGCGGACTACCCAAATTCCACACCACTCAGTGGGGACTGGTGACCAGCGCTGCTGAAGGCTCCGCGGAAGCCCGGGCCGCCTTGGAAGATCTCTATCGCCTATATTGCTATCCGGTTTACGCCTTCATCCGTCGCCAGGGTCACGCCCGGCCGGACGCGCAGGACCTCGCACAGGATTTTTTCGTTCACCTGCTGGAGAAAGGCACTCTGGGCCGGGCGGATTCGCGACGCGGCCGGTTCCGCAACTTCCTGCTCGGGGCATTGGAGTATTTTCTAGCCAATGCGGCCGAACGTGCCGGGGCCGGCAAACGGGGTGGCGGCTGCCAATGGGTGTTTTTGGATGACGATGCCGCGGAGGATCGTTACCAACTTGCCGCACCCGAAGGAATGACAGCCGAGAAACTCTTCGAGGCGCGGTGGGCCGTCGCGCTTATCGAAGCAACGTTTGCGCGGCTGCGGGACGAGCTGGAATCAGAGGGCAAAGGGCATCTTTTCGAAGCGCTCCAATGTTTCTTGCTTGGGCGGGAAGACACTTCTTACCGGCAAGTCGCCCAAGCGCTGAGTTTGAGCCTCGGTGCGCTAAAAACGGCCATCCACCGGCTGCGTGGCCGCTATCGGGCGTTATTGCGCGAGGAAGTGGCGCGCACGGTCGCCGCGCCGGCGGACGTCGACGAGGAATTGCGTTACCTTCGAGCCGCGCTGAGGAGCTAGCCCGAAAATCTCATGAGCCAAAAGCGCTCGTGAGATTTTCGCGCTGTAGACCCGTTTAGAAAGCGGTTCGAAAGTAAACTTGGATTAAAGAGAAAAGAAACAGAGTGTGGGCTTCTTTCGAGGTTCTGTGAAATATGCAGGCTAAAGCTGGACCCGGGCGGTAATGAGAATGAGTGCTTCAGCGGATGAATCCCAGCTGATTTGCGGGAAGTGCGGTACGACGCTTCAGCGTGTGGGACAGTTCGATGACCAGTGCGCGACTTGCTTACTGGGATTGGCATGGGAGGAAGAGGAACCTGCTTCCAGCGCAGAGCGATTTGATCATTACCAAGTCGCTACCCAGACCGACGGTAGGCCCGTGGAGCTGGGACGGGGCGCGATGGGCACCACCTTTAAGGCCTCCGATACGATCTTGGGAAATGACGTGGCTCTCAAGGTGATCGACGCCAGCATCGCGGCCCTTCCCGAAGCGCGGGAACGTTTCCTGCGCGAAGCACGCGCCGCCGCCCGGATTCGGCACCCGAACATCGCTTCCGTCTTTTACTACGGGACGCGCAAGAGTGATGGTCAATGCTTTTACGCGATGGAACTGGTCGAGGGCGAAACTTTGGAAGCGCGCCTGCAACGCAGCGGACCGCTGTCGCCGGCTCTGGCCTTAGAAGTCACTACACAAGTTGCCAGGGCGCTGGCCGCCATCGAACTACACGGGTTAGTGCACCGCGATCTTAAGCCGACTAATCTGATGCTTGTCGAGGGGCCGGAGCTCACGATCAAAGTGATTGACTTCGGGCTGGCCAAGGCGGCAGCAACTGCTGAGAGTGAGAGCGAAATTACTCGTGGGGGTTTCGTCGGTACGCCCTCGTTTGCCAGCCCGGAGCAATTTAATGACACCAGCTTGGACATCCGTTCAGACTTATATTCGTTGGGTATCACGCTGTGGGAGATGCTGACCGGCCGCCCGCCATTTGGAGGCACATCCCTTGAAGTAAGCTATCAGCATCAGCACGCACCCTTGCCGGTCGCTCTGCTGGAAGCTGTCCCGCAGCCCGTCGTCGTCCTGCTGAGCGTGCTCCTGGATAAAGACCCCAGCCGCCGATTTCAGAATCCGACTGAACTGCTCACCAAAACGGACCTCGATCCTCCGTACCGTGTCGGATCGATCCCGTATGGCGACAGCACCTACCGAAAGGAGACGCTCGTGGACTGGAAGCTCGAGCTCGTGGCAATCCCGGTGTCCGACGTCGACCGCGCGAAGTCGTTCTATGCCGACAAGGTCGGATTCCGCGTTGACCACGACCACACGGTCAGTGACGAGATCCGATTCGTTCAGCTGACGCCACCCGGCTCGGCGTGCTCGATCACCTTCGGCAAGGGCATCACCGAGGCGCCGCCGGGCTCGGTGAGGGGCGTTCAGATGGTGGTCGCGGACATCCAGCAGGCGCACTCCGAGCTGGCCGGCCGCGGGGTGGAGGTCAGCGACGTTCAGGAGTTCCCGTGGGGATCGTTCGTGTTCTTCAGCGATCCGGACGGGAATGCCTGGGCCGTTCAGCAGGTGCCGCCCCGGTAGCCGCGCCCGTGGGAACGCTCGTCTCAGCTGATGAGCAGCACGAGCTTGCCGCGGACGTGACCGCCTTCGCTCATGCGGTGGGCGTCGCCGATCTGCTCGAGCGGGAACGTCTGCGCCACCGGCAGCGCGAACCGGCCGGACTCGATCAGCTCGCCGATGTCCTTCAGCGCATGTACCGCACGCGCGGTCCCCATGCCGCCGCTGAAACTGGCACCGGTGGCCTGGGCGCCGGCGTAATCAGCGATCGTCACCACGTGATCGGCGCCGCCCGCGAGGTCCACGAGTGCCGGGAGCGCGCCGCCGCCGGCGGCGTCGAGGGCGGCGTCGACGCCGCCGGGAGTGAGTTCGCGGACCCGCTCCACCAGGCCGTCGCCGTAGGTCGTCGGCTCGGCGCCGAGCGACCGCAGGTAGTCGTGGTTGCCGGGGCCGGCGGTCCCGATCACGCGCGCGCCGCGAGCGCGGCCAGCTGCACCGCGTAGCCGCCGACGGCGCCGGCCGCGCCGTTGACGAGCACAGTCATGGCGTCGCCGACGCCGAGCAGGTCGAGCGTCCGCACCGCGGTCTCGACCGCGACCGGTAGCCCGGCGGCCCCGGCGAAATCCAGCGACGGCGGGACCCGAGCGTAGTCGGAGGCGAGCGCGAGCTCGGCGGCGCCGCCGCCGCCCGCGGCGAACCCGAACACCGCGTCACCGGACGCGACCCCGGTGACCCCGTCGCCGACCTCATCGACGACGCCGGCGGCCTCGCGCCCGGTCGTCTGGGGTAGGTCGCCGCCATCGCGCCGCTGCGGATCTTCCAGTCGATCGGGTTCACGCCGGCCGCGTGCACCGCGATGCGGATCTGCCTCGGCCCCGGCCGGGATCGGGGACCTCGACGAGCTCGAGGACCTCGGGACCGCCGAACCGGCTGAACTGGATTGCCTTCATGATCGTCTTATAGCCGACCCGCGGGTTCGGGTCGGGCGGGCGTGTAGGAACCGACAGCCTTGGGTAGGGGCAAGAGGCCGCGGCAGGGGTGAACCGTCC
>CAWBKA010000027.1:0-8756 GCA_963789065.1 uncultured Verrucomicrobiae bacterium | reverse complement strand
GCTTTTTCCTATCCGCGCCCTGATCAAGCTCGCCGCAAGTCCCGTTGGAAGAACTTCTCGAGTGCAAACTAGGGTTCCGCGGGCGAAGAACCTACTGGGGACCGCCAAGATGGTCGCGTCCGGAGAAATCGATCTCGAGGCGCTCCGCAATTTATCTGCTGAAGAGGCGCGCGGGGCTCTTTGCGAGCTGCCGGGAGAGGAGAAAAGATTGCCAACTGTGTCCTCATTGTTGCCTACTTAGTGTGGATGCGGGACGCATTGATGTTTGGATAGGGTGGTGTCTGTAGCGAAGTCCTTACTTCTGCTGGGCAACCCGAGTCCGGTTACGGGGAGTCAAAGTCTTTTTCCTTGCGAATCGATCCCGGCACAGATGTGCATTATACGCATAACAAGATCCTACTCTTCACCACTCCTGCGTTCTGAGACATACCGAAGAAGGGACTACCGAAGCTCAGCCCGAGCCAGATTCCGCAAACAGACTTGAAGATGGATTCAAACGGCGTGACCGCTGTTGTTTCTTGTACCTATTTTTACGCGCGACTTCTTCATTTATTACAGGACTGGCAGCTGGAGCTTGAAGCTATCATACCGGTTAGTACTGTGGAGGAAGCTGGAAACGGAAGTGAAACGATCAGACCACCGTTGGCCGGTGAAAACGGCGGCCGGTGAACCTCCGGAGGGGTTCAGATGGGGAAATTTCACCGGAAGAAATCGAACTGATCAAGGAACGCACTCCGAGTCACTACCACGACGAACGGAACGGGGCCCATCGAAGCCATGGAAGTCCGGCCTTCGATTGTTTCTGATTGGTTTTATTGCTTGATCCCCGCACGCGTTCGGCAAATCATCGGTTTTTCCGGCATCGAACCGAGCCCCTGCTGCTGGTCCGCGCGGTAACTGTAAGAAAAGAGGCTCGGAGTCTGGAGACGTACGCCATTGGCGTGGGCGCGCTCGTCGCGCGCTCCTCTTCGTAAATGACGAGGGGATATTAATTTGGCGCTATTTTTGTGCGCAGCCTGACGAGCGGGTCGGCGATGATGTTCTCGGAGTGGCTGTGACAAAACGGAAGAGTTGCACCGCTCCGGGACAAGATTCGGGAAGACGGTGGGCATTCCTCGGCGTTGCGCTCAGCTTTCGGTGCTCCGACGGAGCCGGTCACCTGAAGAAGGGGAAGGGGAGTCGAGTTAGAAGGGTCTTGAACTCCGGCGAGAAACCGAAGCTGTGGGGTTCAGTACTTGTAGAATACTTCTTGTAGGAACCTTATGGCAGGAAGCTCGAGTCTACGGAGGGATTTGTCTATGTCACACAGGAAACAAATTAATTAGCGCATAGTCAAATCGCTGAAATCGCCAGATTCCAAATTGATCATCCTTGGCTCCAAGCAAGGTGATCTCTCTGTGGCCGGAACGCGTCGACCCCTTTCGCCGCCACAAAGAGGATCAATCGCCGCCGCAGTCCTCACGATGCTGGAGCACCTCGTCGTCCGGCTTAATAACAAAACACAGGAGTGAAATTACCTCCGCAACGAACGACGACGAGAACAAATTGATCACACGTCTCTCGATTCCATGTTCGAATCCCATAAGGACACGGCGGCGGCCAGCGGAAGACCGGCGAAGGCGATGCTCCAGTCCGACGCAGGAAAGGAAGTCACGGATCCGGGCGTCGGTCTTGAAGTACGAGTGCCTTCCTTCAGCCGACCAGGGGGAAAAGGAAATATCTTCTATCCACCCTCTTAAACAAGCCGGCCGCGCCCCAAATTCCAGCAGGAGCACAAAAAAGAGGTTGAAGCCGGTCGAAAGTCTCGATCTTCGTACTCGAATTCCGCCCGTATCTGCAAAGTTATGCCACCGGATAAGCAAGCCTGACACCGTTTGTCTACGCCGATCCGAACTCCATGCTGGTCCCGACTCCCGCGCCGACGCCAGAAGAACGTGGCTGGAGCAGACCAGCCCGACGCCAAGCACCTGCTCCGCGCAGCTCCCATGCCGGCTTCCTCGCGCCGACGCAGCAAGTCGCGCCGCTGTACAAGCAGCCTACGTCTAATCCCGCCCCGAACGCCGGACGTCGTACCAGCGGGATCAGCAGTTCGCACTGTTGCGGCCTACGTCGAGACCGGCCCCCGTTCCAACGCCGAAGGCATGTGACCCGATGAGCAACCGGTCTCCACTCCTCTTCCCCGCTCCGACGCCGGAGGACGTCGTGCCGACTCCGGGACCGGGACTGGAGTGATGATGCGCCAAGTTGCTACCCGTAAGACCAACTCCTTCTCGGCAAGTGGAGAATCTGCCGAGCGCCAGAGTCCGCCGGCGACTGCTGATCGGCAGGAACAGCGAATTATGCGCATGCAAGGCAACCTCAATAGCCGAGGCATAACTTCGATCGCTGCTTTGGGCACGCCTCAAGCAGATTTTAAAAGGCCGTGCAGGACGGAGCTCGGTTCAAGGCGGACATCATGACGTCAGGGAGCGAAGCGACCTGATCAAGATCCAGACCGTCCAGATCAACATCTCACGTGATGCTTGAACGGAAAAGTGGAAGATGTGAAGGTCGTGCGAAATTCGTCGAATGAAACCTTAGCCCTACATTGTTACAATCGATCATTGAAGCAAACATACCGCCGATGCCCGAAGATCTCAGTCCGATGCTTTCAGGGGATCGCATGCCATTCACGATGAGTTTTAATTTCACCTACTAGCCATGTTTCATCTAGCTCTGTTCGAGAACCCATTGATTTTTTTGTCAAAGGCGGCATTTTCATGGTGCTGCTGCTGATCTGTTCCTTTGTTGCATTGACGGTCATGATTTTGCGCTTGTTTGCCTTACGGCGGCGCGCAGTTATTCCGGCTCTGATCGAGAGGGAGATCAATAAAATACGACCAGGCGATGAGCCAGAACACCCGCGCCACCTGATCCAGGATGATGAGTCGCCGCTTTCGCGAATCGTCGAGGTGGCAGTGCGGCCGTATAACGCCACTAAACAGGAGACACTGGAGGTGGTTCAGTCCCGTGCGAGACAGGAGATCGTTCGCATGGAAAGCGGGCTCTTCATTCTGGAGATCGTAGTCGGCATCGCGCCTTTGCTCGGTCTGCTCGGAGCAGTGGCCGGCCTGGTCAGAGTCTTTGGCAACATTGGCTCAGGTGTCATGTCAACGTCAGATCTTAAGGGGATTGCCTCCGGGATCGGCGAAGCGTTGAGCACGACCATCGTTGGCCTGTCCATCGCTATCCCGGCTCTGGTGGCCTACACCTATTTTTCACGTCGGGTTGAGAGACATGCGGTCGAAATGGAATCGCTCCTGACCGACCTGATTGATAAGGTTTTTCAGTCGAACCGCGAACCGGAATCATTCGCGCGGGAAGGTGAATCGCTCGAGGGAGCAGCGAGATGAGGTTCTACGTTAAGCGGAAGCGTACTCCCCAATCATCATTGTTTCGTTGATCGACATTTTCGCGATCCTGGTAATATTTTTTATCGTTACGACGACTTTTAAAACGGCAGAAACTGAGCTCTCGATCAAACTTCCGGAATCCAAGACCGCGACCCAAGCCGAGAACCCGACAGATCCGATGGTGCTAGCCATTACCGCCGACGAGAAAATTGTTTTGGAGGATCGTCCGCTGAAAAGTGTAGATGAGCTCACCTCAGCTCTGCAAGAGGTACAAAAAAAGGCTCCAGAGCGCCCGCTGGCGATGAAGGCAGACCAGAAGGTTTCGTTCGGATTTCTCGTGCAAGTACTCGATTCTTTAAAAAAGGCCGGTGTTAAGAACCTGCCGACGTTCACCAAAGCGCCCGACCAGAAATGATTCGAGACATCGTCAAATATGGGAATGCGGTGCTTCGCACAAAAGGCAAGCGGGTCGAGACGATCGACGCCGAAACCCGGATCTTGGCGGCCGATATGCTCGAAACGATGTACGAAGCAAATGGCGTTGGGCTTGCGGCGCAGCAGGTAGGACGCGCTTTACAACTAACGGTCATTGACGTGAGCGACGCGGAGAGCCGCCCGAGTCGGATGTGGCTTGCCGGTGAAGAGGTCGATCCGAAGGAACATATGCCGCTCATCCTGCTTAATCCGGAACTGCAGCTGGATGGCGAAGTAGAGATTGGAACGGAAGGGTGCCTGAGTTTTCCAGAGATCACCGCGGAGATACCGCGAGCGGTAAAGGTAAAGGTCAAGGCGCAGGATTTGCAGGGGAAGCATGTCGAGTTTGAGGCAGCGGGCTTGCTGGGGCGGGCGCTCCAACATGAAACTGATCATTTGCATGGAGTTTTGTTTATCGATCGCATGTCCTCGGCTGCCAAGGCGTCCCTCGCAGGTAAGCTGAAGCGCCTTGCCGCAGAATCAAAAGAGTGAAGTAATCCGGTCTATCGATTTCATTCACAACGTGGTTGACCGTCTGTTGCGAATGTGGGGAACATTTACCACGCGTCGGAGCGCCGCGACGTGGACAATCGACAATCCTTCGTCCGACGCGGCAACGGCTGCCCCAAGTCCTGAATCGAGGCTCGAGGACCTCGAGGAGGTTGATCTAGTTGATCGCATCGCTAAGGCGCTCCGTCGGGTCGCTCCTGGCAGAGTGCCGGTTTCCTGGGTCTTCGCCTTGGCAGTACTGTTATTTGTTTACTGTGCCACCTGCGGAACTCCGAGGCTGTTCGATCAGATCGATGGTCAGTACGCCGGTGCCGCGCGAGAGATGATAGCGCGGGGAGATTGGTTGACGCCGACCCAGGATGGGGTGCCAAGGCTTCAAAAGCCACCCTTGGTCTACTGGTGCGAAATGCTTTCGCTGAGCGCATTTGGCGTCAATGAGTTTGGTGCACGTTTTCCGATGGTCCTGGCAACTGTCGGTTGGTTTTTGGCGACCGGGTTACTCGCTCGGCGAGTGATCGGGACTCGTTCCGCGTCGTTCGCAGCCGCATTGGCGCTGGCGATGTTGAGTGGCACTTTTTTCTTCACTCACCTGGTGATGCCTGAACCTTTTCTGGCCTGCTTCGTCGCTCTGTCGTTCTGGTCGTTACTTGGGGCAACGAAAGTTAGAGGGCAGGGACCTGCGAATGTGGATCGCTGGCTGATGGCTGCCTGGCTGTTTATCGCGCTTGGCACGCTGGCCAAGGGCGTACACGCGCTGCTTATTCCCGTGGTCGCAATCTCCGGGGCGGCCTGGGTCAGGCCGTCAATCCGGGCAATCTGGCGAAGATTTCTACTGCGACCGCACGGATGGATCCTGTTTCTGGCGATTGTCGCGCCTTGGTATCTCTTAACCGAGCGGCGCTATCCGGGATTTTTGCGGGATCATTTTTTTAACGAGCAGATCGGGTCCGCATTGAGCCGTCGATCGCCCCCGGACAGTGATCATGTGCCTTTGTGGATGTTCTGGCTCGAGCATCTGGTCCTGTTTTTCCCGATCTCCCTTCTGTTTCCCGCGGCTATTCGAGCGGCTCTCCGGGCGCGCAAAGATCGCCGGCCCTGGTTTAGGGAGGACGAACTCCTTCTCCTGTTCTGGTTTCTCGCCAACGCCTTGGGTATCAGCCTCGCGAATATCCAGGACTACTATATGATGATTGCGTGGCCCCCGGTGGCGGTGGGGATCAGTTGGGCGATCACCAGGCACGGGATTTCTTTCAAGTGGCCAGCTGTGGCCATCGGGTTGCTGGGATTATCCGGTCTTGGGCTGGCCTCGTTTCTGGCCGTCTCGGGTGTCCATGACGCAGGTAAATCTTCGAACTCCGACTTGATCGTTGGAGACACCATTTTGAATGTTTTCCAGGTTTTGCCTGCATCGGTTTGGGCTGAGACCATTCCTCTCCTTTGGGTCGCTTCGGTTTGTGCCATGGTGACGGGGACATTGGTGCTCTTGTTTGATCGGAAAGGGAAGTCCAGCCGAGGTCTGGCTGGGTTCGCGCTCTTTATGGCAGCGATCTTCCTGATCAGCACGCACGGTATGGCGGTCGTGCAGGATGAATTTTCCTCCGCGAAAGTGGCCGAGATTATTGATTCACGAACCCGTCCGGGAAGTATAGTGATCTCTCAGGGAAGTCCAAACGAGAAGACGACTTTGTTCTTCTATCTTCACCGTCAGATTTTCTGGGTCGATGGTCATCCCAATATAGAGTTCGCGACGCGCGAGCTAGGGATCGGGCGGGATCAATTCCTGACCCATGAGCAGGCCGCCAAAATATGGCGAGGAACTCAGCAGGTATTTCTGGTGATCGAAGACGATGCGCTGAGGGAGTGGAAGGCGTATCTGGAATTGAGACCGGACCAGTCTTTTCCGATTGGCAGGTCCGGTTCGCGAGTAGTTTTGGTAAACCATTCTTCCGAGTAGCGTTTGGGCGTTTGGCGTTTGGAGTTCGGCGGGAGCAATCCACATATTGAAACATGCTCACTAAGAACATCGCCCAGCGAGTGTTTTCGCATTTGTGCCGCTGGCTGGTTCGCGGGATTTTTTTCCTGGTCTGCCGGACAAAGATTATCTATTTCGGCGAAGTTCCGGTCGAAACGGGGTACATCCTTGCCAGCAACCACATCAGTCATTTCGATCCTCCATTTCTGGGCGCGCGATTTCGGCGATACGTTGATTGGATGGCGATGGAAGAATTGTTTCTCAATCGGGCGAATGGGCTGCTGATGGATTGGCTTTGCGCGTTTAAGGTTCGTCGTGACGGGACCGACCGCACTGGAATCCGCACTGCGCTAAGACGGCTCGAGGAGGGGCGGGTGGTTGGCGTTTTTCCTGAAGGCGGAATCCGGGCGGGAAAAGGGTCTGTCCTTAACGGGGCTCCGATGTGGCCGGGAGTGAGCGCTCTTTGCGTGCTTTCGCGCAAGCCGATCGTTCCGAGTGTCATCCTCGGAACCGATCGATTGTATCGTAGAGCAAACTGGTTTTCCCTTCGGCGAGTCCCGGTTTGGATCGGGTTTGGCGAAGCGATCTTTCCGTGCGCCGACGTTCCAAGGGGACGCGCACGGGAACTTGTTCAAGAGTCGCTGGCGAAGTCATTTATTTCTCTCCAGGAGAAGTTGATTCTCGAGTTTCGGCTGGTGGAAGCGGATCTGCCGACCTCGCCGCAGGCAAGAAAGCGGGAGGATTATCTTCCTTGAGAGGCCGGGCAGCCAGTCAAATGGGAAGGCTGCTGCGGTTGAAAGTGGCTTTGGGTCTGGATGCGGCGATGTGCGCGTTAATGAACGGGATTCAATGGCAGTTACGAGACTTGGTTTGCACTCCGGAAGAACTCGAAGCTTATCTTTCTGCTTGCGAACTTGTCTCGCGCAGCTCGTTCTACAACGTTCTCGAGAGGCCGGACGTACTCCAGACCGGCAACTGTCTTGAGTGGCAAAGTCCGGTCAAATCTGCGTTTCCGGAGAATAACACGACGCGAGCGCGCGTTTTTCTATCCCCTTCCGGATTGAGGTCACCGACCGTCATATTTCTTCACGCGCTGATGTCCGCCAGTGATCTCGGGTATCGCCGGATTGCTGCGAGACTGAATCGGCGCGGCTGGAACGCTGTATTGATGCATTTACCATATCACTATTCACGGAGACCGCGGGGTCACTTTAACGGAGCCTTAGCGCTGACTGCGAATCTCCCAGGAAACGCTGAGACGCTACGGCAGGCGGTCATCGAGGTGCGCCAATTGATCGACTTTTGTCGGGTAAATGGGTGCCAGGACTTCGGAGTGATTGGGACCAGTTACGGCGGATGGGTAGGCGCATTGCTGAGTTTCCTGGAACGAGACCTTCGGTTCGTAACGCTTTTGCAGCCGATAGCGGACGTTGAGCATGCGATTTGGGAAAGCCCAGCCTCCTCGACGATTAGAAGAGCTTTACTTGGAGCAGGCATCGAGCGCGGCGCATCGAGAAGACTCGCCCATTTGAGCTCACCCTTAGACGGTCGACCCGCCTGTGATGGAGCGCGGATCCTGATCATCGGCGGCGAATACGACAGGATCGCGCCATCATCGATTCTGAAAGACTTAGCCCGCCTTTGGCCGGAGTCTCGATTCGCTTCGGTTGCACAGGGTCACTTCGGTTACGCCGCGATGCGCGAGGCGTTACGCTCGATCGAGGATCAGCTCTAAAGAAGACTTCGTCAGCCCGCGCGGTAGTGAACGCTGACGGATCTGTAAACATCATTATTGCGCTGGCGGAAAAGAAAAAAAGTTGAATACTGCTGGCCTGTTGCTGCCACTGGTAGCCGACAATGGTTTGCATTATGTCGCCTTCCGGCTTTTTGTCTCGAGCCAGGACTGTCGCCGGCCCATACAAAGCTTCGAGGCGTTGCCGGGCACTGTTGAGGAATTCTTCGTACGCAACGAGATCCCAATTGGGGTCCTGGTACTGGAGTTGACTTCGACGAGGGTCTTCTCGTTGCCAAAGTAGAAGACGGTTCGTTTGAGAGCAGGCTGGAGAAGCCCCTCAACCGTCCAGGCATCGCGCCCTTCGACACTTTCCTTGTCAACGATCCGAGCGCCGGCGTGGTCGAGCACTCTTTCAATTTCTTTTTGGCCTTCGGCCCAATAGAGTCCAAATGGAGGATTGACCCGGCGAGGGTAAACGTCTTCACCTTGGGCAAGGACGAAGAACCCTGGCAACAGCAAAAGAACCCAGACGCCTAAGGGCCGCATATCAAGAAAAAGTCTTCGACAGGTTAGAGCTAGCCCGAAAATCTCACAAGCCAAAGCGCTGAGGGACGGGCGAATTCGCAGGGAGTGAGGCGCGCGCTCAAGAAACAGGCTGGAAGCCTATGTTACG
>CAWBKA010000026.1:0-112429 GCA_963789065.1 uncultured Verrucomicrobiae bacterium | reverse complement strand
CTCCACTGGCGAGCGCATGAATCCGTATACCAGTTTGTGGACGGGCGTGACGCCAGGGCGATGGCCCCCAGACGTTTCATCTGGTCTTGCTGGATAACGGGCGCACCGCCGTGTTGCGCGATGAGGTGGGAAGGCAAACGCTCCAGTGCATTCGCTGTTCGGCCTGCCTGAATAGTTGCCCGGTCTATGCGCGCGTGGGCGGGCACGCCTATAACTCGGTCTATCCCGGCCCCATTGGCGCTATTTTGACGCCACAATTAGCTAACCTGGAGCAAGCCCAAACACTGCCCTATGCGTCGAGCCTCTGCGGGGCCTGCTATGATGTTTGTCCGGTGAAGATCAATATTCCAGAGGTGCTGGTGCATCTGCGCGGGCAGGTGGTGGCGCGCCAGGAGCGCCGCCTGGCCGGAAAGCTGAACCAGGAGCATATCGGTATGCGCTGGCTGGCGCGGCAGTTTGTTACCCCAGCGCGCTCTGAGCGCCGGCCCCGAGTGGCTGGGTCGGCGGGCGCAAGGACTGTTGGCGCGTGATGGCGTCATCACCTGGCTACCAGGAATGCTTTCTGGCTGGACGGCGACCCGCGATCTGAAGGCGCTGCCCAGCCAGACGTTTCGTGCGTGGTGGCAGCAGCGGGAGGACGGCCAATGAATGAAGCGCGCGAAGCGATCTTGCAGCGCATCCGCCAGGCGCTCGGCGATGCGAACACAGAGGAGGCAGTGCTGCTCCGCGAGTATCGGCGTACAGATCGTTGACGCCAGCCGGGCGGAAATGATCGCCCGATTTTGTGGAGCGCATACAGGACTACAAAGCGACGGCGATCCAGACCAGTGAGGCAGCGTTAGCGGCAACGATAGCGCGGGTCTGCGCTGAACGCGGGTTGCGTCGGCTCGTCGTGCCCAATGATATTCCTACTGGCTGGCTCCCGGTGGGAGAAGAAATAATCCGAGACCAGCCAATGCTGAGCTACGAGGCGCTGGACGGGGCTGATGCTGTGTTGACGGGCAGCCGCCTGGGCATCGCGCAAACAGGAACGATAGTGCTAGACGGTGGCGCCTACCAGGGACGCCGGGCGCTGTCGCTGGTGCCCGATGTACATATGTGTGTGGTGTATGCCGAGCAGGTGGTTGATCTCGTGCCGGAGGCGATCACGGTTCTGCAAGCAAGTGCAAGGCGACCCATGACCTTCATTTCTGGCCCTTCAGCAACAAGTGACATCGAACTGAGTCGCGTCGAGGGCGTCCATGGCCCCCGAACGCTCATTGTATTCTTGGTGACGCGGTCTGCAACATATGATGATAGTACAGCATAAAGCGCCAATCTTCAGAGGCAGACGACCCCAGAATGGTTTTCGGGAGGGACTGATCTATGACGTTCCTTGCACCTTGGTTAGTTTAGTTTCCGCCTGCGGGAGTGCAGATATTTGGAAAGAAGTAATACTTCTTGCGAGATGGTTTGCCCAGGCTGAGATTCCCTTTGCATTATCGCGTGAAGACCAGCCAGGCTGTTCGTATTCTCGTCGTGAAAGGATGGTCTCGTATAAGTGGTAACACGAGATATGCAAACGCCAGTTGATAGAGCGTTTCTGCCTGGTCGAGCTTGCCCTGTTCTCGATAGACCGCTGCCAGTTGGCTGAGAGCACTCGCCAGATCGGGATGCGCTGGCCCCAGCGTCTCTTCGCGGATCGCCAATACTCGCTGCTCGAGCGACTCTGCCTGAGCATACTTGCGCTGATCGAAATAAAGGCCAGCGAGATTATCTGAGCCACTCTCCCGGCTTCAGCCGGGAGAGTGGCTTTTGGCTCGATTTCGGGACCATACTGCCCGCTGGCGAGCATATCCGTTCCCGACCACATGCGCTCGAAGATGTCGACCGCTTCGGCTTGCGAAATGATGTTCGGCTGGCAACGGTCTCAAGAAAGCAGCGCCGGAGATCGGGCCGAACAGAACAATATGCGCTTCGTTCAGCATCGGGAGAACAGATCGGCAAGTTGGTGTGCCGAGAAGCTCAGTAACGCAAAGACCCAGTCCCGATCGATAAGGCGCTCGGTGCTTGCTTACCGCCTCGATCGGTTCGTATCGGTCGTCATAGTCCACTAAGACCAGTCTCCGACCGGAAACTCCACCTTCCTTGTTGGCACGGGTAAAGTCGACCGAGACATCCTTGCTTGACGGCAGTACCCAGAAAGCCGAGGCGCCCAGGTCTGTGCATTCGACATTCCAAGTTTGATCTCACCCGGATCGAGCGGATGATCATGAGACAAAAACTGGGCGCTGGATCTCTCGACGGAGAGCGTCGCCACCGTCAATAGCCGAATAAATACCAGAGCGGCAAAACCAAAGGACTTCACTTGCGCGTACGCATGCCAAGATTCGCGGGTCTGAACGTCGCTCTTCCATCCTAGATTAACGTCCGAGCATAGTTGATCAGAACCTTCTTGCAATTTCTCAGTACGCCTGATCCGAGCGAAAATCTTCCTTGGCTGAAGACCAAACTTGAGCTAATTTCCCCTTCCGTGTCCGACATGGTGGTGGTAGAGCTCAACAGTAAGCCCCGGATTGTGGTTCCGGCTGTTGCGGGTTCAAATGCCCTCGGCCACCCCTCTAAAGACCTTCTTTCCTAGGGTGCGAAACGACTTTACGGTCTTTAGACTCTCCAAAACGCCTTTATAACGTTACCCGGTAACGTAAAACCTTTTGCTTATTCCTTCGCCGAGCCGTAGAAAAGAAGACTATGCCACGTAAACGTCCAGAGCTCTTCGAGGTCTGATATTCCGAGACCCAACCGCGAGAACCACTGGCGCATCGTCGGATTTATAGGCGAGACACGGACTCAGTATTGGTTTAACTCAGAGCGCGAGGCCCGAGCCGCCGCCGACGATAAGAACGCCGAAATTTAAAGCCTCAGGTACCAGTTTGGCTCTCTCCCACCGCGGACCGACTCCCGAGCCTTTGACGGCATCGAGCGATTGGCCGCTTTCGGCAAGACGTCGATCAGGCAGTAAACTTTTATTTAAACCATCTCACAAAAACCCAAACCTCAATCTCTACAAAGGAAATGTGCCAGAGCGTCCGGGAGGAATTTGAGACTCGGCTGGCCAATGAAGGTATCACGCTCCGCCACAAGCGAACGATGGATTCCGAATTAAGGAAGTTTGAAGCCCGTTTCGGAGATTCCTCGATTCAGACGTTAACCGGCAACGAGATAAAGAAGTGGCTCGCGAAGCTCGAAGTAGCACCTAAAACCAGAATAAAGATTTTTGGATATATCCGAAATGCATATGGAATCGCGGTAGAAAAAGGTTTGCTCGAAACGCATCCGTTCGAAAAGGTCGCCAACTTTAGGCGCAATAAAAAAAGCGAAGCACCGCCCTTCCCGCTTGCCCCCGAAGAAGCACAACGACTTCTAGAATGCGCAAAACCTTCCGTATTGCCTTTTATTTCGGTGGGGATGTTTGCCGGGTTACGGACCTCAGAACGTGATCAGGTGGATTGGAAGAATTTTCACCTGGACGATCCAGAGCCGTATATTGATCTTTCGGCGAAGATCTCCAAAACCGGTCGTCGTCGAAGGGTACCAATTCAGCCCTCGTTGATGGCCTTCCTAGATCCATTCGTCAAGCGCCGGGGGAGCATTATTCCTTTGACATGCAACGGTAACGTCGCGTACCAGAACGCCTGGGAGCAGTCTGTGAAAGCCGCTGAGCTATGGCCATGGTCGGAGAACCGGCTTCGCGACTCCTTCGTCAGCTATCGTTACGAGGTGACGGGGTCCGCCGAGAGAACGGCGAAAGAGGCCGGGCACTCGGTCCAGGAGATGCTCGACAAATACCAAAAGATCGTTACCCGGGCCGATGCCGAGAGATTTTGGGCGATTCGACCGACATGGTCAACCTAAAGCAATGGGGCTGGCATTGAGCCAAGCGTTGGCTCGAATCAAAGGCAAATGGGATGCACCCACCAGAACCCTTGATGACCGCCGACTCCGCTGTCATCGGACCGGTATTATCTTGCCGTTGGAACCGTTACTTTGATCTTTGATCATACTTCGATCAAAATGACACCAGCCACAAAACTGGCTTTGGAGAAGTGGCTGGAAGCCCAGTAACCGGCATTCTACTCGCTATACATTCCGCCCCTTCTCGGCCTTGATTCCCGCTGGGCTTAGGGGCTTCAGCCACGCTTCGAGAAGGCCAAGATCCGAGGCGATCCTTATTTATTCAACCCTATCGGCTCGATACGAGCGCCTCTGAAATCGCGTCAATAAGCGCTTCCATTCCAGCAACTCGACGTGGGCTCTGGGTTCAGAGCGGTTTTCACCTACTGCCATTGCCCGTTGACCGACTGGGCAGCATAGAAAATCGGGGCCTGACTTCACTGATCGAGCAAGAAGCACCTTCACGGAATCCGGCGGCCAAGTGACACTCAACACACTCGCGGGCGGCCACCCTACATCGTTTTCCCAATGCGGGAAATCCTCTCCGGCATTCATTTATCTCTTCCGGCTTGATTGACCACGTAGAAGCCGCGTGCTCTCGGATCGAGAACCCGTGAAATGTACAAGTGGTATGGCTATGAACGAACCATCGGAAAAGGAACCAACACCTGAAGACCGTTACTTGAAAAAGATGCTCGGGTCATCAAGTCGCACAACCATCAGGAGCGGACCAACACCTTATTTTTTTGTATCAAAGCACGGCTTCCCGATTTGGAAGTCTAGCCCGTGACATGGAAGAAGCCGAGTAGGACGGCGTCTATCGCTTTTACCACGGGTCGTTGCAGGATTACCGCCGCGATCCGGAGTGCGATCTTTGCGAAGAGGACTAGAGTGTGGCCCGCTAAGTATGAAAATCCTCCTCACGGCTGACCTTCATTATCGTCTGCCTTGGTTCCAGTGGTTAATCGACCAATCTCCGAAATACGATCTGGTCTGCGTAGCCGGGGATTTCCTCGATATTTTCCACACCGAACCCCGGATGAATCAAGCGCAGGCAGTCAGCGCCTTGGTCCGAGAACTCGCCCAACGTACCCGTGTTGCCGTGTGTTCTGGAAACCATGACGACGCCGGGCGTTTGGTCACCGCGGACCGGGCACCAGTCTATGAGTGGTTTGGCCGCCTAGGAGATCACCCAAAGATTACGACCGATGGTTCGACCCAGGTGATTGATAACCTGATCGTGACCACGATCCATACCATTCTTCAAGTTCAGAGAAAGCGATCTGGCTTGATCGCGGGCGTTCAATCCGTAAGCAGCGTGGTGGTCAGTGGCTGCTCATTCATCACGTGCCGCCAAGCGTCAGCGAGAAAGTTTCCGGTGAAGAACGTGAGGCCGCTGGAATTTTGGCTGCTTACCAGCCAGATTATTTTCTTGCCGGGCATATCCATCAATTCCCGTACCTCGACGGAAACGAGCCCGTTAAAAGGATCGACCGGACGACTTTGATTGTGCCGGGCCAGCTCTTGAGTGCGCCTTTCCCAAGTCACGTTATTCTTGATACTCAGTTGGGGGTTATCCTCTGGCAGGCGGCAAGCCAGGCGTGGATACCGGAGACGATCGGTGACCGGTTCGTCGTCAAGTTTGAGTGAAGATACGGCATGAAGAAATCGACTCACACCGGTGAATGCCATCTTTGATTTTTGATCGCCGGAGCGGGCTAAAAAGCTGGCAGTATCTCCCTTGAAGGAAGAGTTCACGTTTGGAGTGGTCTCGACTATTTACTCCCGATTCCGAAGGACGTGAGAAACGGTTGCCGGGTTCCGATCAGGTGAGCCTGAGGATCAGTAGCTGCGCTCGCAAGAAAAACGTTACGAAATTCTCGTGAAATGTACAACTATGATGGGCACGCTAAAATCTTTCAAAGTTACTTTTTACATCGCTGATGGCAAACCTCAGCAAACGATGATGATCCAGGCCGCTTGTCCAAGTTTCGCCATAGATATTTTAAAGGCGATGATACCTTCGGCGCGTCACGTGTGTTGTTCGGGGCTATGAGGCTATGAGTAAGCGAATCCTTACCTCCGTGCTTATACTGAAAGAGTCGAGTTGAACATTCAACCCTTTCAGATGGTAGGTCGCTGGAACCAGGCTTAACAGACAATGACATGACAGAGACTGAATCCAGACCACAGGGTAAGAACGATGAACTCTGACGGAGAAGCCCATTCTTAGATTGGAGCAGAGCCGTCGTGAAATGTATAAGAAAATACGTTTCGCCGGATACGACTGAGCGTTGTTCAATCGGCTTTCAGTGGCATCGGACGATTTGTATGAACAACAATAAAATTATCCACCTAAAACCACCAATTATCGTTCGCGAACTTGCCAAACAAATCGAGATCCAGCCCTTTCAGTTGATTCACGATTTGATGGACATGAACGTTTTCGCCAACAGGAACCAGACCATCACACCGGAGGTGGCGTCGGCTATTTGCAAGAAGTACGGGTATACTTTGGTAGTAACATAACATCATGAGCGAACTTGAAGATAAGTCTGGACCGTAGTGCAATCGCCATAATGTCCTCGCCACTTGGATTGCTTCAGGATATCAAGGTACGACGAAGCGACCAGTCTAAATCGGTTGTGGGTTATGGACTACAGCAAGGTAGATGCGGATGAATTGATGGAGGAAATTTACCATCGCCAAATGATGGGTATCCCTGATGTAATGCCACGCATCTCAAGGATATCTTGCAGCTGCTGCCATGAACCGATCATGTCGGTTGCTCTCCATTGGAAGGATCATTACAAGCCGCGTCAGGCGCTACCTTGTTTGATGTGTGGTCACCAACCAATATTGACCCGCATCCTGTTCTCGGGTTGGTGGCCATGGGAAGGAATGGGATGCGGAGGTAAATTATTGGATAGAGCGCAAGTGCGGCCCGAGGCAGGAGTTTAGCGCTAGGAAAATCGTACCTCATCCTGCATACACCGGAAGAATAAGGTTCGATGGTTAAGAATATTCCTCGAAGAATCAGAAGAAGCAGGAAAAAGGGGCGGCGGCCGTGATGCCGAAAAATTTCTTTATTGAAAATACATTTCTACCCAACATTGAAACACTGATAATTATAAATACTATGATACATTGCTTGTTAGTATCATGTGAATAACTTCGCAAACTTTTTCTGTAATGGCTGGAGTTGTTATGAGGCGGGGAATCATTTACAGAAAGATAACCTGAAAAGCGTGTAATTTCAGAGTTATGGAACACTGCTTGCTGAGCTGTGAATAACTTTTTTGCCACAAAGAACGACGATTGCAACGATTTGAAAGACAAAGAGCTATATTAGACTTAAACGCACTATTATCCCTGCCCCTTCGATCCTTTGCGGTCGGTCCTCATCGTCCTTTTGAGTAATCCGGCTGTTGACACCAGTTCACGAAGCTTGCCTTCCAGAACTAAAGGAATTGCCTATGGGCCGTGTGTGGCGCACGCAGTATCATGCCACACACCGAGACGGAAAAATTCTCCCTTTGCTTAATGATGGAGCACCCGGCGATAATCTCGGCACATCGCAGGCCGGTCCAAGATCAGACGACCCGACCAATACCTTAACGCCCGGCTTTTTCTGTGCGTTTCAGAAACTACGCTTCCACCATTGCAATGGTATGGCCGAGAATCTTCACCGTCTGGTTTAACTGCGCGATCTTAAGCGGCTTCTTTAAAACCGTTACTGGACTGATCTGCAAGATCCTGTCCAGCATCTCGCTGTCCGGGTAGCCGGTAACCACGATGACATTCAGCTCAGGATCGATGCTCTTGGCGGTTTTGTACACCTGATCTCCGGGTGCGTCCGGTAATTGTAGGTCCAGAAACATCAGATCGAACTTCTGCTTTCGCAGGCTGACGATCGCCTCTCTGGCCGTGCCAACAACCACTCGACTAAATCCGAGTTTTTGCAAAAAAGTCTTAAATAAATCTTGAATGCTCGGATCGTCGTCAACCACCAAAACGGTCGACTGGCCCTGTCTATCTTCGCGGAGAATGTCTCGATCCAGCGAAGATTTCTTTATTCTCCACCGCCCCCCAATTTGAATGGCGGGAATCTGTCCTCGTTGAGCTAGGTAATAAACTGTGGGGATAGGAATTCGTAAATACTCGGCTGTTTCCTTTACGGTCAGAAGACTATGACTACCAGATTCACTCACAGAGTTTAAAGCTGATTACAGCCGTCCTACCCGTACTTATGCGGCGAAGCTCCTACTTTGCTCAAGGAAATAGTGCCGCCTCAACGCTGAGATGCCATAATCGGCTTTGTTTTTATCAGGAGGAGGACGGCTGAATGCCTGGTCTTACTATGCAATACACCGACCAAAATAGAAGCGGTACGTCTCAGGTCACCCGCTCGGAAATCGCCTTGTGATCACCCACGAGGTGAATGGCGGCAGATCCGCGTAATTGCACTACACCTTCACCCCGATAGTTCCGGCGCCAGCTCTTGCCAGTATCCGTGAAACCGTCGCTGGATGAACATTGAAAAGTCTCGCCGCATCAGCGGCAGTTTTTGTCCCATTGGATACCATCGAAACAATTTCATCCTGTTGAACGGGTCTGAGCTTTGGACGACGTCCTCCGATGCAGCCGCGCTTGCGGGCGGCATCCAAACCAGCCTTTGTTCGTTCCCGGAGTATTGCTCTTTCAAACTCAGCAAACGCTCCCACCATTTGCATCATCATTCGTCCAGGTGCAGTAGTCGTGTCGATCGCTTCCGTCAGGCTTCTGAATCCGGCTTCAGCTTCCTTAATCCGCTCCATGACCATCAAGACATCCCGAAGCGATCGCGAAAGTCGGTCAAGACGCCAGACGATCAATACATCGCCCTTCCGCAGTTGATCCAGCAGGCGATGTAGCTCGGGTCGGTCCCATCGACCTCCGGATGCCTTCTCCCGAAAAATCTTTTCGCAGCCCGCGGACTTCAGCGCCGAAACCTGCGCGGCCGTATCCTGCTCGTTCGTCGAAACCCGCGCATATCCAAGCTTCATCATTGCAAAAACCTCTCGCCATTCATTTTCATTAAGCAATACATTTCAGCAACTCGCGGAGCGGCTTTCCTCCATGCTGCCGGATTCGGTGCTTAAAGGATCGTTTGCGCAATAGCATCCGCCGGGGATATTCAGGCACGCGTCTTGGCAGAAAATGAGCGGACAAATCTTTATTAGTTACCGTCGCGAAGACAGTTCGGCGTGGGCTAGGTTAGTGAAGACAAGCTTGTCGCAACACCTCCCTCAGAGCGAAATCTTCATGGATGTCGACACGATCGAGCCTGGGATGGACTTCGTTACGGCGATCGAAAATAGCGTGGGCTCTTGCGAAGTGCTGATCGCCGTGATTGGCGAGCGTTGGCTGATTTCCTCTGATCAGGAACCAGGACGCCGGATCGACAATCCGGAAGATTCGGTGCGATTAGAGATCGCGACCGCGCTCAAGCGTAACATTCGGGTGATCCCGCTTCTGGTGGACAACGCTATGATGCCTCGGTCGAGCGAACTTCCCGATGACTTGAAGCCCTTCCGGCGCAATGCGCTGGACATTAGCCATCACCGTTTCAATGCGGATTTTGGGGTGCTTGTAGCGGCGCTCCAAAAGGTCTTGGAGAAATCGGACGCGGAACGCAAACAGCCCGAAGGAAAGGAACGATTGGAGGCTGACCGGCTTCAACGTGCGGATAAAGAGCAATTGGACGCCCGAGGTAGCGAGAATGAGGTAAAGCAGAGGTTACAGACCCAACGCCGTGAGGATGTCGATAGAGAACGACAGGAGGTTAGTCGTGGACAAAAAGACGCGGAAGCCGCCTTCAATCGTGGCCTTGCATCCTACAGGAAAAATGACTTCGACAAGGCGATCAGCGATTACTCGGAGGCGATCCGGTTGAAGCCGGATTATGCCGATGCCTACTACAACCGTGGTGTTGTCTACAACAATTACAAAGATGACTTCGACAAGGCGATCAGCGATTACTCGGAGGTGATCCGGTTGAAGCCGGATCATACCTACGCCTACTACATGCGTGGTGTTGTCTACAGTAATAAAAATGACTACGACAAGGCGATCAGCGACTTCACCGAGGTGATCCTGTTGAAGCCGCACGGCTTGGGCTTACAACAGACGCGGCGAAGCTTATGATGAAAAGGAAGAATATGATCAGGCGATTAGCGACTACAACGAGGCGATTCGGTTGGAACCAGATAACCCTTGGCCTTACACCAGGCGCGGCATCATTTACGATGGAAAGAAAGAATACGATCGGGCGATTAGCGACTACAATGAGGCGATTCGGCTGTGGCCGGATTATGTCGATGCGTACCTAAATCGCGGGAACGCATATCTTGGCAAGAAAGACTACGACAAGGCGATCAATGACTACAATGAGGCGATTCGCCTGAAGCTGGATTATGCCCTTGCCTACAACAATCGCGGTGTCGCCTACAGGAGCCAAGGGAAACATGATAAGGCGCAAACCGATTTTGCCAAAGCGGACGAGCTTAAAAAGGCGGGATTTTGACCTGCCGAATGCTATCTATGATGGGCTAGGAGGCACCGCTCTTGCAAAGACTCCGTTTTGGGTCTTTTGATCGGCATCAGGTCGAAGCGGACGCAGAAAAGTTTGATCCGAAGACCAAGGAAGGCGGCCATAAGTCTTTGGTCCTAGACGCTCCAGTCGGCACGATCTTTGCATTCTTTGTTGAAATCGAAGGGTTTGAGTTTCGTGACCGGAAAGACACGCTCTTGTGGACCGGTAAACTGCAAGCGGCAACCTTCCGGTTCGATGTTCCGAAGGGCTGTAAGCGGGGACAGCACACCGGAATCGCAAAAATATGGAAAGATGGGACGCCCGTCGGCAGAATCAGCTTTCAGATTGAAGTGGTTCGAGACGCAAGCGGTGCCCGTAAACGCCCTGTGGGAAAGGAGGCCCGACACTATCACGCGTGTTTTTGCTCCTACTCGTCACTCGACCAAGCGGAGATGCTCAAGCGTGCGCAAGGATTGCGGGCGACAGGCTTGGAGACGTTTGCAAAGGAAGCTCGAACCACCGCAGCCCAAAGAAATAACTGTGGAATGACGGCTGCGCTCGTGAAGTTGCGCTCAAGTCCACGAGAATCGACGACATCTCATTCCACCGCAGCAACAATAATCACAGATCGGTTGCACTTTCCTGCGGCACCTCATCACTAAGTCGTCAATGACTTCTCACAAGTACAAATCACCCTTATTTTCCCAAATCTGATTTTGACCGAGAGGATTCTCACCGAATCCTTGATAGGATTTTTGATGGTCAGATAGGCAAAGTAGCTGCTGTACCCGCCCCGTAAGTCTGCTCTCTCCTCCAACGTGTAGTCTGCAAAAGTTTTCGATACCGCTCCCTGACTGGGCCAACTTTCGCCAGAAATCGTTGGACGTTGCGATTCTGGAGTTCACCAAGAAGACGGACTTGAAGATCGTAATCGAGTCGCTGGAGCGATCAAAACATCGGCGGGTTACGGCGCTGACTCTTTCGATTGAGGAACAAAAGATGCCGGACGCTGACTGACCTCGTGAAACCACGCTCCGCCATTTCCGCCCGCTTGCCTCGAATTCGTGGAACCTATGCAGGCAAAACTCGTCGACTCAATGCGGCCCGGAGATTGGATCTACGAAATCAAATTCGACGGATACCGTGCCTTGGCGCTACGTGGCGGTAGTGAAACAAGAGTCTTATCTCGAAACCAAAAGGATTTGGGCAGCAAATTCACAGAAGTAAAAGATTCAATTGCCGCCCTCGACGTCCAGGACGCCGTCATTGACGGAGAGATTGTGGCACTGGACGAAAAGGGCCGCTCGTCTTTTCAGTTACTTCAAGGATTCGACATGGGCCAAGTGAGGCCACCAATCGTCTTCTACGCATTTGATCTACTGCGGCTTAACGGCAAGGACCTTCGAAATCTGCCAATCGAAGAGAGAAAGACGAAGCTGGAAGAGCTGCTGAAAAAGCCGCCCGGTGTTATTCGGTATTCGATCTCTTTCACGAAGGACATAGAAGAGCTTCTGGACAAGGCTCAAAAACTCGGACTTGAGGGTCTTATTGCGAAACGAAGTGGTTCTCGGTATGAAGCCGGACAACGCACGGGCGCATGGATCAAGATAAAGCTGCATCTGGAGCAAGAATTTGTGATTGGCGGGTTCACCGAACCGGCAGGATCTCGGTAGACCCCAAGAAAGACCGGCTGTCGCAGGTGGTCATCCCGTGTTCATTCCGTAAATTTTATCTGGCAGACCATCTCTGGCTTGACCCAACGGCAACGCTTCATCTCCGCAGCACTCAACCCTTGGTCCCAGCGACTCCGGCCCTTGCTGGAACGTTAACAAACGGACAGCTCTCGACCTGAATCTCTTCCAGTTCAGAAAAGAGACTGCGCAAAAGCTTTCGCTAAAGCCGATCCCGACTCTGCCAGCAAATTTAAGCTTCTTACCTTCATAAAAACCCACCAGAGAAGTGCTTCGGGAGAAGGCGAGCTAACGGGGCTGCGAAGTTGATTTGTCTTCGACGCCTGTTTCCCCTATAGAATTGCCTTCGTGTGAACGGACAGGACTCCAAAGCGGAAATCTTTGATGTCTTTCTGTGCCATAACAGCGAGGACAAGCCAGCTGTCCGTGAGATCGCTCAAATGTTGGTCAAGGAGGGCATCAAACCGTGGCTCGACGAAGAGCAAATTCGGCCTGGAACGTCCTGGCAAAAGGCACTTGGACAGCAAATAGAAAACATAAAATCAGCGGCGGTTCTTTTAGGAGAGAGTGGTGTCGGTCCTTGGCAGAACCGGGAGATCATAGGTCTTCTCGACGAGTTCGAAAAGCGAGGATGCCCCGTCATTCCCGTGATTCTAGCATCTGATCCTCCCAAGCAAGTAGAACTTCCTTGGTCGCTCAAGGGCCTTCACTGCGTCGATTTCCGGAGCGATGCGTATCCTCTGGAAAGATTGATTTGGGGTATCACCGGCAAAAAGCCTCAAGAACTCGTCGATGTTGCATACTCAGAGCAACCGGTGACGTTGAAGGAGGCGGCTAAATCTCGTCTGGTTCGTGGCAAAACGAGGCTCTATCCGCCTCTTGCCGTAGCGCCCGATGAAGAGCAGGCGAACCAACTCGAAATTCTTCGAGCCAAAGTCATGGAATATTGGGTGGATGGCGTTCTCAAACACTCGCTTTACAACGAAGTGCTGATTTCTTTAGGCAAGCGGCAGATCGACAAGGCTATTGATGCCCCTTGGAAATACACCGTCGAGCTGTCCGATGCAACGAACTCGGCACCGTTGGATGACCGAGATGTCAGCGCCATTTATGATGCGACGGGTTCACTGCTCATCTTGGGCGAGCCAGGTTCTGGCAAAGACCACGACTTTGCTCGATCTGGCTCAGACTCTCCTTGAGCGCGCCGGGAACGACATCAAGGAACGGGTGCCGATCGTAGTGAACCTCTCGAGCTGGAAGAAGAAACAGTCGCTTGCGGAATGGATTGTCGGACGAGCTTTCGGAGAAGTATCGGGTGCCAAGGAAAATTGCGTCGTCTCTGGCTTCAGCAGGGCTATCTCCTGCCGCTGTTGGACGGTCTCGATGAAGTCGAGACCGTGACGCAGCCGGATTGCGTGGCTGCGATCAATGCGTTTATCGAAGAGTCAATCAAAGAGTCAACACCACTGGACTCGTGGTTTGCTGTCGGCTCAACGAGTATCGCTGGCTACCCGAACGCCTGAAACTGAACGGAGCCATTTGCATCGAACCTTTAAGCCCTGAAGAAGTGAGCAAGTATCTCGCCGCGGGCGGATCAAATTGGCGGCGCTTCGTGAGGCGGTAGACACAGATCCCGTGTTACAGGAGTTGGCGCAGACACCGCTGATGCTCAGCATCATGAGCCTAGCCTATCAGGGAGCTGAGGTGACGAATTGGCCACACAGAAGGGGGATTTCTGCAGGAGCGCCGAAAGCAGATCTTTCGCCTCTACGTTGAACAGATGTTCCAACGGAAAGGAACGACCTCTCTTGCGTTTCCAAAGGAGAAAATCATCGGTTGGCTCTCGTGGCTGGCTGGGAAGATGAGGGAACATTCGCAGTCGGTCTTCCTCGTAGAGGGACTTCAACCGAGTTGGTTAGGCACAAGAGCCAAACGGGTAGCATATAGAACCGCAGTAGTTTTGAGTCTTGGGCTGATCTTCGGGCTGAGCGGCGGGCTGATTTTCGGGCTGATCTTCGGGCTGAGCGGCACGGGCTGATCTTCGGGCTGATCTTCGGGCTCGGGCTGAGCGGCGGGTTCTGGAGTGGGCTGATCAGTGGTAAGGGCGGTGGTTCGCTTTATGGATTTACCGATAAGGTCAAAGTGGACAAAGCATCTCCGAATCAGGGGATCAAGTTGTCGCTGAAAAATTCATTGGTTGTATTCCTCGTTATCGGGCTGATCGTCGGGCTGAGCGTCGGGCTCTTTGAGCTGTTCGTGCCGGGTTTGGGGGTAGGCCATTGGCTAGCCATGGGGCTGAACATAGGGCTGGCCCTCGGGTTACTCCAAGGGGGTTTATCCGTAATCCAGCACTATGCGTTAAGACTGTTTCTTTGGTGGAAGGAGTATACGCCTCTTAATTTTGTCAAGTTCCTCGACCAATGCGCCAGACTTACTTTCCTGGAGAAAGTGGGCGGTGGCTACATTTTCATCCATCGGATGCTACTTGATTACTTCGCCGACTTGACTCCTCAATCCACAAAAGGTGGTGATGGGAACACGGGTTCGGCCAGACCTCTCTGATTGAAAACCCTGGCCGAAGAAGCGCCCAGCATCATTCCGAATACTATTAGAGTCTTCATTTCACTTCCCGTATGGTAATGAACCGTGCCTCTGGGAGCATGTCCTTAAATTAAAGGTCTGCTGAGCTTGGTAGGAATCCGTACTCTCAACAATGATAATACGGGTCGGACTGGTCTTGACGGCATACTTGATCTCGAATTTTTTCAGCTGTTCGCCCGCGCCAGTGCCATCGTTGCACCGCACAATGCCAGTATAAGTAATAATTTTTTCATTAGGGATTTAGCGCAGAACTTATTTAATACGACACCAAGGCAGCAGCCAGATGACCCGTTGGGGTCTGTTCGGCAGCGCATTTCAGACTCGCTACCAACGTTCTCTTCATCTAAAATTCGGGCCACCCCCTGCTCTGTCGTTCCCAGGCGGCAAGGCGGCCCACGGCGAAAATGAGCGGACAAATCTTCATCAGTTACCGTCGCGAAGAAAGTCGATGGTCAGCCAGAAGTCTGTACGATCGGTTGACGGCCCATTTCGCTCGGGAGCAGATTTTCATGGACATTGATGGAATCAGCCCAGGTGCTGACTTTGTTAAGACGATCGAAAAGAAGGTCAGCGAATGCGATGTGCTAGTCGCGGTGATTGGAGAGCGGTGGCTCACTTCCAGTGACGGACAAGGTGGTCGGCGACTCGACAACCCGGAAGACTTCGTGCGAATGGAGATTGCAACGGCGCTCAAACGCGAAATTTTGGTGATCCCCGTTCTGGTGGACGGCGCGCCGATCCCACGATCGCCAGACCTTCCGGATGATTTAAAGCCGTTGGTTCGCCGAAATGTACTTCGAGTCAGCGATACGGGTTTCGATGATGATTGCCGCCGGTTGGTGACCGCGATCGAAGAGGTCTTTGAGCAAAATGCGGCTGAACTACGAGCGCGCGAGGAGAAGGAACGGCTAGAGGCAAAGCGCAAACCAGAAGATCAGCAGGGGGCTGAAAAACGCGAGAACGCAGATATTGGCCAATTCGAAGCAACACTTGATGGGGTTTTAGAGAAGGCGGATGCGGAACGCAAACGACGTGAGGAGAAGGAGCGGTTGGGGGGTGAGCAGCGCGATAAGGACAGGGTCGAGGCAGAGGAGCGACTTGTCGATGAACAACCAGAAAAGGAACTCCTGCTGGCTGAACGAGAGGAAACGGAAAGTGTAGAAGCTGAGGCCCGTCAGCAGGCGCAAGCGGAGCGCCCGGAGGCTGAACGCCGTCAGCGTGACGAACAAGACCAGGTTGAGGCAGGGCAGCGAGAGGAAGAGCGCCCGGAGGCTGAATCCCGTCAACGCGCCGGTGAAGTGATAGAGGGCATTTCCGATCCACCAGATGAACCACCTCCTCCAAGCACCTATCGGGAGGTCGATAGCGTCAATAGAGTAGAGCAACCGGCTCCGCCGATCCGCACAACCGGTCAATCAGGAGAAAACGCGAATTCTCCACAGAGGGAGGGCCCTACATTTGATCCGGGCCGGAACCGGACGAAGAAAATATGGTTAGCAGCAGCGGGAGCGTTGGTTGTTGCCCTGATTGCAGGAACTGGAGTGATCTGGTTAGGCGCACCTAGAGAGCGAAAAGTGGCTGTCCTGACACCGACACCGACTCCGACACCGACTCCGACTCCGACCCCGACGACTGCTGAGGATCGGGCGAATGCTGCTTTCAATCGTGCATACGCCGCTTTGGCTAAAAAAGATTACGACAAGGCGATCAGCGACTTCACAGAGGCAATTCGGCTGAAGCCGGACGATGCCCATGCCTACAACGGTCGTGGAATCGCCTACGGCGAGAAGAACGAGTACGACAAAGCGATCAGCGACTACACAGAGGCAATTCGGCTGAAGCCGGACGATGCCACTGTCTACAACAATCGTGGGTACGCCTACAACCTGGAGGACGAGTGGGACAAGGCGATCAGCGACTTCACAGAGGCAATTCGGCTGGGCTCGGACGATGCCAATGCCTACTACAATCGTGGGATTGCCTACTACGCTAAGAAAGAGTACGAGAAGGCGATCAGCGACTTCACAGAGTCAATCCGGCTGAAGCCGGACTATGCCGATGCCTACTACAAGCGAGGACGAGCCTACGAAACCCAAGGAAAACTTGATAAGGCGAAAGCCGATTATGCCAGATTCAATGAGGGACATTAACCTGCCGGAAGATGAGTCACAGGAATTCATTGCCGACTAAGGGACCAGCACCTTGAGTGCGGTGGGGACGGTGCCGATTTCCGTCGAGACTTATGGAAGTGATGAGTGGGCCGGTGGGCGTCGGCAGTAGTATCACGGCACCCACCGGCTTCTTGCGTCCGGTTTGCAGAACGATTCCGGAAAAGGGGCCGAAATCAGTCTTGACGGGTTTAGTGTTCGTATGAACACTCATGCGCATGTCGGTCACCCCCAAGGCGATCCAAGACCTCCTGGACGAATTGGAAGCGTCAAAGCAGAGCCGACTGCGTGCCTGGAACGCCGTCCAGCGGATACGAGCCCTTCTCTCGGATCTTGGCAAAACCGAGATCGCACCTGCGGCGCAGAAGACATTCGATGCAGAGGGCGAAATCCTGGAACACGCTCTCACGAAATCCCTCCGTATCGGAGCAAGGCGATCAAAAGTCTGTGTTCATCGGTTCGCCGCTTTCGGGACGCTACGATCAAGAAGAGTGCAAAAGCGATTATCCTCACGCTCTTTAGGCTTTGTGGAAAGCGTTGGATCGTTGGATCGGGCGGAAGACCTGATCCAGAATTGAGCCCCGATGTGCGGACGATACAGAAGGACGACTTCAGAAGAAGAACTTGCGCGCCGGTACCACATCCCGGCACCGCCGCAACGGGATCTGCGGTCAGGTTCTATTAGATTAAGTAAAGCTTCTTCCTCTGACGCGGTCTCAATCACTAAACCAAACCCGAACCAAGGAAAATTTCAGGTACTTTGGTCTAGCGTTTCCGCACCCCACGCTTGGCCCGCCCTCAATTCGTGAGGAATGGCCACAGTCGGTTCGCTCTCGCTCTTTCTAGTTTGAGCTTATTTACTCGCTATTGCTAGAGGTTCGCCGGGCGGGGCGTAGCCACGGATCTCATTTTGCTGACCATCCGAGCCGCTGGGATCATTGTGATCCGTCAATATCGGCTTTGCACTAGCCGCCGAGTCTGATGTGCCCGAAGCCGCGCGGATCAAAACCAAGATCACTTAGCTACAAATACTTGATCACGAAGAATCGTCCTTCACGGCGGATCATTGGAGCAGAAACCAGTGTGCCTGTAGTCAATGCTGACCCATTGAAGCCATTCCCGTAAAAGCTGCCGTTTACCGTCGTAAAGGCGTTACCCGTTGTGATCGACCCCATATACTGAGCGGCGTCAGATTGAATCAAAACTCCGTCGCCCCCCTGCTGTTTTGCGGTCGCGGCAACGAGATAAGGAACGTCTAGAGGCTAAAACCCTGCAACCCGGAGGAAGGGAACAGCAAGAAGAAGCGGTCCCGCCGGTCTCTAGATCCGGTCCCTCTCTAGAAGACGCGGGTTCCCCGAAAGCCGAAAAGCGTACAATTGCTCCGATCTGGAGTCAAGCCAAGGCAAAATGGTTGCTAGCGATGGCGTTGGCTGTTGCCCTGATTACAGGAATCTGTGTAATTTGGTTCGCCGCACATAAAGAGCGAACAGCGAATCTTTTCACTCCGACTCCGACTCCTTCGCGAATACGGACGACCGAGCAGGAAGCGGAAGCCGCCTTTAATCGTGGCCTCGACGCTTTCAAGCGCGGGACTTCGAACAATTGGAACTTCAACGTAGACGACCTCAACAACGCGATCAGCGATTTTACGGAGGCGATTCGGCTGAATCCAAAATTTGCCGATGCGTACTACAATCGTGGGAACATCTACGCAAGAGAAGGAAAAAGCTATTTGGCGACTGCCTATTTTGCCAAAGCGGACGAGCTTAAAAAGACTGGACGATAGTCGCAATCGCGTTCGTGCGGCAAGTCCACACCCAGTCATCCTTCCGGAAGAGCATCACGACGCTTGGTTATCCGGTGAAGCCGGAAAGGAAATTCTGGTCCCGTTTCCGGCGGACCGAATGAAAGCTTGGCCGGTCAGTTCTCGTGTCAATAGTTTCAAAAGACAACGACGCCGAAATCATCTTACCGATCGAGCTTGAATCCGTGTCGCGACAGGAAAATCCGCAACTTTTTCGATGCCATGTCCCAAAGACCGCGAAAGAAACTGGCTGAAGCCGTTGTCTCGCCTTCTCAACCGTGAGGCGAACAGTTTGCTCGCTAATATAAATAGAATAATTACCATATTTATGGTAATATGCCAGATGAAGGGTCCTTTGACACACCTCCGGAAGAAATTCACTGCCACTGCTCCCCCGGTGGCATCGGCTCTGGCACCCAAATCCAATGGGAATAACGTCTTAGTGGTAGACGACGACAACGCGATCTGTCAAATCGTTCAACGGATGCTTTCCTATGAAAAATATCAGGTCCAGACCAGCCAATCTGTCGCCGATGCTCTCCGAGCCGTTGAGGAAAAACCTTTTGATGCTTATGTGATGGACGACAAGTTGCCGGACGGTTCCGGACTCGATGTCGCGGAGCGGATTCGGTCGAAGGGGAGTGAAGCACCGATCATTCTTATGTCGGGTTATGACGCAAGTGCCGTCACGTTGAGAGCGGAGAAATTTCGTATATTTGATTTCCTCCAAAAACCTTTCTCGCGAGAGATGATCTGTAACGCAGTGAAGAAGGCGATCGGATTGCCCAAGGGTGCGTTGGCCTGATCAGAACCCCGTAACCGACCATTTAGTAAGCGATCGATCACCGAGCGAAAATGACACGCCCCCTGAGGGACCGGCAGCGGCGAAAGCGTGAGGAGTCAACTCAGGAGAACCAAATTCCATCCGTCATGGTTTTCGTTCCAGCATTGAATCCAGATTTTTGCGGCATCGAGGAAAATATCTTGTCGATCATCAGTGCAGCTATCCGAGGTATTCAACCTGATCCTTTTTGTCCCGAATAATCACCGAGTTGCCGGGAAGGACTATCGATACGTCGAGCGTGTCGTCTTCACACTCGGCCAAACGCTTTGCCCCATTCGAGCCGTCAACGAAACTGATCAGGAATTCGGAGGCATTCAGTTGGAAACTTTGGACGGCACGATCTTTAAAATAGACAGCCCAAAACTTTAACGGTTCTGAATTTGAACGAGTGAAGAAGAAATCGAACTAGAAAAAACTGACGCCATGAAAATCCTCATAGCCGACGATGACAATATTTCTCGCCTCGTATTGGTATCCACTTTGGAGAAACAAGGGCACGAAGTGGTTGCTGCCGAAAATGGGCTCAAGGCGTTGGAGGTATTTCAAAAGGAATTTTTCCCCGTGCTGATATTGGACTGGATGATGCCGGGGATGGATGGTCTGGAGGTTTGCCGCAGAGTTCGCAAATTGCTGTGCGAAAGTTATACCTACATCGTTCTGCTCACCTCACTCGAAGGGAAATCCAATTACCTCGAAGCGATGGATGCCGGTGCGGATGATTTTATGACTAAGCCCTTTGACGCGGATCAACTGACGGGGCGCATCCACGTGGCGGAGCGCATCATCGACCTCCAGCGGCGCGTCGCGGATGGGGCTCGGGCGCTGCGTGAAAAAAACGAGCAGATGGAGAAGGATCTAAAAATGGCGCACGAGCTACAAATGGCGCTTCTGCCTCAACAGTTTCCCAGTATCCCTCACGGTGTCCTTCCAACGGAAAGTGCCATCAAGTTTTCGAGCTTCTACTATCCAATGGAGGCGGTAAGCGGGGATTTTTTCACGGTCGACCGTCTTTCAGACACCGCTGTAGCTGTATTCATTGCCGATGTGATGGGACACGGCGTTCGCGCCGGATTAATCACAGCTATGATCAGCGCACTCGTCGAAAAATACAGCGCTGCGGCTGCAGATCCGGCCGTGATGCTTACCAAAATTAACCACAGCCTGCTTGCGATCCTGAAAAACACCGATAGTAACCTCTTCGTCACCGGCTTTTACCTCGTCGCCGATGCCGCGCGCTCGCGCATGCTCTACGCTAATGCAGGTCACCCAGAGCCGCTGCTGCTGCATCGCCTTCGCGGCGAGCTTGAGTCGATAAGCACCAACGGCAGGGGCGGACCGGCGCTCGGCTTATTTGATGACGCCAAATACCGGACCTGCGAGTGTCCAATGGCGGTGGACGATTTTATCATGCTCTTTACCGATGGGCTCTTCGAAGTGGAAGCACCTGACGCTAAAATCTACAGCCGCGGGCGCTTGATGGCTGCAGTGCGCGAGCGCATTAGGTTGCCACCGGCCAAATTGCTTGCTGATCTTCTTGGCGAGATCCGACAGTTCTCCCAGCGTTTTGAGTTTTCCGATGACGTATGCCTCCTGGGAATGGACGTTACGCGGCTCTGTAACGAAGAGACAATACGCGCTAAAGTCGCCGTGTCTTGATTGTGGTAATAAGGAAACTCGTGACGGATCGGGGGGCGTAGGCAACACAACTTTCTTGTGGTAGGCTGGCCCAGGGGCGGAGCTTTCTCTGGAATGTATGTAGAAACTCCGCTTTTGTCACGATAGCGGCCGGGGCCGCCTCGTCTTTGTACCTTCAACCGGGTGCGCCGTGATTGCCTGTTTGCCCCACGTTGGCAGATCAAACCTCCCAAGTGGCCATCCTCGCCGCATCGAGGCCCTGGGCGGCCACCGCGGATCTGCTCAGAATCAGGGAGACGTCGCGCGCCAGCGCCAGTCCGTGCGCTCTTTCCTGCACTTCACGTGCACTCTTTCCTGCACTTCCGCGCCGATCCCAACTAGATCCCGGTTGAGCAACCCCGACGCGCTAGCTGAGACTTAGGCGCATCGAGACCAGGTCGTCAAACACTTGGTCGACGCCATCAAGGAACCTGATCCGTGCGCCGTGCCGGTCACTGATCCCGCCAACGCCGGGGTGTTCTCCAGAAGGGTAACCTAGGCTATTTAAACCAAATTCGAGGGCGATCAGTATCTCGATTTCGGCGAGCGCATCGTCGCCGCTGTAAACTAGTATGGCCCAGCCGAACTGTCATCGCGCCGGTAACTGATGAAGATTTGCCCACATCATGATCTGCCGTGGGCGAGGCGATTAAAATCTATGTCGGTACGCCGCTAGCTGCTGGTAATGAATCGCCTGTTATTGTTCGGCCATCGCCCGGATGGTGCGGTAAAGGGGAAAAACTGTACCACCGGGCAGTTTACGAAGAAATTTTCCATCAACTTGAACCTGACTCTCTCACGGCTTCATAAGTCGAATTCAGATTGGGTGAGTTTTACAATCAAGTACGGTTCACCGTCTTGGTAAAACATGCCGTGGTGCACATCCCAACGGTTTGTCATAGTTGCGTGGTTGGGTCCAACAGTCGGACACATTCGCATTAGACCGTTTGCTTGGATAAGGTATCCGTGGCGAGGACTCATCCAGTAGCAACAAGCTTCGATTTGATTTGCACATCGCTCTGCGCGTTGGATGTCGAGGCCACTATCACGCCGGTCGCGGCCATCAGAACTAGAATTGCCTTTCACATGAAGTGCACTAGCAATCGGGGCGCAGCCAGGGGCGGCGGAACGTTGAGCACATATTCAAGACCGAGCAAAAGGATGTCCCGAATACGGTGACCAAAGTGAAGGGGATTGAAGCCGCAGCAGAGTTCATGACGATCTTTGTTGCGTATATATTACAAGCGTGTAATGAAAAACATGGATCTGCTTGCAGACAGCGCCGCCATCATAAGAAAGGTTGGTAGAGTGGCGGAGAAAAGGAGAAAAGCCCTTTCCGCGAGCCCAGCGAAGCGGTAAGCTTCTGGTTACGAAAGGAGAATCCCTGTTTAAATGTACGCTCGACTCTTGAATATTTTGGCTTTTGCTCTGGTTGTCCCAACGATGGCGGCGACCACGAACGGCGTGACCTTCAATGTGCGCCAAGAGAATGGGGTTGATCAATATTATCGACTTGAAGTGCCTCCCAATCTGCCACCGGCAAAGCCGGACACTGGCAAGATCTCCCAGAATGAAGTGGCGATCATCGCAGTCGGATGGGCAGCAGGGTTGGAGACTACTGGTGGTCTGACGAATCTAGGAGCTAGTAAACCCGGTGGCTTTTATAATGCAGCCTACGTGAAGGTAGATTCGGTCCAATATCAAACGAGTCCCGTCCCGTATTATCTCGTGCGAATGAACGGAAAGATCGGCCAGACTCGTCAGACATTTTATGCTGCTGTTCTTGAGGATGGGCGAATTGTGAGGCCGACGGCGATGAGTAGACCGGCAACGCCTCAAAAGATGACGACGCGCCATCATGCTAAGTACTAGTCGACCGATCCCAAGATCCCGTGCGATCACCGGAGAGCCAGTACGGGAGATCCATACCGGATGCCGGTCAAATCTGGTGAACATCACCTCGCCGGTTGAAATAGATTGATTTTACACGTAGCGAACTCGGTCTGTCGAGGCTTGCCAGCGTCACGCAGTCGGAGTTCTTTTTATGGCCAAAGCAAATGCCCCTTCAATAAGTGCCTCAGATCAAGAGGAAATCCGGGCTGTGGTAATGAGAGGTCAGGAGACTTGGAATCGGCACGACATGAAAGCGTGGGCGGAGCGCCTTACTGATGAAGCGGACTGGATCAACATTGTGGGTATGCACTGGAGAGGAAAGGAGGCGGTACTCAAAGCACATGAAGTGATCCACCGCAAAATATTTCATAGCACCGAAATGACTATTACTGATGTTGCGATCAGAGCCGCCACCTCGGACGCAGCGGTGGCTGTTGTCACGTTAAAAATGGGCGATTTTACCACGCCTGACGGAGAGCTAAGGGCGGAGACTCAGGACAAGTTGTCGCTGATCCTTGTGAAGTGCGAAGACGGATGGAGAATCACGCATGGTCACAATACGGTAATCGACCCGAAGGCACAGCCGTTCGATCCGGTGAACAGCGGTTGGAGCAGTTAGCGGCGAAATAGCCACATGCCCTGGCTCGGTGCAATTTTGATCGCTCTTACTGGCGACTCCCGCCATGTCGGTCGAGCTGTTCCGCTGCCGGGGCGCGGCCAAGGACGGCGGGACGCTAGGAAAGTCATCTTGCATCCCTCGAATACCACACCCAAGCGGATGCTGAAGCGCGTTATCGCCTGCGATGGAAAAGCGGGCCGAACGGTCGAATCAGAGGGGCGAAAGAGCCGTTTTCGGTATCTTCAACGATTTCTGACTCGAACGAGTACGCCCCACTCAATCAATCATCTAACTCGGTTTGCGAAAGTGGGTTTCGCGACGCCGACACTGCGATGGCCTTTGCGAGATCCTGCCAGCTCAACTCACCTTCCAGCAAATGGACGACCTGTTCATGAGGATGAGCATACTCCGGCAACGAAGCACCAGCGTCAATATCCCATAGCGCGAAAGTCATGTTAGCCGAGTATGAACCTAGCACGAAAACCGGGGCCGATCGTTTTCTCTTCGATGTTTTTCCATTCATGCAACAGGGGCCATCCATAAACAATCCTCGGTTCCAGTTTCCTTCCAAGTGTAACGTTGACCAACGCCGGATGCAAAACCATTTTCGATGATGAGGGCTTATCGAAAGCCACGACCACCTCAGATGTTAAAGCCTCGGATGCGCCACCCCTCGGCGCTTTGCTAGGTGGAGCACCGGAGTCGATGATGGCTGCGGCGGTTTCGCGTTCTTGGTTGAAGATTTACTTCGTCTGAGGGGGAAGTCTACTATTGGGTCGTGTTGGAGGTCACCATGCTGATCTTCCAATCATTGCCCGCACGAATATCGATTGAGGAATAGTATCCCTTAAGTTGTACAGGAGAACCGCCGTGTGCCCTCGACAGTACAACCCCATTCTCCGATTTCCAGTGTCTCGTTACCAGTCGTGCCTATGAGGTGGGGAGAATACTGATCGGCCTTTGAAGAATAGTTGCTGAAATGAAATTGCCGGAACAGGTCTGCATAAAATCTCTCAATGGCCTCGCGACCGTATTTCGGTCCTTCAGAGGTCACGAAAACCCCATCCTCTGTATAAAATGCGGCAATGGCGGCGGAGGCGTTGTTATTGACTGCTTCGGCATACTTCTTGGCGAACGCGTCGATCATCTGGCGTAGTTCTGGATCGGGTGGGTCTGTTTGTTGGGCCAAAGTCGGCAAAGCAAAGCTAATTGCCAGCCCCATTAAGGCAAGTAGGAAACGGATTTTCATTGTTTTCTCCGAATGTTTCAGAATGGTCTGTCGCTACCGCCCTGTTGCGGGATTCTCGGAGTCGCCGGTAATAGCCGCATCATCGGGGACAGAGGAAGGCCGTTGGTCAATGGTCTCTAAGCGATAATGCAAGTGGATGCTACGCACTAATTAGTGTCAATAACAAACTCGTAACTATGTCGCAATGGTGGTGACCTTTCGCTAGTAGTTGAACGCATAGAGTTATCGATTACAGATCACTAATGAACGCATTTACATCAATGTAATACGAAAGACTTGAATTAAGTTGGTTTACGAGTTGTACCTTCCGAAATCGTCAGGGAGTCACCTGATCCAAACCTAAGAGCAGCACGAGAATTGATTTGTTTACGTCTAAATTGGGAAAAGGATCATATGAAAAGATTTTTTTTATTGGGATTGACGGCTCTCGGATTGATTGCCTTAACGCCCACCGAGTCCAAAGCAGATGATGGGTTTCGGATTTACGTTATCCCGGATACCAACAATAAGACCTTATTACTATGGCGACGACCGATACCGCTATTACCGTCACGCCAACGAATATCGGTGGCACGGTGGCACCGGTACCATCATCGACACCATTACGATCGCGATTATGATCGGGATTGATGGAGCGGAACGTAATCCTACTGAAGCGGAGCGCTTGGCGTCGGATTTAATTGAACTCTCCACGCGTCAAAACCTTGCGTATTTCCTGACTGTATCAGCCATTTACCCGAGGTTGGGCGCGCAGCGCTTCCGGTGATCGCGGAAGGTATTTCGTGGATCGAGCAGGGAATAAGAGATCTTCAGGCAACCGGTGCAGTGCTGGGCATGCCAGTTTTCCTGGCTCGAAAGGCCGAAACACTACATCTTGCGGATCGCACATCCGAAGCTCTTGAGGCGATAAGGGAGGCAGAAGCGCTCGCCGAAAGAACGTGAAGAGCGCTGGTGGTGTGCCGAACTGCACCGGCTTCGCGGTGTGTTTCTCGCGGCTATTGGCGCTGATGAAATCCAGATTGAGACTTCATTTTGCGAAGCCATCAGAACCGCAAAAGAGGAGAAGTCGATTTCGCTAGAGAAACGAGCGGAGAAAACCTACGCGGAATACCGTCGCCAAAAAGAGAGCGCGTCAGGAGGACGTGGATTCCGACTTCCTCTTGGCTAACTCTCATTCGGTGTCCTGGCTCAAGTACGCAGTTATTGGTATAGCCGACTGCGCCACCATAAATGTGTTCGCGGTCGAACTCCCCAAATAATTGCTCATTACGCGACGCCTCGACCATGGTCACCACCAAAGATCGCGTTCGTGTATTGGTCACCACTGGAAGTAAAGATAAAGAGCGACTTTCCAGCATTGAGCCGGAGTCTGGTTCTGGGTTCCGGCAATCCGACTAATGCCATAACCCGTTCTATCAAGAGCCCGTCCTTCGGCCCGTCCTTCAGCGCGGGGAGATCACGATCCAAATTGGCCATTAAATCTTTGCTGCCGGGAGGAGGAGAGAACTTACCCAGCGGTTCCCTGGCGTCGCGAACATTATGCCAATGGGCCAGAGTCGTGTTGGCTCGCGTCGTGAGCCCGCCTTACGTTCGGTTCTCGGTTGTCCATGTTGGGCAAACAGATTATTCCGCGCGCGTATAGCTCGCCGAACAATATGACTTCGGATCATAGGGTTGCAGGTTCGAGCCCTGCCGGGTGCAAGTGGCTTAAAAAAAGCTATTTATAGACAGGAGCCACCCAAAAATCGAATACAGAACGGAAGACTTACCATTCTCTTACCACTTTTAAGTCAACCCCCTTTTTTGGGATCAGGGCAACCACAACCCGCCAACGGATTGACTTGTAAGCGTCTTAGCAAACACACGGCTGATTGCGCCACCGGACTTTTGAATCAGTTCCGGGCTATCCAGGCACCAGGGCTGTGCGATTCGGTTAATTGTCCAATCGGAAAGTCGCTGAGCATTGATAGGACGGAGCCTAGGCAGTTCCAGAAAAGGTTGGGAAACGGAGTTCCGGCCCCCAGACGAATCCCGCATTTACTTCTCAGAGCGCATCAGATTAAAAAGAGGCTTCCACTCCAATGAGGCACCTCCTATTCCGCTCGCTCGCCGCCCTCGCGTGCTTCGGTGTTTTTAGCCTGGCCCAGACTTCCGACGCACCCAAGCCTGATCAATCGGACAAACCGGATTTCAACGGCACCTGGACGCTGGACCTTAAAGCATCAACTTCAGTCGAACCCCTGATGAAGCAAATCGGAGCCAATCTCTTCGAACAAAAGTACGCCGCCTGGATCACGCTTAAAGCCACCGTCCACCAAACCGAACAAGTTCTGACGGTTGCTACCCGCGGCCTCGGCTTCGCGTTAGACAGAACCCTATACCTCGACGGACGTACCGATCCGAGCAACAAGCAACTGCTCGGAGCCACTGCCCTCAAGACCACAACCGCCTGGTCCGAGGACCAGACGCAGCTTGTCGAGACTCATCAGATCAAAACCAGACAGGGAAAAGAGGGCCAACTGATCATCAAAAGGTTCCTGATAAACGATGGGAAAAGCATGGTACTTGCTTTCACCGTAAAGCTCAACGCTGAACCACAGATCACCTCTGCCCGCGAAATCTGGCACAAGCAACCTTAACCAACCGTGCACACTGCTCATCGCCGCTCTCGTATTACGCCTCGGAGCGAGATCGTCGGTGAGTCGTCGGTAACGATTGACTTACCCCGTTTAGGGCGGGGAACCCCGCACGGGGCGGGGGCTGGGCAGGGCAACGTTGGCCCCGGGGCGGAATCAGGATGCCCAGGATCAAGGCTGGGGTGCGGGATCGGACACCCGTGGGCAGTGCCAGCCAGGGGGGAGAACCTGGGATCGCACCCTTTCAGATGTCGGGGGCAGAGGCTAAACGCAAGTGTCCCGGGGGGCTGTGCGGGCCCGCAGGCAGGCTTTGATTGCCCCAGGGGTAACATCAGGACGGGGGCGAATCGTCTGTGATCCCTGGAGGATTCAACGTTGCCAAAACCTGGGATCGCACCTTTTCCAGATCCGACTTAGGCGACACGGTTCCGCCTCGACATTCCCGAACCCCGGTGTTCAGAATGGGTGCAATCCCCCGCTTACCGATTCCCCCAATCCTGCCCAACTCTTCTTTGTTCAATGGCAAACGCAGAGTATCTCGCCTTACTTCAGCAGGGAGTAGCAATTTCGCTTTTCGCCATCTGTCACGGCGCGTTTCTCGAACCATTCTACCTACTTTATGAACCTGTCTCTAGGGTCACTTTTGAATCCGATAAGGATCGCAACGCTTTTCTCGAAGGAAAAATCATCTATGACCTTGATAGGTATCTCTTACTTGTTATTGCGACCATCAAATCCATCGTTGCGATCCCGCACGAGAAAATTAAGGCGATCGAGACGCCCCCGATGAAGAAATCAGATCTTGAAGAAATCAGATCAAGAAACCTTTAGGGGACTAGATTGCACGGAAACTGTTCAGTTCTCTCCCCACGCCGGGGAGGGACGGGGTGAACCTTAAAGCGATTTCGCAGGAACCCGCTTAGAGAGCCCGCCCCACCAGGGCCTGCGTCGCCTGCTTGGCGGATTCACTAACCCTTTTTCCCCGGCTGCTTGCCGTCGCAGCTTCAATTCAGCTTTTCCCCTCCGTCGTGAGTTGCGGTTCATAATGTCGGCACGTTCCATGCCTCGATCACCTTTGCCGCGGCCCAGGCTGGGATCGGGTTTGTCTTGAGCGATCCCTTGACCGTTCGGTGCAGGATTCCGCGTAAATCTTCGATTGCCGAAAACCTGAACTGGCCCAGATCTGTTTTCGCCATCAATCCCAGGGATTCAGCGTTCAGGAATTGAGCGAATGATCCCGCGAACCAAGTAGAGATTTGTAACGCAACATCGGACACCTGCCGCAACGGAAGTTGCTCATCGGCTTTTCGCCGTTCAGTTTCAGCTGCCAGATCGAGCCGCCGCTGGGTTTCGCTCAATCGCAAGCTAGAATTCCTGGGCAGCGTTATCCTGAACGGGTTGCCGATCTCGATTGTCAGCATCAGGCAGAGCATGGGCCCATTCCTCAATCTCTTCCAGCTTGCCAGAGGCGCTGCGGCACCCGTTTGCCCACGGCCCCAGTTCGATCACGTTCGATGGGCTGATGTCGGTTTCAGTGACATCAGCTTTTGCCTTGCGAAATCAAGGTTGGCATGTTGCCGCAATTTCTTGCCTTCCCAGATTGAGGTCGCGGCCGAGCACGAGCGCGCTTGGGGGCGGCGCCAATATAGCCATCGTAGGTCAAGTTGAGGCCAATGATCCGTGAGACAGCCTTGGCGGCGTCCGGGGCGACATCCTTACCCCAAATATCTCTAAGTTGATCCTGCCTCTTTCGTAGAAACGATATTGGCCGACAGCGCCACCATAATAAATGTGATCGCCGTCGCTTTTCCCAGATAATTACTGATACGGGACGAGCGCGGTTAGGTGGGTTGTCACAATTTGGCCACGTAAACAATTAATTAATGGTTATCGCCGCCGGTCACCTTTGCAATGATGGCTTCAGTCGGATGATACGGCGTTTGATCCTCCTTTAAAATTCCCATCGTGACCGGTCAAAACAACGCCTCCGGAATTATCGGTCTATTCGACTCCGCTGTAGCGCCCCCCTCCTTTTCGAGGGCCAAATAGGTTTTAGCCATTACTGCTCTTTGGTGCGGCATCGCTCTGCATTTTATTTCTCGATCAATAATTCAATCTTGACCGGAACTAGTGTTCGCGTGAACACTTGTCGCGTGTCGATCACTCCCAAGGCGATTCAAGATTTGCTCGACGAACTCGAAGCGTCGAAGCAAAGCCGGGTGCGCGCCTGGAATGTCTTGCAGAGACTTCGATCGATTCTCTCCGAGGCTGGAAGCATTGAGATCCCGCCACCGGCCCAGAAGACCTTTGATGCGGAAGGCGAAGCCTTGGAACATGCCTTAACGAAATCCTTTCGGAGTCGAAACGAGGCGATAAAAAGTTTGTGTTCGTCGGTCCGCCGATTTCGGGACGCGACCATCAAGGCAGAATGCAAATCCGACTATCCGCACGCTCTTCAGGCTTTGTGGAAAGCGTTGGATCGGGCGGAGGATCTGATTCAAAATTGAGCTATGTGCGGCGCGGATACAGGCGGACAGCTTCGGAAAAGGAACTAGCTTGCCGGTGCATACCCCTCGAAGTCCTTGGAACTTTCAAGGCCCGCGAAGAAAATCATGATTGGCAGTGATGTCTCTCCACTTTTACGTGAATGCAAAGCAGTTAACGATTTGCGCGAATCAAAGAAGTCCAGATCGAACGGTGTTTCACTTGGAGGAAAGGAAGGCAGGCCCCGACTCCATCACTGACATGCGCGCTGGTATGGCGATCGACACCAAAAGAGTGCGACGGAATTGACGACCCGAATTGGTCAGTCAAATCCGACCCATAAGCAGCGCGAAGCCGCTGCTGTGAAGTCGGCGAAGTGTTCGAAAGGTTAAGAAGTGGTCGTCCGATCGGGCGATTTCTCGATCACCCGATAGATTGCTCCATCCGTGCATCGGAAGACTTCCTCCTTCGTCATCCCGTCGAAACGGGTCTTTTCAATTTCCGAAGGTCCCGGGGAATTTATCCGGACGTCAGCGTGGACTTCGCTCAAGCCATTCAGGAGAAGGCTCGAAGCGGCGATGCGCAATTCAATTAGGTTTCGTTCTACGCCGTCCGCGTTCTTTTTCGAGACCTCCACTAAGTAATGATCTTCGTTCGGTGACAACTTACCTTGATAGTCGAAATAGATGAGGTTCATAATTGTACTCTTTAAGATCGGCTTTATTATTTAGAACTAAACACCGCCGCTATTAAGGGACGGCGGCGACGCGACGTGCCAATCCCGGGCAGTGACAAGAAGCGCCCATTCGATAGAAGTACGAACTTAGAACAGTCTTCGCGCGCTTTTCGGTCATGTGCCGCTCATTCCCGAAGCATAGATCCGGCATTCGGTGATACTGACAAATCTGATAGATAGAAAATTAGAAGTGCCAATCCAATAAGGCGTACCGGCATCCCCAGAAGAGGAACCACAGATGAACGAGACATTCGATTCATCTTCCGAGAATTTCTCGCGCGGAAATAATCACGGCTATCGGAGGTGCCTAGTGGGATGAGCCAGCTGGAAAGAGAACTGCAAGACATTGGTTGTAGTCCTTGCCCTCTGTTCGGCGCATTGCCCTCGACCGGGGCCGTCGTGTCCTCAAGGGACCGTCCCGTGTTGGGCCGAAGCATTTGTCGGTTAATGGTGCGATCGAGCCACCAAAACCTTGACCGATAGCCTCGCCCTCCTATGTGTGTGTCAAGCTACCCAAAAGCGTGTTAGTTCATTTTCTTCTTTTTTAGAGCAACGAAGTTGCCATTTTTAAGGATTGAAGGTCCGCAGATGAATCACTTTGAGTCGTCTCCTCTTGGCGCCCCATTGTCCGGTTTGCGAGGTGGACAAGGCAGCCTCCTATCGGCGCATGTCGGTTTTGACAGCGCATGATGCAATATACGCATCGGGTCCAAGAGGAACGAGCACGCCCAACCTACCAACGGGTTCTTCACCCAAGGGCGAACACGGGCGTGCGCCGCTCCAAAGTCGAAGGGGTTAAAATCTTTTTCTTCCGGTGCTTTCTCCTCCTAAAAATAATAAGTACCCCCCAAACAACGGGGTATGGGGCAGAGCCCCATGTTGAAACAAATGGATCGGCTCAGTGAGCCGCACTTTTAAGCCTCATTGGCGCCGATCATCACCAGGTTGAGTTCTTGGGCAGTGACTCGGCCAGTTTCCAGCCGCCACAGATCGACTATCAGCTGCCGACCGATGGCCACCACGGCTTTTTTCTTCAGGGCCGGATTAGTGCCTTTCAAGACTTCCTGCCATTTTTGGACCGGTTTGTATTGGGGCTGAAACAAGACGATCCGCCAGACCATCTCGACAATGATCCGCCGAAGGGCCGGCACTCCCACTTTGGTGATGGAGCCTCGCCGTTCTTTGTCTCCCGTACTCCATTCGCTGGGCACCATCCCCGCCAGGCAGGCGATCTTGCGACGGTTCGAATAGAGCGACCAATCGAGCACCTCACTACGCAGTTGCATCTGACTGAGGGCACCCACCCCTTTGGGGCGTGGGCCGCTGCAGGCTCGGGCCAAAGCCGCTTTCGCCTGAGCTATTTTCTCATCCAGTATCTTGAGCACTTCGACCCAGATCTTAAGTCTCTCCAGTAACCACGCCGGCACCACGCTACTCAATTGGGCCCAGGCCTTCGGTCGCCACCAATTGCTCCAGCTCCCAAAGCCCTGGCTCAAGAGTATCGCGTTACCCTGCGCGCCCAGGCGTTTGCGTTCTTCGACCAGTTGATCGTGTTGACGGCTGGCCAATCGCAGTTGTTCCTGAGCCTCGGTTGGCACTCGAGCTAATTGCAACGCTGCTTTGTCCCCATTGAGGTAATTGAACAGCTTGCTGGTTAAGTTGCGCGCATCGATTTTGTTGTTCTTACGCCGCTTCCTTCGCTGCTCAGCGCCATCGGGCGCACAGACGTAGCAAAGCACCCCTGCAGCCTGGAGCTTTCGATAAAGCGTGTACCCTAACGGTCCGGCTTCGTAGACCACCACCACTTGCTCGGCGCGTTGCCGTTGCCTTTCGACGTGGAGCAACAGCTCCACTTCGCTCCGAAAGCTGTCCACCACTCCGATCACGCCCTCATCGATCTTGCGAGCCGCTTGATACCCTCTGAGGTGCACATCAACTCCCAAGAGGATCCGCTTTGCTTTGGACGATTTTTCGTTCTTTAGTTCTATCGCATTGGCGGTGGGTGCCGCCTTCAATGTGTTTTTCATTTTGTCAGGTTGCTGCATATCCGGCAGCCTGACAAACCATGGCATCTACCCAAGGAACCAAATGTAAATCGCGCTAGAAAGAAGGACGGTCACGTGATAATCGACAAGAGAATCCAACAGGGTGAAATCTGGAATCCCTCCGACCACGGTCAATGAGCTCCCGGTTTACCGCTAGGCAAACATGTTGGCTAGGCAATTAGCTGGTCATCACTTTGGGGTGCAGCGCTGGATTAAAAATTATGGGAATTGGGAGATATCGGCTGTAAGCAAAAAGAGGCGCGCTTCGCAGACTTGGTGTGCGAGCTCGGGATCATAAATGTAAAAACTATCTTCTGTGACTCGTAAGTCATCAACGCTTTCGAAAAAAGATTCATCGCCTTATTTGCGCCTGCGCAACAAAACAAAAGAGGGAGGCCAGGCGTTTCTGGCGCCTGACCATCTCTATTGAACCTTTTTACAGATCCCGTTTTGTCTCTCCTAGCGAAGAATCGCGAGATGAAGGGATGTCGCTTTCGGACAGGCCACGCTGAGAGGGAATTTCGCGGACCTTAGTGTCTGCAGTGTTGGAGATGTGTTCAGCCTTTAGGTCGGAATGAGCTTCTCCTGTACTTGAAATGTCATGGGCGCCTTCTTCTTTCAAGATGTCTTTCGCGCGGCTTGTCTCGTCATTGCTTTCTGAATGAACTGAGATAAGGATCCCTCCTTCTTTGACTTTTCCCTCATAGCGCTTGGCTTCGTACTCAGGGATGCCCAAACCGATCAGGGCCCCAGTGAGTCCGCCGCCTACAGCACCGATGGCTCCGCCGCTCAGCGCCGCCATGATAGGTCCAGCAGCAATGAAGGGTCCCAAGCCAGGAATGGCCAATGCACCGATGCCTGCTAGCAGACCAATGGTGCCGCCGACGACACCTCCCGTGCTGGCACCGACAGTCGCACCTTCGGGCATCTTCGTTTCCTTCTTGTGAGCAAATTCACGGGTGCTTCCCTTGTCAGGGAAGAGCACGGAAATATCATTATCGGAGAAACCCGCGCTTCTTAGCTTACTGACGATGGCGTCGGCCTGAGTTTCTGTATCCACGAGGCATAATGCGGAACGTTTCATTGGAGTTTATCTTTCTGGTTTTGCATTTAAATGTGTGTCTAGAGCGAAGGGTCATCCCATCACTTTTTATCCACTTTGACTTCAAGCTGGTTATCTACTTTGTCTTTACCTGCAATCTCTTCGGCCTTCGTGCCGATTGTGTCCTTCTCCTGTTGGCTATCGACAGGCCCCTTCAATGTAATCTTGCCGTCTTGGGCGATGATCTTGGCGTTTTTAGCGTTCATTGATAGGGAACCATCCTTCATTACAGCCTGTCGAATCTTCTGAGTCAGCGCGAGATCATCTTTACTATTGGACTGCTTCTCTGCGGTGTCTGTATTCTTGTTCTGGTCAGAAGAGTTGCGCTTGGTGTTGTCGGCCTCCGTCGAGTCCGAAGCAGCAGGATTGCGGGGTGTAGGAGTCGCCTGCTGGCCTTGAGAGGAATAAGAGATCAGTATGGAGGCGAACACCGGTATTAGGATTGTCTTCATTGTATTTAACTATTAGTTCTACTGACTAGACCATCTGGCCGCTTAGTGAGGTTTTAAAGACCGATGGGACAGGGTAGCACGGCTTCTCACTCTGAGTTTCTTGGCGCGTACACGTCAACTAAGACAGGATGGCCCCGACTCAATCGTATTAGGGACGCCGTCACCCGGTTTTAATTGATTGGGTACTTTGGGCCGATCTTGCATGCTGTTCGTTAATTCTCTAGTCGCAGGTTATTCGCAGCGCACAATTTGCCTGGTCGCATTGAATCATCATTTATATCATTGCCTTACCGCTAAGCGCCTTTCCACCTCTCGAAAAATGAGTTATCGAACGGGAAGACAAGCGTTGGCAAATCAATCGACTTACCTGAAGTTGCGGCTTTCCGACCCGGCAGGCTGGCCGCGGACCATGCGACGTTCCTCCTCTGCCTCAGAATAGCTGCGACGTAACCTTTCACCAAGTTTGTTAGGTAAACGCATCGGCTCACGGGATCGACAGCCACGACCCACCCGTCTGTACGTTATTGGGAAAAAGCGAGCCCGGAATCGGCTTGAGAGCGCCATTAGCCGGAGATTGCTGAACCCGTGCACGGGCTCAGGTTGACCGGGATCGGTAGTACCGCGGGTTGGCACTTAAAGGAACCTGGCTAAGACGTCGATACGTAGGTTCCTTCCATTGCGAGCGGCGAACCGGGAACCGGAGGTAAGCGGCCCTTTTCATCAATGTTCACTGGCGCGCAACGTGTCCCACCGCCACGGAGCGCGCGCCGCCTTCCACTGGATAGGGCGACCCGACGGCCATCAGGGTCCCATCATCACGGACCGGTAGACTTAGATAGATCATCGCCCTCCGATACAAACAAAGTCCCCTTGCATGGGCGCCGCCAGCGAAACCAAACCTAGGAGACCCCAAATAAAATTCTCATATGTAGAGAGTATGACTTCTGCCATTTTAGGGGGATGGCGTGCTTCGTGGCGATAAACGTCCACCGGCTGGAGTCAGTAAGAAAGCGTGCGTCTCTCCGTTGGCGACTGTGCCAGAGCCGACAATTTGGCCAGCGTCATTGATTCCGGTGGCCACCACCAATGTCCAACCGGAGTTAGGCGGGATCAGGGTGTTTAGATCATGCATTTGGCCGTCACTGTAAAGAAAGGCGTGATCAATGATATTAAAGGGGTCGGCTGAATGGCCAACCACCTCGCCGCGGTTGTTGATGCCAAGAGCATAGCTGCTGCCACCGAGGAGGGACCCTAGATCCTGCATTAGGCCTTGGCTATAGAGAAAGGCGTCTTGGGCGCCATTGGCGTTCAAGGATTCGCCGACGACTTGGCCGCGGTCATTGATGCCAAAGGCTTGGCTAAAGCCACCGCCGAGCGTACCAATATCTTGCATTTGACCCTGACTATAGAGAAACGCGTGGGAAGGGCCAAGTCCACCGGTGGAGGATACTCCTACGATCTGGCCACGTTCATTAATTCCATTCGCTTGGCTGATTAAGCCACCGCTGAGGGTACCAAGATCCTGCATTTGGCCATGGCTGTAGACGAAGGCGTGGTAGGGAAAGGGATCACCGGTAATCAAGGAAAAGCCTACGACCTGACCGTTGCTGTTGATGCCAAAGGCTTCGCTGGTAGGACCGCCAAGAGTACCAAGGTCCTGCATTTGATTATGGCTGAACAGAAAGGCGTGGAAAGGGAAGAAGCCGGTAATAGTGGACATGCCTACAATCTGGCCACGGTCGTTGATGCCAAAGGCGAAACTAAAGCTTCCGCCGAGGGTACCTAGATCCTGCCTGTGGCTGTCGCCGTAGAGAAAGGCATGTGTGCCGGTGGTGGCGGAGGCGTCGCCGACAACCTGACCACGGTTGTTAATGCCGTTAGCTTGGCTGAAACCGCCATTGGGCCCGAAGCCGCCGCCAAGATCAGTGATGGTATAAAGGCTCTGTGCCTTAGCTGTAGGCAAAAGCAATTGACAGGCGAATACCATCATGAGCATTCGACCTAGAAAACCAGCGGTCCAGTTCTGTTTTGGTCGGTGCTTGAGCATAATCGAGAAGGGGAGTACTTTGGTAATCAACAATGTTTGGTCGTTGTCGGCTGCAGGCGTTTCCAATGTTTGAGACTTCTTGTCAGGGGTTTGATGTTCGCACATAAGTTGCAGCTCCAAATCTGACTGGCTTCTTTTCGACTAGATTAAAATCTACGGACGTTGGACAGACCTGCTGCATCCAGCGACGGATTCTTAATGTTCGTCGAGCGGCGGTTGGTTGGATGTACCAAAGCGCCCCGCTCCTGCGGACACATCTTAGACAGCGAGTTGTTCCCATAGACGAGGATTCACAGTCAAGTGATCGCGCGAAGGCGCGCATCATTTACCGTTGATAGCTGCCTGCGGCATGCCGGGCTATGTTCAGTAAGCGCGATATCCTGGGAGAAGCGGACGAGCGTGCAGTTACCTGCGATACTGCCCTTTGATTGTGTGCGAGTCGAACGCAGGAGCGATCAAAAGTTCATGGTTGCGGAGTCGAACGGCACCAACGCCTGCGGGAAGCCGTTGTTCCAGAATATCGGCAGAATTAACGAGACACTTCTGTCAGATGTCATACGATAGCCATTAGCGTGAGTGGGAACCGGGAGCTAAAGCCCGTTCCTGGAACGAACTTGAAACGTTGCGATCTCAGATTTTTTGGCAACGATGAAACCCGCATAGGAATCGCGGACGGTTTTTCCCTCATGATGTTACCCCGGGCAATCAAAGCCTGCCTGCGCCCGCGTCACCCCGGGCCCCTGACGTTATCCTCGTCCCCACATTCACCCCAAAAAAATCCCAAGTTTTCCCCGGGAACAAAACGGCGACCCCGCTGCCGCGAAAGGCTGACGAGTGTTTTACCGCAAAAGACATTGCGCGACGGCTGGATGCCGTCCGATTTAGGCTAGCACAAATGAAATCGCTATAATGTTTTTGATCCAAGTCGCTTCCGATGAAGTTCTCCCCTCCGCCTGTGATGGCCTGGCGCATAATAGGTTCAACAATCCATGTGGCTTCTCGCACCTCTGTTGGAATTAACCCAACCCGAAAGGGGCAGTCACGCTGAAACAAATCCAATCCGAGTGTGATAGCCAGTCAAGGAACCGATGAGTATCAGGCGTGAGCCCGATTGCTGGCCTCAGGGTGCGTCTTCGATCTTAAGTCGCCGGAAAAAATGCCGAAAAGCATTTCATGAAATCCCTCAGCCGCATTCGTGACCTGTGTGCAATAGTAGCCATCACTTTGATTCTTCCCGCGCTGGCGTATGCCGGTACGGATAACGGTAAAGGCAACGGTGGCCAAAATAATGGCAATCAAAATGGCCATAAGGTTCCGGTCGTTCCAGAGGCAAACGCCGGATGGGTGTTGGTTCCTTTTTTCGGTGTGGTTCTGCTTTTGTCGGCACGACGGCTCTTCCGTGAGAAGGTGACCGAATAGAACATTGTTGTTGAACTGTTGCGACCTGCAAGTTGGTACTTCTTAGGGAAACTGCGAATCATTCGAACGCCGTCTGAGATCACCGGCAATCGTCTACCCGACAATGCTAGAAAACAAATCGGGTTCACGGTCGGGAAACTTTGGGCATTGGGAAACGGACGCTTCAGCTAGGTTCCTCTTCTGGAGGAGTAAATTTCTTTAACGCGATCTGCCGACTTCTCATGTATGAAGGGTCCTTCTCGACTCGGCTCTCTGAATTGCTAATCTCAACCAATTCGTTCGTTTGTGCCGAATCCGTCTCTGCCGGAGTTGAATTGAGATCTGACTTTTCGGTGTCCATAGATCCTCTCCAGTTCATAAATGCAATGGTTTCAATTACTGCAATAATTTTGAATTCTCGTCAAGTGGGTAGTACCCCGAACGAAAAATGCGCCAAAGTGAGATACCTAAACCCCAACGCGATGCACTTCGATGCTTACTTCCAAATTGGGCAAATTGCATACAAGACCATGAATGCGAAATGCGAGGGCTAGTTGGTCGCTACGGCACCGTCTATCGAGCGTTCGAGAAACGACGCTGCTTGATACCTACTGACGGTTTCTACGCACGGAAGAAAATTCTCGGCGGCAAAATTCCGTACTCGATCGGCATGAAGGACGATTCACCCCTTCGTCTTTGCTGGTTTATGGGGAAGAATGGAAAATGCGGCTAACGGCACATGGCTGCGCACTGCACGATCATCACAGACGAACAACATTCAAACTCGCCATTGGCAAGACACTCCAGAGCCGCTCCCTCGGTCCAAAATTTGATTTCCCCCATTGTTCTGGGGCGTCTTTCGGGGCAGACGGATCCCGACAAGAAAGAGCGGTTCGAGGAAAACAGTAGCAACTGGCCACTGGGTTTGTATGCACCCCGATGACCGGCTGCATAATCGATTCGGTTCAGAGACCGTTTTGGACGCTGCCCCGCCATGCTAGATGTTCCTCTTGTCGAGCATTGTTTCACCCCTCGCCCAGCCGAAAACATCGTCCAGTTGGTAGTGGCCTGAGGATGACAGCGGTTCTCCAACCTGACACCAGCATCAGGGCCGTGACCACCTTGCCAGTTGAATCCATTTGGATGTCCAACCGCGTAACGGGTTCGATGTTCGACATCGAAGCGACGGTCACCGAGACCGGACCCACCGTGTTAAAGCTGACAGGCGACTGGCCGGTAGATTGGTTGCGAGAAACCGGCACTCGGACAATGGAGATTCAGCGCGAGCTCCTTCACGCTGAGATCCTAGAAATTCCTTCGGTGCCTACGGAGCGAGCGCAGATTAACGGCGATCGAGGCAACTGGCCGAAACTGCACGTCGGCAATCGGGTGGTCGTCAGGTGCTTTTTTCCGGGAGAATAAACCTAACACTCAGTTGAAGGCTTCTATCGAGTCGCTGCGGAGGGCCTGATCAAGCCCGGTGGTCGCCTGAGGAACTGTTCGACGCCCAGTCCGTCTAAGTAACATTCCGACCACCGAGATTCCTCAGGAATCACGTTCCCCGCTGCGAAGGCTGCGCGGGCGCGAGATGACGTCTGCTTTACCGGCATAAAAGGCTTTTTCCTGCCGGTCTGGTCGCGCTATCGGTGCCGGTAGAGACAATCGACCGTTTGGGAACGGTTGAACAGTTTCCTCGACAATTACGTCCGAATTATTTCCCAAGCGCCTTACGAACGTCGTTGACCATTATGCCCACCTTCTGAACTGTCTGCTTCAGCTACTCAAGGGTCACTCCCAGCTAATGGCTAAAAGATTCAGTTAGGCAGGTTAATAGAAATCATTAAACACATGGAGATTCTTGCCGATCCGAAAGAAAGCGAAGTCGAAAGATTGGCCCGACTCGTCGAATCCTAAAGGAAAGCCCAATACAAAATGAGCAAACAATTTTTCTACGTTCAATTGAAATTCACCCCAAAGATCTGAATCCACACGGTACTCACTCATCATGCCGAAGCGGTTGTTGAAGTTCCGAAGGATCTCGTTCAGTGCAAACAATCAAAATTTATAATCGAGAATCCAAGGGAGAAGGTAATCGTTCTGGATCTTGCAAGAAAAGCCGCACTGGGCACCCTCCCGATCATTGCCGAACGCATTGTGGGATTGTACGATGAAGATCCTCCGATCTGGTATGAGGACCGGCCTCACGTCATGAATGAACGGCCTTGCGATCTCGAAGAAAATGGCACTAGGGCGTGGAGGATAGCTTAGGAACTCCGACGTACCTGCGCCTAAAAGCCAAGCCAAAGGAGGCCTTGGAGTTTCTTTCAAAAGCTGGACAGGGCAACTGAAGTAACCGCCTTATTGGTACAAAATCGGTCGCGAGACGGTCTCACCGACAACCGACCCGTGGTCACTCATTGAAGGCTATAACGACGGCTATCCAAGGATTAGTCCGGTGGGACGCTTTGAGGCGAATTTTAGTGGTTTGTACGACATGGGAGGCAAACGTATGGCAATGGTGCGAAGATTGGTGTAAAGCTCAAATGACATCCCGTGTGTTGCGAGATACGGCCTCGGGTTTGATGTTCGAGTGATACTGGCCCGCCAGGATTTCGGCCTCGCTGCCGACCACTAACAGGCGTTTAAACCTGTAGCCTCGCAACCGGTGAAGCTCGCGTTCGAACCGGGAGCGGTGCTCGCGCATACAACAACCAACGAGGTCCGCCACGGTCTTCGGCTCGATGCTGAACAGATCCTCAAGGCCCGCTATCGAATAATCGCCGGTCGTCAGCGTGCCAAGGACCGAGGCCAGCCGTTCGAAGACCAGCGGTTCCTGTTCCCGCGAATCGATCAGTATCACGGGCTAGCGGTCGGCCAGTCGCCCAGGGAACGAAGGGCTGGGAGTCGGAAACCCGCCGTCAGAACAGTGCCTCAGAACACTTCGGCCCACCCGCCAGGGATCCTCCTCGTTGCGGATGGTTATTTCCTGCATCATCTCCAGCAACGCGTGGTGGGCCCTTGGATTAATACGTGGGGATCGCTCCCCGGCCCCATCATGACCGCGCCAATCAACGCGTCGGCCCGGTCGGGGCTTTCCACACCTCGGCTTGCCAGGTCCGCTTTGGACTTTAGCTTTCCCGCCCGCACGAATCGTAGAGCTTTCGTCGACTCGTGGTCAGCTGTGCCACGAGCTTTCCGTCGCCGCTCGGGATCCGGATCAGACGCCGTTCGATCAATTGCCCAACCGTCGACCACCACTCGGCCGCAAGATTCGTGAATATGTCATTGCGCTTGGCCTGGCTCCATTGTTGACCCGGTGTAAATGGAAGTCCTGCTCGGCCATCCGATCCATCAATTGGTGCCCGTAGCCCTCGTCCCCGCCGATCTGCCATCCGTCAGCCGGAGCTTGCGGAACCAGTTCAGGAATTTGCCCACGCTGTGCATTGTGTCCCGCTGACGCCAGGTGTCCACGATCCGCGCGTCGTTGCCTTGGCACAGCGCGAGGACCGATTCGTCACCGGCCCCGGCGAAATCGCAGAAGGCGCTCGTCTTGCCGTGTACGATGGCTGGCGGTTTATCGATCACGGCGCGGACGTGCTCCAGCGAGATCAGCTATCGCCCGCGTCGTATAGAAATCGCGCGTCGTGCTTAATCGCGAACACGCTTTGAGGTTCTCCCGGTCGGCCGCGATCAACGCGGGATCGACATGGGGGCAATCGCTGGATCGCACCCAAAAAGGTTTTCCACAGATGCCTGCTTGGCCGTCATGATCTGGTAGAAGCCGTCCGAGGCGTTGCCAGTCGACGACATGAACAACCGAAAGCGGGTCGTACACCGCGAAAAAGTATCGAGGACTGTCTTCATCGACCGTTTTCGCCTCATCAATGAGCAGAGACTGCGGGAGATCCGACCTGGTCGTGAATCCCCTCGATGTTCCCGCCCGTATCGGTGGCGCGCCCAAACAGGAACCCGCCGCGGTCGTTCGCACCTCGGCTTGAAAGCCAACTCCAGCTCGCAAACGCCGGGAGATTCCGGAAGCGGTTGAGGGCGGCGAAGAATTGTTTTTCAACCTGGCTTCCGATCGCGCTCAGGTAGATGATTCGGGCAGTCGGGAAGTTGGCCAGAGTCCACAAGGCGCAGATCGGAAACACGGTGCTGGTGTTGCCGCTGAAGTTGGCCGCTGCGACCGCGACCGGGTGCCCGGCCTCGTAATCAGGAGAATCCGGCACTGCCATCGTAGGGATGGATCCCGAGGATGTCGTCGGCAAAGAACAGGATCGGGATGCTTCGCTTGGTCACGGACAAGGGATTGCTTCGGCCCAAGCGGGGTGGTAAATCTGCGCAATATCGGAGGCGTAACATGGGTTGCGCTTCCAATAACGATTATCAGAACCGAGAACCTCCCTCGAAGGCGCTAATTCACCGGCTTCATGTAGTTAGCAAGGCAGTATTCGGCCACTTGGCGCCCGAGCTCGGCACCGTCAGTACAGGCATGCCGGGTATGTATTCCGCCCCACACGCGCGCATTGTTGGTTTCGTTGCTGATTTCCGAGAAGGAATGCCAATGCCGGGTCATGCCGAAGATCGGCGGATACATGACGTCTGCGGTTACTTCGTCGGAACCGAAGAAGTTCTGCAGGACCTTTGCTGCTGAAGCACTGAAGGCACAGTGGCCAGCTGGGTAGTCCGGATGTGCTGGCGTGCATAGCAGGGACTCCCAGTTGGAGTCGGACGTGATAGCACTATTGCCGAGTCGGTCGGCACTATGGATGGCTGTTATCGGACGTAGGAAATTGTATTTATACTTGTAACACCAGCAGGCGACCTGCGAATCGGAAGTGATCATGTTGAGGAGCGCGAATAACCGAGCGTTTTCGGCAAGCGAGTTATTATGGGCCTTGGCTGCAGAGCGCGCAACCGTATTCCACGGAGTTGACGTTGTGGTTGTCCAAAAGATCGCCACTGCTGTCTGCTCCGATGTGCGAGTTTCACTTTTTGCGGCCCCAACCGATTTGACCTCATTTACGTCTTTGGCGTAAGCCGAACTGGTCACGGGGAAAGGACCTGGTACCGTGATTTGATCGCCGCTTTTGAGCATGAAGGGTATCACCGTGCCCCATTGTGTGAGAGCGGCAGGAGCCATTGTCGGCGGAGTTGGTTGCCAAGAGTCCGGTGACGTCCCGGGCGTATATGGCACCTTCGCCATGGCACGATCATTGGCGTGTGCTGCGACAGTCTTCTCAGCGGACTCCTTGCCAACCGTAATGCCATCTCTCTTCGCCGGTCCGTCAGGAATCTTACTTAGTGACTCGGCAAGCGCTGTATCAAGTGCGGATTGTTTGACGGGGAATAGCTTGATGAGAGTGTCATGCGCTGCTGTCGCTGCTGCGACTTCCATCGATGCTCCCGGCGGCGCCTTGATGTCGATAGCATAAACTTGATGTTTGCGATCGATAGCATTTATGGCGTCGTAGATTGCCGCATGCACAATTCCTAGAAACCGTGCCTGAGTAGGTCCAAGCACAGCGGGAGGAAATGTTTGTATAGCAATCTCGTTCCAATCAGTAACCATGTCGGAATATGCCGCCGTCGGCATTGTCATGGCTGCTGAGGCTGCTAGCAACGTGCCCAGCAACGCGCGTTGAATTGAAGACCTCTTTAATTTGATCATAGTTTATCCCTCGCCAAATTCGATCCAGGGTTTTCAAATATACCCCAATAGCAATAAACTAAGGCCACCGGCCAGCGGAAGGGGAGTTTTCCGATGCCTCATAAAAAGGCCGCCAGCAAACCCTGGCCTCAATGGGAGGTGTTTTTCCAACAGCTATTAAAAGGGGTTCCAGCCGGAAACCCCGGATCTTGCGCCGGGTGTGCGGGCTCGACCTGTTGTCCGGGATCCCAGGGCCGCTTTGAGTGTGGCGATCTTGGTTCGGACATAAGCCTTTCTTCCGACGGCACGTGCCCCGGTCGCCGTTGCGCGTCACACATTTTCGAGGCGTGGTGAAAAACCTCGATCTCCCGGCGACGGATTGAGAGGCGCCGAGTGTTTGCGATTCATTCTGCCGATCTCTAAGTGCGTGCCCGAACAGTGACGGGCACCCCCAGAAAACCTCTGTCGTTCTATCGGCAGGGTTCATCTGGTTTCTCCATCGCGCATCGCACTGCCTTCGCCGAATCCGATAGCCACCTTTGTCACTGGCGTGCCCGAGCGCTGAAATAGAAAAAAAAGAATCCCCGGAAGCCCAAAGGGTGAGCAGGGCGGAGCAGGCAACCAAGGGCTTTCTTCCATGCTCAATCTTGTAACACGGCGGGATCACACAAGCTCAACCTATCTTTGCAGGTAGAGGGTGGTATTTCCACAAAGGGTACTCCGCTTTTGCAGGGAATAAAAGGCCGTGATATCCAGTATATAGAGTCAAGGTGAATTTAGGTTACTAGGCCAAGACCAACTAAGCCTCGACCGGGACGATGACCTATGCCTTCAAATAAGTCGCTCCATATGAAAAAGTTACGTGTTTTCCGTTGGCTTTTAATGGCGACTCTCGCTGCCTCTCTACCGATCACAGCGCGAGCCGCTGGTGGCCACAGCACATGGGAGGCGGACCCCATTTCTCGGACGCACGCGGTCGTAATATCGCATTTCACGATGGCCGCTTCCATAACCGCTTCTTTGCTCACGACCGTTTCTTTCGCCGTGGCCAATTCTTCGTTCACGATCGTTTCTTCCGACAGCGCCACCGCTTCGTCTCCAATTTCGCGTTCGTCGGGTTTGGCTTCCCTGACTGGTACCCAAATTACTATGGCTCGTATCCCGACGATTACTCAGACAATGACGGCGAACCGGGTTACGATGACCAATATTTGGACGAGTCGTCCGTTCCGACGCTATCGGAACTCGCCCGACGCGCCAACTACACCGCCTCGTTTGAGGGAATAAGTAGCTTCGGCAGTCCTCTGCCGATGGCATCAAGTAATGACCGTGGTACTTACCGCTCGACCAGCTCAGAAGGGCGAGATTTGAACGTCGTACGCGAGCCGAGCGAGTCAACCGGAGCAAAAGCCGATCCCGTTGAGATCGTTACCCCAGCTCCGACCACGCAGGGAGGTGCTTTTGCCAACCTAATACTCGTCGGCTGGCTCAATGATGCTGGGAACTATGTGATCTTCGTTCAAAACACGGACACCAAAAAACTGCAGAAGGTCACCTCAGAACCCAACAAAGACCACTTCCGGATCATAGAGATTCGCCCAAACGCAGATCCAAAACTGGTCGAAGCGGTAATCTCTAACGGAACCGATCAGGGAACGGTAAAGGTCGCAAAACGCGATTAGAGAGCGTTCGGTTTCGGCGATTTCAACCGGAACCCGGGTTCCGACTTTGCCAGCAAGTTTGAGTCTCTAGCCTTTTCATCACTCTTTCCTGGAAGCAGTTTCCCACTTTCCGGAATTGAAACCGTTGCCATCATCTTTTTTGGCTTTCGGGTCACAAAGACACAAAGACGCCTAAGAACACTGTAAACTCCGATCGAAGGCCTGAGTAGCAAACGGAGCGGTTCCCGATATGAGGCCGGAAAAAGCACAGCGGAGCACGGATCAAAGTCAAGATCCACCTTCGGGCTGATAGGCGGGGTGAGCTATCAAACCTGAGACTTAGCGCGATTGGCATGTTGGTTTTGAGTACGGGCGGCCGCCCAAGCACTCCGTCGGCTAAATCGGCAGGCGCGCGACATCGGCTCGAAAACTTCCGGTATGAGCCCCGGGCTTACTCGCGCCATATCTCCAGCACGCGCTCCCATTTTTCCTTAAGTTATAGGATTACCCGAGACAGCTTGAACTTCCGAGCACCCTTCCCGTTTTAGTCCCTGGACACGCTCGCTTTTTGGTTCGAGATTTCTAACCTCAGGAGGTACCTGTGATGACAGCCAAAGAGATTCAAAAACTGGATTATGTGAGAGAGGGCGTACGCTATACGATCCACGTCGAGGAAGCCAATGAGGGTACTATGTGGGGTACCTGGAATTGCCACGATTGCAATGTGGGCGGCTCAAGCGCCAAAAAATCTGCCACGATCCACGAAGCCGTTGACGCGGCGAAAAGTGACTTGGAAAGGCACCACGCTGCAAATCACATGGTGTGAAGGAACGCATTTTGCGTTCGGGCAAAATCATCAAAAGCGACAGAATCGAATTCTGGGTGCGGCGAAAAACCGAGTGAATTGCTGCCGAGCATTCCACCGGCGAGTTCGATGGGTTCGGCCTCGCGAATCGGTAGGCGGCCAAATGCAGGCAGGACTCAGAGCGAGGTTGCGGAAACGTTCAAATGCAACACATACTCCACCGGCTTGAAAATTACCGGCCTTTTTTGTCATGCGCAAAACCTGGTTGCTCGGGCCGGTGACGAATGGCGGGACATGACCGCTTCGTTCTCTGAGAATTTGGCAGAATTTCTGCGTCGCCCTACTTTGCGGTAGGAACCTTCACCCTTTCGCCCAAGGCTGAGCGGGGCATCAACTTACAAGCAAGTCCAGCTTGCCATCGTTGAGCCAGGTCGCGCTCGATCAAACGACGTATACGGGCGAATCTAACCGCGTTGCGAGATTTCACTGAGCCCTGACTGGCAGCCAAGAGCTTACCCAACTCTTCCATAAATCAAGTACTCGCGGAATGGTTTAGACCGGCTCACCTCCACGCTTAACGGAATATTGCCGCAGAACTTAAGTAATCTTCGGTTTTTTGTTCCTCTTTGAGTCCAAGGCGTTGTTAGCCATACTCGTCCGCCAACGGGGATCCGTTCCAGCTTGCTTTGCTCGAATAGCTCAAAGAAGGTCAAAAGCCCGTTTTGTGGGTACTAGTGATTACCCAGACCGATGGTGCTTCTTAAGCCGCCTGCTTCAATTAGCGCCCACGGATTCTCAACATTACCGGATTCCTGGCTGGAGACTTTGCAGTCCGCCACCAAACACACCCAATACCTCGCCCCTATGCGCGGCGCCGCTGCAAGTTCATTTGAACGCGGTCTGTCAACGCCCCACTGATGGAACGGCAGCGGCGAAAAGCGTGAGGAGTGAACTCAGGAGAACCAAATTCCATCCGTCATGGTTTTCGTTCTAGCATTGAATCAAGATTTTGCGGCATCGAGGAAAATCGACCTGTCGACCACCGGTGAAACGCAGCTTATCCCAGATATTCGACCTGACCGTTTTTGTCGCGAACAATCACCGAATCCCCCGGATCGACTATCGTTACATCGAGTATGCTTTCGTCTTCACACTCGAACAAAAGCGTTGTCTGATCCTCTGAGATCTGGCGGATTTTGGCGCCCTCATGAAGCGGTAGGCTATTGCATTCCGCGATCGTTACCGTCATGGTCGATCCGTCAACGAAACCGATCAGGAGTTCCGAGCCATTCACTTGAAAGTTTTGGACGGCACGATCTTTAGCGGCATGGGTCAATCTGAGATTCACGGCCATAGTCATTCTCCGGTAACGTTCGCCGGAGAGTATCCCTTCTGGACTGCTTCTTTTTCGGACAAGTATTCGCCCCGCTTCGTCTTACCAAAATATCGCGATCCGGGCTTCCAATACTTCCCGCTTTTGGTGTTGACCCAAACCTCATCAGGATTCAGTGGCAACTCCGAAGCGTTGGGTGAAGCAAGCCGAGAACTAGGTGTATTCGGATCGATTTGTTTTGGGTGGGCTGCGAGCCAGTTCGAAGCGATCGCTTGCTCTTGGTTCGCTTTGGCCAGATCGCGAAAAATCCATGGCGGAATAGAATTCGGATCGCTCCACAACCCTAGTCTTTCCCCTTTAGCTTCTTCCTGAGCTTTCTGGTAAGCCTTCTGAATTTCCGCGGATGCTTCTACGATATAACGGTCATAAACCCACGCCATTCCCTGTCGCAGCATTTCCAGACCTACGTCTTTACCATCCACGACCACTTGGGCAACCGTGCGCCCGTATCGGTCAATCGCGTGTGGTCGCAACTCGATGTCCTTACCGAATACCAGTTCGCTCATAGCCTGTTTGGCGCGGGCACCGAATGCTTGCTTCTTCTCTGGGGCATCGCAGAACGCGAGCCTAATGCGCAAAAGCTGCTGACCGGCCACTAAGACCTGTATGGTGTCACCGTCGGTAACGCCGACGACCCGGCCATGAAGCACCGGCTGCTGACCAAGCACGGCGCTCGCCAACATCACCGCCAGAAAGCCAACAGCAAATACGGACTGGGATAGCGAGCGGATGGTTTTCACGAAATGGCGCAGCCCTCAGTGTCCTGTTTGGCCGATATTATTGGTTCCTCCAAAAATTTCCGAATTCAAACCGTCAATTGGTCGGCAACGAGGTCTAATTGATGAATCTGTCGTCCGTTGGAGGAATGGACCGGAGACCTATTGCGAAGTCTATTCCCAAATTGCGAGCGTTCGTCTTGTTCAAAACGTTGTTGTAGTAACGCAAAGGAATCTGTTCTTTTGGCGTGATTTAAAGCGAGCAGGAGGCTTCAATTCGAACAATTGAAAACGGAACGCACGGATGATCCGCTGGTAATCTGCTCGCCTCGCTGAAGACAGGATTGGTGCTTGCGGGGTCGGACAACGAGGTCGTGAAAATTAGCGGAAAAGCGTCCGGTCGTGAGACTCCGCTCGTGCTGTTGGCCCGACTTTGGATGCATCTGTCCCGTGGATTTTCTGCGGAGTGTCTGCTGAAGAGCAACAAACACCGCAATCAGCGGGTCGGCGCGAAAGGCACCAGTAGCCGCAACCGACTGTGATTAGCGTAACTAACGCTGTTAGCGGTTTGCCGATACCTAACGCTCTGCTACCGAAAAGGCTGACGTATACGGCCAGCATTGGTGAGCCGCAGCACCCGATCAGAAAACAGCCACCCGCCATGAGCACACCGACCAGAGTTATACCACCCACAGCAGCTCCCCCTGCGGCGACCCTTGCTTGGCGAAAAGAAATGCAACGAGTGAGCTCCCATGCGGCGAAGGACGCTCCGAGAGCATAGGAAAAGCTGATGAAATAGTCTTGCCCTCGCCAATAAGCCCCGAGCCCGAACGGCCCTGTGGCATTGGCGCTCATGCCAAAGTCGCTCCAGCCCGATGGGGCGGCGACGGCACACGCCCCCACGTAAAGAGCGTGAGCAACAAAGATCGCCACTAAGACGATTGTAGGAACAAGCCTCGTCACCATCATTGGATACCAATCTCCTGTGCAACGAGCATAAAGCCGCTCTCGCTCTGGCTTAAAACGCCCGCAACACGGACAGTTTGTTCAAGCTTTGGAGGATCGCCGCTCCAGTGCACGGGTATTCTCTTTGTCCCTTGTTCGGTCAGGCAGGAAAGACCACAATCCGCATACTCACGCTGGTCCACGAGCACAAAGCCCTGTCCTTGTGAGACGACGGCCACGACACCGATCAATCGCACTGGACCGAGGTGCTCGCCGGGTTTACCCGCTAGATCATTAACGGTCACTGTGACCTCCGGCGTTCGCTGTTGCCGCTGCTGATCTTGCGCTCTACCGCCGCCTACGAATAGAGTGATTGCAGCGGCCAAAAGTGCGCCCAAACATTTGGTTTTTGTCATCATATGTTTCGAGCTTAGAGGATCGAAGGCGTTTACCATCGGACGCGGGTCATGTTTTACCGCACTGGCAGTCGGACTCCTTCTCTTGGATAGGTTCCGCCGCTGCGAGTACCCCGAGGGCGGCATCTTGCTCGTATGTGATGCCGTTCGAAAGCGCCGCCTCTGCTTTGGCCAGCTCCCGACCGAGATAGGCGGCATGATCTAGCTGTGTCACAAATCCGCGCTCCACGGCTGTAGCGGCGATCAGCGCCGCTTGCCGTCCTTCGATGACATGTGCCAAACGACCATTGTTCTCGTAATGCTCACAGACAATCAATTGTTTCTGCGGCTGCGGTAAAACAATGAAGAACCCGGCGCGATCAAGTCTTAGTTGCTTTGGAGCCTTGGCAGGGATGTGTTCGATGGCGGCAAGCTTGTCGTTGCGGGAGGCCCCGGCGGGATCGGCAGGAAACATCTGGATCGGTCTGTGAGAGCAGTCACGAACGGCGGCGAGAATACCCGCTAATTCAGTAACACCTATGAGGTTAACCTCTTCAATTTGCTGGCGGAACTGTGCCACGTCCAAGAGCGTCAAGTTTTCAAGAATCGGTCGCCATGAAGCTGATTCCAGAACTCGCATATCAGCATCAACGCCTCGCTCTTTCAGTCGAAGAAAAGCGTCTCCGGCGCGGTGGCCTTTGGCTTCCGTGCCGCAGATTACCAACCAGCGAATCCGTGGATTGGCCAGCAGATTGAGTACGACTTTTTCAATACCGATATTTTCGGTGTCACAGCGACCGGCAATTGCCACCGCCGGTTCTCCGGTAGCAATAAGACGAACAGGCAGATCGCGACTAGAAAGCGTGCAGATAGCCACGGTACCGTCCGGGTTGCCGACGATATAGTCGCCCGGATGTGGTGGCCAAGCAGCAAGAGATGATTCGTGCGCTGATCTATTTGAAGATCCAATGACCGATTGTATTCCGCCGGAGGCGTGCTCATTTTCGTTCCCACAAATATCAAGCTCCACCTCGTCAAAATTGTTGGCGAGTTCAATGGTAGCGTCTGCACCCCAACATTTTTTACAACCAATACATTCGTAAGCCAGTGGCTCCATCCTCGCCTGATAGACGGCAATTCGAGGCCCGAGAGAGCGGATCTCCGGCTCTTCGGCAGACTCAAAGGCTCGTTCTGCTTGGTCGAGAGCGTCTTTCATGCAGCCACACTTACAACATTTTTTTAACTCCATACCGCGAGCGATCTCATGGAGAGCCGATGCGGCCCGAAACGGCAAATCTTCAATAGTATCTGGAGCTTGAGACATGCCTTATTTCAAAGTGAATTGATGTTTTTCCAGTTCCGTAAAGCCGAGAACGCAACGCCCATTCTCACGAATAGCCAAACGGCGTTCAATTCGCCTGAAGTCCCGGCGGAGGCGCGGGTCGGCACCGCCATCCGGTTGAATGTGGGAGAATAGAGCTTCGATCAATGCAGTTTTCCGATCAGTAAGTGAATAGTAAATCCACCGACCTTCTTTTCTGGTCGTAACCAGCCCAGTCTGCCGAAGCACTTGAAGATGACCAGAGAGAGTTGACTGATTGATCTCTAACGCGTCTACTAACTCACATACGCACAATTCTCCTCGCCGTAGGCAAGCAATGATACGGACTCGCGTTGGATCAACAATCGCTTGCCCAACGGCGATGATTTCGCGCATAATTCCTTATATCGGGATTTAAGGATATATCAAGGTGAATGTCCTCGGCATGATCGGGGAGGGTCTGTTAAATGATCCGACACGCTGACTTGAGCCAGAAGGATCTCGCGACCGGTTTGCGCACCGAGTCGGAGCGGGTCGCGAAATCGGAACGCAACGGGGAGATCAGCTTTATGTGGCGGGGAGAGATGAGGTAGCCAAATCGGAAGAATTGGGGAGTCTAATCATCGACGTGCCACTTGCCTGTCTTTGCATCTTTGTAGATGGCCTGGTTAAACTCCAACTGGACGGTGTCGGCTCCGCGCTTTTTAAATCTATAAAATTCCAGTTCCTCGCATCCGAAGATGATTTCATCACCTTCAGGCCAGTCTTCCAGTTCGTCTCGTAGTTCGCCGATTGTCATTTGAAACGGGTATGCGATTCTCCCACACAAGCAAGTATGAGGGAGATCAGGAGAGGATTCATTAGGTTGCTGAAGCTGACCACAACGGAAATTTCTGCCCCGCTCTCAGGTCGGGATCGCGATGATAGACTAGGTTAAGCCAACCATAGTGACACCAACCTTGGTCGGGCTTGTTCTCGAAACTGAGTTTCTCCAACGTGCCTGAAAAGTCGTTATTCCCCAGTTGAACGGTTACGACATATTCATTGCCGCACTTATCGACGTTCAGAACTGTGGCGAGAATCGGCGTCATTTTGGGATCGCTTTCGGCATAACAATGCCCTACCCCTTTTTAATCAGCGTATCCCATACTCTTTCCGACGGGTTGGGCTTAGTTCTGCGTATGGCTGGCTCCGCCTACAAAATCCAAGAAAACAAAGACAAGGCGACTTTTGATTCTGACAAAGCGGACGGGCCGCGCACTGACCTGCCGCAAGCAAATACGTCATCGACCAACCAACACAAAATTTGTGCGGGAGATCCATACCCGGATGCCGGTCATCCTTCCGGAAGTGCATCATGGTGCTTGGTTATCCGGTGAAGCTGGAAAAGAGATTTTGGTCCCGTTCTCGGCGGACCGGATGAAAGCATGGCCCGTCAGTGGGCGTGTAAATAGTCCAAAAAACGACGACGCTGAGATCGTCGCGTCGATTAAACTGCACACTGGGGCACAGGGCGCGGTTTGGTCTCTGATCCACGAATCGACATCGACAAAGCTCTGATGAAAAAGCGAGCAGAATCGCGATGGATTTGGGTGACGCTTTATGCCATTCTCCTTTGTTTGTTCGTATCGTCCACGCAGTGGATCCTTAATCGTCTTCTTTTGCCTTGTTCGAAAAGGGTCACGTAAGCATTCCTCCCGTTTCGAGGGATTTTTAAACGAAGTTGACGCTCATTTGTGAAATACGTATTCCTATTTTCAAGAATGCGTGGTTTTTATGAACGCCAGTCTGATCAAATTCTCGTCGGCGATCTTAATCGCGGGTCTGCTCCTAACAGGATGTGAAAATATGTCGCCGGAAGCGAGCGGCGCGCTATTTGGCACCGGCGCGGGTATTCTGGCGGGTGGTCTGGCCAGTGCCGCAGGAGCAAGCACATCGCAAGCAGTGGCGATCGGTCTTGCCACCGGCGCAGTGGGTGGGGTTACGGCCTATGTCATTGCCAAACACAAGGCGACCGAGCGTCAACGCCAATATGCGGAAGAACGGGCGCGTTTCGCTTACCAAAATGCCCCCCCGTCCCGTAAAGATCAATACCGAAAGACACGCTATATCGCGGTGGATACCGTGCGTGAACAGAACTCGTCGGGTGCGAATTCGGTGATGATTTACGATGTGAAAACCCAGCGAATCGCCGCAAATACAGTCTACGATCTCAAGCAGTCGCCAAAAGAAGGAACGGTCTCCAAGTTTGACGCCATCTCGTCAAATTACGTCGGAGGCGGTACGCCGGTCGTCACGCCAACCTCAGGCCCTGTTGAACACGTCTTGCCCACCCAATCTACTCTGCCGATTTTCTTTCCGCCTCAAGCTACAGTCACCACTGAACTGCCCATCGAGCATTCCGGCGAAAAAATGAGTCTCGGACAACTCTCCGACGGAATTAGCAAGGCGATGGAAGAAGCAGGATATGAGCGCAAAAGCTACTACTGGCTGGACAAAGAACATGCGCCCGGGTTCGCCATCATAACACATATCGAACAGATACACCCTGACGGAACTCCGGTCTCAGCAGGAAGATGGTCATTCGACTTACCGCGATACGACTACACACGTTTTTCGATAGCAACATTCTTAGCGGCAATGATTAAAGCGGACCCCGGTAATTAACGGATGATTGCATTGGTTGTCTCGCAGGTGCCGTTTGAAGAGAAAAAAGAGCCGATTACTGCGGAACAAGCATCCGAGCTAAATCGGGGTCTACCGTTTCTCCCAAGAACGGCAGATTCTGAGGTAACAGTAACAAAGGATTACCATTGTATCGCGTATGTCTACGAGTTCGAGCGGAAGACACGCAACGATGCGCCTGTGTTTAAGGAATCCAGTGATGTATCAGCTCTAGCCCACTTAAAAAGCACTCGGCTCTGGAAAAACTTAGCGCAAATACGTTAAACCATGTCGATTCCTTTCTATAGAGGTCAACGCAACATAGCAATACTTTGGTTTTGTGGGGATGTTTAGCGATAATCGTTCTGATTCTGCAAAGTATCGCTGGGACTTGGCAAACTTGGGTTTCTGACGCTTGGAGCTGGCTTCTCCCTACAATTCTTCCGATACTTACGTTAATTCTTAGCTCTGTCGTTGTCGAGGCGACTCAGCAGCAAGTTTCGCGTAGTCAAGTAAACTCTTTCGCTTACTACCTCTGCTTGGGGCTTTCGGCGTTCTAATTAATTTGCGTTGTCAGTATATTGTTTGCCGTTAATTTTGTTCAAATAAAGCCCGTGGAACTAATGAAAATGTCAAGCCTGTGGCTTGCACCCCTACAGGGTCTATTGAGTGGAACAATCGGCGTGTTCTTTGTGAAGCAAACTGGCACGAGTCAGAAGGAATTATGACGAGCAGGGAGCTCTGAAGCTCAAATCTGAAAATAGAGGAAGGGCATGGCCAGAGATCCAGTCCATCGGCGACCAAAGAGCGTGATCCGAATGGGGCTCCCCGAATCTCTCCCGACCGCTGTCCAAAAAAGCTATTTCATGCTGTCCGATGCCGAGCGCGACGTTCTCAATATCGGCTCTCGAAAAATATCGGCCCGGTCAGTCTGAGCCGATTTTGATCGGAGGTGAAAAGCTGCTCAAACCGGCGTTGCGGCTGATGAGCTTTTACCGGTTGCGAATCGACGAGATCAAGGGTGCCGCAGTCGTCACCAGTTACACCCGGTGGCTCGGATCCGTCCAAGCGAGAGGAGCGGAAAATCAGGAAGTCTACGTTGCGTTCAGTCCGCGTTTCGAGCGCATCTGGCTCGAATCGAAGAAACGTCTTCCGGAGTATGTTTCCCAGAAACCGGCCAATCTTGGGACTGCGAAGTCAATATGCGATCCGCCTTTACGGTTGGGCCAAAAAATACGTCTCGGTCGGAAAGAAGCGCATCTCTTTGGAGCACCTTCGAAAAGTGCTCGGGCTGGAGTCGGTAAAAGACGCAGAAGGAAATATCATCCAAGAAGCTCCGCTACCGATTTGGGCGAACTTTCGTCAGAGGGCGCTTGGACATTGCGATTGCGGAGATCAACAGAAAGACGGACTTAAATATTGAACTCGACTCGCTGGAGCGAGCAAAACATCGGCGGGTTACGTCGCTGACTTTTGCGATTAAGGAGCAAGCGGTGCCGGACGGCGACTGAACCTGTGAAAGCACGCTCCTGCCACCTCCGCCCGCTTGCCTGACTTCGTCGAGCCGATGAAAGCAAAGCTCGTCGGCTCCATGCCGTCCGGCGATTGGATCTACGAAATCAAATTCGACGGCTACCGCGCTCTGGCGCTGCGAGGCGGCAGTGAAACGCGGATTCTGTCGCGGAACCAAAAGGATCTGGGCAGCAAATTCCCAGAAGTGAAGGATTCAATTGCCGCACTCGATATTCAGGACGCGATCATCGACGGAGAGATCGTCGCGCTGGACGAAAAGGGCCGCTCGTCCTTTCAGTTACTGCAAGGTTTCGACATGGGCCAGGAGCGGCCACCAATAGTCTTCTACGCATTTGATCTTGCTCCAGCTTAACGGCAAAGACCTTCAAGATTTACCGATCGAAGAACGAAAGGCAAAGCTGGAAGAACTGCTGAAAAAGCCGCCGGGTGTGATTCGATATTCGGTCTCGTTCACAAAAGATATTCCAGAGCTTCTGGACCGGGCTCAGACACTCGGACTGGAAGGTCTGATTGGTAAACGCGCCGGTTCCCGGTATGAGGCCGGAAAGCGCACTGGAGCATGGATCAAGGTCAAGCTGCATCTGGAGCAAGAGTTCGTCATCGGCGGATACACCGAACCGGAAGGGTCTCGGAAATATTTTGGCGCGCTGCTTGTCGGCTTTTACGAAGGCAAGAAACTCAAATTTGCTGGCAGAGTCGGAACCGGCTTTAGCGATAAGCTTTTGCGCAGTCTCTATTCTGAACTGCAAAAGAACCGGGTCGATACCTGTCCCTTTTTCAATCGTCCCGGCAGTTGGCCGGAGTCGTTGGGACCAAGGTTTGACCGCTGCCGAAATGAAACGTTGTCACTGGGTCAAGCCGGTGATTTCTGGGGAATAGGGAGGACAAGAATGCGAATGAGGTGGTTCGAGAGAATGCGAGGTAAACGTATAGAATTGCGCGCGGAACGTCAAATTTCCCCATTGACGATCTTCAAGGATCAAGGTTTGACCGTTTCTTCAAAAGTGCCGTCCCTTCGGATTCGCGGCTTACCCTCGTGAACTCGGACAACGTTCATGTCCTCTGCGAAAACGTCAAAAGCAGCTTGAGCCTTTGGGTCTTTAGCTCTTAGATCCCTTGCAAGCGCTTCGTCTGTGTCATCTATGTTTTTATTTAGCTTTTGTATTGCTTGGCGGCGATCCTCCGTGCTCATGTCCCATGGCGCTTTCATGTGTCTTCCCTTGTTCGAGAGCCTAAGTGTTGGTTGAAAGATCTCAAAGACCTTCAGCATCTCGTCGCCGTAGTGATTGATTACCTTGATGGCGATCTTACCTGATCCGGGCTTGTCGAATGGGCGGCTTACCGTGCTGTATAGGCTTTGCCACGCCTCTTCGTTAATGTCTGCGCGAAGAGCGCGTTTAAGTTTTTCGTAAGGCTGGTCGGCTCCCGTGAAGTAGGCATGGCGTACGAAAAAGCTTTCACCATTGTAATCGGTGTCGAGAAACCAACAGGCAATGTCGTCTGTGGATGCACTACGAATCTGCCCGGTGGTTGGATCGTAGACATCGACGCCCTTAATTAATCTCGGCGACGATCTGTCCGTTCTTCTCCTCACTTATCTCCACGTCGGGCTCACCGAAGACCATGAAAAGATTGCCCGCGCCGGTCTTCTTTAGCAGTTCATCGCCCATCGCAAGGTCGGGATTCATCTTCGCCGGGAGTACCGTCAGCTTGCCGTAGCGTTTCGCCTCCTCGGCGACGTGCGGGTCGAAGGCAAAACCGCAGACAACAAGCATGTCGAAGCCCACGCCCCGCACCGCTTCCTTGGCGGCTTCCTTCACCTGTTGCGGCCCAACGGTACCATGCTCGGGGCCTATGGAGACGGCCGCGCGTCGGGTCTTGCCGTGGGCGTCGGTGTATTCGCCCGTCGCGTGCAACCACGTTCCAGCATAATGGTCCAACTGGTCGAAATTAGGCCGTTCTTCCTGGCGAGTGTTCTGGACGCCCGCTTTTTCTCAGGTTGTCCAAAATCATAGTAGCGAAGTCCTGCTCCTTTTCGGCTTCCTGCTCAGTCGCCGTGGTGTCCTGATTCTCGTCGGCTGTGGAAAGGACTCGATGTGGCGACAGGCTCTCTACGGAGAAAGGACCGCACACCCGCAACCGCTTGGTGTCATCAAAGGGTTGGTCGTAGAGTGTCTCGGTGTCCGCATGGCGGGAAATGGCGGCGTCGATCTGCCGCCGCGTCATCCCTTCCTCGATGTCCGGGTTGTTGGCGATTGATTTGAGTGTGACATGCGGCACGCGCTTGTAAACAAAGCCTTTTCGGATGCATCTTCGGTCTTGTATTTGGGTAATATTTTGCCGGTAAATTCCATTTCCCTCTTGACCCCGTCCGGGGAGTCCGCCAGCAGGTAGTAAGGATACCTAGCTGCCATTAGGCGTGTCCGAGCCAGCGCCAGCGCGACGCGGCTCGTGTCGCATGTGATCCAGCGCCGACCCCCACTGCTCGGCGACATAAGCTGTCGTGCCGCTGCCGCAGGTTGGATCGAGCACCAGATCGCCGGGGTCGGTGGTCATGAGGATGCAACGGGCGATAATTCCCGGATTCGTCTCCACGACATACCGCTTCTCACCAGCGTCAAATCCCCACCGAAGGTCAACCCAGTTGTTGGTGTCGAACCGACGAAGGCAAAGCTCGTCCGTCAGCCGGTTTTTCTTGGGATCAGGGAGGACAAGAATGCGAAGGAAGTGGTGCGGGAGAGGGCAATGTAAGTGGACTACAGGTTGGTCAAAAAACATCATCTAACGACTTCGCCTTTTGCAATCGGGCGAAGGACGTGTAGCGAATGCTCTGAGGTGCGGCTACCCTGCCACCAGAGACGAGGGGAATCGGCCCGATCTTTTGAGCGGGTTCTTTAAAATTGACACAATATTTCTGCGTATCCTTCCAAGGCTCGATGTCTGCGACTTCGGCCATATGAGTTATTGCCGACACTGGTGCTACTTGGTAAACAGCGATGTAACGTATTTTCGGCTTCATGCTGGATTGAATGCGAATCGCGTACCAGCGGTTTTCGCCGAGGAAAACCTCGTGAAACCCTTCGCCCCGTGCGGGGACGACTATCGTGTCGATCTCGGATGGTTCAATGGAAGGGGTGTTTCCGACCTCTGGATCCAGCCGAAGAACTCTGTGCGCTGAGCTCGTAAAGGAAGGGATCTGCGCCCAAATCCGCTCTTTTCTCTCCGTTTTCCGGCTCCGGTTGCTCGATCTGGACTTGGCGCATACTCCACGCGCCAATCCTCAGAGGACATCCCAGATAGCTCAGAAACTTGAACGCATAAACGATGAATTGAAGTCGCCGACAAGTTCGTTTCAAAAAACAGGCCATTTGCTAACTGACGACTCGAACGAAATCTCGAAGGATCATGCCCGACAAATCGAGGGAACTGCGTGAGCACTTGTTCAAATCGTTCGCTATCGCGCTTGTGACCCGTTTCCAGCGTAATTTGCGCAACCTCACGCCAAGTCGAAACCGAGAATCGCTGTCCCAGAATAAGTAAACCGCTAGGCGTAGTTCCAGTCACGTCCCGCGAAAGCGAATCCAGCTCGCTTTGTTCTTGGCCGAAATAACTCCAAATTCTCAGCGCCCTATCTGCAAGAACCTCCGCGCGTGTGCGAATCAACGGATCGTTCCATTCTGTCACCGCCTCGAAATATCTGTTCAACTCCAAATGGCTGTTCAAGAGAATCTCGCGTTTCCGACCATAATCGTCATTTGACAGGGGAGCGTTGTAGCCCGTGAGCGTCAGGTTCCCGACCGTATGCAGTAAGAGTTCGTGGACGGTCTCCCAGTTCTCGCCGAGCGCCTCCTTCCACGAAGCGGTCAATGTCTGCGGCATGACGTGTTCAATCTGAAGCGTAGAAAAGGGAACGGGCTCCTTGTGCTCGAACGATTCTTCGAGCCTCTCCAAAATAATTTTTGTCTTCTCGACGCGATCTCCACCGCCGTAAAGTTTGGTCGATACAAATCGTTCTCTGAATTCGACATCACGCGGATAGTTCTTCGACCGTAACGCATCCTTTAGGCCAGCGACAATCGAGGGGTTTTGGTTGGCCTGAGTGTAAAGCGCCGCGAAAACCTTATTGAGACCATAGGTCGGGACGCCGCACACGAAGCGGCGAATCATGAAATTCTCTAGGACGCCGATCACCTCGGCAAACTCGTATTCGGAAATTCTTCCCAAAGAGAAGTCGTGATAAACGTTCAGCAGAAACGGATACGCGGTCGTAACCTCAATCCGATTCAACCGGTGCATCTGCTGGCTGACCTTTGCGCTCGGTTCCAGTGCAGGGTTGAGGAGTTTTAGGTAGAGTTCAGCGAAACCCGCAATTTCTTGAAGATAGGCGACAATTTCTTCTTGGAGTCTTCGAGTCGGCCTTCTCCTTCAGAGCAAAATAGACCTCTCCTTGCTTAGTGGCCCCGCCGTTCCTTATGAGGAAATGCCGGATGAACTCCGTGAGGTTTTCGCCGAGACGTTCTTGCATCGGCGTCCAGTAGGTCCCGTAGAGGCGCTCCTGATCGTTTACGTGAATCCGCATGAAGAAGTAATTGCGGATGAGGTCCGCTTGTGTAAGCGCCCTGCCCTTTGCATTCAGGCTTTCAAAGACAAGATGTGGATTATCGTCCCTTTCAAGCACGATGCTCACCAAAACAAGTTGGCTCACGATAATCTGCTTGAGCTTCTCCCAATCGGTAACCTCGGGTGGGCGGATCTTTCGCTCGAAGAATCTGTAGGCTCGCGTGATTTGGTCGTCACCGGACCCTATTTCACCGCGCATGACGGAAAGGAACGATTCCCGATCTCCTTGAGTCGGCAGTAGCTTGAATGCGTCATTCCCGTGCTTGAACGGGTTCGTCAGCAGGGTTTGTTCAATCTCTTGCCAAAGCGTGCTATCAGGGGTTGCCTTCGCCTTGTCCCGTAGGACGGCGAGCAGCACGAAGATCGTCGTGAAACGCTGCTGTCCGTCGATGAGTAGGTATTTGGCGACCCCTTCAGGGACAGACTGGGTCGGCATGGTGACGATCGAACCGATGAAGTGATTGCGTGCATTTTCCTCCTCGTACAACTCCAATAAGTCGTCCCAAAGTGTGCTCCACTCTTTTTTGTCCCAACTGTATTTGCGCTGAAATAGCGGGACAACGTACTGGTTGGTTCCTTCTATCACGCGCTGTAGCTTCGCTTCCGATGCTTTCATGCCGCAATCCCTTCATAATTGAAGCTGAAATGGCGGGTCGGCTCGTCGAAGGGCGAGTTGAGGATCGGATTTTCGATGACGACTTGACTCATGCTACCAGTTTCCTTGCCTATGTTTTATCGTGCCGGAGTCGTTCGCACGCCTTTGTCTCTCTTCTGGGATCCACACGACCCAGCCGAACATCCGAATAAATGCTTCTTTTCCTCTTGTAAATACAATATAAACAGAATTCATTAGAATTACAATGAATACCGTAATATGGCTCAATGACGATGTCCGATAGACGTTGATGAAGGACCGGCCATTTGGGGTCTCAAGTGCCGATCTGAAACGAACGGAGAATGATCAGGAAATGAGCGATGTGCCAATTGAGGACACAGACCAGAAAGCGTTGCTCAACCAGATGATCATTGTCTCGCATCTGGTTCGGAAACTGGCCGAGAAAGACGCGTACTTAAATTCTTTCAAAGAGGAGCGTGCAGAGGCGTTGGCTGAAATTGAGCGACTGAATCAGCGAATCTCCGAACTGGCCGGTGCCTTCAGGATACCGAATCCCATCTAAAAGGTCCGTGGAATAGCAGGCACTTGCTGGCGCCCCCTAGGGCGAAGCAAGAACTAGCTAGTTTTGACTACGAACAAACTGTGACGACTGGAGGGCAAACTTAGGTCTCCTGCACCTAGTCTTGCACCGCTTGCGAAGCCAGACCAACCATGAGCGGCGGTCCCGCGCTTTTTGTTTCTTTAGATGCTCCAGAACGTAAGGTCGTCGATTTTTGTGCCCTCAGGCCGCTCTTTGATCTCGGTTGGGACTGCCCCCTCTGGGTAGCGCTCACAGCCAACCGCGAACGTCGCGCCAGGCTCAGGATAAACGATGGTGATCACCTTCCCGGCAAGACCGCCAAGAAGCTGGTTATCCGTTTTATCCCGGTTTGCAGGCAACTGACGCAATTCTTCGAGCTTGGCCTTTGGCAATTTAATGACGACGTCAAACCGAATATTCGGATGACCCGACCGGGTAAAATTGCATCGGGCGTAAATGTCAGTGGAGGGCATATTCAGGGTCGCCACTCTCTTTGGTGTGGGAGCGGAGATTCAGCGTGATCATGAGCGTGTACAGCGCCCACAATGAAACGACAATAGGGACATATCTACAAGGCAAAACGACGCGTTCTTTGTGCCCTGTTACTGGCTCGCGTGCAGTTCTGCTGCGCTCGGGAGGGAGTTTGTGCCCAGAGGATTTGGCCAGAAGGATGTCCTGATTGAAAGCCTGAGCACGCAGCGTACTTGAGTGACTGCCCTTCGACGCCGACAAGCGTACGTCTCCCTAAATAAATTACGGAAACGTCCGATGAATTCGTCAGACGTCCCATGAATTCACAGGACGTCCCCCGGCGCCAGGCCCGATATTAACGGGAAAACAATTATCGCGATTTCACGATAGTGAACCGGCGCCAATCCCTCACCGACCGGATCGCTCCGGAAGGCGCGGAGGAGGACCAGGACCTGGTCGGTAGAGAGGCGCTCTATCAGCCTGGGTGTTTCATGTCCATGGGCTCGCTCAGCGACTTTGGGTGGCTCGCTCTCATCGGCTCGCTCCGCGACTTTGGGGTTTCAATGTCTTGGGCTCGCTCCTGCCTCTTGGGTTATCTCGCATGCATCGGCTCGCTCTCGTCTTCAGGGCGTCTTTTCAAACGAACGATAGATGTAGGCCACGAGCCTGCCATGCGGTTCCCCAAGAGTGCGGGTAACCTCCTTCTTGGTCGGCGCCGAATGCAGCATCACTCTGCGGACTTAGAACCTAAGACTGCGATCTGATAGATCGACATGACTTTGATCTCCGGCTTCCCCTTGTAAAGTTCGATTGTGCCGACGATACCGATGTTTTTCCCTCGCAGTTTTGTGACCTGGTCAGCCGGAATGCCGGAATCGGCCGGAACGAACCCAGCGAATGTCTGGTTTGGGTATTCTCGTCCGAAATTGATAAAGGCGGTGCCGAATGGACTGGTCGTGACGGAGACAACTAAACCGCACACCTCGACATATCTGCCTACGTATCGAATGGCTTCGGAGTCTTTGATCACCTTTTGCTCGTCTGCTTGTGTTGCAATCAAGCAGAGTAGCAGACCGAGAAACACACAAAATGGACGCATGTAAGCGAACCAATATAGCCTCGAAACGAACAACTTCGCAGTACACAAAAGCATTCTGTCGAGCCGCTTAGATCATCTGAATTTTTGAGCGTTTTCATGAGCGCCGATAAATTTGTTTTGCTCTCAGGGAAACAGTGGTACGTGAAAACCAAAGGATTCGTGCTTACCTGTTTCGTTATTGCCTCTCGGGGTGTGACTTAGATGATCTGTCGCTACTGCCATGCTGCGGGAATTCGCCAAGTCGCCGGTAACATCCGCATCATGGGGGGACAGAGAGAACACCGTTGGTCAAAGGTTTTAATTAGTGACTCTCCAATTGGGTGCCTCGCGCTATTTAGTGTCAATAAGAAACTCGTAACTATGTCGCACTGGTTTTGCTTGGTAGTTGAACGAATCGAGCTATCCATTACACACAACTATTCATTGCATTTACATCCATGTAATAGAACTAATTATGATTGAGACGGCGACCGGGATTGATGCGTGGCGATCAATCGGATCACTCCTGTCGTAGGAAAATGACTTCCGTCGGTCGAGCCATGATCGTGGTATACGATACGAATCGTCCCGCCACTTGCGGTGAGCATTTGATCGTGACACGGGAAAAACACCGAATGCGGCACCCTTCAATCGTCGTCGACCCCTCCGCACCCGTTGGATCTGGAAGTGATCGCCCTTGATGCGCAAGGCAATCCGACAAAGAGCGTCTTTTACAGCTACGATCAGTTGCTCACATTACCGACGGTGACCGTGAAAACCGAGCGCGCCCGCAAAAAGGCAAGTTCCGATCGCCACGCTTTCAGGATTTTCCGGATTCGGTTGTCATAAGGCCGAGGAGGGCCGCTGTTTGGCGTGGCATAGGCGATCGGTCAGACTGATTTTTGTCCTAAGGTAGTCGGCATCACGCCCCTAAGAGGTGCCATATTTGCCATATCCCATGAGAAATTGGTTTGTAGGATAATCTTCCCTCTCCTGTTCATTTTTTGCAAACTATCCATGCGTCTGGCGAGGAGAGAGGAATTGCATGGAAGAGCTTGCCCAATCGGTAGGCAACGAAAAGATGCCCAGTGAATTCGACTGGGATGCCGCAACGGATGTGGATTTAAATGCAAACGATTCGGGACCGTTAGGCTCAATTCCCGCTCTGGGACATGAAGAGGCGTTGTCGTTCCTCTTTCAGAAAATCGTCCAGCTACCCCTTGGGCGGAAAAGAGTTTTAGCGATGCATTATCACGAGCATATACCATTGTCTGAGATAGCAGCCCGGATGGGGGTGGCTGAATCCCTGATCTGTCAAATCGATGCTCAAACTATCGCGTTGTTGCGCAACTATCTCTGGAGGGTGTCGGAACCCGTCAACGCGAGTTTTTCACAAGAGTCGAATCCAGTTTTTTTGCATCCGCCAACGGATACATCCGCGAAGAAATAAACAAAGATTCTGGCTATGCAAACGTTGTTCCTCATCGCGCCAAGATTAAGAAATGATGAGGCCAATTTGCGGTCAGATCGCGACGGCAAACTAACCGGGTCGTCCCTTGTCGGAACGGTCTTGGCAAGACGTTACAAAATCTTGGAAATGATCGACGCCGACAGTTTCAAGGCACATGACCTAGCGCTGGATCAAACCGTAACGCTCAGACGGGCGTCACTGACATCTCAATGTCCCAGTGATACTTGGTGCCAGAAAATCCACCAACTCGCTTCAGTGCGAAATCCCCACTTTTTGAATCTTCTGGACGTAATCTCCGACAAATCGATTGATTTCGTCATTACTGAGCCTCCAAGGGGTCGCTCAATTTCAGACTTTTTGAGAGAGGAATCCCGTCTCGAACTGGAAGAAGTTCTTCGGCTAGTAATTCCCTTAGCGAGCGCTCTTGACCTTGCCGCCTCTTTTAGCTGCTGTCCCAATCCAATCTCCAACTGCTGGTTGTTTACGGAAATCAGGAGTTCGTTTGAAGCGGATTCCGAACAGCGATCGCTCTGCGATTGGGCTCCGTTCTCCGTCAAACTGGACGTGTGGGAATTTGTAAGGCCCAAAGAGAATGTTACTTGGCCCTTTCTTACCTCTAAAGCGCATGAAGGCGGCTCAAAAGGATTGGCGGTTAGACAAACAGCATTGCTTACTTACGAACTGCTTGGCGGTGAGAGAACGAATGAAAATGACACCAGGCGTTGGTTCAAGCCTGTGCACAGGCTGGGAGAAGCGGGTAACTCCATACTCTACCGTGGTCTTCAAGGCTCACCGGAGTTCGAGAGCAGCGGATGCTTCTTTCACAAGTTGCAGTCAGCAATACAATCGGGCAACGCAGAATCGGGAGCATTGCCTGCACCTGTCGTGCCGACTCAAGAGAATTCCGCGGCTTTACCCCGGACAAGTGACATGATCAGAAGATTCAATCGCGACACTTGGCGGGTTGCAACGGCGGTCTTGGGTCCCGTAATTTTCGCGACTCTCGTGCTTGCGGTTCAGGTCCAAGAGCGTCACCAGAAGAGGCATGATCTTACACAGAAGACCAGTGACCTCGTGCTGAATGCAAATCCTGCTACCCTCTTCAGAGGAGTGGGTTTGGACGGAAAGGATTCCACCGACAGAACAACTTCGGAACAGAATACTAGCCCTGCTCACCCGCCCGCAATTTATCCGAAGGAAATTTCTTCATTACAGCCGGAAGCCGCCGCCACAACTCCAACTCCGGTTCTCGCATCCGCGCCTGAGACAAATCATTTCACGGCGCAAACCAAAACAAGTTCGTGGTCACCGCTAATTGAGCAAGATTCTGCGGGAGCAATCCGAACAAAGATCCGCAAAGTAAGAGACAGGTCATCCGGGTCACCTAGATATGTCGGCGTAAAACGGCGGTTGATCGAACTCTGGCATCAAAGTTTGGAGAAAAGTGAAACTCGGAGTTGGTCGGCATTTTCGAAGCTGAACGGCGGGGTAAAAAAGAAAACCGCCTACACCGCCGCAACAAGGGATTAGCCTGTCTTTCTCAACTCAAGGGGTTCATAGCCCGGGAAGGCGCTCCAGATGGACAACGTGGTTAAAAGGTCTGTACCACAGGAGCTAGGTATTTAGTTCTGATTCAAGAGCTTTCGGCCGGAGCTGACGGTTGGGCCAGAGGTTGAGTTGTTCGAGCAGGATTTTTGGATCGGGTTCTGGATGAGTATAGCGGCTTAAGATCAGGGTACGGCCGTCGGTCGTCGGGAAGTGCACATCGAATCTGAATGGCGGCAAATTTGTCCAAAACAGCACGTGGGGTCGGTCCGAGTGCGAGCGGACGCAACCGGGCTCGCAAGGTCTTCAAGTACATATGCCGCCGATTTTACTCTGAATTGTTACCCTGTGAAGAGTCTTGGTCTGGACTACGGACCCTGTGGAAGACCTCTTCCTTTATTTAAGCGCCTCGGCGGCCGATCATAACGTTGGGTCGCTGATATTGCTGACCCCTCTTTTACTGGTGGCGCGGATCAGCGGCTTGGCAACCGCCGAAGTTCCGTCGCGAATCTCGGCGTCGCTGTCTTCCGGACTTAGTTTATCGATTGAAGGTGGAGCGGACTCCGTATCTTCGAAAATGCCCAAAGCGTGACATCGGATCGCCAACTCGAAGAACCGCTCATCTTCCAGGGCGAAATCCAGCAAGACGTCTCCCGTGTCGATGAAAAGCACCAAGAAAAAAAGGAGGACGCCTTGAGCAACAACGCCCACGACCAGGAGCATCGGCATAAAACTGAATCCACAAATGCCCGCACCGAGCAGGGCAAGGAGAGTGCAGGCCCATTTGAATAGGAGCAACTTGACCCTGGTCTCTCGAAATTTGTGGACCAACAGGATGCGCAACGCTTGAGGGGTGCTGATCAAAAAGCCGAGAGGAACGGTTTCGTAAGCAACGATGAACTGACCATGAGACATAACTGATGGAGAGAACAGGGCTAGATTCAGAATTGGCAAAAAAACTATAAATAAGCATAAATGCAATAACAAGCAAAATTTTGGCGCTTACCAGGCCAACAGCAGTAAGCGGATCACGTTTGTTTTATGCCAACCAATTTCGGCTGACCGGCCCTACGGCTGATCCAACGACCGGCCATTAGGAGGACCTCCCGAGCCGTCCACAGATGGGCCGGGGTCGCTGATACTCAGGAGTGTGCTCAGAGACAAGGCTCTGTTCGTTGGGGGTGGAGGAGCGGATTCCTCGATCGGTTGCCGGTAGACAGAAGCGGTCAGGGAGAAGAGGAGCCTGCCTTGCCAATATCTGCTGGTTTTTCAGCCACACCGTATTCTCAATTCATGCAGAGCCTTCATTTACGAGCAACCCGATTCTTCGGCTCCCAATTGATGAATCCGCTCTTCCTGCCAACACGAGTAGAGATCGATCGGCCGGACCTGAGCGTCAAAGTGCCGGAGGTAAAGACCATTCAGCTTTGTCGCGGCATCGTTCCTTAGCCTCCGCACCGAGCCGGTTTTACGAAGCGGCAAGGCAGGTTGTTTCATGAACTGCCCGGGATTGGATGCCACCCCCGGCTCAAATCAAGAACCGGGTGTATTCGCTGATCAGATTGAAAAGACTCGCGGTAAAGATCGACACCCATGCAATTACTTACGGATTAAAAATCCAGAGTAACCGGCCAATAACGATTCCCAATATTCCCATCGAAGCCAAGTCTCCGGCGCAGGCGAAAAAGAGGAAGCCTAGAGCGATGATAAGTATCGCTCCTCCAAAGATCACGAATAGAAAAGGGCAGATCAAAAGAACGATAGGGGCGGAGACCAATCGCCAGTCGATACTGGAAAAAGTGGCGTTCCAGCCGCTGGGTTCATTCTCCGGGAAGATCCGGATCCAGTTTTCCGTGTGTTCCCAACTTTCCTGGCTTGGAAGATAACCGTTCCGAAGATTGCCATAAGCCACTTGCTGAGCGGGCTTAAATTCTCCGGTTTCGGTTTGCACCTGATCCAAGGTATCCAGGGAAACCGGAGTCAATATCGCTCAATCCGAATGCGTAATGACGTGGGTTTGAGTCCACCCGTTCGCCGCGACGGCTTCTCGGATAACGATTAACTCGCCCTCCGCTACTTGATGCCAGATCTCGAATTGCACGATGATCGGCGCCACCAAGCAGATAAGGACGAACGCCCTGGTCACCACCCCGCGTCTGCATAAATTATCCGTAACCATATACCGCGATAGATCCGGAGCCGGACCCTATAAATATGCCGTCAATCGAAGCGGGCGTGATCAGTGGCAGGAACCATAAGGCCACCGTGCCGACGACCAGACCCAAATAGAGGAGGAAAAGGACCATATTGAGCGGCGTCACTGGAAGCGTATTCATACCCTCTGACATTTCATGACCAAACCCCTCTTCCGCACTTTAAGGACCAGTTTCGCTTCGGAAGGAATCGCCGGAAATTACATATCAGAAAGAGACAAGGGCAGAACACCGCAATCCAAAGCGACTCTCTGGTCTAGGCCTTTATCGAGAATAGCCGAACATAAAATGACTAATCCGGGAAAGCTTCCACTTAAAATCTGGGATAAGAAAAAAGAAATTCGTCGAGGCGCACGCGGTCGCGAGCCTGATTCATCAATTTCCGGGAGCGAGCGCAACGCTACGGTAAACGGGTCACCTATATTCGCTCGGAATGCCAGAAATTCAGGTCTCTGGCTCGATACTGCTACCCCATATTCCAAGTTGGACGAAGATTCCCTGATCGAGAAAATCAGATCTTCAGTTTCGCGAAATCTTAGGCAAGGGGAATTTACGCCAACAAGACTTTGGCGTAGACCCGAGTCAAAAACTGGCGTGAGCAAGAACGGTGGAGCTGGATCGTTAAAAATTAGTTGAGAATCCCCAACTGATCGCTCCATGATTCACACCCTCGCCTCTCCATTGAAGCATTGGACGAATGTACCATACTGCGCGTTGATCGTTATGGTCCGAATTGTTTCGGGAAAAGTCCGACGTTGGCAAGGATTAGGTATTTTTCAGTTTTCAATACTACAATCCATGTTTCATTTTTGATATCTTCCCATCCGCCTCCCGTAATGATGAGGTTGGCGATCTTGTCGTGCAGCGTAATTTTCCAGACATTAGGGGCTTCATCCGGAGAGATATCGGCTCGCTAAAGAATATCGGAATCTGGTTTCAGCCAGTCCTTTTTACGGTATCCGGCGACCGAGTACGTTTGAAAAACGCATGTGATGGGAAGATCAAGAGAAATCGGATCCCTTTGGTGCGGGAGATATGGGAATATGAATTGATATTTTGGTCGAGGCAGCTCGGAATCACCTGCGTAAGCTCGTTGAGGCTTCGCACATGACGGCGAAAACTATGGCTGTGCCTACAAGGTAACGTAGTCTCTTCATTCGCCATTTTTTGGTGCTCCGGCCCAGTTGACGTGATCGGTAACGGCGACGAGTAACCTCGGACATGCCTTGAATACGGTGAAATGTGTTGCGACTTTAGGTCAGCCACAAACACGGAACGAATTCGGTTTCGGGCCTTCCAGCCACCCAAACGATCTGCAATTGGGTTTCCGCACGTTAAGCGCAACGTGGCGAAACACCCTTGCGCGGATGACGGTTCCCGCGAGCACTTGCAGGAAGAATGCTCCGCTTCGCTCTCCGAGGCTTCCGCCCAGCAGTTAACGAACGTTTGGGCTGTTGTGTCGAAGACGGATCAAATACCTCATTATCGCTAACACGCAGCCCAAGCAAATTCAGACAATCACCATAAGCACGAAGGATGCAATCTTTGTACAATGACTAAACGGAGACTGTTTTGACTCTAGCCACAGAACGATCTATTGAGGCAAGTGCTCCAATTGATAGTACCGATCGCGCCTCATTACCTTGGACTTTGCCAACGTTCTCAGGAGCCGCATGGATTTCTACTTTTCCTTCCGACGCGCAAAGGCCAGTCGGTGCAACACTCACCGTAGTCGGGCCGAGGAGACGGCATGCTGATCAGGGCGTCACAACGCTGAACCCCATTCGAGAACAGGAAAACGGTGGACCGTACTAGGCCGACGATGCAACCAGTCCGGACAACCGGGAATCTTTGACCCTTAGATAGTAACGTCTTCCGCCGGACCGGGAAACTGAGTCCCGGAATTCTGTCGTTTCAACGATCATGCTCGGGTTAGCGCCAACAGATTCAGGGCTGAAACGCGCCAAAATCGCATCTTGGTAGCGTCCGAACGCCAGCGGAGAAGCATATCCGCGGTCCGGTTCCATCACGCGGCAGCGATAAGACGGTGAGTGCCACAGCATCCACGGAGAAGCGGGTGGGCAAAGCATGACCACTTGCTTCCACACGTTGAAGGCCGATGTTCTACGAGTCCCTGAGTGCGGCCCAACCGCAGTTACAAACGGATTCGAGAATTTGAGAGACACATGCGTTTCAAAGCATTTTCATTTGGCTCGATCTGCATTGACGGAACGACTTACAAGTATGACCTCGTAATCGACTGTGACCGCATCCGCAAGCGCAAGAAAAAACCGTCTAAAAGGTTTCGTGAGCGGTTTGGGCATACACCGCTCTCGATAGAGGAGGAGATACCCTGGAAGTGTCAGCGGCTTTTGATCGGCACCGGAACCGGAGCATTGCCGGTGATGGAAGAGGTGAACCGCGAGGCTCATCGCCGGAAAATCAAGCTCCAGATATTGCCGACGGCGGAAGCTATCAAGATCCTGGAGAACTACCCTGAAAGGACGAACGGATCCTGCATCTGACCTGTTAGAGCGTGCATCTGAAGAGATTGCCTCTGGGAAGAGGCAAATTCCTTGACCCAAAAACCGCAAAATATGGATCCACAAATTGTCGCGTTTGGCGGCGGAGGGTTTTTAGACGGATCTGAGAATCTTGCCTTGGAAAATTTCATTCTCGGCCTTGCAAACAAACCAAGAGCGAAGGTCTGTTTCGTGCCAACCGCGAGCGGCGATTCCGAAGAGTACCTGCTAAAGTTTTATGCTTCCTATTGCAAAGCTACCGGCGGCCGCAACTCACTTGCCGCTCTTCCGGTTAGGGATAACCGATCTGCGCTCTTATCTTCTTGGCCAAGACATTGTTTACGTGGGTGGAGGAAATACCCGGAACATGCTGGTCCTATGGCATGAGTGGGGACTGGATGTCATTCTTCGCGAGGCTTGGGAAAAAGGAACGATCCTTTGTGGAATCAGCGCCGGATCGGTTTGTTGGTTTGAACAAGGACTCAGCGATTCCGTCGCCGCGGGAGAATTGCGGCCGCTGATTTGCTTAGGATTTCTCCAGGGAAGCAACTGTCCGCACTATGACGGCGAGCCGTTACGGAGGCCGCACTATCAACGTTGCGTTTCCGAAGGGTCAATGATTGGCGGGTACGCAACAGACGACTGGGTTGGATTACATTTTGTCGGTTCGAAATTGCATCAAGTAGTCAGTCCAAAACCGAATGCAAATGCCTACGAGGTGTCGCGGAATGGTGCCGGTTTGAAGAAAAAACCATCAGACCGGTTCTGCTTGGCTCGTGAACGAGTGTTCGCACAACATTCGAACAAAAGTTTTCGTCCCGGCTCGCTGATCGCGCCAGGACGAGTTCGGCCGCAATCAAAAATTGGAGCCTAACTTGATTCTTAACGTGGCAACCGAAGATCCCGGTCGCTGAAACCGGCGGCAACACGCTTTAAAACCGACGCAAATCGTCCACCCTCAATCTAGGTGCTCACGTGGATCGGATCTCCAACGGCTCAAACGCGCCCACAGGTGAACGTAGAGCCATTAAAACGGCCTCTGATTGTGTTGGGTAGTCTCGGGAACCTGAGCGGCAGAATTGATGCAGTCAATCGTTGGTGTCTCCAGAGTCGGCGGGACGCCAGAAAAGGGCACTATACGGCTGCGTGTACTTCATTGAGAGCAAAGCGGGGTTTTAATGGCAGGTCCGCGCCAAACTGTTTAGAAGAAGATCATCGGCTAACACGTTTCCACCAATCGGAGGAGTCGTCATCGTCCTCTTCTTAGTCATGGATTACTCTAATTTTTCGTGTGCCGCTCTCCTATCGAGCGATCGACGGAGCAATGCATTTTGAAATGACGATCCCAACGGACAGTCGCAAAGAAGCGATCACGGTCAGGCGAACCGAAGGCGATACGTTCAAAATCAGAGAATTCCGCGAGTCACGGGAAAGCATTGCGGTGGTGCCAGAAACAGCCGTGCCAGTTTTGAATGCTTTTCCAATCTTTTCCGTCTTCGTTCAGCCAATTTTCGTTTCTCGTGAATTTCGACTCACGGTAGAGGAGTGCAGCACGGCTTCAGACCTGGAAAGAGGTTGGGAAAAATCACCGCAACGATTGCTGCACCGAAGAAAGAAATACCGATGAGCCGCGCTATGAGAAGGCCGTTACGCAAAAGTTTTTCGGCAAAAATGACGATGGTTAGCGCCGCCATTGCCGGAATATTCATTACACCGACCGCGACAAGGATCAGCATCAAGCCCCAGCAGCAGGCGACGCAGTAAAGTCCGTGATGAAAACCAACGCGCAGGTCAATCGCCGGTCCGCGAAAGCTTGTGTAGTGCACAAGCAAACTCATCGGCGACCGACAATGCCGCAGACAGACGTCCTTGAACGACGTGAGTTGGTAAACGCCCGCAGTGACAAAGATGGCCGCACCGAGCCAACCGGCGTGTTTACCTGCTAAAACGAGCACTTGCTCAAATAGCATGAGTCCAAGGAAGGCGAGTACCCCGGCGAACGCCCATGCCAGAAGGTAACCGGTGACAAACAGGGCAATCCGGTAAGACGCCACCGCGCTGGAGCTTCGATGCACGATGGAACGGGTCCAGAGGATCGCGACCGGAGCCATGGACGGAAACATCATCGCGGCCATCATCGCGGTCCACATGGCAACGAACGCTACAAACGACATGCCCATCGTGCCCGCGCCGTTGCCCATCGCTCGTACCTGGTCGAGCGTGACGATCCAAGCTAGCACTGTCAATGCCACAATCGCGGTCCAGGCCGGAGCCGCTTCACGAAGCAAAAGCTTAACACGGGCCGACGGATTTTCTGCCTTCACATCAACAAAATCCGGCCATCCGAGATCCTCAAGATAGGCCGCGTTACTTTCAATTAGCTCCGGGTGATCGGACAAGAGTTTGAACCCGCCGCCTGACGACGTTGTATTCGACCTCCGAAAAGAAAGCGCTCGAATCAACGTGCTTAAACTGCAGACCGGGAAGCGTCACCTCGCATTGGTCGGTGTTCAACATTCTTCCATCGCGCCAAATAAATCCTCCGGGTAGAACCATATGCGCGTCTGCTTCGCTTTGATCCATATCACTCTTGATGGGACCGAGCCGGACGCGAGCAGCATCGCCGAGTTCCAGGGTGCCACGACGCCCGTCACGCTCGAAGCGAAAATCCCCGAAGCGCACGGTCGCAGGCTCCGAGTAAGTGGTTGCGAAAATCTCGAATGGGCCACCTTGGCCTGCCTTTCCGATGCCAATTTCAGACAGGCTCTTCCGCTGTGCCTCGTCCGCACGTTGGTCGATAAAAACGACACAACGGCCGTTGCCGCGATGAATCGGGTTAGGCCACCGAACAATGATTGCGATGCCCAGCCCATCGAGTCGCGTAGTATCGAATGCACCTTCCCGGATTTTCCAGGCGTCAATCGCTTGGCAGGTTCCGTCCGTGGGAATCATCGTTAGATTGCACGAACATCCGTGGGCGCAGTTACAAGTTTCAATATAATCAGCTTTCCACCACCATTTGCTCATAGGTCCATTTCCTTTCAGATTTTCTATTCCGTGCGAACCGGATCTGCGCATAGCCCATAGCTTGCGCTAATCAGCGTGTGATATCCGCTGTCACTGACAATCGAGCGAAACCCTGAACCGCGTAACGCTTAAGACTAATGGCGTCTGGGGGAAGAGGAAATCGGACGAATAATGTTCGCACGAAATTCAAAGGAGAATATACCTCGGATGCGATTTTAGCAAAGGACTTTCCGATCACGGTCCGGATATGGTCAGCGGCATGTTTCGGGCACTCGTTTGCTTCGGACTGATCACGTCGGCACCTGGCGGCGAATCGTTAGCCCCGCGCTTACATGCGTCCAGGGGTTTTTCGACTGCGATCCAACAACAAATTTGGCGATCCACCGCGGTCGTCGCTAATCAAGTTTGTCGCAGATTGGACGCTCACGAGGTCAAGCGATGCAAGGTGTTTCGAGAAAATACGGCATCGCGGGGGGTGACCTCGTAGGCCAACGACAGGACGTTCGCGGCTCCCTGAGTGGGCTGGCATCCAAGGCGACCACCAATGGCGAATGGAGTTCGGTCCCTGACTCTCTCCAAGGTCGGCACCTTTTCCGGTTGATCAGGGTGTCTTGAAGCTCTCGCCCGGTGGCCGGTTGTTTTCCCCCATGATCACGGAATGAACGAAGAGGAAATCGGCGAACTCAAATATCAGATAACGCAATTGCAGGAAAAGATTCAAAAAGCGTCGTATTTTGTTGCCTTGCCCGAGGCGATAGCATCGAAGGGGATGATAGCGAAAACGGATAAACAGCGATTTCGGGACTTGCTCGAAGGCCTAATACCGCTGATACAGCACAGAAGCGTGCTGCTTCGAATAAGAGTTGAGCCGACGAAATAGGGGTTACACGGGTTCGACCAGATTGGTGTAAAAATATTTCTTTAAGGATCGGCACCAGCGCCGGAATGGTTCTTCAAACTCGCTTTGCCGCTACGTTTCCCGGCTCCGTTTCATGTATAGCGAAAAGGAAAGGTGGTAGGGATTGTACTGAAGGGCTATTCCTTTAGTACCAAAGTGGGAATAGTCAGGCGTACCTGAATTTGCTATTATTTTTCGCATGGCAACTTCCTTTGAGTCTTTCAACTTTCCCGGCAGCTTCATACGACACCGTAATTTCCTTAGGGGAACTGAGTCCCGTTGGTACTGCTAGCAGCGATTTGGATAAGAAGGATGCTACTTTCAAGATCGTTCCTGGGTTGGCGGATGGCAGCTTCGTTGCGTTTGAGTCAGTAAAACTTTCCTGAGCATTTCTTAAGACACCAAGATAAGCGGCTCAAATTGCAGCGCATCGAGCACTTGCCCGAACCCAATCCCAACACGTTTGGTCCCGGCCCAACTCGTGCCGTTATTTGCGGCATAGATAGTACATTTATTTTGCGACTCGGCCTCGCGAATAGCAGCGCAGCTTCCTTTGAGTCTTTTAATATTCGCGGCCGCTTCATACGCCATAGACAACTGCATTTGTTCGTCGAAGAGAAATTGGTGATGAACTTGGACGTAACGATTCTACGTTCCATATGCGGCCTGGTTTCGTCGCGCCAACGCCGCCGCCAGTCATAAGGTAAGCGCGAGACCAACTCGAATACGGTGAGCTGGGCGGTAGTTAGGGAAATACTTGAGTCTTGAGGAGCAACGGTTTGCCGTGTTTAACTCCGGCGGTTGAAATCATCTGTTGCGTGCCGTTAACCCTGTTCTCCGCCCCTCGCGAATCGTGAGACACTAAAGTTCCATGAGCCTTTGTCATCGCTGAAACTGTTCGACTCGCCTGCGAGCTACGGCTTTGAAACGATTCGGTCGGGGGAGAGGCGTACTGCCGCCGAAAGAGCACTCCGTCATTCTTCGGTCCAGCGGAAAATTTCCGGGTCTTTCTCTCAGGATAGGTGCACATCACTACTTCCGGTTGCTTGCTCTCGCCCAAACCTGTCGATTTCAAAACAAATCATTCTTGTGCTTTCTAACATCCGGCTGTCTTGACGTGGACAAGTACGGCAAGGGATTCGATCGTCCGACCACCGCGCAATTGGACGGTACTGCATCCGGCGGTGAAATGAAAACGCCGCTTCTTCCGAATCCGCATGAACCACAGCAGTCGCTTGGTGCGTTAGGCGTTTCGGCGGTGCGGATAACCGATCGGCGTATTTAGCCTGGTAACCGCAGAAGGTCGCTGGAGCTTATCACGGCGACTGCCTGACCATCATGTTGGTAATTCCAACGCCGTCCGCGTTGGCTTCCAATATGGTTACGATGACGCGATGATGATCACTCGAATCGGATTCCATACTTATCCCTGAACTTCTCTTGCGGGCTCTTGGTCAGCATGTCCCTTGTGGCTCGCTACGAACAGCACCCGCTGCCGGAGGGTCTGGCTGCAGCTACTAGCCTCATCTCTTCCTGAAGTTCCGATACTCGATCAGATCGAGCATGCGGCGACTCGCTCGGTTGGCGGCATCTTTCTTTTCACGAAGGATGACGATCTTGCTGACCATGGCCAGGCGGAATTGGCCGTCGCCCAGTCCGTCGCCGCCGCCCACGTCGACGAGGCGGTCGGGCTGGCCGCCATCCGCCGTTGTGCACTGCCTTCGCCGACGATGCCGTCTGGATCGGCGGCTCAAGCTGGCTCTCATGATCTAGCGAGGCCGCTGCAAACGCCGATCCAATCACAGACGCCGCAGAGATTTTGGTCCCTCAATAGGCTGGCGCACCAGACACCTCGCCAAGTGCCATCCATGCCAAAATTTCCTTCTCGGGTCGTGTCGGCCCGAAGGACGCGGGATAGATGATCTGCGGAGTGTCGGCGCGCCGCGAATCCGGCAAAACTTTCTTCCACCTCCGATCGTCCTCTTTGTCGCGCAGGAGTTCTTCAGCCACCTCGATTCCGCGTGCCGGCTCCGCCGATATCGTACCCGCGATTGGTGCTGTCAGAAATCGGCTCCAGGCTCGACGATCGAATCAAGCACACGAAATACGAACTCGGCTATTTCCGGCTCCTTGCTTTTCCGGGGTCCGGGGACGTTCAGGGTAGCGATAGCGTTGTCAGCGAGAAAGCGCCGCAAATGGCCAGCAGGATCGGGATTCGCAGCGGAAATATGGATCCAGGGTTTACCATGCTTACGGGAGAACTCAACGGTTTTGAATGATCCGCCAGTCAGCTTAGGAGCCAGTGAGACAACTCACGGTACCATCACTGTCGCGCACGTTCCATTCGGTACGCTGGAGGTAGGAAGGCGAAGGGGCTTCTTTCAGCGGATATTTCGGATCAATAAAGCCATCTTCGGCTTTCCGACCTTTCGGACACCTTCCGCCGACATCAACGCCATGCTTAATCCCCCAATCCAAAGCCGCACCGGTCAGCGCCGGTTTGCCCCCCTGAGACGATCGCTATTTTGCCTTGAGTGCCTGTAAGTGATTCTTTAAGGCTTTGAATTCGTCCAATCTGGTCAACAGGTTCATTTTGATCACCGGAATAAATGGCTCCATCATTCCAAATAAATCGACCGGTTTACCACTCCATCCGGTATACCATGCATGCCCAAGTTCTGGCGTCCCAATGTCCTTTCTAATTGACTCCACTAAATCGTCGCCTTGCATAGTAGATGCTCTCGGACTGCCCCAAAAGAAATCCGGCAACTCCGGAGCCGTCCATTCAATGGGTCCCCAATCTTCAGATTCGGGCATTCGATAATCCGCTATAGTTTTACTGCTTTCCTTCCAGTCGCCAACGGAAAAATCAATGATTTCATTGCCGTTCATCAGCCAATAGTGAGCAAGGACGGCTCCGGTTTCGGTAGCAGCCAACGTTGAAGGGACCGCAGAAGGCAAGAGCGTCGCGCTGTTCATCCGGACCCGCACGATAGACCATGCCACCGAGAGCCGGTAAGACTTGAAACCCTAAGCCTGAGAGTACAAACCAACCGGTCATGGCCCGAAAGAAGCAGAGACCGCCGTCATCGCCGACAATTGGCCTCCAATCCACGGATCTGACGAATATTGGCGACACCGTTCTTGATCTCGTCTTGGGTCACTAATTTTGCACGAGCTTTCTGTCGTTTTCTCTTCGCAAGCTTTTGATACGCGTTCATAGTGAATTTTTTCCCCCCCCCCCCCCCCGGTTGTGCTCCCGGGCCTGGGTTTGTCATGGCCCGCATATTCTTAGAACGGTCGCGAAGCGCTTCCGGAATCCCGAGCGGCGATAACGAGATTTAGCAGCACCAGTCACCGCGGACTTCTTTAGTCAGGAGCTGGGAGCACCCGTACCCAAGAGAAGTCAAAGGCCGTCATCTGACCCTCGGCCAACGGGCTCATGATTGCGGCAGAGATTGCCACCTTAAAATACGCTCCAATCAATACCAGAAAGCGGCGATGGGAAATAATTTAATGTCTCCATATCCTCTCGCCGAAGCGAGCGCAAACGCTGGAGTGTTTCAGCTCAAGCCTTGGAGATGTTTTCTTCTCGTTCTAATAAAAATATGCTTAGAATCACTATTCCAGTTCGTCCCCAAAGGGGTTGAAACTACAAAAACGCGATCTTTACTCGATCGAGATCGCCAATACCAACGTCGACATGACCGGCAACTTCGGTCAGTACCTGGCCACCATGACCGGCGAAAGGATCCCGGCCGATCAGCCTTTGGCGATTAAACTCTCGGAAAATTAACCGGGATCAGGGTGCGGCCAAGCTGACTTCCCGGATTTTGAGCCGGTTCTTTCGCAAGTATAAAGCGGTCTTGAGTACACCGGGCGAGAGCGTGCTCGATTCGGCTGCCGCGGCGCCCGATATTTCTCGTGGCCCCATGCGGATCCACCCAACGGTGACTACCGTAGTCCCCGCAGGTAGCTCAAGCGCATACGATGCCCTTAGAGGCCGCATCACCGATGCCCGCAGCTTCTTGGTACTTCCACGCACGAAAACGTGTCCCAGACGCCTCCGGCGGCGCCCGCGCCCGTACCGCCACCGGCTCCAGTACCGGGCGCTAGCGATAGCTGAGATTCCCCCGGAGAACATTCAGCCGCGTTAGCCGTCTTGGGGCTTAAAATGAAAGTCGCAAAATACTATGGAATACCGGCCTAACACATCGGGGTTGCCGCCAGAGGGTCTGAGGGCGAGAAGTCGCATAACGTCACGACTCTTTACCCGCGCTCAACCATCGTCGGCGAGCGTCAGCGGGAACTTAACCAGGGAGCGGGTTCCGGCGAGCTGCCATGAGCGTCAAGCAGCATGGCCAGTTGCAACCGACCGGTGTCCGCCAGGGAAAGAGAGAAAAGGAAAACGGCGGCACCGCCACTGAGTATCGTCTTATTTTCGGAGCTAGCCGGCTGGCCGCCATTATTCTCTTGGAAAAGGAGGGGTTGGAACCAAACGTCACGGTTTTGACGGTATGCCACGCGATTGGGAGGTCGGCGATCGTGGCAGGATAATTATTCGGATAATTGGGTCAAAATGAATGAGTTCGTCGAGAACTTGCACCGACTAGCGTTAACAACGGTCGAACGCTCTGCGCAGACCACTCCCTTTGCGGAATGATATAAGAAGTTGGGGTTGGTGCAGAAAGCGAGAAACAAGCAGTGGCAGTTCCAGGGAGACCCTAGTCCTAGCGTCGCATCACGCGGCACTAGCTTCTCTCCGCTCCCTGACCACCGCCCTTTTCGCCTCTTTTTTTGTTCTTAGGATCGTGTCGCAACTCATAATCAACTACCGGTTACAAAATGTGGGTGCGAATCTCAAAAATCGTATTATCGTCCCAACGCTCTTAAGCGGCGTGCAATGGCTTGCTCAAGCATTTGCTCCTGCATAAAAATTCCTCAACCATCGCCTTCTCTCTCTAAGGGAACGACGCAGGATATCGTGGTGAAGGGTGAAGGTACTGCAAGTCCATGCGAGGGATTAACCGTCGTTCCAGGTCCATCGCCCACCAGACGAACCGGCGATCCAGATCGTGTGCTGAAGCGCGTATCAGACGGTTGGTATTGCGCTTCAGACTCCACCAGGGAAACCACACTCGGCGGGCGACTCGGGCGACTCGAAGGGCAGGTTCAAAAGCATCAATTCTAGGCCGAAGGTTACTGTGATCAGTCCCTGAAGAAGAGCTCCATCTCTTTTTTCAATTTTCGTGGCATCTGTAGACACCAATTGGTAGCCACAAAATATATTATCAAACTGCTCTTATACTGCCATAATTCAACTTTTCCTAAGTTGAATTGAGCCTCACAAAAATGGAGAGGGAATTTGCCTTGTATTTGCCGCTTCAACTTCGGGAATTGCGTTAAATCTTCCGAGGCTCGGGTCTCGGGGTCGTGGTCTCTAGATCTAGAATCTTGGGATGGTGGTCCCCCCAAGGAAGCTAAAGGAAACCCTAGGCACTCTAAGCCTTGAAGGCCGGGACTAGAAACGGATTGGGTCCCCGGGCTCGCATTTGGTAAGTCAAACGGACAATGTCACCCTCGTAACCGAGTTGATCCGCGGCTTGGGTGAGGCAACCGGAAACGATCCCCAGGACGTCAACCTTATCGATTTTCTTCTCGGCACCGAAATGGGTTTGAAATACTCTGTCCGCCAATTCGAGAGTGCGGTCGAGGACGGCGCACTCTTTCGGGAAGCAGACTTCGACCAGATTCCAAACCCACTCGACGTAGCGCTCGCTAGCATGAGCGATCTTCTCAATCAAGGCGTAAGGGCTGAGAGCACGGTCGGATTTGCATTTGCACCAGCGCTTGAGGCTTTCATCGGGAACGAAAAGACGGTGTCATCAAAGCATACTCTCGGCAATAGGAATTAGAGGCCCAGCGCATCAGGGTGTTGAGGATGTCTCTTCGGATCGCGCGAAAACGTGGCTCGTCCTGATTTTCTTCGCGTGATGAAGGCGGTGGCGGAAATGAGTGCCCTCAATCTCAACGTAGTACTGGTAAGATTCCCCTTCGCGAATCAAGAAGTCCGGGGTGTGAGGCAGGGGAAGCGCCTCGCGCGAAAAGGAGATATAGACCAGATCGCGGAGGAAGGGTCCCTCTCCGCGTAAGTGACCACGCCTGGAGGGAGATCTTTGACGTGGTAAGCGAAGGCGGCTTCTCTGATGGAGCGGTAATCGTGAGGAGAACCTTCCCAGTACCATTGAGGTGGAGGCAAGTGATGAGTGCTTTTTTGGCGATTGATAACGTCCAATATTCGCCGCGCCGCGTTAAGTCCTCGCATCGTGGGTACTCCGACGACGACGCTCGGCGGCTCGCGTCGTGTAGTGGTTCCCTTGGCCGAATTTTTTGGCGAACCAGCGACGCTCACGATCCCGCTTACCATATTTGATGAGGCCTCCCTCGGCCGGAGATCTGCGCCTCCTGGGCCAGGAGCGCCTCCGTCCGGGCCAGCCTCGCCCTCGAAATGATCCGCTCGGTACACTCGGCCGCGGGCTGCCTTCGCTTTCATTTCCGGAGTGTGGAGGTCGCGGCGGTTTTCTTCGGTTTGCCGATAACGGGCAGCTGATCGGGGTCGCCGATATTGCCAATGTCGAAATGGGGGGGGGTCTCTTTTGCCTTGTTTTTTATTTGGGATACCGCGCTTGCGCTTGGTATCAGCACGCAATTTGAGCCGTTATTTATTTCGGTTTCGGATTGGCTCTCAGAACCGCTTGAGGCGGCGGCAGCATAAATTTCCGAGACCCGCTGGTGGAGCTTGAACCGAGATTTTCAATGCTCTCGGCGATGATCGGCTGAAGATCCACGCAAAAACCTCCGATTCGATCGCTGAGATCGCGGGGTTTTTGTAGGTCGAAAAGCATCGTTTGGTCAAAAATTACCCGCGAGTCTCAAAAACCGCGATTCTCTCTCTTAGAACGGCGACTTTAGGAATCGTAAAGGGGAACGGGCCACTTGATCCGCAAGGGAGATTATTCCAGAGCGGTTATGAGAAGGAGAGTCCCCGAGGGGGTCGCTCGTTCAGAAGTGTCCATTCGTGCACACGCTTTCTCCCTCCTGAAAAAGCACGATTTTACGCTAGAAAAATTTAGTACACGAGAAATGGCGTTTTCTCGGCATTTCTTCGTCATTTGAAATTCGAAGATTTTTATGGATCTGAAACCGGCCAGGGGGATTTTAGCCGGACGAAGAATAACCTCACTCATTCCAAGGGCATGTCCGCGTTCTATTGAGCAGGCGAATCAAGCCCGGCGAGACAAGCGTGCCGCGGATGCCGACTTGGCGCGCGAATAGCCGGAGCTCCACGAATGCTTACCGGGATCCGGAAGCAATCCCGGGCTACGAAAGCAAATCGATCGAACGAACGGGGCGAGAAAGCGATCCGATTGATCTTTGATTTTCATTCTCGGTACCCCAACGCTTTTTGGGACATCTCGTGCAACCAACGAGATATGGCCGAGTCTGACTGAAACCAAAGTTTGCGGTTCTAAAGGAGCACGGACGTATATGAAATGCTCAATTCGTGGTACCCCGGCTCTTTTCCGAATCGATTGATTGCCTTTAAGCCGGTAACCGCGCCGGTAACCGAAAAGCCTCCAGGGGCACTTCTTTTGACCGAGGAGGCTGCTGCGTTCCTCGCCATCTCTCCCGAGACGTTACGACGACTGTGCCGACGAAAAGCCTTTACTATGACCTTCGTCTCCGGGTAACTCCTCACGAGTATCGCTTCGATCTTGCCGACCTAAATGAATACATCGCATCGAGGCGAAACCCCTGACCAAAATCCGCCATGAAAAAGCTAGGGTAACGTTACCGATACGTTAACTGCTTTTACGTATTTGGTATAAACCACTAAAAACAAACGAGTTATAACTTTTATATTGCGGGTTCAAATCCCGTCGGCCACCCCTCTAAAGAACGTCACTACAGTTAAGGGCGATGATGCGACCAGCACCGCGACCTTGATCGTCTTTTTGAGACGGTCCGCGAAGAGAAGGGCAAGCTGGACGTTGTAGGAGTCAATTCCTGCCAAAGTTGAACCGCATCCTGGACTGCCGAGTTCAAGGATCGCGGCATTCGCGTGCACAACCTGAGTCAGGGTCCAATTGACACTCCGATCGTCGACAGCCAAGCCGAGACGAAGGAAGGGGCTGATGCTATCCGGGCCTCCTTTGCGGCCAATCTGTGAAGATCCTGGGCTGGGCTTATGTCGCATCAGACATAAAACAAAATGCTTCCCGCTGGGGCGGGTGTCTGAATCCTGGATGCCGTGCCAACCACCCCCTCCAACAATTCCGGATCAAGGGGATTTCCCCTGGGAAACGTCTGCTATGAACGCCTGTTCGCTCTCGCCGGGTGCCTTAGCCGCCTGGGCTCTCAACAATTACCGGCCGATAAATCTCGTTTGGACGAGCAAAGAGATTCATTCATTTTTTCGCGCGCGGTATATATTTTTGTAGTGTAACTATTTTGGGCATTAACAAACGAAGCGCACAGACTTTCCAAAAAATGATAGCCGATCATTTGCGCATTGGCGGGGGCGTGGTTCCCAGAAGTCCTAAGATCAGGATGACGAGTGTCCCTAGTGCAATTTCCCAAAGGACGTTTCTAAGTAGCAAACGAACGGTTAGAGTAATTCAAACGTGAAGTTTCCAGTGGTGACATGAGTGTCGACTGAGACGGCGCGCCACACTACTTTGTATTTGCCCGGTTTCAGCTCGGGAAGCGAAACAGTCAGTAAGGCCGCATTCGACTGATCTATCTTCACGTCACGTTTATCGACCTCCAGTCCGGAAATATCGAATACCTGAATCTTACTCAGGGCGGGTTCCAACTTCTCGGTGAACCAGATCTTCGCTTGTCTGGGCGCGCCATGGATCTGACTTCCCACCGCCGGCTCCGCGTGATCAAGAAATGCATGTGCCCAAGCTGCTAGCGTTGTCTCTAGCAGCAGGAAGAACACTAAGCCTGCCTTTTTCTTCATCAAGGCCAATCTCCCAAAAGTGGCTTTCTAAACAGCATCGGTAGCAGATCATCCAGGTAGAAGTGCAACTGAGCCAGTACCCCCACGTTTTTGCCCGTTTGCCGATTGATCGGAATGACGGCTTCGACCCCGATTTGAAAGTATTTGCCGGACCAGATCACCCCGGGGTTGATTGTCCCGGTGGTTGTCGTTCCGCCGCGATTAAGCGGCGTTTCCATAGGAAACTCCACGACAGGTATCAGCCGGTCGAAGGGTGGTCGCAATCCGACGTCTTTCACGTACCCTTGCAGATAAATAAGACTGTACTCCAGCGCCAATCCCCATTCGAGGTTGTTGGGGACTCTTTTCTTCCCCATCGTTTGAGGTGGTTGGAAATGAAACGCCGATTTGTCCGGTCAACGCAAACGGCCGCAGGATCCAGAGGGAGTCCGGCAGATCGCCAAATCCTTTGCCAAAAAAAAGTCCAGGGACAATCGTGCTAAAGCTGTCGGCGCCGATCGCCTGACTTCCGGTGCCGCCGACTTCTGCATCAACGCCCAGCGAGAGAATCGTTTCGTGTTCGGCGTTGACTAGAAACTGGTATTTGGCGCCGACTTCGAGGTTATCAAATCCGGTGTGCAGGTTAGAACCGGACGCCTTTTGGAACTGGTAACCGTCTCCAATTTCAATTCCGAAATTCGGAGTGAGTTTGAGGGCAATGTCCGCGGACAAGTCGAACGTTTTTGTCGGTTGATCACCGGGCTGCCGAATTGCCTGAAACGTCGGAAGCGACATTTCGTCGGCCACAAATGGATCATCGGTCGCTAAGGTTGCAGGGAAGAAACGATTCCCGGCGAAGCCATGGGCATACGCCGGGACACAGGCCGCGAGCCACGCTGCGGCGAAGGCGGACAATGACGCCGCCGATTGAAGGAGTGAGTAAAAAGGAAAACGCATAGGATTAAATGGGTTGTGAGAAGCGTTTGGTGCAGCACACGGGAGCTTCCCGAGGTGAGCGTGCAGGCGAATTTGAATTCGCCTTCTGACTAGAGACTGGAAGCCGGGCCTTGAAGCCCTAAACGCTTCGCGGCGGCGGCACGGCGGGCTCGAAAGCCACGTCCTTCGATCTGCTCGCCAGATCCGAAGTACTTCACTTTAACCCACTCCTGAGAAACTCGGAAACGGTTCCAGGGAGCTAAGCAGTCCTTTTTAACTTCCGCCTGCAGCAGGGGCGCCTTCTTCTGTTCCTGCTTCTTGCCGTCCTGGATAGCCTTGCACACCGAGCAAGGATGGTCGCCGTCGAAGGTCTGAGTGAGGCCGGCAGTCAGCCCATCTCGCTGGCTGTACTGGACGATCATGCCAACCCACGCACCCGTTTGCAATAAGGCCCAGTGACCTCCCAAAATTTGCAGGAGAGCCAAAGCGCCAAAAAAAATGCTAAAACGGGATCGCATCGGTTTCCGGAGGACATTGATGACTGATTCGGTGTCACATGGCAACGCCTAAAGTGCAACAAATAGCGGCGCAGCGGCCTCGTCCATATCATACAACGCGCAATGGCAGCCAAGTTAGCCGACACGCTTACGTTCCCCGGTCCAGGCCACAACTGGCACCTGACGCTGGAGGGTTTCCTTACACTTAAAAGCATTGACTTTTATATCCCACTAAAGCGCGGCCATTGCGAATTACTCTATGGGAAGTATCGCTGAACGTCGAAGGGGAATTTAATCGCAAAGGCCTTCGCCCGCTGAGACAGCCCGATTCCGTAGCGGCTTAACGTTGTTTTTTGTCTAGTTTGCTAACGCAACCCCGCATAGGCGTCGACAACTCCTGCCGCAACGCTGTTTGCATACTCTCGGAAAATGCTTTCACGCTGCCTCCCTGCTATGAGCCGCGTACCTTTGTAATCTCCGGCCAGCAATCTTTGCAGCGTCACGGGCTCGTTCATAAAATATGGTTCGGTGACCACCACCGGACCGTCGTGTTCCCGATTGAAGGCCAGATTTCGGGCAACCACGAAAGCATTTCCTCCGCTGACGGTACGAGTATTCGCGGAATTGCCGTACTTGACCGGTGGATCGCCCGTGACAGCTTGAAATCGAGCCGCAATTCTCACCGCGACGGCCGTCTCAAGTGGAGTAACGTTTTCGAAAAGCTTGGTCAGCAGCCGCCATCGTTGATGAGGATCAGTTCTTAGCTCGTAGGCCTGAAAGGCGCCATCGACAAAGAAGATGTTGCGATTGACCCCGGTTAGCCCGCTCCGAGCACTTTCTGGAGACGCATCATGTTGCAGGACGATCGTCAGGTCAGGCTTGAAATGACGCTGCACCTCTGCGGCCCTGGCACGTTGTTCGATTACCTTGGCGAAGAGCACCTCTCTGGCGACTTGGAAGCGGCGTTCGCTGTTCGTCGGAAGGTTCCGGGCTCTTTCGTAAAACGCGGGCGGCAGCGTGTAACTCTGGTGCGCAAGGATTTCTCGGGTTTCCTGATCGAGCTTCTGAGGATCGTAAGGGGCGACCGGTTCAGCCGACTGGCGGGTCAAGAATACCTTGGCTCCAAGCTGACGGAGATTGCGCTCCAGGACTTTCGCCACGGTGAGATTGAGGTCCCCTTCCTCTATTCGTCCGTATCCTCGGTAAAAAGTCGAACGATCGTCCCAGTCTCCCCACTTGCCTCCGATATCGGCTGGTTCAATTACCACCCGGAGGCCGGCTAAAGAATTGGATGCCGACCGACGAGAAACCTCAGAGACAGTTCTAAACCCGACCGGAGGGCGTTTCACCTTCTCAGGTGAGGGCGCGAATTGAACCTCGACCAGCTGCTCTCGCCCGGGCGCGGCGAAGACCTTTACGGAGCTATTGGTGATCTGAAGAAAGGGGGCCAGCCCGTGAAAGGGATCGAAGACTTCCGTTAGGCGCTGTGTAAACTCTCCACGTGTCAAAGTCCCGCTAAATCGACCCAAGGAGCTCCACTCAACGCCACTAGGATCGCGCAGCAAAGGCTCCAGCACGGTCTGAGACTCTAAAGATAACCTTGGGAACAGAAACAAAGTCGCTCCGCAGAGTATTTTGAGAATTCGGTGGTTCATAGAGTTTCGCGCTCGAGCAGCTCGAGCTTAGCCCGAATCTTTGTACATCGCTATTGCAAATTATTTGCAGTAAGCGAAAATGTTCTTTGCCATGACCGTTGGAAAAGTCCTTTTCATTTTCATCATGTCCGGACTCTTCTCCACCCTCTCAGCCAGCGGAACGGAGGTGTTGAACGTCGTGACCTTCTCGACGGTGCTGACCGAAGTTGCCGAGCAGGTGGGAGGCAACCACCTAAGCGTGGCCGATTTAGTACAACCCGGGCAAGACCCTCACGAGTATCAACCGACCCCTGATGACCTGAGGAAAGCCGCGGATGCGCAGCTTATCCTGTTGTCGGGCAAGCATCTAGATGCATTACCTGGAAAAGGTTCAACAGGCGACTGGCGGAAAAGGAGAATCTCTCTCGGTCGGTGACAAGCTGCCCAACTTAAAAATGAAGGCGGATCCTCTAGGCTCTTTTTCGGTCTCCTGTCCTCCGCGAGCCAATCGCTGAAGCGTCTCATGGACCGCAAACCAAAAGCCAAACAGCCTGGCGCTCGAGAGAATTCCGCCGCCTCCGTCGGTAGGCAGATTGTCTCTCTGTTTTTGGCTGCGATGCTCCAATGGGCTACGGTTCTGGTCGTCTGTCCAAGCCTGCATGAACTCATTCATCATGATGCCGATGATGAGCACCACGACTGCGCGGTAACCCTGTTTCTCGCCGGCCAAGTCGAGCAACCTGCCCTTGACTCGATCGTTCTCACCCAACCAGCCCTGCTCCCGGTGCCTCTCGACCAGAGTTACGATCCACGATCGTGCGGATCGTTTTTTCTGAGTTGTCGCCTGTTGGAGCATGCTCCGCCGCGACGGAGCTAAGTCCTACGTCGTGGGCGGTCCGGAGTAAGACATGCTTCGGGGTCGCCCTCTAAATCGATTCCGATGCAACCAGACGTCTTCAGCTGACTCCTGGGCGTTGACCTCTCATCTCAGCGACTAATGAAATTACTCTTCTATTTGTTTGTATTTGCTACTCTTTTCCCCGTCTATGGGCTCGCTCAAACCGGCCCGTCCCCCACTTCAGACTCCACCACTGCTGAACCGACCAAGACAAATTCCAGCCAGACCCCTGAGGCCCAGCCGGCTGCCAACTCGGCAGCGGGCGGACAGAATGCTTCTTCCACCGAACTAAGCCAAGTCGTTGTCGTCGGGCAGCTCGACACGGTTCGAGACGAGATTGTCCCTTTTTGGGCGCGACCAAATACACCATCGGGCAACCACAGATTCAGAATGAATCGCAAGGCTCCAATGCACCATTTAACAAGGTGATCTTGCAAGCTCCAGGCGTTGCCCAAGACTCGTATGGGCAGCTCCATGTTCGCGACGAACACGCCAACCTCCAATTTCGAATTGATGACGTCCTGATTCCCGAAGGGATCACTGGGTTCGGCCAGGAAATCGATACGCATCTGGTGAAAAGCGTCGACTTGATCACTGGTTCACTTCCGGCTCAGTTCGGTTTTAGAACCAGCGGGATTATCGACATTCACACCAAGGCAGGCGTCACCCTGAATGGGGGCGACCTGTCCTACTATGGCGGTTCCAACGCAACCATCTTTCCAAGTTTCCAATTTGGAGGTTCGGAAGGCCGCCTCAGTTATTACGTCCTCGGCAGCTACAAACAGGACAATCTGGGAATCGAAAATCCAACCGGCGGTTCCAACGCCATCCACGATTGGACTGAGCAGTATAAAGGATTCGCGAACATCTCCTATCTGATCGATGATTCGAGTCGGATTAGCCTGTTGCTCAGCGGTACCTACTCCGATTTCCAGATTCCGGCCAATCCAGGTCAGACGCCTCTCTTCGCTCTGGCCGGAGCCAGCCCGAAGAATTTCGATTCCAAGTTCCTGAGTGAGAATCAGCACGAACAGAATGACTTTGCGATTCTTGCCTATCAAAAGTCTTTCGAAAATGTCAGCCTTCAGTTGGCGGCGTTTACCCGCTACAGCTCGACTTTGTTTACCCCAGACGATGAAGGTGATCTGATCTTCACCGGTCTGGCGGGACGAATCGACCGAAGCATCTTTTCCAACGGAGTTCAATTTGATGCGAGCTGGGCAATCAATGATTCCAACGTTCTGCGGGGCGGATTCCTTCTCACGGCGGAAACGGCGCGGGTCGAAACGAATAACCAGGTTTTCCCGGTCGATGCGGCAGGAAATCAAACCTCGAACCTTCCTTTCACGATTATTAGCAACCAGCGCGAGACTGGTGCCTATTACGGATTCTATCTCCAGGACGAGTGGAAAGTATTCGAGCCCTTGACGATTAACGTCGGGGCACGGTTCGATGTGGTCGACGAGTTCACGCATGCCAATCAACTGAGCCCCAGGTTGAACGTGGTTTTCCAAGCCACCAAGAGCACCACCCTCCACGCCGGTTATGCCCGTTATTTTACTCCGCCTCCGCTGGAGCTCGTGCAGTCACAAACTCTTAAACAGTTTGTCGGCACCTCCAACCAACCGGCCACTTTGCAAAATTCTCCGGTTCAACCCGAACGCGCCAACTACTTTGATGCTGGCATGACCGAACAGTTCACCCGCTCGTTCTCGATGGGAGTGGATGGGTACTACAAAATCTCTCGGAATTTGATCGACGAAGGCCAATTTGGATCCGCTTTAATCTTTACACCTTTTAACTACGCCCGAGGAAACCAATACGGTGCCGAGATCACGGCGAATTACTCGCAAGGCGGATTCAACGCCTACGCCAATTTTGGATTCGAACGCGGAACGGGAGAACACATTGTCTCCAGTCAATTCCTTTTTGAACCAGACGAATTGGCTTTCATTCGCAACCACTGGGTCTTCCTGGACCATGATCAGCGTTACACTGTTTCGGCCGGCGCTTCTTACACCTACAAAGACACCACGGTATACGCTGACTTACTGTATGGCAGCGGCCTGAGAAGTGGCTTTGCGCAACACAGATGAACTACCGGGGTACTATCCATTGAATCTGGGCATCACCCACATTTTTCACCTGCCGGAAAAATACGGTTTGCTCAAATTCCGGTTCGACGTAACGAATTTGTTCGATCAAAGCTACCAACTGCGAAACGGAACAGGAATCGGTGTGTTCGCTCCCCAATTCGGTCCACGACGAGGTTTTTTCGGCGGAATAAGTTTGGTGTTTTGACCGATAATTTGAGTACTAGAGATAAAAAATCGAGGGGGCGGACGGGAACTCGCTCTGCATCACGATCGAGCCTTCGAGCACATAGACAAAAGCACTCGCGCAATGTGGTATGGACACCTCTGGTTTGATACCCGCCTTTGCCGCCATACTCGGTTCAACCGTCGGCCAGCCGACTTAGCCGAGCTGGGGGCCTGAGTCTGTGCGGCTCTGATATTCACGTGATAAAAACTGGTCATCGGGATAACCTGTGCCACGGACCTGCCACGCCGGACGCGCAGGAGCGCATCCCTTGCCAATCGGATCGCCGGGGCGCTCGCGATTACAAATAAGTTGTAAGCGCGATCGGTCATGAACACAATGGTGCTATTCATCTTCAAGTTACGAAGCTAGCTCGACCATCGAGACCCAGAACTCAAAAGAAATGAAACTATTCTGCTGGATATTGGCTGTCGCATTGCAGCTATGTTGTTCTTCGGATGCAGCTCCGAGGGTTATTTCCGTGGGGCTTTTTGTCCAATCCGCCTTTGGATCTAATACAATCTACAATTTATTCAGTAACAATCTCCTTGCGCTGAGTAATATCGTGATCAGGAACAGGGTTCCCTATGAGCAGGGAATCCACGTGTTCGCACAGCCCGTGATGGGCCCAGCCGGAAACCTTGCTGGCTATTCTCTGGCGGTGACGGGAACGACAAGCTTAGCGTTCTCCAATGGTGTTCAAGATAACGGGGATACCCGGGAACTGTACCGGTCCACTACACTGCTATACGTAACGATCAATCAACTGCCTTCCACGGTTGCCGAGATAGTGCGTCAATTGGCCAGGGAACAATTTCAACCGGGCAGCTAATCGGTTCTTTTCTTGTGGCATCGGGGCCCACCCTTCGTCTGGCACGGCGCTTACCTGCGCTGCTCTCTATGAAGACCGTGCTCTACCCATTGGCGACGCCGGGCAGCCCGGATAATCGACAGTTCATCGATGGGGTAGGATCGCAATTGTACTAATCCTATCGGGTAATAGCATCCGATCTGAGCAAGTCTTATGCTCCTCTTTGTTTCGCACTGACATTTGTTGGTCCGATATCCTTCTCCATCCAAAGAGACGAGTATCGGTATTGTTGAAGGTATTCAGCCGTTCTCAGATCATGAAGTCCCTCTTAATGAAAGGCTTGTTGTTGGCGCTGTCGCTGATCCCGGTGGACCTGTTTGCCTGGACCGATGGGGAACTTTTAATCTGGATGGATGCGGACCGAGGCCAAGCTCTGAAGGCGATCGCGGCAAAGAAATTCGAAAACGATTTTGGTCTTAAAGTCACGATCGAGGCCCCCGAGAAGATTACGGACAGTTTCCCAATCGCTGCGCAAATGGCGAAGGGTCCCGACATTGTCATCTGGGCACACGATAAGGTCGGCGAATGGGCAGACGCTGGATTGATCGCCCCGATCCAGACCTCCGAAGAATTTGGAAACAGATTTTTCCCTAAGGCCTGGCAAGCTGTGCTCCATGGTGGGCGGATTTGGGGCTATCCAATCGCTCTGGAAACTGTAACTCTGATCTATAACAAGAAGCTTCTCGACGCTTCTCCTCCTACGCAGCTTTCCGAACTGGTATCGCTGAACGAGAAAATCAAAAAGGAACATCCCGGAGTGACCACCATCCTATGGGATTACAACAATTCCTATTACACATGGGGAGTTTTAGCGAGCGCGGGCGCTTACGTTTTCGCGAAGAATGGTTCAGACTACGATTTGAAGAATATGGGAATTGGAAATCGCGGAGCGGTTAACGGACTCTCGAAGATTATTGCGTTGATCCATGCCGGTGTTTTGCCAAAGAGCGTCTCGTATGGGGCGGTGGAAGACCTAATGGGCCAGGGCAAAGTAGCCATGATTGTCTCCGGGCCCTGGGCATGGTCGAACCTGATCAAGAATGGAATCGACTTCGCGGTGGCACCAATCCCGGGCGTGGACGAGAAAGTGGGTCGTCCTTTTGTCGGGGTAACGGTTGCCTATCTCAATCGCTCAAGCCCAAACCAGGATTTGATCAAGGAATTTATGGAGCGTTATGCGCTTACCGAAGAGGGAGTTACTGCTATGTATCATGCTAAGCCAACCGGCGTTCCAGCCCTAATTTCGATCTACGAGAAGTTGGCTAAAGGCAACCCGCTTTTGCGTCAACTCAACGCGGTGGTAGAATACGGTCAGGTGATGCCAAATATCCCGGAGATGGGCTGTTTCTTTAGCTCTGTGAGTGCAGCCCTGCAAATCGCTACCCAGGGTAGAGCTTCTCCCGAGGTGGCACTTCAGGAAGCCGAGGCAAACGTGCGACCCCATTAATCGGACTCGATATAAAGAGAGAGTCGCGTTCCTCGTCAATCGTTCCTGAATTATATTATCCTCCTTCGCGCGCTCTTCGGACTGCCGCCATAAGAATATGGACCCAAACGGCGCCGGTAGGATTGCGCTCCCGCGCGACCGGCGTGGCACGGTTCAAAAAAGGTGAACAAACGCGTAAAAAAGAGAATCAGAGATACAAGTTTGTAAGGGGCAAGATCAGGAAGCGGAAGCTTGCAGACCTGCCACGCCGGATGCGCGCATCCCTTGCCAAGCGCGCGGCCGCGTCACGCGGTCAAAACGCCGACACGCCGACACGCCGACACGCCGACACGCCGATACGCCGACACGATGCTCCTTGGACGCGCCACGCCGGACGCGCGGGTACCATAGCAGTTCACTCATGGCTCTTCTCTCAAACCGTTTCACACTTTTCGGAAATGGTATTGATTAAATTAAAAGCTGATTCTGAAGCCGCCGGTCACGGCGTTTGAATCGTAATTCTCGCGTCCAAGCGGCCATCATAAGTGCTGCGTTGCCGTCGCGGGTTTTCCCTTTTCCTTGTCCCGCAGCGCAAATACCCACCGCATGATCTTGTGGGCAACGTTCGGTTTGTTATTCGGTGTCCTGGCTAGAGAGTGCTGGCAAATCGCGACAACTCGCCAAGTCCACCTTTGCGCTAGAAATCGCTACCGCTTCTCGGTATTGATCACTACGAAGTGGCAACCGGTCCGAATTAATCAGGGGAAACTCCACTTGAGATCTTTCCATTTTGCGCAGTCGATCCTTATCGCGATTTCCATCAGGTTGGCGTTCCTGGCCATCGATACCGCGCACGGGCAGGAACCATCGTCGCCACTCCTGTCAGATTGGCTATCTGGGGATGGGATAACCGGCACTTGGGGAGGATTCCGCAGCAAGCTTACCGATCGGGGATTCGAATTCATCGGCAGTTATGATACCGAGGTTTGGAGCGACACGAAGGGCGGTTTAGCATCCGGAACAGTCTACACCGGTCTGCTCGATTTCGGCCTGAAACTCGACCTCGAAAAAGCGTTCGGGTGGCGGGGAGCCAGTGTGAGCACTACCTGGCTCCTGCTGAGTGGGAGAAATGCTTCCGCGGATCTCGTCGGGAACTTCCTTACGATCTCGAACAACGCTGGATTCAACACTTTTCGGAATTACGAACTGTGGTTTCAGCAGAATCTGCTGGATGACAAAGTCTCCATTCGCCTCGGACAGATCGCCGCCGACACGGAATTCGTCATTTCGGACTACGGCGCCTTATTCCTGAACGGCACCTTTGGCTGGCCCGCCTTCATGTATATGAATTTACCTGGAGGCGGGCCGGGCTTCCCGGTGGGAACCCTGGGGATGCGATTGGCGATTCAGCCAGTGAAATGGTTGAGGTTGGAGAGCGCCGTCTTTCAAGGGAATGTCTATGCGCAGAACGTAAACCTTCACGGTTTTCGTTGGCGACTTGATAGTCAGAACGGATTTTTCTTTCTCGACGAAGGGCAGTTCCGTTGGAATCGAAGTCCTCAAGAAACGGGTCTGCCAGGGCAATTCAGAGCCGGCGCGTGGTTTCATACGGCAAAGTTTGCCGAACCCAATAGTGACGACTTCGTACGTGGAAATTACGGTTTCTACTTCATCCTCGATCTGATGCTTTGTCGCAAACCGACTGAAATGGCCGAACACCCCGCGACTACCCACCAGGATGGTAAAAGCCCCGTCGGCGGCACGGACAGCCAAGGAGCCACGGAGAAGAAATCCGACCAGGGTCTTGGCTGGTTCGGCCGCATCGCCTTTGAGCCGCAAGATCGCAACTTTATCGGGTTTTATTTCGATACGGGACTGACCTACAAGGGTCTTGTTCCGACCCGCGACGCGGACACGCTGGGCGTCGCTTTCGCTTACGCGCGTTTGAGTTCTGGCGCTCAGCAGGCTGCGATCGACGCCGGTTCTGTGGGCGTCGGCGCCGAAATGGCGCTCGAAATCACCTATCAGGCGCAAATCACCAAATGGCTGAGCGTCCAACCCGATCTGCAGGTCATTATAAACCCGGACGGCAACCAGGATCTCCATAACGCCGTCGTTATCGGTGGGCGCGTCTCCATTACCTTCTAGAATGGTTTTGCGTTTTGGGTTTTGCGTTTTGCGTAAGCGAAGATTAGGTCACCGGACGCGGACCCTTTGCCGGGCGCCCTCCCGCGGCATGCCCCCGCCCGGTAGCGTAGTATAGGCTTCCAGCATGTCTCGGTGTGCGCAAGCGCTGCAAACGAATTTGCCCAACTCGCCCAGGAAGCCGATGAAGTGCAGGTTTGCAGCCTTCTTGTGTGTCGTGGCCGTCTTCCAGTTAATGGGCGGTCACTGGGCGGTTTTGCAGGCGACGGCCTGGGTTGGCATGCTGGTCAAATACTCCGAGTCCGAAGGTGTGGAGGTCGGGATCGGCAAAACCTTTGATGGAAAACATCCTTGCGACCTCTGTCTCAGTATCGCCAAGAACAAACAGACTGAAAAGAAGCAAAGCTCGCAGCTTGCCGCGGCCAAAATATACCTGGTCGCCCATGCTCAGCGTTGGACGCTGCGGCCGCCCCTCTACTCTTGGCGCTTAAGGATCCCGATTGCTTCACTGGTGGGATTCGATACCAGGCCACCGGTTCCTCCGCCTCGGCTGTCCTGAGGCTAGCCCGCAATTCCGATCCCGATCGTGCCTTTGCGGCACGCTGGGAACGCCTTTGTACCCGAACCGTATCTGCTAGCGCCAGTCACGCGCCCGAAAGACTTTGGGTGTTTCCAATCCGTGGCCCGAAGTGGCCAAGAAAGCATAGCCCAGGGTTTAACCTGGGTGATTCCCTCACCCGAATTAGCCCTGAAGGGGCCTCCAGGTACGGCGAGAATCGGGCTCCGAACCTTTGAGCCGGATCGCGCGCGCATTTCTAGCCCCTTCAGGGCGAAACGCTTATTCCGGCTAACCCAGGGTAAACCCTGGGCTGAGCTTTCTTGCCCCTTCGGGCCTTATGACCAACGCAAACCGTTCGTGGCGTCAAAAAGTTGTACAAATGAGCCGAGTTTTTCAGGTACGGACCACTGGTCGGTTTGAGGTCGAAGACTTCGCTGTACACATACCCGAACCGAGAGTCGCGCGGTCGCATGGCCGACTTCTGTCGCCGCGAGCTTAACCTTCTCTATGAGTTTTTTGAGAACGACAAACACGAGGCGATTGCTTCCATTGGTCTGACCTGCGAGATCGGTGGGAGCGGCCGTCGCTCCCTCGGCAATGATTCCTTTAGCACCTGGACCCCTACTTTTTATTTTGGGAAAGGCTTCGGGGATCTGCCCGATAGTCTCCCTTTCCTTAAACCATTCGCCATCACCGGAACGCTCGGACTAGATGTTCCGACCAGCTCGGGTACCCAAAGCGATCCAAATCCTAACCCTCTGGAATGGGGCTTAGCGCTCGAGTATAGCTTGATTTATCTGCAGGAATACGTCAAAGAAATCGGCCTGAAGGCGCCTTTCAACCGGCTGAGTCCCCTGGTTGAGTTCGCCATGTCCACGCCATTGAATCGAGGGGTGGACAAACTAACCACCGGCACTGTTAATCCCGGGGTGATCTGGTCCGGTCGATACTTCCAGGTGGGGATCGAGGCCATGATCCCAGTTAACAGTCAAAGTGGGCACAATGTAGGAGTAATCGCCCAGGTTCACTTTTACCTGGATGATCTTTTGCCCAAGATTTTTGGCAAACCTCTTTTTGGCAAGTAAACAGGTGATGTGACGGTGAATTTTCAGATTGTTGTGGTTGTCAACCGGGATAGTGTCGAAAAGGAATTTGATCGAGCGGCAGATCGGTCCTTTCGAAAGCCTGGATGACAAACTCCCGAATTTTGTGGGCGGCATCCGGTCGGCCTGGAAATCGGAAAAATGCAACCAATTCTGAAAAGACCCAAGAGTTGATTTAATTCCTAAAGCGGATTTCGGCTCCGCAAAAGATTCGGATTTCACACTAAGGTCAGAAAGATCAGAGGAGGTCGCCAAGGTCTTTTAAAGATTTTAGACCGTGTTTCCCTTTGTGACCTTCGTGGCCTTTGTGTGTCTAGGTCAAGCAAACAGGAACCAGCTCATCAGGTCGTAGATCTCCGGCAAAAAGATGTCTGAATGATGCCCTGACAGACCGCCATCGAAATGATTCTGCGGGTCCGAATGAATGGGGGTCAAGTCTGCCGCTACCAGCGTGCTTCCAGGCGCGGGAGCCGGGACGGTGCCGGCAAACGTGCTGCCCCAAGCAACAGCGACTTGCTGATTCGACGGAAACGCCGCCGTTGTCGCGGCGGACGGGCCGGTCGCACCGAGGCCAGTCGAGGAAGTCGCGTTCGGGTTGAGCCTCGCAAAAAAGTTGAGATCATGGGCCAGCGGGAAAGCCTTGCCTACCGCATCGTCCTTATCCGAGTGGCTGATCAGCAACCGAAGGCGCGGGCCAAAAGTCGGGATCACCTCGCCATATGGCATACCGGCGTCCAGGGCATTGGTCGAAAATGCGGCCTGCAGCAAGATCACGTTTAGTGAAACGTTCGGCGGCAGATCGAATCCATTTTCGGCCAGCTTCTCGAGAGCGGCACAGACCACCTTGCACCCAAAGCTGTGACCGAAAAGGTTGAACCGGATTTTGATTCCAGGCAATAGCAATACCGAGCGTATCAACAGCCTGATAATTGCGTATAGCCCCTCTTCTCCCACATCGTCCGCCCGCTTCTCCATCGTGTAAAAGGAAAGAATCTGGGCTTTATCCAGAAGCGATGTTGGATCGTCGTCGAGCATCGAAGGCCAATGAATTCCAATGAGGAGCGGCACCAGCGGCGGTCGTCCAAACCGTCGCGAATTCGAGCGGAGCGCAAAAATGAAATCGGTGGTGGCGACATTGTATTCTTTCAGGGCAGCGTCGGCGCTGGTCCACCATCCGTGCGAATAAATAAATACATCTTCGGTTCCAAAGGTGGGCGACATCGCCTTTGGAATGATGTCGTCGATTTGCTCGTCAGGATCAATGACGCCGTTAGCATCAATGGGAATGATAATGTAGTGAGACATGGGAAGGGCACGTTGATTGTTGATAGAATTCAGTCGGGTAGCCGCGGGGCCTGATAAGCTCTTCATAAGCTCCGTTTGAGAACCGCGATCACAGTGCCAACCGCCGCATCCAGGTCCGTATCCGATACGCCAAGCGCCCAGGTAAATGCAACGGCAAAACCCAAACCTGACCCGATCGGGTAATGTAAGTTAGCCTCAGCGGGAACCGCACCTGGAGGATCATCCTTTTATATTCATACTCGTCATCGCCGGTCTCTGCAGTTAAGATCCATCCCTTGTTCTCCGGTGCAGGCGGCTACGGCATAAATGAACGGACAAATCTTTATTAGTTACCGGCAGAATGATGACAAGTCTGCCGCGGGACGACATTGTGACTGCCTGGCAAAGCACTTTCCCAAAAATACCGTGGCAATGCCTATCGCGACACGAAACAATATCAAATGCGATTGGCGATTACACCGTGGCGATCAGATTGATGCCCGATTACGGATTCGCTTACAAGTATCGGGGAATTGCTTATCGGCAACTGAGCTTGAACGCTCAGGCCCAGGCCGATTTTGCCAAATCGTTCATCAATTCGGACCTGTATTCGGTGATCAAAAAAAGTGAAAGCACTCATAAATATTTTAGAAGACAATAGCCAAGAAGAACCGAAACGATCAATTAGCCTAATCGGGTAATACCTTCTATCCTGCGGGCCTGTCACCAAACGGGGCCATGATGCTCGGCTATCGACTTCTAGCTCACCTTAAAATACTGAAAATTGTATATACTATGATGTATTTCTTGTCGATATCGTGTGAATAACTTCAAAGATTTTTTCTGCAATGGCTGGAGTTGTTATGAGACGGTGGATCATTTACAGAAAGGTAATCTCAAAAAACGTGGCAACTTGAGGGTATGGAACGCCGCTTGCTGAATTGTGAATAACTTTTTCCTCGCAAAGGTCGGCTATTGCAACGATCTGAAAGACAAAGAGCTATACTATACTAAACTTGAACGCACCATGACGCTCTCCGAAGGCCAAGAATGATCTGCCCAGCTCGGTTTTGAGAACTTTGCTCTGAACGCACTCGATCGAAACCAACTCGTGATGCCGACCGACGACCGCCAGCAAACCTCCATAATCAGCACGCAGCCCAACCCATAATCTCAGGCAAATCTTTGCTGCCTTCTGTTTAAAATCCTCTCTGCTTGCTTCTGTGAACAAATTTCGCCCTCGGAGCAAAACGCCTGATTCGCCGCTTCGCTATATCTGGGCTGGTTCTGGTAACGGTTCGATCGTTGGCAGAGGATTGGGCGTCGGCGACGGCGGGGTAGGCATGGGCGGGTCCGGTGGCGGTTCGACTGGCGGGGGAACCGGACCTGGCGGTGTTGGTTGCGGATCGCCCGGAGGAAAAGGAACCCCCGGAATTTGAGAGAATTTTGACATCATCCAGGTTCGGGATTGCCATGTTCCATGGATGTAGGGAGCGGAGATTTTGGGGGTTGCGTTTTAGGTTTTGGGTTTTGAGTTTTGGGTTTCCTCGGCTGCGCGTCCCAAGAAAGGATCAAATTCCGAGAGTGCTTCGCGAATAAAGCGTCATTTCCCGATCATCATCCGTTTCGTATACATAATCTCGAACGCTTGGGGTCCAACACTGATTTTCCCTCGGAATGGGTAATCCAATGCGGCCAACAGATAAATCAGGAGGCCCAGAAGCATCGCGAACATAACGGTCATCCAGAAGTGCATACTCTGGCTTTTTATGTCGAAGAACCAGGTCATCGCGATACTGAGAAAGGCTCCTGCCAAGACGATGGTCCATAGCGGTCCGGGCAGACCTTCGCGCACGCTCTGCAATCGCCTTCCGCGCAATTCCGCGATCGTGTAAAACCCCCGGTAGGCTTGCGCGTAAATCACTTTCTGTCCTTCGGTCACCGGTTCAAATTGACTCAAGTGCCTCTGGAGATTGCTCAGCGTAACCCCTTCGTCCTCAGGGACGATCCCTCTGCGCTGCTGGGGCCACGCGACATCGATCACCTGGCGAACGTATTGGCGCAAATCTGATTGCAGTTCCGTGCGATTCGGGTCAGGAAAACTGCTAACGTCTCTGAACAATGCCCCCACTGCCGCCGCTTCCGCGCCGACTCTGGTTTCCACGTCCGCGTAAGACTGCCATGTCGCGACAGCGAACAAGCCCAGCGTGATCCCATAAAACACGCAAACCGCTCCCAGGTAAAAGCCAACGACCTCGTTATGCGAATGCCTGTCGCCATGAACGCGCCGCACCCATTTTCGAGTCGCGTACAGGCCGCCCAACCCGATCGCCACCGTAACCGCGATGGTCAGGACTCCAAAAAGCCAGTTCGGAAGGTCATATACCCAATACATGTCCATACTCGAGAGCCGATACCCGCCGCACTAATAGCTATTTGAGTGCAAGACGCCAGAAGAAGATCAGTCGCACGGAGGTCACATCAAGATGCAAAATTGCGCCTTGCCTCCGTTTCGGCCAGCCGTCATAAACGGTTTTCATCCCAGGAAGTACCAATCCATGAGGTTTCTGGCCATCGTCATCGCTTCTCTGGCGCTCACTTTTGTCGGAAGCAGCCTCGCGGCATCTTCGACAACGATCAGAGCGACCGACGCGGGGCATCTCGTTCGGCTTCGCGTCGGAGAGGAATTGCTGTTATATCTCGAATGCAATCCGTCGACGGGTTACGATTGGTTTCTGACGGACACCAAAGAAGCAGTTCTCCGCAGTCTCGGCAAGCCGCCCTGCCGGCAAAACCAATCCAAGCCTGGAGCGGGTGGCATTGAGTCCTGGAACTTTCGGGCAACTAAGGCTGGCGCGCAGACACTCAGACTCGACTATCGACGACCGTGGGAGAAGAATGCAGCTCCGGCGAAGACTCTTATCTTCCAGATCACGGTGCGTTGAGTCACAACGTTTGGGTTTTGGGTTTTGCGTTTTGGGTGATTCCCGGCGGATTCGAATCTGAATTACAGAAGAAAGCAAAGAGGATTTTAAACAGAAGGCAACAAAGACAGCAAAGATTTGAGCTGAGGATGTCGGTGGGCTGTACCTTCTCCCCTTGCGCATCCTGGCGGGGGAAAACAAAGGGACAGGGGGAAAACAAAGGGACAGGTCAGACCCGAGAAAAACGAGGGAATGAACGCCGTCGAGACATACCACGCCGGTCGCGCGGCAGCGCAACCCTGACGTTTTTCAATACGTACGAAATTGCGGACTGACGACGCCGTTTCGACCCGCCTTCCAGTAAGGATCTCCGGTGGCCACCAGCACGTGTCCGCGATCGGTCAAGCGATCCGCGGCAGCCCTGACAACCTGTTCACTTTCGAATGTCTCGCCCCATTTCTCCAAAGGGATCGTGGTCGTGATCACTAAGCTCATCCGCTCATACCCGGCTCTGAGGACTTCGAAAAGCAACTGCGTTCCGATTTCAGAGAAACGCCCATATCCCATTTCATCGACAATCATCAAGTCCAAGCGATCCAACCGGCGGTAGAGACGGCGAAGACGCCGGTTCTCGTGGCTATCGACCAATTCGGAGACGAGTTTGGAGGCCGTAGTGAACAGGACCCGCTTTCTCTGAAAGCAAGCCGCGTAGCCGAGCGCGGCCGCAAGGTGAGTCTTGCCAGTGCCAGATTTTCCAACGATCACCACGTTCTCCCGGCGCTCGATATATTTGCCCTGGAGCAACGTCCGGACAAGGTCTTGGTCGATCGATGGCTGGGCGGAAAAGTTGAAGCTCTCGATTGTCTTGACGACCGGAAAGCACGCCCTGCGGAGCTGGCGCTCACCGGCACCACTCCTCAGATTTTGCCGGATGACGATACTCAGATCGGCGATGAAGAGAAAGACCACGACGTCGTCAATAAAGGAAATCACCCACTTATCGTTTAGGAATTGTTCCAGCCCCCAGAGCACAAACGCCAATCCCATGAATATCCCGACGAGACGTTGGCCAAGCGGGCGCCGCAGAGTGAGGATCAGGATGAAGTAAGAGATCCCGATCGCCATCAGAGGGATCCCGGATTTCAATGAAATCGGCAGCTCCGATCCCGTGATCAACGGCAGCGCGTGGCGTAGGATGATGAAGCTCGCGGTCAGGATTGCCAACCAAAGCGCGCAGAAGCTCAATCCACGAAGTCCGGCTTGGGTCCAAAGTGCTAAAATTCTACGCCGGCCTGTGGATCCGCTCCCGGCAGGATGTTCAAATTCATCGAACGGTGTAGAAAATTCGAACACGAGGGAGCGTTACTTGCGATCCATTTGCTCACCGGAGTAGCTATTCCCGTGCCAACAGCTCTTTGAAACTGTCTGGCAACCGCACGCCCAGAACTTCCGAGGTGGCTGCGGCTTATCAACTTTGCCGGCGAAAATTGTGCGCTCGCAGAACGCGAGAGGAAGACAGGCGGACACTCGCAGATCGCGATCAAGATAGCTTTTTACAGAAGGAAGCAAAGGGGATTCTAAACAGAAGACAGCAAAGGAAGCAAAGGTTGATTTGAGTTGAGGATATGGGTGGGCTGTCTGGTTTTAATTCGACCGCCACTGGCTGATTTTGATTCGACCGCCCACACGGATCGGGCGAAGAATTTGCGTGTGGCGCCAGTGGATCAAGCGTCCTCGACATGCTCCGCCTCCCCAAAAGGATCGCATTCTGCCTCATCCCTCTACCCATGCGCGTCCTTTTGCTTTCATTGCTTCTGGTCAAGCCCGTTGCCACGAATGGCACGAAGATAAGGAGGAGTCGAGCTTCATACCCCCGAAGACCGAAGAGGCTGTGAAATGTCGCATCAAATCCCTGGATTCCGTGGAATCCGCCCGAGCCGTCGGTCTCGCATGGTGACATGGGCGTCCCGCCCGTGCTCGCACCAAGATCACGGGCGGGACGCCCATGCCACCATGAGTCACCGAAAAAACCGTATCATCTGATTTCCTCAACGCCCCAATGTCGTCTAGTGGGCATCAGAAGTTCTGAGCATAGGCTGGTCTTTTGTGTTGGCACCAAGCGACGTCTTTGGGCAGTCAGAAGTATTCGCGGGAAGAAGAAGCTTGCGAATATCAAGCGATCGGCTCGAGACAGGCTGGAAGCCTATGCTACTTTGCGCTAGCCCTGTCGGCCTAGCAATTCACGCAAATCTTTCGAACGTGTAGTCTGTTCTTATGAGTGATGAACCGCAAAGCGAACTGAAACCGGATATTCGCCAATTGCCCCAAGCGGTGCAGCTCTTTCTCCGGCGCGCGATGCCGCAATTCACTGTCGAGACATGTGTCGAGGCATTTATTCTTACTCTGGCGAAGCTGATCCCGATTCAATACCTGCTTGCTTACCTGTGGCAACCTGGCCACCAAACTAATCGCCGGACTCGATTGACACTCGAAAGCGGCCTCGTCCTGCGTGAGCAAGAAATCTCTCCCGACGCGCAGATTCTTCAGAGTAAAGCCTCAGCTGAGTTTCAAGACGACTTACGGCTGATGCTGCATCGTTCACTGAAATCAATCCAGTCCGATCCAGCGGCGCGCAACGCCCTGGAAAACCACGGGTGTCGAGCCGGAGTTGAAATCCATTTCGCTTATTACAGCAGGCCAATCCTCCGGGTCGTCCTCGGCTTGTCAAACGCGAAGCTCTTACCTGGCGGCGAGGGACAGGACCTTATTCTCGCCTTTTGCCGGTGCTTCCTCGTTTCATTACAGGGCGCTTATCTCGCGGAACTCGACGAACAAAAAGGACTTCGTGAAAAGCCCGAACTGGGCGAACGCTTTAACCTCACGCTGCAGTGGTTTCATTCGATGGTGCGTCACATCAGCACCGGCCTGGCCGGTATTCAAAACGGGAAGGCCGATGAAGCAGAGGATGCGCTGCAACGAGCTTCCATTGTGGCCGGAGTTTGCCTGGCCGAAATCTTATCATTAATGAACAAGGTCCACCCCTCCCAGCCTTTGTGAGCCGCACTGCCCAGAGACCGGCCTGGCCCTGTCCGCAATTTACAGAAGGAAGCAAAGAGGTTTTTAAACAGAAGGAAGCAAAGGCAGCAAAGACTTTGGAGAATGTGAGTTGGGCCGGATGCCGGCGGTGCACGTAACGGTCCAGGGTCCCAACAATGGCTCGTCCGCACTTGTGACTCGACATCGGGTTTTTTATTTTAATTATCAGGCTATGCGAAATGTGCTTAAAACCGACCAGGGACCTCTTGAGGTTAAGCCGCAAGAAAAATCTGTCTGGATCTGCATGTGCGGTCTCTCCAAGAACCAACCGTTTTGCGACGGATCACACAAGAAGACCCGGGACGAAGAAGGCGGCAAAATCTACGCGTACGACGAGGAAGGCCACCGGCGGGAAGTCGGTTAGAAAGATCTCAGACGTTCAGCATGAAACGGGCGTCCGGCCCGTGCCTTTTCCTGGATCGCGGGCGGGACGCCCGTGTCACTCTCAACTTTCCTTTGGCTGGGCGTCTTCCGGTGAGCTGTGCTCCGCATTGAGATCCCCGCAAAGGATAAAAACACCCGCTAGACAGACCACAAAGAAGGCGACGCAAAGCCCTAACCAGATGTTACGCCAATAGATTGGCAAATCGAGCATGGTGCAAAATACGGCGGAGTAAAAGGCAAGCAGGCCAGCGACCGTGCAGACCACCATTTTAATCATTACAGTCCGGTCTTCCATAATTGAATCGCCTCTTAAATTACTAAGGTGTGCCAGTTTGAACGACTTGCAACCAGAGTATAACAGCAAAATCGCTTCAAAGTCGCGGTCATTCAAAAAAAACGAGCTTTTCCAGGTCCGGCTATCTAAAAGTTTGAAAACAAGGCCTTCGCCGGAATAAATAGACCGGGCCAAAAAAGATCAAAATTGTGAACACTTTCGCCGTCAAGTTATGAAACGCATCGGAATCCTGACAGCGGGCGGCGACACGCCGGCGATGAATGCCACGATCCAGGGAGCTGTTGTTCGCGCGAACCAGTTGAAGCTGGAAATTTTCGGGCTGATCAAAGGGTTCAACAGCCTTTTCAATCCTCGCGTTCCGCACGTTCATCTCAACCCGCTCTATCAGGAGATTCCAGAGATCGATCCGACCAAGGGAGGAACCATGATTGGGTCTTCGCGCGATTACGTTGACCCGACCAAGACGGATGAGCTTGACCTGATCGCTCACCGTCTGCAAAAGCTGGGTATCGAAGGCCTGATTTGTGTGGGCGGCGACGGCACACTCAACGGCCTGCAACCGCTGGCGGAGCGCTTGCCTACCGTACTTGCCCCCAAAACCATCGATAACGATCTCGGCCTGAATTACCCGGACGAGCCTGACGAATGGGTGCGGATCCCGGAACCGAATGTGAAGGGAGGATACCGGTATGAGCAACGGGCGTCCCACGCGGTCTTTGATCTCGATTACATCGTGAACTACGTCACGCCTGGATATGCAACGGCAGTCTACGTGTCCGCGAGCGGCGTCGAACGGATTCGGACGACAGCCGAGAGCCATCGTCGCATCGCGATCATCGAGGTAATGGGCCGGCACTCCGGTTATATCGCTCTCGGAACAGCCTACGGACGACCGGATATCATCCTGGTGCCGGAACATCCCCTTGATATTGAACACCTGGTTGAGCGCGTCAAACATCTTTACGATTTGCAAAAGAATGTGGTTATCGTCTGCGGTGAAGGAATCGTGGATGGACAGGGACGCGAACTTGGGGCGGAGACCAAAACGACCGATCCGGCTGGTAACGTTACCTTGAGTGGCGCAGCCGAGGCGTTGCGACACAAGATGATAACGATGATCGGCGACCGATATTTCCAGCTCTATCGGCGAGGGACCTCCCGTGAAGCCATCTTCACCCGCAAGGTCGGTCACACTCAGAGAGGAGGGAGGCCTATCCTGTTCGATCGTTTCTACGGCGCGCAGCTCGGCGCCAAGGCCGTGGAACTCCTGGTCGAAGGCCGGAACAACGCGGTGTCCACTCTTCAGTATAGCACCAGCAAGGGGTTTCAGGTCGCGGGCTACGACGCGAACCGCTTCCGCGACCGTTGGGGTTATATTCATGCCCGACGGATGTATCCGCAGCTTTATGATCCAAGACTGATGAAGCCTTCACGGCTCGGGATCGATTATTTGCTCCCTATTTTTACGGACGCTGTTGGAGACGACGATATGGAGCATATTCGGCGCACCCTGTTCGCGCCCGGCAATCTTGCCCAGCCATATCATTCGATCAATACCGACGTCAACAAGCGCATTCGGTACCTGGCACAGGATGACTAGCCCGCAAAAATCATGCCAAAGCTGAAGCGACGAGCTCATTGCGGGCTAGAAAGCTCTTAAACAGACACAACGCGTCTGTTTAAGAACCTTTTTAAAAATGGATTCATCGAAGCAAACTGTTTTTAAACTCTTCTCTCCGAAATTTGTTGAACTTTAAGAATCTTCGGGACCTCCGTCTCTTTTGTGTGAGTTCCTTGTACGGTGAAGGCCTTTCCATTCACCATCGCTGGTGGACCAGAGTGCGAATCTTTGTCTCGTAAAGATTTGTCAGCGCACCCATTTGCTCGACTGTCAACGAAGGTAACGCCGAAGCCGCAACATTCTGCACAACCTGCTGCTCATTCCGCGCGCCGGGAATCACACAGCTAACCGCTTCGTGATCGAGAATCCATCGCAACGCGAAATTCGCCATGCTCACGCCGTCAGGCAGCAATCGCCTGATCTCCTCGACTGCCTCAAGAGCGACATCAAAATCCAGACCCGAGAAGGTTTCTCCCCGGTCGAACTGCTCGCCGTGCCGGTTGTAATTGCGGTGATCGTCAGCAGCGAAAGTTGTTTCGCGGGTAATTTTCCCGGATAACAACCCGCTCGAGAGCGGTAGACGAACGAGGATTCCTACGTCACGCTGCTGTGCGAGCGGGAAAAACAGGTCTTTTGGCCGCTGCCGGAAAATATTGAAAATGATCTGGACCGTAGCGAGGCCGGCGAACTCGATCGCTTTGAGGGCTTCCTCAACCTTTTCCACGCTAACGCCATAGTGAAGAATTTTCCCCGCTTGCTTCAACTCGTCGAGGACGGCGAATACTTCCGGTCGATAATAGACCTCGGTCGGAGGACAATGTAACTGGACCAGATCAAGCGTCTCGCGGCGGAGATTTTTTAGACTGCGTTCAACGAAGGCAGTGAGATTGGCACGATTGTATCCGTCAACCGTGTGCGGTTGAAGGCGACGACCTGCTTTCGTCGCGACGAATACTTGTTCCTTCGATTCGCTCAAAGCCTTCGCGATAAAGCGTTCGCTCCGACCGTCACCATAGACATCGGCGGTATCGATGAAGTTGACCCCGTGGTCGATCGCCGCATGTACTACTCGCTCTGCGTCTTCGTCCGACACGTTGCCCCAGGATCCTCCAATCTGCCACGCGCCAAGGCTTACTTCGGAAATATTAAAGTTCGTTTTGCCTAGTTTACGGTATTGCATCGAATCAACTTCTTTTACGGTAACTTTTGACCTGCTTCACGACCAGAAATAATCTCTTTCTCGAAGGGCACGAAAAACTCGTGAGTGCTCTGACTCTTGGGGGGTTATCCAGTCAACAGCTACTCCTTGGCCGATTGCCTGAAGGCCATCAGCCCATGAAGCGCGTCGACAGCGCGCTCGAGCTGAGCGTCCGGCGTCTCTCGGACCAACTTCTGTTCTTCCGCGGTTAACAGACCGCCCCGTTGTCGCAATAACAACGCCCTTTCTCGCTCCGCGTCCATCGCAGATTCGATATCGGGAATAATCCCCTTTTCCTGAATCACTTGTTTGCTTGGCGTATAATACTTCGCAGTGGTCAGCCAAAGCGCGGATCCGTCCGGCAGCGGCATTGGAGTCTGAACTACGCCTTTTCCGAAAGTTGTCTCGCCAACAATCACCGACCGTTTCAGATCCTTGAGCGCGCCGGTGACAATTTCGGCGCCGCTCGCGCTCAGACCATTGGCCAGCACCGCCATTGGTAGATTCAACCTCTGCTTGCCGCTGCTATCCGTGTAATATTCACGTCGCTGAGCGGCATCGCGGCCCTCGGTATAAGCAACAAGCGTTCTTGGAGGCAGAAAAAGCCCGCAGACATCGACCGCGCTCGTCAGCAGACCGCCCGGATTGAATCGGAGATCTATAATCAAGGCCTGCATCCCCGCGGCTTCGAGGGTATCCAGCTTGGTCGATAACTCCCGCGCCGTCGGTTCGGTGAATTCGGTGATCCGGACGTACCCAATCTTAACACCGCCAGCCTGTCCGGGATCCAAAATTTTGGCGTCCACCACGCTGGCGACCTTGATCATCTCGCGTCGCATTTCATAATCCTTCGTCTCCTTTGTCGAAGGCCGATAAATCGAAACCGCAAGTCTCTGATTTGGCTGACCGCGAAGCAACTGATTGAGGTCCTCTATCGCCATGTTAAGGGTGGATTTTCCCTCCACAGCGACGATTTGGTCCCCGGGCAGAATTCCCGCACGGGCGCTCGGGCTGTTTTCCATTGTCGACAAGATGGTGATCGCTTGATCTTTCCGTGAAATAGTAAAGCCGAAACCACCGAACTCGCCCCGCGTTTCGTCTTCCCGATCCTTAAGATCGTCAGGCTCCAAAAATTGACTGTGAGGATCAAGGTGCGGCAGCATCGCGTGAAGAGCCGCGTAAGTCAGCTTTTTATACGAAACGGCGCCTCCATCTACGTAGTCCTGCCTGATTACCTGAATAGCCCTGGTAAACCCCGCAATCGCAGCGTAGTCGATTCCGTGATCGTCAGACGCCGCGCTGACGGTCAGTATCTTAAAGCCAACCAACAAATTAAAACAAACACATGCGGCCAGGAAGCCGTAGAGAACCGTCCGCTTCATTCAACCGAGAGCGTAGCACAAGTCCGCTCTTGCGCGAACGCCGGCAACGTCGAAGTCAATTCGCCGCACACACTTTAACCTTGACGCGGACGTTAAAGGTACGCATCTTCCGGCCTCTTCACGAAGAGGATTGTTTATGGCTAGAACATGCAGCATCACAGGGGCAAAGCCTGCGAAAGGTCACACCATTCACCGAAGAGGTATGGCCAAGAAGAAGGGGGGCGTCGGCCGGCACGTTACCGCCAACACACCTCGGACGCTCCTTCCCAATCTGCAAACGAAGCGGATCTGGGTGGCTGAGTTGGGCCGCTTTGTGACCGTCAAGCTGACCGCTCGAGCCCTGAAGACGATAACAAAAAATGGCGCGTTCCAGACCCTGAAGAAAGCGGGTCTGGTGTAAATCGATTTTTGGCTTATTGGTAAGAGCGATCTGGTGGCCGACCGGATCGCTCTTTTTTCTTTTTTTATGACGCCCAGAAAAGTGATCCCTGTCAGCGTCCTCACCGGCTTTCTCGGTGCGGGCAAAACAACCTTGCTGAATTACATTTTAAAGGAACAGAACGACTACCGGTTTGGGGTGATTATCAACGAGATTCGCGAGATTGGCATTGACGGCAAACTCGTAGAGACGCAAACCGAGGACATTCTGGAGATGAGTAACGGCTGCATTTGCTGCACCGTGCGCAAAGACCTCGTAAAGGGTATTCAAAAACTGCTGAAGAAGGATCACCTGGATTACATCCTGATCGAAACTACCGGCGTGGCTGATCCCGGCCCGGTCGCGCAAACCTTCTTAAATATTCCTCAGCTTCAGCAGTATGCTCGCCTCGATTCGATCATCACGGTCGTAGACGCAGAGCACTTGACCGCCCAACTTCGAGAAGTTGAGGTCGCCCGGGAACAGGTCGCATTGGCAGACTTTATCCTGATAAACAAAGTCGACTTGGTAAGTCCGGAGGACCTGAAAATCGTCAAGGAACAGATTGCCGGACTAAACCCGCATGCGCGAGTATTTCACACGGAACACTCTCGAGTGAACTTGAAGGAACTGTTGGATCTGAACGCCTTCGATCTGGATCAGAAACTTCTAAACGCTCCCGATTTTCTTGATGAATTAAAGAAAAGTAATCACCCGGACATCGTGTCTTTCTCCTATGAGTTTGATAAGCCCTTCTCAGTCGAGCAGTTAGAGTCGGAGCTGCATGATTTGTCCGAGGAATCGAAAGTCTATCGCTCAAAGGGCATTCTCTGGATCGCTGGAACACCACGGCGCGCCGTTTTTCACGGCGTTAACAATCGATTTACACTCTACTGGGACCGATTGTGGGAGAAGGATGAGGCAAGATTAAGCCAATTAGTCTTCATCGGACAGGGTCTGTCTCGAACACCAATCGAGGAGAGATTACGGCGATGTCTGGCGTAAGCGCGATGCAGCCGTAACTGAAGATTTAACCGCAGATTACGCCGATTACACAGATTATTTGAGCTTGGCAGAGATCTAGCTTAGTACAACTATTCGGAGATACGGTGACGTATCGGCCAAGGTTCCCGTTAAGCGTCTGGCTCCCGCAGCCTGATCGAATACGTCACCGTAATTCCGAACGTGAGTACTTAGCTAAGCTAGGGTGCTCGGCAGATTGGTCTAATCTCTTGTCTTATACGCTAAGGAACCGTCTTTTCGGGCCTCGGCGTTCGCGGTATCACAAGGCAATGTTTTCCCGCGACCAACTCAATCGAGCCGCCAGCCTGACCGAGGAAGATTTCGTGCAGCTCGGCAAGTGCCGGCGCCCTCATATTCATAACATAACCGGCTTGGCTTGGCCTACCAGGTTGGCTTCGTCCGGCTCTTCGATCGTCTCCTACCTTCGTCAATTGTCATTGGATCGAATCGCCGAGCGCTGTTGGTCAGATGAGGGAAGCAAGGAATTCAGGCTCGTACAAGAGGTAGTTTCGCTCGGAGCCAGCGTGTGCAAATAGCGCATGGCGCTGGACGGATCCAATCTTGTCGGCGACTCGGTTGACGCCTACTTGGCTTCAAAGCTTCTCAGAATTCAGGCAGATCGGGCACCGCAGAGTGCAACAATTCACGCTGGCTCGCGATTAGACGCCGGATGCCCGTTTCACCGAATTCGATCATCCCGTTCAGCTCCCCGGTCGAGAAGGTGGATTCCTCTCCCGCCCCCTGAACTTCCACAAAAAGACCTGTACTGGTCATCACCAGATTCATATCTACAGCGGCATCCTTGTCCTCTTCGTAGTTAAGATCGAGCAGGACTCGCCCACCGACCAGGCCAACACTCACGGCGGCGACTAAGCAACGCATCGGCCAACGCCCAATTTTCCCCTGCGCCCGAAGCTTGGCGCACGCCAATGCCGTCGCAATGGAAGCGCCGGTGATTGATGCGGTTCTGGTTCCGCCGTCCGCCTGCAAAATATCGCAATCAATCCAGAGGGTTCTCTCTCCAAGGGCATCAAGATCGACAGCGGCGCGGAGCGCCCGCCCAATCAAGCGTTGAATCTCGACGCTTCGGCCATCCAGTCTCCCTTTGGAAATATCCCGAGGTCGGCGCGTGAGCGTTGAATAAGGGAGCATGGAATACTCCGCGGTGATCCAGCCTCCGGAGACACCCTGTTCTTTCATCCATCTCGGAACAGACCCTTCCACGGTTGCTGCACAAATGACTTGCGTATTTCCGGTGGAGATCAAAACGGACCCATCCGCGTTGGGAGCGACCCCCGGGCTGAAACGGACGGCCCGAAGTTGATCATTCGCGCGACCATCAGTCCTGGCCACGAGCAATGGTGAGTCGGATTGATTTGCCATGGTATGGTGAACGACCGGACATCAGAAACTCGGAAGATGTTGCTGTCAATTTTAGTTTTGGGTTTTGAGTTTGCGTGGGATCCGGCGCGTCCGGAAAGGATCACTCAAAACGCAAAACTCAAAACCCAAAACGCAAAACCTTAAGCCTCCCCTTGATCCCTCACTCGCTGTGGTCCAATCTGGGCGTTCATCTACTTATGGCTGTTTCTGTTCACGTTCCGGCGTCGACGACGAATCTAGGTCCCGGGTTTGATTGCCTCGGGATCGCTCTGCAGATATGGAATCGGATTACCATCGAGGTTGATCCGAGCGAGGGCCCGGCTCCAGAAATGGTGTCGCAGGCAGCAGACTTGTTTTTCCATCATACCGGCAAGACGCGGTTCCCGTTCAAGTTGTCAATTGAGGGCGATGTCCCTCAGGCGCGAGGGCTTGGCAGCAGTGTTACCATTCGGCTGGGAATTCTTATGGCGTTGGACCGGTTCACCAAGACTGGTCTGCCAAAGGAAGAAATTTGTTCTCTGTGCGCGGAACTCGAAGGTCATCCGGACAACGCGGCGGCGGCGATCTTCGGCGGTTTCACCATCGTCACAAAGACGACCAATCGCGTCGCGCGATTTGATATCGATCCAGCTTTGAAGTTTGTCCTGTTCATCCCGGACTTCGAAGTGAAGACCAGCGAGGCAAGAATGGTTGTGCCAGACAGCTTTTCCCGGAAAGCCGTGGTCGAGAATCTGGCAAATGCCAGTCTGATCACCTCCGCATTCGCGTCCCGGAAATACGAATACTTACGGGGCGCATTCGTGGATCACCTCCATCAGCCTTTCCGTGAACAATTTGTCCCATTTTTGCCCAAGGTGCTTCACGCTGCGGCGGAGGCCGGAGCCTTAGGCGGATTTCTCAGCGGCTCGGGATCTACGGTCGCTTGTCTCACACTTTCGGATGGTCAGGAGGTCGCGGCAGCGATCAAGGAGTCCGCGCCTGAACAGAATGCGAAGATTTTGATCGTCAGCGCCGACAATGAAGGCGCCCGTATCATTTAGAAGTTGAACTATGGCGAGGAGGTTAGACGATCTTGAACAATATGCGATCGAGGTGATCCTCGATAAAAGGCGCGGTTTCCGCGCGACGCTCCTGCGAATCGTGCTTGGTTTTCTGTCGTTCATCTATCTGGCCATTGTTCAGTTCCGTCTTTACCTGTATCGCAAAAGAATTTAGAAGGACCCAACTCGGATGCCTGGTCATCAGCATTGGTAACCTTAGGTCGGAGGGACCGGAAAAACGCCGGTGGTCGAAAAGTTCGCGCGAGCGCTGCAGACGGGTGGCCGCCGCGTCGCCATTCTAAGCCGAGGATACAAGAGCATCGATCGGCGACTGCAGAAAAATTGGTGGAAAAGGCTGCTGGCGCAGAGCTTAGAAATTCCGCCTAGAGTAGTCTCTGACGGCAAGAGCGTCTTACTGGACTCGGCTACATCCGGGGACGAACCCTATATGCTCGCTTCGAATCTGAGCGGAGTAGCGGTGGTCGTAGACAAGGATCAAGTGAAAGCCGGACGGCGCGCGTTGAGAAAACTTGACGTTGACACGCTGTTACTCGACGACGGCTTGCAGTACCTTCATTTGAAGCATCGCCTTGACATTGTGCTGGTCGATCGACAGGCACCCTTTGGCAATCAGCATTTGCTCCCGCGCGGCACCTTACGCGAGCCACCTCGAAACCTGCGTAGGGCCAGCTACATTTTCATCACAAAATGTAACGGCGAACCCAATAACGACTTGATTGACCGCATTCGGAACTCCAATCGAACGGCGGAGATCATCGAGTGCAGGCACACGCCGCTCTATCTCAGGCACGTCTATAAGGATGAGCGGTTGCCGCTCGACTATCTGAAGGAATTATACATTGGATCGTTGTGCGGAATTGCCGCGCCCGAAAGCTTCGAGGATGGCCTGCGCAA
>CAWBKA010000025.1:0-185109 GCA_963789065.1 uncultured Verrucomicrobiae bacterium | reverse complement strand
AGCCGGATTGTACGTCTTCGCTTGGGCTTGCGCGCCGTGCGCGATCTGAACAAAGAAAGGATTACCAAGGTCTCCGACGGTCACGGCGACCGCGTCGAGTTTCTTTTTGAGCAAAAACCGGGGCTGCGAGTCCCGCACAAAAGGCGAGACAAAGGGTCTTAATTCCAAATCGGATTAACTTACTGTTTCTCATGTTAGTATTTGGGGTCTTTTACAATCGAGGTACGTGAGAGGCGAGGACTAGACCTCGCCCCCTGGTTTGAAATAACTTACGCGAAAGATCGAACGCTCCGGGCTGGCTCTCGAAAAGGCGAGCCAGCCTCCCAAAGCGTCCTTACCGCATTTCTAGTGACTGCTCCAGATCGATCGCAGCGGCCAGATTTGCAATGAAACTAGCCTGGCATTTCCGCCATTGGCAAAGAGAGCTAGGCCGTCACTGCTAGGCATCGGGAAGATTTGATCGGTGATGCAGACCTGTCCAGCATCGCCGAAAACCTCGACTGAAGACCAATCGACGAAGATGTGCAGTTTCACGCGACCATTCTCCGCTGATAGTGGAGCGGTTTCCCGGCTTGGGAACAGGCTGCTAAAGGCCACTTGACCAGACTTGGTCCGATCCACGAAGACCTGTCCCGCGGGCGCGTCGTAGCCCACGAGCGTCTCTTCGCCTGAACCGGTGCGCACCTTGAAGCCGAACTGGGACGCCGTACCGACCTTGAACTCGGCGATGATTTCCAAGGCCTTGCCTCGGGTGCTCAGAGCAGTAGTGCCAGCACTGATTAAACCGTTCTGATTGTTACAACTGTTCCCTTCGCGAAGTTCGCGCAGTTCCGGGATCGGCTTCTGAACCAATTGAACCTTTTCGTCAATGGTTTCCAGTCTTACATCGCGCGGAATGCTCTGAGCGCTTCGCCAGGGGGAGGTCGGAATCGAGGTCCCGTAGTCCCAGTTGTTCATCCAGGCGATCCAACGCCGCTCGTTGTTGGGCCGATTGTTCCACGAGTTTACGGCATAGAAGTCTCGACCCCAGTCGATCCAATTGGCCACTTCCTTGGGAATATTGGAGAAAACTATTTCGTCGGCAAAAAGGTGGCCCCACCCCTGCGCGCCGGTGTTCTTGTCGATAATCTCGATCTGCGCGGTGCTACCTCGGAATTCAGCCACGTTCCAGGAAACCCATTGCAAATTACCACTGTTCTGACCGGTGGCGCTTCGCACAATCTTTCCGTTAATCACAAGATCTACAGTCGTTTCAGTCGAGCGCGGCAGAGCCGGGCTATCAGCACCCATGAATTCGTCCACATTAATGTGGCCGAAGCCGCCTGAATTCTCATCAAGAATTTCGATTTGTGCTGTCTGTCCTTTGAATTGGCGTACGTCCCAAGAAACCCAGTTAAGAAGTTCATCGTTTTGCCCGGTCGCGGATCGGACGACTTTGCCATTAACGATCAGGAGTACGGCCGTAGCATCGTTGTTACCTGGATAGGGATGATTGCCACCGCCTACCAGGAAATTGATGTACGGATGACTAACCGTGAATGACGACGATGTCAAAGTACCCTGAGCTGAATCGTTGCCGTTCGTGAAGGTGTCTGCCAGTCCTTTGCCATCAAAGCCGGAAACAAACTGTTGGCCTCCTATCGCGCCGGTAGCCACCGGCTGGTTAACCAGGCCGCCTGTTGCAGCCCACCCAAGCTGTTCGTAAGTTGTGCCCGGAACGGTGAACTCGAAGTCTCCACCCGGAAATAGCAAATTACCCGGCGGAGGTGTATCGCTTGTGTTCGGATCATGAGGGTGATTGCCGCCGCCAACTAAGAAATCAATATATTTGCCGTTAATATTAAAGGTCGGCGACGTAGCCGTTCCTTCGCTGGTATCACCACCAAAGAACGTGTCCACCAGTTGGCTCCCCAGAAAGCCGGTGGGCCCGGTCTCTTTAACTGGGCCTTGCCCTACGAAAGCCCCCGTTGTAGTCCAGCCTAACGTAGCAAATGAGTTAGAACTCTCGAAATTCTGGAAAACTATTCCCGGTGGAGGTGTGCTGGGGTCGAATGTGTTGTCGGCGGTAAATTGTTTTCCGTCAAACTCGCCAATGAAGTACTGAGCGCCAGAGCCGCCGGCGACGGCGCCGGGGTTTACGTTCACTACAAGCACCCACTTGTCGTTACCTGGCTTCTTCGATTGGTCACCAGCCCCCGATTGCACGTTCTGCTCGTGGTCTGGTCCTCCGTTCACCGGCAACTCGAACAGGTCCGGGCACTCCCAGACGCCACCCACTGCATTGGCCGGCCCAAAGTCACTCAGCTTGGTCCAATTCTTGAGATCCGTCGATGAGTAGAACCGGATGATATGTTGTGAGGAGAGTGCAACGGCCATGATCCATTCTTGACCCGGATCATACCAGAACACCTTCGGATCGCGGAAATTCGCAGGATCTATTGAAGGATCTTTCAACGGGTTGATCACTGGGTTATTAGCGTACGGAGTCCAAGTCCGTCCCCGATCTGTGCTGAAGGCTATATCCTCGGCCTGGGTACCTGCTGGAATGACCGAGCCGTCCTTTGGATCCGTACTGGCCGCAAAATAGGCCACGCAGTAGATAGCAACCAGCGGCGGATTACCCGGCGTACCAAAGCCGCTGCTGTTATTTTTATCCACCACGGCGCTGCCTGAGAAAATGCCAATTGTACTCGTTGCGGGTATGGCAACAGGCAACTCTTTCCAATGTACCCAGTCGGTGCTCACGGCATGCCCCCAGGAGATGGTGGGTGCCCACACGGTTCCGAATGGATTATACTGGAAAAACATATGGTGCTCGCCTTGATAGTCCACGAGCCCGTTGGGATCGTTCATCCAGTTTATTCTGGGCGTGAAGTGGAACTGAGGGCGATACAGCTCTTGGTAGGTTGGTTGGACCTGGGCACGAGCCGGATAAGGGTTGAACAACGCGGCTGCAAGTGCCGCGATGCTTAGTAGGGCAGGTACTTTCATAGGTGTAACGGAGGTTAAAAGGGGGCTGGAGAAGAGGGGTTAAGCCCAATCGCACTCCAAACGGACTTTCTGGTTCGAATCTGCCTGCAGGATTACGCAACTTCGCATCGGCTGTATTGAACGTTTGTACTTTTATTTATTCGTCCTCGCCTTTTCCTAATGATGGCCAGGAAGAGGAGCGAACAAATCACGGGCTGAATGGAACGTATTTGCTAATTCCATATAGTTTGGGAGATGGACTATTGCGTGGTAATCATTGACGCCAACAGCGGGATTCCCTTGTCAGTGTTGGAAGCAGGAAAGGATGCGGCAATTCCAGAATCGGGCAGCAAGGCGTAAAGTTGTTAGGAATTCTTATTATGTATCACATGGATTCCCCTTCGGATGCCATGAGCACGGCTAGTTCATCAAAACAAACCTTAGCTGATGAAAAGCGATATTGTGGGAGAAGGCGGGGAGGAAAATGTAGAAATGGAAAGAGAATTTTGGGGCGAGGGGTTCGGCATGCCATCACCTTTGATGGGAAATAGCGGATTTGTCGACGTTTCAGATTCGACGCTGGCAAGCGCGCCGGAACGCCAGCGGGCTCACGCCGTAGGCGCGCCGGAAATGTCGGCTGAAATGCGCCTGATCGGCAAAACCGGCTTCGGACGCCACGTCCACGAGCGAGAGACTTTCCTCAGGCTTTAACAAGAGCTTCTTGGCGTGACGTAGCCGGCAACGCACCAGGTATTGGTGCGGGGAGGCGCCGATGCACAGGGCAAATAGTTTACTGAAATGAGAGACGCTCAAACCCGCCGCACGCGCCATTTCTTCGCGGCTCAGCTTAGCCGCGAAATTCGTTTCCACCAGAGCGACAGCCCGTCGAATGCGGCATGGCTAGACCCCACATGGTCGGAATCCGGGCGGGCGATCGTGTTCGCTCATACACCCGCTCCTAAAAAGAACGATGGGGCACTGCCGAAGTCTGAAGACGGAAGAGAAAAAGGAAAATATGACAACGATGTCAGATTGATAGAGAAAAATATTTTAGCACGTGCTGGGGAAAATTTAGGCATCCTGACGCCCGATGGTAAGGGAGGTAATCGCATCAGGGATCATAAGAGCATCCAACAAATGTGTCAATCGACTTTGTAAATAAAAATTACAATGTTGTTTGATTAAATTACATGTCATATTGACAAAACGCCGACTCAGGATGCGACATTTCCCAAAACTGAGAATTAGGCATCGGCCGGAGCCGAGCGTTGAGGACCCTAAGAAAACGGCTTTCCACAATCTAAATCTCTCATTTCGGGTATGGCACTCGGTTTACGTTGACGCCTTCATCCCTTCTGATAGTATGACATACTTGTAAGCACCTTATGTCCCGCACTTCTACAATCGCCAGTCGACATGAGCAGGTCTCCCGTCAATTGCGCGATGATCTGGCTGCAGGTCGCTACGGCCAAGAGGGCCGGCTGCCAAGCGAGGCGCAACTGGCTCGGCAGTTCTCGGTCTCCCGTCCGACGGTCGCGCGGGCCTTGCAATCATTGGTGGAAGCGGGGCTGGTAGAGCGTCGCGCTGGCTCTGGCACATTCGCCAAACCCGGCGACATAAAAAGACAGACTCTTACCACCCGCGTACTTGCGTTGCTGATGCCCGATCTTGGTAATACGGAGATTTTCCAGATCATTGGCGGAGAAATCGCCAGTCTGGCCAGAGAACACAACTACAGCTTGGTTTGGGGCGGGTCGGGCGAGCCGAAGCTTGACGCCGACTCCGGTTCGCGACACGCGGAAGAACTCTGCCATCAATTCATCGAGCGCCAGGTGAGCGGTGTCTTCTTTGCTCCCTACGAGTTGGTACCCGAAAGAGACGAGGTTAACCGCCGATTGGCCACGATGCTTCATGAGGCAGGCATCCCGGTCATTCTTGTCGATCGAGACTTTGTTTCATACCCCTTCCGGAGCGACTTCGATCTTGTAGGAATTGACAATGTGGCCGGCGGATTCATCCTTGCACAACACTTGCTCAAACTCGGCTGTCGCCGCCTCCATTTTGTCGCCTATCCTCTTTCTGCACCGAGCGTCAATGCGCGCATTGCCGGTGTGCGTGAAGCTCTCGTAATCTCGCGTATCGAACCGGATCCAGACTGGGTTCGCATCGGTCCATTGGAAGACAAATCTTTCGTTCGCAGTCTGGTCGCTGGGCGGCGGCCCGACGCCTTTATCTGTGCCAACGACCACACTGCTGCTCAACTGCTTCGGGCCCTTCATCAGAACGACGTCCATGTGCCAGAAGATGTCCGAGTTGTCGGCTTTGATGACGTGAATTTCGCCACTTTGGTCTCTCCTGCGCTTACCACCGCGCGACAGCCATGCAAGGAGCTTGCCAGCGTCGCCTTTCACGCAATGCTCGAACGCCAAGCAGAACCAAACCTGCCCCCTCGCCACATAATGATTATGCCTCAGCTCGTGGTTCGCGAATCCTCCGGTCCCTGCCGTAACGAGGACGAAGTGGCGGTCGAGAGCTCTCCAACGGAAGGGATTGAAACTCGCAGCAAAGCAACTCGGCAGCGCGATGAAGTAACTGCGGTGGATTCAGCAAATGGTACATCCGGACAATAGTTAGGTAGTGAGGCAACCTGGAAGTGGATTTTTCCAGTATCACGTTGTGGACGGCCTGTCCACGGATGCTCGTAACACCAGGGGGCACTCCAACGCGACCGGCCCGGCCGCTGACGGATTTCCGTCCGGTTTGGCATCAATCAGTTGGTCGATCGCCCATGAACCCATTTCAAAGTAAGGAATCCGAACAGTCGTCAACGGCGGCCGAGAGTGCGCCGCCAGCAATTCCTGATTATCAAATCCGACCACCGAGACCTCCTCCGGAATCCTGAAGCCTTTTTCCTTTAGGGCGTCATACACACCCATCGCTATCCGGTCGTTAGCGCAGAAGATCGCAGTGGGAACTTGCCTACGTCGTAGAAGTGCCAAGGCATGCTCGTAACCGTCATCCTGCCACCAATCGCCCGTCCGGACCAGCTCCGGATCGATCGGCACTCCAACTTCTTCAAGTGCCCGGCGGTAGCCTCTGAAACGCCAAGCCGCCGCAACGTATTTTTTCTGATCAGCGTTAATCATGGCGATGCGACGATGCCCCTTTTCGAGGAGCAATTTGGTAGCTACAAGGCCGCCGTTGAACTCATCTGGGACAACACTGCGTACTCGTCCAATGCTCGCAAAACAATCCACCAACACGAGCGGAAGACGGAACGCTGCATTCGGCACCTGCACGGCTCTGTGGTACGTTGTCGCAAAAATGATGCCTTCCACTCCCCGCTCGAGCGCAACTTCCACGGCCGCTGCTTCCATCGCCGGATCGCCATCGGTATTGAATGTTAACAAAAGCATCTCTCGCTGCCATGCCGCTTCCTGGGCCCCTTGGATGATTTGACCTGCGAAAGGTGTCGTGGCGATATTGTCGCTAAGAAAAGCAAAGACTTTTGAGCGCTGGGTTCGCATTTGCCGGGCATGATGGAGCGGACGGTATTCGAGGGTATCGGCCGCCCGAAGCACTTTCTGCCGGACCTCATCCCTCACATAAGGGCCTCGGTTAATCACGCGTGAGACGGTCTTGAAAGAGACCCCCGCTAGTTTTGCAACATCTTTTATGGTTGCCATGTCACGTTAGTATTATTGCCGAAATCACCACTCGGGCCTCTGGGGCGCCTGATTTTGGCAAACTGCGAAACAATGGCCGATCCCTTTGACCAAGAAGCCCACACCTAATCTATCCTCTCGCGTTGGATTTATACACCCCGATCGGCTGCGAATACTTCTAGAACACTGCGATTGCAACGGAAAACTGATCCCCTCCCCATCCAGGACGGAATCGCCGGATGATCCATAACGCTTAGCGTACGTCTTGGAGCAGATTCTGCGATGACCTCAATGACGTTAGCCCGAATTCTGGCCAAAAATGCGTGGAGAACTCCGCGGAACAGGCTGATGCGATGGGTTATCCTGCAAAGCGGACGTCCGTATAGTAGGCCCAAATTGAATATTGGAACAACTAAGGTTTCATCAGCGGTCTTATTGTCCAACAAGCCCGTTGCGAAAACGACCGTTAGCGCAACACTGGGCGGGTACAGCCTCTTCCTAGGTGAAAGATGCTGCGAAATTTTGTTGCGTTTGCCTCGCAAATGGCAACTGAATATCGCAACTATGTTTTATGCCAGAAGCTCAAGTCGCTGGGAAGGCCGGCCAGTTTATGAATCTAACTTCGGGAAGACGACGCCGATCTGGAGTAAGAGATTGGCATACAGCCGCTGCTCACCGGTAGCGACCGTCAGCGCGACGTTGTCATCTTTCCCGGCCTCAAAGAACGCGAAACGCTCGAGCTTTTTCAGGGTCACATTCGATCCGCTCGCCTTGAGAATTCGCTGAAAATCCGACCAGATCGACGGCTCGCTTTCGAGAGCATACGGCCCGGAGGTCACAGGCTCCATGACCGTCGCCTCCTCGATGGGAACCGCGCTAACGATCGCTTCGAGCACCTGGGTGGCGTTGACTAATCCCGGCGACAAGTTGAGCGAGACCAGCCGAGCGTTTTGTCCAAGCTGGGTTGCGAAGGGGTAGTTGCCGTCGGCGATCAGGATCTTCGAGCTGTGGCCTGCGCGGCCTAAGACCTCCAGGATCTCGGGGTGAAGAAGATGTGTATTTAGCATAGTGGATATTTCTTACGATCAGTAGGCAATTTCATTGAGGTAGATTGGCTGCTTAGCGACTCCTCGACTTCCGGCGCAGCTGGTCGAAATAGACCGCACCGATCAATACCGCGCCCACGGCAACCTGCTGCCAGAAGGGTGAGAGCCCGAGGACCACGAAACCGTCTAGCAGCATCACTGGAATGATGATGCCGACTAAAGTGCCCATCATCCCTCCCGAGCCGCCGAAGAGACTGGTGCCGCCGATCACCACGCCGGCGATCACCTGTAGGTTATCGGTCAAATGCCCGCTGAGGGTGGTGGTGGCGAACCTGGCTAAAGAGAGGTAGCCGGCCAGGCCAGAGAGCATTCCCGCGAGCATGTAGACCTTGATCAGGTGAGCGGTGACGTCGATGCTGGCCCGACGACACGCTTCGGGGCTCGATCCGACGGCGTAGGTGTACCGACCGAATCGCGTGAATGTCAGCACCAGCGTCCCGAGGACGAAAACCACGGCCGTGATGATGACCAGAATGGGAATCCCTCCTACCCGGCCAGAACCCACCGTCAGGACCAGGCTCTCCGGCACGTCCGAAATGTCCACTCCACGGGTCAACAACAGAGCGAGTCCCAGCGACATCCCCATTGTTCCCAACGTTACGATCAGTGCCGGAATCCTGGCCTTCGCCACGAGGAAGCCGTTCATCACGCCCCAGGCCGTACCTGCCGCGACGCCAGACACCAGACCGATCAGCAGGACGCCCGGACTATCTCCCCCGACGGCGACCATGGCCATCGCCGCGATGACGCCGGAGAAGACGAGAACTCCGTTGATGGACAAGTCGATGCCGCCCGTCAGGATAACTAACGTGCTGCCAACCCCCAGGACGAGCAGGATGGAGGCGTTCGTGGCCATGTTTATGACATTGGCGACCGTGGGGAACGCAGCTGGGCGTAATACCGAGAAGAATACGGCCACTCCGAGGAGGACGAGGAAAAGCACCGCTGACTGGCTCTTGAAGATGCTTCGGAGGCGCCCAGGCGTGCCCCCGACGCCCCGTTCATTAGGGGCAAGCACGGTTGTGGTCTTAAATCCTCCCAAAGGTTTGCTGGGTTCGCTCATGGGGTCTCGCTCCGGAGGATACCGGACATCATCGCTCTGACCAGATCGTCGACAGTGGTAGCCGAGGCTGCGACCTGTCCGACCGTTCGGCCCAGTCGCAGAATGACAATCCGGTCTGCAATCTCCAGGATCTGGGGCAGGTTGTGGCTGATCAGGACCACCGCCGTGCCGGCATCTCGCACCCGCCGGATCAGATCGAGCACCCCCTTGGTCTGCATTACACCGAGGTTGGCGGTGGGTTCGTCCATGAATATCGCGCTCGTGGCCCACATCGCAGCGCGGGCCACGGCCGCGCTTTGCCGCTGCCCGCCGGAGAGGGTAAACACCTCGGCCGATGGGCGGATCGTTACGCCCAACCGCGCCATGGCCTCGCCGGTTTGACGGACCATGCTGGACTTGTCCAAGACGCCGAGCCGTCCCAGAAGTCCGGGTCTCATAAGTTCCCGCCCCAGGAACACGTTCGCAGCGGCGTCCAGGTCAGGTGCGAGGGCCAGGTCTTGATATACGGTCTCGATGCCCACCGCACGGGCATCCTGGGGTCCGTTGAAATGCACTGGCTGGCCATTCACACGGATCTCTCCTTCATCCTGTCGGTCGGTGCCTGAGAGGATCCGAATAAGGGTGCTCTTGCCGGCGCCGTTGTCCCCGATCAAGGCAACGATCTCGCCTTGGCCGACACTGAAGTCGGCACCTTGCAACGCCTGAACATGCCCAAAATGCCTGACGATGCTACGGGCGTCGATGAGAGGGACGTCTGGCATGACCTCTTTCTGGTCGGCGTCTCGGTCCGAAGACAATCCGAGGATCTGGCACGGTGAGCCCTCCGAAGGTCAATCGCATTTGAGCTTGTACAAGGCTTTCTGGATTTCCGGATCCTGCAGGTTCTCTTTTGTGATAGCCACCGTGTCTGTCGTCACCGAATGTTCCACGCTTTTCCCGGTCAAGGCCTTCGCGATGGCATCTCTGTCGTTTGTTGGACATTGGGATGACCTGGCGAACTATGTGCTTTCCGCCGGTGTTCCGGTCGTCGAAATCTCGTCGGTTCGGAAGGACTTGGGAATTCCCTGCGTGATGGAGGACAACGAGGCGATCGGACGCCTTGGCGCTGAACATCTTCTGCAAAGAAATTTCAAGAATTTTGTCTGGGCTCCATTTTGCGATGACGCAGTGAATGAGGAACGATTCAGCGGCTTCGCGGCCTCGGTGCGGGCTGGCGGTTTTGACTGTGTGCGACTGTTACCGGTCAACACTCGCAGAAGCGCCCGCCTCAGCCGGCACGTCAACTTCGGCAGGAACTTCAGCGCACCGTCCTGAACGAAATTCTGCGGGTGCGAGTTAACCATGCGCAGAAACTTCTGGAGACAACTTCGCTCTCGGTCACCGATGTCGCGGCTCGCTCTGGATTCGTTAGTCTAAACCATTTTTTCCGCGTGTTTCAGGTCCGGACCGCCCTTACCCCTCGAGCCTTCCGGCTGGCTCGCCAACGGGTGCACTAACATTGAAAACTGATCTTCACTGGAAGGTGCTCACGAAAAGCGCCCTGACCTCATTCGCGATATGCCACCGGCCAAGGAAGAACTGAGGTGGGTGGCGATTCGTCGACACTCCTCTGCGACAGTGATGGTCGGAAGGGGAATGGCTCGCACGGAGATCACGGTGGGCACGGAGGGTTTCAGAGAATTTTGGAGGTTTATTTTGAGATGTTCGATGGATGATGGCGAGGCACGGCTTAAAAGCGGCGTCAGACGATTGGTTAACAATTACGAGAAAACTCCGTGATCTCAGTGGCCTCCGTGCGAGAATTGCTTGGTCAGCTCTTATGAATAGCACCCAGGAAGGCCCTGATCTCGGCACCGATTTCCGCCGCATGAGTTTCTAGAGCAAAATGTCCCGTGTCGTAGAAGACGACCTTAGCGCTGGGATTGTCACGACGGTAGGCTTCCGCCCGGCAGGGAGAAAGAAAGGATCGTTCTTTCCCCATACCGCGAGAGTCGGAGGGAGATGCGTGCGGAAGTACTCTTGAAACTTCGGATAAAGCGCGACGTTGCTTTTGTAGTTACCGATGAGGTCCAGTTGAATCTCGGCACTCTGCGGACGATCCAGCAAGGCCTGGTCGAGAATGATCGCTTCTGGCGCAACGCGTTCTTCGGGGTTGGTCACGCCGTGATGATATTGCCAGCGAGTGGTTTCCAAGGTGGAAAGGCTGCGCAGGACATCACGGTTCTGCTGGGTAGGGTTTTCCCAGTAGGCACGGACTGGAGCCCAGTCCTTGCTCAAACCTTCTTCATAGGCATTTCCGTTTTGGGAGATGAGAGCCGTAATCCGCTCAGGGTGCTTCAGGGCGATACGTAGCCCGGTGGGGGCACCGTAATCGAAGATGTAGACCGCAAACTTCTTCAGGCCGACCTGCTCCGTGAACTTCCCAATGATTTCCGCCAAATGGTCAAACGTATAGGCGAAGCTTTTGTGATCAGGCGCGTCCGAGAAGCCGAAGCCGGGCAGATCGGGTGCCACCACGTAATATTGCCCCGACAGCTCCGGAATCAGGTTGCGGAACATGTGACTTGAGGTTGGAAACCCGTGCAGCAGAAGCACCGCTGGTGTCTTCGGATCGCCCGCCTCGCGATAAAAGATTTTGCAGCCGTCAACGAGCGTCGTTTTGTAGGAGATAGAAGTTGTTTTCACGATGAGAGTCCGAGTTGAAGTGTGTAACGTGTTATAGTTTTACTCGGAGGTTACATTCCTTGGATCAAGTAACTTGTCAAAATATATTTTACAGGTTATATCTCCCTCATGCCTCTTACCCCTGCAAAAAATCGGACGGCTCGTCCGGAGTTTGTTTTTGTCGGCGAACATCCCGCTATCGATTTTGCCAACACCCTGGTGCTTTCCGGCGGACACTTGGAGGACCTCCTATGCTCATGGTCTGATGTCGTCGACTGGCTTTCCCAAGCCGGATTATCCACCCGTCCGAGCCTGAATATACCGGCTTCACGTGGTGTGGAAGCCCTCAAGAAGATTGTGGAACTCCGCCGAGTCTGGAAAGAAAAGTTAGCGCTGATCATCGCGGGCCACAAGGTCAGCGATGACTTTCTCGAGCGGCTAAACACCCTTCTGGCGGAGGACATTTTTCACGAGACGTTGCACCGGGACGGCAAGAAGGGCCTTTCCCTTGTTCGTTCAGTTTCCCGGCTCGAGGGAGAGAAACTTGCACTGGTTATGGTCGCTCGCCAGATCGCCCTTTTCCTGGCTGAGGCGAACTTGAGCTATCTCCATCGGTGCGCCAATACCACCTCATGCGTGCTCTATTTCTACGACACGACAAAGAATCATCGACGTCAGTGGTGTAGCGTCGCGTCCTGCGGCAATCGCCACAAAGTTGCCCAGTTTCGCAAACGGCAGGAAAGTAGACAACTCTCATGACATTTAACGTGGAAATCACAATCCTGATCTTGGTTCTCCTGCTACTTTTTGGAGGGGGAGGCTTTTACATTTACAGAGGCGGCTGGTGGGGACCAGCGAGGGGAAATCGCAATGCTGGACCGGTGGGCAATCCGTTGGCGATTATCTCGGTGGTGGTGCTGATCGCCGTCTTCGTGGTCTGGCGCATAGTCCTTCTCTTGCGATAGTGGACGTTTCCAATCTGTGGCCCGAAGTGGCCAAAAAAGCGTAGCCCAGGATAAGGCGAGGCGCTTGGACGGGCGGATGGTTTTCGTCCCGGAGGGACGGCACGATAGTAGCCAGGCACGAAGTGCCTGGAATCACGAGGAAAATAGCCCCGTCCCAGCGGGACGATTGAAGCCATTCAATTAATCAAGGCTGGATTATCGGCCCGGATTGACCAGACTTTTCGACAACTGCACAGCTTTAGCTGGCAACAGGGTTTGGATGACTTCGACCGTCCCTCCGGGACGGAGCCGCTTTACGTCGATACCCGAGGCACTTCGTGCCTGGCTACTATCAGCCTGTCCCTCCGGGACAAAAGCCATTCAGTTCCTAACTTCGCGCCATTCAACCCTGGGCTATGCTTTCTTGCCTTTCGGGGCGGGCCACTTCGGGGCCGTATGACCGGCGCTAAACGATACAAATTCTCGTTGCGCCGCGCCTAACTTCGGATCTCCGGATTTCTGAAGCGCACGCTGAAACGGAAAACTTTCTTCTCCCGAGAATAAATCTCTCCGGTCTTCAGATCGATACGCATTGGCACGCCGATCCGGGTGATGTTCACCGTGGCATGGAAGCCGCGTTCGGAGAAGACGTCGATCAGCATCACCAGGGCGACCGGGTCTTCGAAGAGCGGGTCTTCGGAGTTGATGCTGGCGATGCCCGAGCCGTAGGACCGGGGCTAAACACCTACAAATCTCTCAGGATTTGTCATCGAAGCAGACTAAGGCTTTTTGGCAAATCTGATCCTCCGACCCATCATATAGGTTGTTAAACAGGGTGTGGGTTTCTTCCCGGAGGGTTGGGAAAAATGCTGTTTAGACGCTGGACAACACTGCAGATCTCCCTGAACGATGCTTGGCCAAATGCGGCGGGGTTTCAAGAGGATGCAGTTTATGAACGAAGGCCTCCCGGGCGAGATGATAGCTAGGATCAGAACCGTGGAAATTGGTCCACATGCATCGAAGTTCCTCCGCTCGATATTGCTCCAAGGTTTTGATCGCGTTGTCGTGTGCTCGCCTTTCCTTCTTCTGGACAAGCTTTCGGCCATAGTTCGGTGATCGAGCTGTAGTTTCAGCGAAGGATCGAAGCAAGTCGCAAAACTGCTCCAACGAATCTCCGAATGCGTGATCTATCAGACCGGCCTCCAAAGCCTTCTTGGTGCCCATCGGTAGACAGCTGTTGGTAAGTTCCAAGGCTTTGGCCGCACCCACTCTCCTCGGGAGAGAGTAGGTCCAGTATTCTGAGCCGTACAAATTCCCGAGCGCTTTGTAATGCGGATTCAAAACCACACTTTTCCGCGCGGCCACTTCGTCGGCGGCAATGGCGAGCATCACGCCTCCTGCCCCGGCGTTCCCCTGCAAAGCCGAAATCACTAGATGTGTCTCAGTGGACAAAATCTCGTAAACAAGGTCGTCGATCGCATTGATGTTAGCCCAGGACTCAGCGGCAGGATCCGGTGCAGCTTCGATCACGTTGAGATGGATGCCATTGGAAAAGAAGTCGGTACCCCCCATTAACACGATTACCCGAGTCCTGCGGCCTTTTGCGAACCGATAGGCATCCAGCAGTCGACGGCACTGGTCGGTGTTCATTGCGCCGCCATAAAAGTTGAAATGAAGGTAGCCGACACTGTTCCTCTCCACGTACCGGATTTCCCGAAAGGTTCGGCGCCGGGGAGAGAGCATCAGATCAATACCTATTTCTGGCGCGTTTTGAAGTTTATCACCGAGAACGGTCGCCGCCGGCAGCTTAAAGTACCTTCGGTGATCTGTGCTCTTTTTCTTAAGGTGGGTGATCCAGACTGCACCGTCGCCGGTCGCCCGGCAGATCGCGCCGTGGCGCTGCGCAAGGATTGCGCCTGGCGCACCCTTTAATTCATCCTCTTCGTGCGCACCATAAAGGTAAAAGCTTTCGCCATCGATCACATCCAAAACCCCCGGCCAGCTGTCAGCCGCATAGATCTTGCGAATGATCGCAGCCGTAGATTCGGACCAAATCAACGTGCGATCCCTCTGCTTCATCGGTGGGCGCAAACGCCCAAAGGCTTCTTGATTGGTATAATCCACGGGCATGGGAACGAAGTGAGGGGATTGGGCGAGCTTAACGATTGAGTGCACAGCCGCGATCGCGGCATCTGTGGCCTCATTTCTGTAGATGCTGCTCTTCGGAGCCAGACGCATAGGAAAATTGACTGAGGCCCAAATGGGGCCCGCATCCATCTCTCCCGTTGCCTGCAAGAGGGTAACCCCCCATTTTGCAGCTCGAAGGCTAATCGCCCAATCCAGCGAGGAGGGACCGCGATCCCCTTTTGGCCCTGGATGAATAATAATACATCGGTAATTGCGCCAAACCTCTTCTGCAATGGGCGTTTTCAACATCGGAGCCAGAATCAAATCCGGCTGAAACAAAGCAGCGGCTTCGGAGACCACGGCCTCATTCAGCGCGAGTTCTACCGAGATTTCGTGTCCTAGTTCGTCCAGTTCGACGTGAACGCGTTGGGTCAAACTGTTATATGCTGTGGCAACCAGCAAGATTTTCATATCATTCTATGGTTTCGGAAACTTGGGTTAACGCCTGAGGCGAACGATCTTCATAGTATAGAAAGTCACTTTCGCGGCCTCGAGATGACGTTCTTCATCCCGTTATAAAGGGGACGCGGTCGCCGAGTTTCAGAGAATCTATTCTTAAACATGGTTTCACCCGCTCTATTGGTGAAAGACGGAGTTGTTTTCCACAATCGTCCTCGCCTGGTTCGAGTCTGAAATTAAACGATTCGCCCCGAAGCCGAAGGGGCGTTGCGGGGCGTCTCGCTTACCTCCGGCGTAAGTAAGGCGTCTCGCCTTACCTCCTATTGCGATTCAAAACGGGGCGCTCTCGATTAACTTAACCTATCTGAAATCCTCCAAGAGGGTGAATTTCGATTTAGACCCTGCTGCGGCGTGTCCGATCTTAATTAATTAATTTCGCAGGCGAATATGTGAGAGGCGGCGGCAGGTAAGGCGGGACGCCTTACTTACGTCGGAGGTAAGGCGGGGACGCCTTACTTGAACCGCTTAGAAAGCGTTCGGGCGCGTGAAATGCGCTGGGCGCCCATGCCGCAAAGTTGCCGCAACAAGAAATACAAACTCTCAGCGATCCAGGCTAAGGCTTTTTGGCAAAGCTGATCCTCCGGCCCACCATATAGGTTGGCGTGCCAACATTCGCCAGTTTTGGCGTACCCAGCTTGGGAGAATAGGCATAAATCAACCACCCGGATGGTTTGTCATTCGGATCGAACAAGATGGTCGGAGCTAGCGCAACTGGTTTCCCGAGGACTCGCTGAGTATACCCGGAGACCAGCTTGACTTCACCGGGCCATTTGACGGGGTCATCGGACAGCGCCAAATAGATCCCGCTGCTTCGCGGCGGCAATCCATCGGCCCATTCTTTCGCCCGGTTTACGTTGAACACCATGACGTACTTTTTCAAAGAATTTGCGTACGTCGGACGGCCATATCGGGCCCCGGAGTGACCGGACGAATAAAGATCAATGATCGGAGTTTCTTTCCCACCCACACCCGGTTCCGTGAAATCTCCCTGAAAATATTTTTTCCAGTTTCCTGGAAGTGGCGGCCCGTCATCCAAGCTGGAGCGGGCCACAGAAATCTGGCCGCCGGTACCTCCCTGGGGCGTAGAAAGATCGGTATAATAAATGTAAAATTGCCTGCCGCTGGCGTCCACCATGCCTCCGGGAAGGCCCACTCCCCGTCCCCCCTGGTGCGGGTCAATCGCCCATTCCTTTGGTTTCGCACACCGGATGATTTGCCCCTTCTTGACCCAGGTATAGCCATCGTCATCTGACTCGGCTAAACCGATGCTAAGGTAAAATCCGGACACGCCGAGCAGGGTGTTCGCGGGGAGGCCCTCCTGGTCTTCGGCCTGATAAAAGACGTACAGCTTTGGGCCTGATCGCACCACGGCAAAGGCCTGCGCAGCGCCGTTGTCAAATTCCCCAGATTCGCCCGGGCCAATCACCAGGCGCGGTAAGGACGTGAGATGTTGGACGTCCGTTCCTTCGACCAGATAAGTATTCGATCCGGCACCGAACAATAGCCTCAACCGGCCGGGTCGATTCTCGATCACGCCGATCCCTTGCGACGGAAAAGATTGGAGCCCTGACGCATTGTCGCCGAGCAGAACTTCCTGCTCACCGACCGAAACATGCGTTCCATCCGAGAGGGTGATTTCCGGAATTGGGGTACTGGATTCCGTCGCCGCCGGGGACGCGGTTTGAACCTCCGAAGTCGGAGATTTTGCCGGCTGGTTGGCGTCCAGAAAAGCGGAGACGATCAAAGTAGTTCCACCGACGATCAGCATCGCCCCAGCGGGCCAGAGAATCAGGTGGACCTTTCTGGACCGTTGACGCGGCCCGGCGGTCGCCAGGCTGGCGGCCCGCAAATCGATCCAGGAACCGATAATCAGGGCAACGCCAAACCCGGCCAGGAGTAAGGCCAGGATCGCCTTCATAGTCCAGCTCGGAAGACTTAGAGCTGAGCAGAGGAGCGAAGCGATCTGGAGGATCAGCCAGGAAGAAACCATGTACCCGGCCGCGATGCGGTAAATGTGCTGAGTTCTGAGTTCCTCGAAAAAGGGTTTCACAGTGAGAATGGAATCAATCCAAAAACCGTTGCTTGCCGCGAGGAAGCTTTTTCGCGACGTTTATGATTACCTACGACAGGTTCGGAATCAGCTTGAGTGCTGACTAGCAAGTGCGTCGACGACTCTTGGGAGCAGCTGCTGAGCGAATGCTTGATGGCCCGCAACAGTCAAATGTACCCGATCGGGCTGCTTGAGGGTGGTCGGCATCGTGCCGGTAATGATAGGAATAATCCTGATCCCACGCGCTTTGAGGCGAGCCGCGATGGCCTTCATATCAGCCTCGCCCTTGGCGTGGGGAATATCGGATTTTTTGTTGTTGAAAAACCCTCCGCCCATGTCCAGGATGACAATCTTGGTTCCGGCCGGAATCGACGAATCGACTCGTTGGAGCATGTGCGATGTCGTGTCACCGGAAATGCCGGCGTTTTTGACCTGCACATTGTAGCCCTTGGCTTTCAGCAAGTTCTCTAATACAGCGGGCCACGCCTGATTGGGAAAAACGCCTCGTCCGGCAACGTTGCTGGCGCCGAAGGCAACGATCTGAGCCTGGGATATGCCAGTAAAGGCAACGGCGAAACAGCATGTAATGAATATTGCGAACAGGCGAACCGACAGGTGACGTGGATATTGCATCGCGCTAGGCTTTTTTTTTGTTATCGAACTCTAATGTTAAGTGATTCAAAAAGTCTAACCTTAAACGATCCTGTGAGAGGTGGGAGGTGAGAGGTGAGAGGTGAGAGGTGAGAGGTGAGAGGTGAGAGGTGAGAGGAGAGAGAGAGGGGAGGTGAGAGGGACCATCAGTCACCCCTGCGCCGCCGAACGCCGAACGTTCGTTGCGGGCGCATGGCGTTGAGCTAGTTTACTCTTCGTGAAACGCGGATGGCTGGCCGCAATCGCCTCTGCTTGTCTCGGATGGGCTACCGTCGGAGCGGCTCAAACCGAAAGGGTGATTCAGCGCTACGAGCAGGCGGCCCTGGCGAATCCGGTCGATGGATTGCCCGTAGAGAAGATCTGGGAATGGTATCGGGCGCACGAGCAACTGGACTCTGTAATTGCGCACTATCGAGCCGCGGGACTTAACGATTTCGGCAGGGTTTTGATCGCCGGCCATCTGCTGAAACGCTCCGGCCGGTTCGATGAGGCAGCCACTGCTTACGAGTCCGCTTCCAGACTCAATCCACAAAGCCCGCTGCCGTGGCGAAGTCGAGCTGATCTCGAGCTGGCCAGGGGGCAAAAATCGGAGGCTGCCGAAGCGCTGGAGAAAGCGATCCAAAATATATCGGATCAGGACCCGCAAAAAGTCGATTGGCTGATCGAATTGGGGGATCTTTGGCAAGCGCAAACCGAATTTGAGAGGGCCAAACAAATCTGGACGACCGCCGCTCAGCTCGCACCGGGAAACTTTGAGTTGCGTCTTCAGTTGGCTCGAATGAGCGAAAAGAACCATCAACTGGATGATGCCATCGGATATTATCAGCTCGTAGCCGCGAGTGGTTCGCCCTACCAAAAAACCGCGGCATTTCGGGAAATTGCTCGATTGGAGAGAGGGCGGCATCACTTTGAAGGGGCCGTCTCAGCGCTCGAACGAGCCATTCAGCTGACCGCGCCCGGAAATTGGGTAAGATCTGATCTGCAAACGCAATTAATCCAAATTTATCAAGAGACAAATCGGGGCGCGGAATTGGAGAAGAAGTGGCAGACCCTGGCCCGGGATAACCCTCGCGATTTGGGAGCGCTGCAACAATTGGCGCTTTTCTACGAGCGGGCAGGGGGCGCCGCGGAAGAGTGCGCAACGCTTCGTCAGATGGTGGAGTTGATGCCCAATGCTCCGGTCTTTAAATCGCGACTTGCGGATCTAACCGCGCTCGAAGGAAACCTGGCGGAAGCGGCACGTCTCTATGATGGGTTGGTCTTGCAACAGCCGACGAATGTGGACTTCCAGCTCGCGCGCGCGCGGCTCGATGTTCAGCTGGGAAACCTTGCCGAGGCGGAGAATCGCGTGAGAGCGCTGGTAGAAAGCAGACCCCAGGACGACGCGGTCCGTAACCGAGCGATCGATTTTCTGAACCGCTACCGGTTGGAGACGGCAGCAGAAGAAGTCCTTGAACAAGCCGCCAAGGCCGATCCTGAGGAAGACGAGCTTGGGCTTGTGCAATTCCTGCTTCGCAGGCATCGCTTCCTGCCGGCGAGGATTGCCCTCGAAGGTTGGCTGAGATCGGACAGCGATCGCTATACAAAAGCAGCCGCATTGTTCAAAGAGGCAGGCTACCCGTTGGAAGCAGAAGCGCTGTTACGCCTGGCGTTGAGGTTCGACGCCCAAAATCGACCGGCCGTGGAGGCGTTGCTGGAGCTCCTGATCGCCCGAAACGATGTTGCCGGGGCGCGAAAGTGGATCGAAGTCTCTTATGCCTCGACCGTAGATGTCGTGTGGCAAAGAGATTTAGACCAGAGATTGTTCAACCTCCTATCAGCAGCCGATGGACCGGGCGCAACCATGTCATCCCTCCCCGGCGTCAAGAATTCTGAAATTGACACCTTCACCAAAGCTTTGGAAGGAACTGCCCGCCGGTCGAATCAATCGGCGGATTACCTGAGGCTCGCGGTTTGGCGGGATTGGTCTCACGACGGCGAGGCCGCTGTTGAAATCGGGCAGCGAGCGGTCGCCCTCGATGCCAAAAATGTTGCGGCTCGAGAACACCTCGTAGATTTTGCGATCAAGGCGAAGAACTGGAACGTCGCACAGATTCAGCTGCGAAAGCTTGCGGAAGATAATCCGAGCGCTTCGGCGAACTATCTGCGAAAGCTGGCTGATTTGTGCCTCCAGCTGGGACAAGTTCAGGACGCGACGGTTTGCCTGCAAAAGCTGAAATCGGCGGCCGGTTCGGATGTCCCAAAGCTGGCCGACCTTGCGGCTGCCTTTCAACGGGCTAATCTCCCGGAAGAAGGACTTGAAATCTGGGAGCGCGCTTATCATCTGTCGATCGGGCCGGAAAGAAACGAGATACTCGATCGGTTCGTGCGCGCTCTGACTGAAAAGGGCCAATCAGGCAAAGCTGCACGGGTACTGCTCGATTTTTTCGATCTACAGGCAAATCCGAATGAGCAGAGGACGGCTTTCGATAACCTGCTCGATCATTGCAGTCGGAATGCGCTGCTGCCCTGGCTCGAAGGGGAAATCGTTGAACGTCGAGAGCAACGCCCCAACGATTATTTCCTGCAGAATTGCCTGGTGAACATTCTGCAGAGAGAGGGGCGCGCCGTTGAAGCATTCGAATTGCTGCGGAATGCCTACTACGGTGCGCCGGATCCGGCGACTTCATTGCGGACTTTGGTTGCGGAGGCGGAGAGGATCGGAATGCTTGCTACTGCGCGTGAGTACCAGAGAAAGCTCACCTACTTCGTCCCGCCAGACGATCCACAACCATTGCTGAAGCTCGCGGCGCTCGAGACCGCGGATTTTCAGGACGCGTCCGGGACCTGGAATCAATTAATCACTCGATTTCCAAGAGACGTTGAGGTTCTCGCGCAGGCCGCGAGGTACTACGATCGGAAATATCTCAAGGAGCGTGTACTCGAACTATTGTTGAGAGTAATTGACCTGGACCCCGATAATGTCGAGGCCCTTTACCGGGTTGGCTGTATTCGGCAGGAATGTCAGCAATTCGGGACCGCTCGTTCCTGCTTTGAACGCGTGATCGCGGCGACGACAAAAGAAGAAAGAGAGGGAGAGATTCTTCGGTATCCGCTTCCCGAGATCGCTATCGGGTCAACCGGTTATGAGGCGGCGTTGCGGCTGCACGATTGGTACACTTTGGGCGGAATTGAAGATTCGGTCCGCGGGTTCTGGCGGGCGAACCACCAAAACCGGCCTGCAACCGCCGATCTGGACCGCCGATTGGACAGCGTTGTTCGATGGGTCGCTTGCCTGAAAACTGACTCTGCGTGGCCGGAGGAAGTCCGGTCGGCCTGGTGTTATCGAGAGATTCGGGAACCAACCGCGGCACTTTGGGCCTATTTTTCCGCAGGCGATACTCAGAAAATGTTGTCCCTGGCGGCCGCGCAACTGACGGCAACGCCAAGGGTTCGTGACTTGCAACAGGCATATCTATGGTATGCGATGGAGGCGCGGCAGTACGCCACGCTCAGACGCTGGCTCAACGCTGACGACCCGAACTTCAATGAGCAAAAAACTCTTTTGCTGTCTGTTTTAGCGAATTTCATCCAGACCCATCCACGCGATGATTTGCCTGGTTTGATCGAATCAATCTATCCCGGGGGTGAAGGTGCTCTGTCGGCGCTGTGGGATAGCGCGCGCGTATTCGCTGCTTGTGGCAGGTACGCTCAAGCGATTACCTTGGGCAAGCTGGCGTTCGGACGGGCAGTGCTCAGAAGATGTCAGATGGCCAACGAGATTGCGCGATGGCTTATCGATGCCGACGAGACGGAAGAGGCACGCGAAATTCTCGCTACCGCGGTCGCAGGCCGGGCGGAAAAGCTGGATGAGAATTTCGTGACCAGCTTACACGCCCTCTACCAGCTATCCGGGGAAGGCCAGCGCGCCAACCTGCTCGATGCATACCTGGCAAAGGGGGACTGGCGGAATGGTTCGAATCGGGACGAACTGGCTGCGGCCTTTTTGCTTGGATGGAGCGGCCAGGATGCTCAAGCCGAACGATGCCTCACGCAGGTGTTCCAGCAACCGGCCTGGACGGGCGACAATACCTGGGGCACCCCAGACGATTTCGGCCGCCGAGCTTGCCAATTTGCCGACCAGACTGCACGCCTTTTGCTGGCACACGAACTTCAACCGTTGGCACGGTTTGTCTGGGAGAAAATGGTTGCCGATCGGGCGTTTGCCCAGCTGCAAACCAATGAAAATCGCGAAACCATCGACGGGTTCAGAATCAGACTGGCCGAGCTCGATCTCAGCGTCGCAAAACCGAGCCAGGCGGCCGAAATTCTGGATGGTATTCACAATCAAGGCGTTGATTCCAGGGACGCCATCCGCGCGCTTGCTTCGCAAATGGAGACGAAGCGACGGTTTCGACTGGCCGCGTTGGTGTATAGCCGGCTCTACGAGGACGCGCCGACGAGTGCAAGCCAATTCCGGGCGGTCCAGGAGATGATTCAGGCGACGGGAGACCCGACCCTGATGCTCACACTCCTGGAGCCGATTATCGATGGAAGTTTTCCCTTGCCGGTCGGAGTTGACCGATCCGAGATCGTCCTCCGTTTGTCGGTGGTCTATACCCAAACCGGCCGCCCGGCGCATGCAAAGGCACTTTTGGAAGAGGCCTTGCGGGCTGAACCCGGGAACGAGGACTATCTCAAAGCGTTTGCGATCCTGCCGGACCTGCCGTCTGCGGAAGCTGAAAAGGCCTGGCAGCAGTTGCTTGCCCTGAAACCTGGCAACGCGGAGTATGTTCAAGGGCTGGCAATCTTGTATTTGCGTACGGGACGATCCGACGAGGCTAAGCGACTGATCCGTGAACCGAGCCCCACCAAACCGGGAGTGGCTACCTGGGCTGAGGTGCTTTCGAATGTCACTCTCACTGACCGAAGTCAGAACCTAGTAAACAACCTGGTCCAAAAAGCCTACCAAGCGATTCGAGAAGGCGTGCCCGCGAACGTCTCCGGTATTGCGACGGAGCTCAAAAAGCTTGGCAGGCCAAAGGAGGCTCTTGAGCTGATGCGATCCGCAGTGGAAGGCGCGCAAGAGCAGAACGTCAAATTCTTACTTGAACAGCGGCTCATAGTCGACTTTTTGGCGACGGAGGATCTGGAGACAGGCCGCGACTTCGAAAATCTTCGCGGTCTTGCTTCTGCAGAACCTAATTTGACCCTTAGCTTTTATCAGACTCTCCAGAAGCTTGCGGCCAGGGGACTGCGTAGCGCGAAGGGACTACTTGGGAGCGATTGGGCTGCGGAAGTTCCGCTCGCCGGCGAGATGATGGTGCAAATCTATCTGGCGGACGGAGATGAAGTGCATGCCGAAGAGACGCTCCTGAAGCTTATCGATCTTCCAATTTTGAACGGAGGTGCCCTGGCGAGATTGCAGTCAGAACTTATTCGCCTGAACGAACCTCGATTGGCCGCAGCGGTGATCGAGGAGCAGATTCGTCGCAATAAGGACGATCTGCAGCTTCGATTCGCACTCTGTTCACAGCTCTGGGCGATGGGTGATCGCGAAATGGTCAGTCGTGAAATGAATCGGCTTGCCGAGCGGGGTGCGCTGTTTCCGGACGCTCTCTTTGAGATCGCAAACTTTAGCATTTCCCTCGAAGAGCCGGGACTCGCGCGGGCATGGCTGGAGAGCGCTATTGGGGCCGACCCCGATCAACGTCATCCTGAAGTCCGTCTCGCTTTTGCCAAGCTCCTGCTCGACGACGGTGACCTTGCGAAAGCACGTGACATCTTACGAGCGACGCAGGTCTATCGAGCGGATAAACTCTTTCATCCCTTTATCGACCTGGTGATTTCGGCGGGACTCTCCGACGAATGGTTTGGTGAGATTGATTGCCTTCCGTCGGATGTCGGGGCGGACATCTGGACCGCCAGCGTCCAACGTTGGATCGATCGCAAAGCTTACCCACGCGTGCTCAGGGCGCTCGAAGCAAGGCCGCGATTGGCATATCGAGTCATTGAGCGGGCTTCGCCTCTTTTCGAAGATCCCGCGCTGGTTCCGGCACTTGCGAAGATTGTTGAGGAGTGCTTTGAAAATATCGTGCTGGAGCGGGCGGACGCCTGGCAAGCAATCAGGTTCGCCAGCACCCTTGCGCCGGCTGCCCAAAAGCGTGTGGGAGTCAGAGTTCTGGAAGCTGTTGCGCGCAGTGAGACAGGAGATCCTGCAGAGCAGGCTCGGCTAAGGATGCTCGACGCGAGATAATCCGCAAACCAATGCCTCGCGTCAGATTCGCTTTTCAAAGCAAACGGCAGAGGAATCGTCTTCGAACGGCGGGAAATTAGGGATCCGATAGAAGCCGGCTTTTCCGTAGAGTGCGATGGATTCGGGCTGTCTAACGCCGGTCTCCAGACGCATCGCGTCATAATCGAACTCCCGTGCTTTAATGTTCGAGTTCGTCCAGGATCTGGGTGGCAATCCCGTGGCCCCGTTCCTCTGGAGCGACAAACATCCGTTTGACCTCAACGACGTTGTCATCCATCGGAACGAGCGCCCCGCATCCAACCGCATCTCCGTCATCGCGTGCGACCAGGAAAATGCCTCCGGGAACTGAACCAGCTCGGGATCGAAGATTCCGACATCGGCAGGAGGGGAATCGTAACGCTTTTTGACTTCGTCCACGAATGCGGAAAGCAGTCGCTGGACGTCTGGAGAACGGGGATCTTCTTGCGCTATCGTGATCATCTGAGGAATTCGCTTCCATTTTTGCGCAAATATTGCCGGCAAAGCGAAGCAAAATTTTAGGTGACGACATTTTCCTTTGACGAGTGTGTGAGGGCACGGGCCGATAGTCGAGCAACTTTCGAACTCGCGAATGGACACGAATAGACGCGAATAAAGACCGCAATTGGATCCGATTCCCCCCGCGCGTTCATTCTTGTCCATGTCGTGGTTTTCCAAACGTTCAGGGCCAGAGGGCTAACAGATGTGATTGGGGCGATGTGGAGGCCGAGATAGGAGGAAATCCGAATGGGGCGAAGATAAGGGACCACTTTCACCTTCAGATTTGCTTCCGCCGTGACGAGATCACTCTTCTGTCTTGTCCTCGGAGTGAGCCTTGGCCAATATTGAGAAATGGGTGGACTTTCTAAGAGAACCAAAATTGTGGCGACCATAGGGCCGGCGAGCGATAGCGAAGAAATGTTGCGCCGATTGATTGATGTCGGGATGGATGTAGCGCGATTGAACTTCTCACATCGTTCGGCCGAACAAGCCAAACCGTTAGTTGCGCGGATTCGGAAAGTAGCAGATGAACTGGGCGTTTTCGTCGGGGTGCTAGGGGATTTGCGCGGTCCCAGGATCCGGGTTGGGGAAATGGAGAATGGCAGCATCGAGCTGGCGCGCGGAAATAAGGTCATCTTAACATCCGAAACCGTGATCGGTACGCCGGCGAAGATTGCCGTCAGCTTCAAGGGACTTTGGCGCGACGTGGCGCCAGGATCTACAATTCTTTTAGACGATGGCAATATCGAGCTCCAGGCGTTGGAAATCAGGTCGAATGGGGAAGTGCTCTGCGAGATCCTTCGGGGCGGTGAACTGAAAAGCAACAAGGGAGTGAACCTCAAGAACAGGCTGGTTTCGCTACCGTCTCTGACCACGAAAGATTATCTCGACCTGGATTTTGCGGTTTCCGAGGAGCTGGACTTCCTGGCGCTTTCGTTCGTACAATCATCCTCCGACGTGCGATTTCTCAAACAAGCGCTCGCGGAACGCGGCGCATCTATCCCAGTCATCGCGAAGATAGAGCGGAAGAATGCTCTTGACGATATCGACAACATTGTTCGCGAGTGTTACGGAGTGATGGTAGCTCGCGGGGATCTGGCCTTGGAGATGAGCTTCGAGGATGTCCCGATTGCGCAAAAGCGGATAATCTCGGTCTGCCGGAATGAAGGAGTACCGGTAATTACCGCGACGCAGATGCTAGAATCGATGATCAGCTTCCACAAGCCAACACGAGCGGAAGCCGCCGATATCGCCAACGCGATACTCGATGGTAGCGACGCCGTCATGCTTTCCGCGGAATCGGCTGTTGGCCGCTTTCCAGTGGAAGCGGTTGCGACAATGGCGACGATCGCCGCTCGCGCTGAAGAGGCATGGATAAAGGGGGAACTACCCATTCCACTCTCAATTCCGGATCGGGCAGATCTGGAGGCTGCCGTAGGTCACGCGGCACACGCAATTGCCAATTCGGTATCAGTCCAAAGCGATTATCGCGGCGACCTCCTCCGGAGGCACCCCTCGCAGAGTCGCCTGTCATCGGCCTAAAATGCCGATCATCGCGCTCTGTTCTATCAAAGGAGGTATGTCGCAGAATGGCGTTGAGTTGGGGCGTCCGACCGGTCCATACCGAATATATCACCGGCACGGCTCACCTGGTAAAGATAAGTGCCGACGCCGCGACGAGGATTCTTGGCGCAAAGCCAGAGGATGTGATGACTATCGTAGCAGGTACGCCGTATAATATGCCGGGCAAGACCAACCTTGATTAAGGTCGAAAAGATATCCGACGCCCTTCGAGTCGATCCCAATAGTGTGGCCGAGTGAAGGGGAGGCGGCTTTTGGGTTTTGAGTTTTGAGTTTTGGGTTGTGGATTCCTGCCCGGTCGCTGCCAACATTCGAAACGCGAAGATTCCAAAACGCAAAACCCAATACCGCAGCTCTAGCCGGCAGCCTCAAAATCTCTCAATTTGTAAGCCTCCGGTTAGAGCTGCTGCACGGCGTAGCCCGCCCGCTTGAGCTGCGCGACCACCCCGTCGTCACCGACGAGGTGGCCCGCTCCGACGATGATTAGATAATTTCCTGCTCTCGTGAGCAAACCGTTCAATCTCCGGCATCCATTTCAAATTTCGCTCTGGAGAACAAAACTTCGTGCGTCGTTGGGTCGGAGCGTTTGTCCTGATTCAGCAATTCGGTCGAGCAATCGCACATCTCCCTCTTTCCACGCATGACCAGCCGCCGGACCATTGCCGCGTAGGAAGGTAAACCGGAAATCGTGCTTATCAGATAAAGCTCGTTTTCTTCGATCATTGAAGCGATCGAATATCTGGGCCTGATCACGGAGAGTTTCGAGTCCAAGCACCGGTTTACCAGCGACTTCTCGCTTTATGGTAAAAATAAAGATCAACCCCAAGCTCGCTCGCTGAATCCAGCCATTTCCAGGGTGCACGGGAGCTTAGCCACTCGGCAAGAAACCAAGGTTTAAAACGCTCGACCTTTTCCAGCGTTAAACCGTATTCAGGGAGTACGGTTTTTAATAGCTCGAGGGCCGCAGGCGAAAGCTTTTCGAGAGAGATTGCCCGGACTGGATAAAGTGCTGTGCGCTTGAATTCCTTGCCGGAAGCTTTCGGCGTAAATCGAGTAAGGTCGATTTCAAAGACGACTTGGTTCGCATCGTCGAATGCACGCTCGAGTGCCGGCTTGAGCGGGTAGGCCTGCTTTGAGAGGACATGGACAGAGCCGAGCAGATACATGGTATTGTGATCACCCTTTACCTTCCAAAGCGTTGCCTTTGATTCGATGATTGGTTCGTCGTCGAGCAGGCGCACAGAAGGCCGATCAGGCACCAGGCCCGAGCCGCGCCCACGAATGAGCTGCCGAGCCATTGAGCCAACCCCGTGTAGTATCGCCGACGTCACCCGTTTCCGGCGGACTAATTCCGTGGGTCCACATCTGGTTGAGCCTTTGGGTTATCTGACTTCTCCGAGCGACCGTCGGAAACCGTGAAGTTTTTCCCAACCATTCCCATCACTCCTTCGAACGCTTCTTCAGAAATACCATGGGAAACCCTAACTCGAAATCGTTGCCACAGGAAATCCTCCATGCGCATCCATTTCCCGTTGAAATTAACCCGCTGCGTCCAGGCGCAGATCGTGATAATACTCTGAAGTTGGCGAATTCTCAAAAGTAGCACCCCCGCCCCGGCGACCCCCGCCGCGCTAAGGCACAACAAGGCGGTGGAGATGGCGTCGCGCACGTTGACCTTAGTTTCATTTTCCTGCAGGCGCTCAGCTAATGTCTGATTTTCGGCCGCCTGCATTTCAGCAATAAGCGAGCGGATCTGATTGAGGGCTCAAGGCTCCACCATTCGCACTGACCAGCTCGTATCGCTTTTTCGTCCTGACCGGATTGCTTTAACTTGGTGACTTCGCGAAATTCCGCCAGTTTTGCCTCTACGAGAGAGTGAAGACGTTGGAGCCGGTCGAGTTGAGCCGGCCGATCGGCGAACGAATCGGCCAAAAAAGTAAGCCGAACCATTGTGTCATTTTGGGACAGTAAGATATTTCGGAAGCCAGGATTGACTGCCGGTCAGCAGAAACCCGTACTCACCGGCCTCTGCTTCGTTCAGAGCGTCGTGCAACTCGATGAGCTGTGCCCTGTCTTCGTTGCTCTGTTTGACCAGCTTCATCGCCTGCTGCTGTTCGGCGTACATCTGCCTGCGAAACAATGAAAAGAATCGCTGCAATGAGGATCGGACCAATAATGAACGCAAAAAGGAGAGCCTTTCGATTTTGATGTAGAGATTTGCCGTTCATCGCAGGTTTTTAATGTTCTATCCGCGAAATAGCATGCCTTGCGCCAGAAGTCAGTTAGCTGTTTTATGGCGACGAGTGAGGAGAGCAAATGTGGCCGTGATCGTCTCACACACTCAGCAATTCGGGAACTCAATTCTCTGTCAAGCGGTCGATGATCCTGCTTCGTTCATCAAATAGATTGCCGGAAGCGAACGAAGTTCAGGATGTTCTCGGGTGGGATACGAAATATTCAGGCAATCGTTTGCAGGTATATGTTGCGCTATGCGGCCTTTTGGTCCACCGAAAATCTGATGCGTACAGATAATATGGCGGTTTCGGAACTCGGTCGGACCGGCCCGCCTGAACCGAAAGGTCCGCGGAAATCAGGCATTTACGTGGTCTATTCTGCGCTCCTCGTGGTCCTGATCGGGAGCTCAGCTTGGTACTATGCCGGAATAAGGAAGATCCCTTCGGCAGGGGGTTGTACTTTTTTCCGAAACTGATTCTGCCCGTTCAAGATTTGCGCAGGATGATCCGCGATGGGCTGATGATCAGCTGGGTCCCGCCGTCCTCGACGATGGGCCAGGAGGGTTGTGCCGTTAGCTCTGCGGCGATAGCCCTGGCTTTCTACGGGCAAGACATCGATCCGGGGCGATTGAATGCCTTCCTATCGAACAACAGCGGCTATACGCCGGAAGGTTGGTTGTATTGGGAAAAAGCGGCCGATTATCGTCCCGGACTGGTACGACACGCCTATGAAGACTTACCATCTTATTGGCTGATCGATTCGAATCTTGCGCGAGGTAATCCGGTCATCGTTCGGGTCCATCTGCCAAATGGCATTACGCACTTTGTCGTTATCGTTGGGAAAGTCGGTTTTGATTACCTGATTCAGGATCCGGCGTCTGGCGGGGCCAACGGGGTATATCCTTTACGCGAATTGGCGCGAGAGATTGAGGCGCTGAGATTCTACGAAAAAGTCAGGTGAGCAGAGACAGTCATTTTTCGCACTGGAGGACCGTTTCGAAGGCGACTCGCCAGAGATGACAAATCTAAATTAAAACGCTAGTTTGCGAAGCGTGCAGATATCGCTCCTTAAATCGAAAATTCATCGAGCGGTCGTGACCGCGGCGAATGTGAATTACGAAGGAAGTCTCAGCATTTCCGCGGACCTTGCCGAGTTGGTCGAACTCGAAGAGTACGAGCGCATTCTGGTCGGGAATATGGCAAATGGTGAACGGTTCGAGACGTATGTCATTTACGGGACGCGCGGCCAGGGTGGGATCGAGCTCAACGGAGCTGCTGCGCACCTGGGTAAACCAGGAGATCGTTTGACGATTATGAGTTTCGGATTATTCGACCCTGAGGAAGCCAGGACTCATCAGCCAAAAATTATTCTGCTGGACGAGAAAAACGAGATTCTGCGACAGAAATAACTGTTTGAACGTTTGAGCTGCAGGTGGCGTCCAACTCTGCCAAACAGAGCATGAGCATGTTGCGCCTTTTGGTGTTCTTTCTATCAGCGGCGGGGGCGTACTGCTCCGTCTATGGGCAAGGGTCTTTAGCGGTAAGTTCCTCGGTCTCGGAAGTCACGGTTTATCCGGATCGCGCCCGAGTGACACGAGTGGGGATGGCGACTCTGCCGACCGGAACGTCGGTTCTGGAGTTTTCGGGTCTCCCGGCAACCCTCGATGAGAGTTCCGTCGAAGTCAGCGCTAAAGCGGATGGCCTGCTCACGATCGAGGGGATCGATATTCGCCAGGAGTTCCTCGCTGCCAGCGCAAACCCAAAAGCACAGGACCTCGAGCGGCAATTACAGGAGCTTGAAGATCAGAAGAAATCGCTTCAGGGCAAAAACGGTGTGTGCGAAGAAAAACGAGCATTTTTTCGGAGCCTCAGTGCTGGCCTGGGCAAAGGAGACAAAGAGACCAGAAGTCTCGACGAGATTCGCAATCTTTACGCTTTCTATGGCGAAGAAATTTCCAACTTATCGGAAAATATTCTCTCCATCGAACGTGGTGAAATGAAGCTCGACTCGGAGATAGATCGACTAAACCGAGAACTCGATGGACTACGGAACGCCACGCACAAATCTCAACGGACGCTGGTCGTCAGTGTGAAGGCGGGAGTTGCGGCCAAGGGAGAGTTCACGTTGAGTTACGTAGTTGGGAACGCTTCCTGGATTTCCAGCTACAATGCGCGGATTGATTCGGGAACTGGCCAGGTGGAACTCCTCTATAATGCTCTAGTGCGCCAGAAAACAGGCGAAGACTGGGATAACGTGCAGCTCACTCTATCGACGGCGCAGCCCGGTCGCAATGGACGGATGCCTGAGCTATTGCCTTCGTACGTGGATTTCAGGACACCAGAGCCCCTGGTTTCTCCACGAGCCGAGTTTGCTCCGGCGGTGCCGATGTCCGCCGCTCAGGATCAGCCGGCTCAGGCAAAGGAAGAGTTGGTCCAGGGTGAGGTAGCTCAAGCTGAGCTGCAGAAATCCGGCTTGTCGGTTTCCTATCGGGTTAAATTGCCGGTAACGATTCCTGCGGACGGGCAAGCTCATCGCGCAAATGTCACGGTACTGAATCTGGCAGGGAGCCCGGAGTATGTCGCCACTCCAAAGCTCGATTCAGCGGTTTTCCTGAAGGTTCATCTGGTAAACACGAGTGACGCAGAGCTCCTGCCGGGGCAGGTCAGCGTGTTCCGAGACGGAGAGTTCACCGGCACGCTCCCGATGAACCTTGCCCCATCGGGCTCCGACTTTGACCTCTATGCCGGCAAAGACGATTCGATCAAGGTTGAGCGGAAGGAAGTTGTACGAAAGCGGTCTGAAACCGGAATGCTGAATCGAAGAGCGGTCGAAGATCGACGGTATCAAATCTCGTTGCAAAGTTTCCGATCCGGGCCGATCAGGCTTTTGGTTAATGACCAGCTACCGGTCTCCAAGAACGCCGAAATCGTTGTCAACCAGGGAGCGTTTTCGGATAAGCCGACAGCCATAGACAAAGACTCAGGCAAGGTAAGCTGGCAAATAGAGCTTCAACCGAAAGTTAAACGAGTCATCGAATTTGCTTATTCCATTGAATGGCCCAAGGATAAGGAAATCGTTGGTTCGTAAGACTTCGCCTGGCCGCAAAAATCACGCAAAAGCTGAAGCGACGAGCTCATTGCAGGCTAGAGGCTACTAGTCAGGCTTTGACGAAAAGAGCGGCAAAAGCTCCATCCAGATGATCATGGATCGGCATCGAAGTCTTGGCCCTTATGAAGCTGAGCTCAGGGGCCTCGCGGTCGATGTAGGCAACGACGCTTTCGTTTTCTTCCGGCTCAATGCTGCAAGTACTGTAGACGAGCCGACCGCCGGATTTTAAGAATTGAATCGTCGCCTTGACTATCCGGCCTTGCAGATGGTGCATTCGAGGGAAGTCTTGCGGGGTCAGGCGCCACCGGACATCGGTGCGGCGGCGGATGACCCCGGTGTTCGTACATGGGACGTCGACCAGGATAGCATCGAAGGTTTCAGGTTTAAAAGGAGATGCGTGCTGCAACCAGTCGAGCAGGACAACGGTGAAATTACTCACCCCGAGCCGGACCAGGTTCTGCTCGAGCCGGGCAAGTCGAAGCTTGTCATAATCGCAGGTAACGAGGCTCCCCTGATTTTCCATGCTTTGGGCCATGTATCCAGCTTTGCCGCCTGGCGCTGCACAAGCATCCAGAACGACTTCACCCGGCTTCGGATTCAGCAGATCGCAAGCCAGAAGTGTACTGGGATCCTGGACGTAGCCTACTCCAGTCGAGATCCAGGATAACGGCAGACGTTCAACCTCGAGACAATCAGGGTGAAGGCCCACGATTTTCGCGCCTGGGAAACTTTCGAGCAGCTCTCCCGGCGTGACTCTTAGCCGATTGGCACGTACATAAATTTTTGCGGGCTCATTGTTCCAGGCGCAAAGTTGCTCCGCGAGTTTACCTCCATGTCGAGATTCCCATTTCTGCCACAGAAATTCCGGATGCGAGTACCGGATGTGAGCCGGGGCACTTTGTAGTTGCTCAACGATGACGTCTTTTTCGGCGATCGTTTTGCGGAGAACGGCATTGACCAAAGTTCGGGCGGGTCCCGCGATATTCACGGTTTCGTATACCGCCGCGTGATTTGGGATCCGCATCTTATAGAGCTGGTAGACACCGAGACGCAGAACCTGGCGGGTTGGCATGTCAAGACCCGTGGGACGGAACCGTTGGATAATAAAGTCGAGATAGGACCGATTTCGGATCACGCCATAGAAGGTTTCGGTAACGAATGACCGATTGACATTATTTAACCCTGAACGCTGGAGCGCCTGGTGGAGAACTTCATCAGCGAACTCCCGGCCGGTCTCCCAGCGTTGAAGCGCTTTTAAGCAACAGAGGCGGGGATTTTTGCCTGCCATAGAGCCGCTCCAGGGTCCCGCGGCGATCGTTATTCTGGAGGTGAACAGTGGTGCGGGACAGCCCTTAATCTTCCACAAATTCCGCCAAGTTCTACTGAAATCGCGTTGGGGGAGAAGCCCCGTAAGTGTTTAGCGTCGTTCAGACGGCCCGAAGGGCTTTTCGGTTTGGGACGTTTCCAACCTGTGGCCCAAAGTGGCCAAAAAAGCGTAGAAAGCCCAGGGTTGAGCCCAGGGTTTACCCCATTGCGCTAACTTGTTTCGACAAGTGGGTCTGCGCCCCGAAGGGGCAAGAAAGCATAGCCCAGGGTTTACCCTGGGAATTGGGTTTACACCGCGTTGTGCCCTGAAGGGGCTGAGAATTTCGCGTCCCGTCGAATATATCTTCTACGTGCCTAGGGAAACCGAAAACGCGCACCACCAAACCCAACGCCCCTTCAGGGCGATTTCCAAAGGGAATTTACCCAGGGTAAACCCTCGGCTTCTTGCCCCTTCGGGGCGGCCCATTTCGAGCGGGCCATTTCGAGCCGCATGACCGGCTGCTTCTTATATTTTCACGTGCGTTCACCCCGTCGGTTGCTCCTGACGAGATCACGCCTGCGCCAGAACGAGTTTATGTCGGCGCAGCAGTAAAGATAGCGTGTTTGTCGAGCGCCTTTCTGCGCCGACAAACTTCAGACCAGGGGCTCCGCGCCACCTCGTCCGATTCCGAAGTATCGGAAGCCAAGTTCCTTCATGGTTTGTGGATCGAATAGGTTGCGACCATCAAACACGATCGGAGTGTGCATCGCCTTTCGCACGGCGTCGAAATCGATACTTTGAAACTCATTCCACTCCGTCGCCAGAACAAGTGCTTCGGCGTTTTCGACAGCTTCAAGCGCTGACTTGGCCAGAGTCGCCCCCTTGCACAGGTTAAGTTCGGCGACTTTGCCCATCCCTTTCGGATCGTACGCCTGGACGATGGCCCCTTCGTGCAAAAGGCTATCGACGAGATCGATCGCCACAGAGCTGCGCACGTCGTCGGTGTCTGGTTTGAACGTAAGTCCCCAAACCGCGATGCGCTTATCCTTCAAGACCCAAAGCGTATCCCTGATCTTATTGACGAAACGGTCACGTTGCGCCTGATTGACACGCTGGACTTCTTTCAGAAGCGAGAATGGCATGCCCAATTGCTCGCTGATTGCGATGAAAGCCGCGACATCCTTGGGGAAGCAAGATCCACCGTAACCGAGACCGGCGTTCAGAAAGCTGCGGCCAATTCGCTTGTCGGCACCAATTCCGTCGGCGACTTTCTCGACATCCGCACCGCTTGCTTCGCAAATGGCGGAAATCGCGTTGATGTATGAGATCTTAAGGGCCAGGAACGAGTTTGCGGCGTGCTTAATCAGCTCCGCGCTGTTCACATCGGTCACCATAATAGGTGCCATGAACGGCTCATAAACCTTCTTCATCAAGGCCAATGCGCGATCGCTATTCGATCCGACAACAATGCGATCCGGATTCATGAGGTCGGCGACAGCGCACCCTTCCCTGAGAAATTCCGGATTGCTGACCACGTCGAAATCGACTCCTGCCTTGTTATACCGTCGGATTGTTTGGGCCACCTTTTCACCGGTCTTGACCGGAACGGTGCTCTTGTCGACAATGACCCGATATTCTTTGAGTACCTCCGCGATCTCGCGCGCAACTTGTTCGATGTAAGTGAGATCCACGCTACCGTCCGGCTGAGGTGGTGTCGGGACCGCGATGAAGACTATTTGTGAATGCTGGACGCCGTCTTCGATGCTGTTCGTAAAGCGCAGTCGGCGTGCCGAGACATTGCGGTGGATGACTTCTTCCAAGCCGGGCTCATAGATCGGCATATGCCCACTCCGCAGCGCGTCGACCTTTCTTTGGTCATTGTCAACGCAGACCACGCTATGGCCGACATCGGCCAAGCAGGCACCAGTCACAAGACCAACATATCCGGAGCCAATAATAGAGATATCCATGTGCGCTTCGATCCAAACGAGCCTTTCTCATATCCCGCTTGGGCCATTTGTCCAGAAGAAGGTTTTGGGTTTTGCGTTTTGGGTTTCGGGTTGCGACACGGCGCAAAAGAATCGCTCAAAACCCAAAACGCAAAACGCAAACCTCAAAACTCTATTCGCCGAGGGCGTTGCCGACATCCAAATTGATTGGCAAACCGAATCTGGGCAGATCCTTCAGGGTGAACGTCAACACCACGCGCGATCTGCGTTTTACCGGCTCCGTTGTTGGTGATATTAAATCCAAGCGAACCAACCCAACTGCTCAGGTCGCGATGAATTGAATATTGTTGCAGGTTTACGATTCCCGTCTTGAATTGGTAATCCTCATAAAAACTAAAGCCCCAATTGTCGTTTAGCCGCAGGTAAGTGTAAAAGGAGAGCTCGCTCGTATCCTGGTAGTACGGATTGCTCTGCAAATACTGATGTCCCACTCGGAATTCAATATTGGGACTTACCATCCAGTCTACAAAGGTCGTCACCGACCAGAACCCTTTGTCCAGAAGAGGCACTTGCGAGTCAACAGAGAGGTAAAGCCAAGGAACGGGTTGAAATCTTATCCTGTTGAAGACATTGGAGAAAAGTTCGTGCGGCGGGGTGACAATGTTGGAACGCGAAACGCTGGTACTGGCTGGCGGAGCGACCTGGGCAAGAGGATTATCGAAATCGACGTCAAAATAGCTGTCGATATCGAGCCAATTGAGAGTCGTGGAATCACGCCGAGTCTGGAGTCGGTTCCGCATCCCGAGGCGCAATATTGTCCACTGATCGAGCGAATCGATCGCACGGTACTCGGGGAAATCGATCGGTTGCAATTTGGTACTCGGGATATACTGGTCAATGGGGAGGATATCGGAGGGTTTAACCGTTGGGGAAGAGACCCATGAGAAGTCGGCGTAAGGTTGGATGATGTGACGCAGACCGTCGAGTCCGAGCCATCTCTGTTGCACGTTCTCGAATGCCTTTGAGAGCTTGAAGGAGGCCTCAATGTTGGAGTTAAAGGCAAACCTTGCGCGTCCCCCGTGTTCGACCAGGATACCCTCGGGGATTGGATTACTGATATCAGATTCCGTGAAACTTCCGGTGGTCTGTAATAGGTACCGCGGACGCCGAGGCTCGGAACAAGTGATAGCCAACCGAAGTAAGTGTGGGGAAAAACAAGTTGATGAAACGAATCAAAGCGAAAAAGGTCGTAGTCGGGATTGAGCGCCCCGCTTTGCAGGTCGATGGATAGATTGCCCGTTTTGGCGGCGAATAAGCGGTTTAGGTAGGCCGCGGATGTGGTTGCCTCGTAGAAGATCGGTCCATTAAACAGCGGCGTTCGCGCGACCTGCCAACTTAATTCGGGCAAGCGTTCGGCCGTTTCCAGAAAATTCGTTCACTTGGAGGACGGGTCAGTAAACTCAGGGTGTAGGCCTCGCCGCGTTTTACCAATTCGTATAGGTATCCGGCTGAGGATCGTACGGCGAAGAGACTGGGGTAAAAATCCTGAAGAAAATATTGGTCGCTCAATTTATTGAAATTAACGGTCGCCGATAGATCGCTGGTGATATAGGTCCTGGATTGGTACGCGATGCGATATCGGTCCGGAACCGATAGGGGCACGGCCCAATGCGGTCTCATTGATATTTGGCGACTGATCGATCAACCCGTAAACCAGCAGGCGCCCGGAGGTCTGCTTATCTTGGCGGAAGTGTAGTTGATCTCGAAACCAAGAGCCGGCCCGCGGGAAGCTTCGCAAGTCGATGTGCAACCGTTCCGCTCACGTTCGTCGCGATCGGAAAAGTCAGCGACGTGAACAAATACGCTCCCCACGTCGAGTTGTACCCTGGAGCCAGGTTATAGCTGAATTGATCATTTAAGGACTGGTAAATATAAGGAAACCAGAAAACCGGCGTTTGTCCGATAAACAGCGTTACGTTCGAGAGAATGATTCGATCGTTCTCATAAATGCGAATACGTCCGAGCACGGAGTTGGTAATCGGGTTTCGACGTGTCGCTCGTCGTGATGATAACCGTTCAAAATCGTGTATTGATTTTCCTTGAGGGAAAGGAGGGTATCGCCGACGACCTGAAAGGGCGGTTTCGGACCCCCAAAATCAGTCATCTTCAATTGCTTGGTTTGCAGATTGTAAATGGCTCGGTCGGCGGTGAAGGCGTATCTGTCCCGATAGAATCGGACATTGCCTCGCAACACGATTTCGTGGGTGTTGGGGTTGTATTCTGCATAGTCGGAGTAAATCGTGGCATCGCCGTATCGGACGACGACATCCTTTTCCGCAATGGCGACTCCACCCTCAAATCGAGTTTCTCCGGACGTGATTTCAACCGGGATCGGTCCGGTACTCTGTCGCGCTCTGAAAGGGCAGCAACGGGGCTAAACGCCGAATTCTTTGCGGCCGGGCGTCTAGGGCGAGGCCCAGGCGTAGGCGTCGGCCGGCGTGCGGCTCGGAGGCGGCGGGTAAGGATGCGACTTGGGCAAGCAGATTTGATCGGCAGCGAAATCAGAAAGAAAAGACCTAGAATCCGGAGCCTCATGAGGGATTGTTAACGGAATAAAATAAAACAAAAGGGCAACATCGGGGACTCTGAAAAGCAAGGAAAAACCCCCGGAGGGCGGCATAGACTCCCACGCATCCGGCGCCGCACTTTGACGGAAGGGATTACAGACTAGGAACGGAAAAAACCGAGGAAGTTGACCGATCAGCAAACGCAGCCGCCGGGCCATTTTCATCGCAACCCTTTGGGCCGGGCCGGGTTGGCTGTCCGCGCACCAGTTTTACTATGATGGGTCGTCCGCTTTGCCGCGGCGGCTGTAACTGGTGCGGGACAGCTAACCGACCTCCGCAAAAGACCTCCTATTTCGGGGACAGGACACTAATCTGGATAACCGTCCGGATGGGCGATATGCCACCGCCAAGCGCTCCCGACGATCGCTTCGATATTCTCGAACTGCGGCTTCCACCCGAGTTGCTCTTTTGCTTTTTCCGAAGAAGCCACTAAGCGGGGCGGATCGCCTTGGCGGCGAGGTTTTTCGATCGCCGGAATCGGATGCCCGGTGACCTTGCGGCAGGCATCGATGACCTCTCTCACGGAAGTTCCGCCACCGGTTCCGAGATTAAAAAAGTCGCTCTTCTGAGCTGAAAGGGCAAGGATGTGTGCTGACGCAAGATCAAGTACATGGATGTAATCCCGGATACAAGTCCCGTCCGGAGTCGGAAAATCCGTCCCGTAAATCTCGGCGTTCGGCATTCGATCCAACGCGACTTGCAGAACACGCGGAATCAAGTGTGTTTCGATCCGATGGTGTTCGCCGAATTTCTCCGAGGCGCCTGCAACATTGAAGTACCGGAAGGCAATAAAGGTAAGACCGTGAATCTGGTCAAACCAGCGGAGAATCTTCTCAAACATCAGTTTGGACTCCCCGTACGGGTTGATCGGGTTCTGAGGCGTGTTTTCGTCGATCAGGCTGCGGTCGGGGGTCCCGAAAGTCGCGCAGGTAGAAGAAAACACGATGCGGTTCGACGCCGTTTTCAATCATCGCATGGAGAAGATTCAGGCCGCCGTACACGTTGTTTTGGAAATATTTGTACGGATTCACCATCGATTCGGCCACGAGTGCATTAGCCGCGAAATGCATTACGGCTTCCGGGCCGGATGTGTTGATCGCGAGCGAAATCGATTTAGGATCAAGTAAATCGCCTTGGATAAATGTCGCCCGGTGATCGATCGAAAGACGGTGACCTTCGGACAAATTGTCGAAAACGAAAACTTCGTCCCCGCGCCGAAGCAGTTCTTCGACGCAGATGCTTCCGACGTAACCCGCTCCGCCTGTCACAAAAACTTTCAAGCGCTAAAACCTCGTTTCATCTTGCTTTCTGATATTCTGCACCATCTGCCTGACACATCGGTTTCTCTGGCGCGGCTCCAGGACTGCTAAACTTCTTTCAAACGACCCCATTTCTAATACCTCAATCGTTACCCGTTTCGCGCCCCATTGATTCATAAGCCGCATCGATGGCACGTACAAATCAATGGTGTCGGTGCCAACCAGAGCCGGACCGTAGTCGTCGATCACATACGTCTGGTTGGTATCGACGACCCGGAATTTGGTGCCGATCGGGAAACGAGACCAGTCTGCCGCCGCGCTGTTCAGGCTGCCCGATTGGAGACAAGATCCGATCGCATTTTTAGCGCCGTAGGCGTGATGCCCGGATTCTGAATCGGTATAGGCCGTAGTTTTGACAATTTTTCGCTCGCCAACTGGGACCTTGCTGCCGCGTTCACTCGACTTACCTCTCCCTCCATTTTCCGAACAACCTATAGCAAGGAGTGTCAGCCCGATGGTCAGGGCACGTAAGGCTCTCGTCATTAAGGTGTCGTATTAAACAACCAACCATAGATGATCAAACAAAAATGAGCAGGACGGGAGAGAAACGTATCGGCGTGCGGGAGAAACGTATCGGCGTATCGGCGTCTTCGCGAAGCGGCGTCTTGTTTGAGATCGCGGAGGTGGTGAGAGGTGAGAGGTGAGAGGTGAGAGGTGAGAGGTGAGAGGTGAGAGGTGAGAGGTGAGAGGTGAGAGGTGAGAGGTGAGAGGTGAGAGGTGAGAGGTGAGAGGTGAGAGGTGAGAGGTGAGAGGTGAGAGGGACCACTCAGCCGCCCGCCGAACGCCGAACGCCGAACGCCGTTACGTTTCTTCCATGCCTCGAGTTTCTTTCCATCGAACGACGGGGCAGATCCCGCGTTTCGAGGTCGCGACAAAGTCCCAAAACAAGGAAACCTCGTTCGACCAGGAACGCTTTTTGGCTTCCTCGAGACTCTGGCTTGAATTCAATCCACTTCGGTACAAGAGCTCGAACGCTTCCTTCACTTCCTTACGCAATGCCGCACTGTATCCTGCCCGCCGCAGTCCAATGACATTGACGGTGGAAATACCGTCTTTGCCGATGGCGATTGAAAATGGCGGGACATCTTTGCCAACGCCGGAAATACCCTGCAGAAGCGAGATGGTGCCCATCCTCGTGAACTGATGGACGACGCTGCCGCCGCCGATAAAGACACGATCATGAATTTCCGCATATCCAGCCAGCAAAACATTATTGGCCAGGATTACGTTGTTCCCTATTCGCGTATTGTGCCCAAGATGTGCACCCACCATGAGAAGGTTGTTCGATCCGATCAGAGTATCTGACCCTTCTTTGGTGCCCCGATGGACGGTGCAATACTCCCGGATGACATTGTTCTCGCCGATCTTTACGCCGGACCTGGAGTTCGGATCAAAACTAAGATCCTGAGGAAACGCGCCGATCACCGCCCCGTATCCGATCCGATTGTTCTCTCCGATCTGAACCGAGCCGGTTATGACTGCGTGACCCTGAATTTCCGTGCCGGAAGCGATTTGAACCGGACCTTCAATGAGAGCATACGGACCGATGACAACGTTGGAATCGATCTGAGCCTTCGGATCAACAACGGCGGTCTGATGAATCATTCCAAATATCTAGCGCGAAAATGTCGCGAACCAAAGCGCGCAACGGGATTTTCGGCGTGCTTGCAAAATCCGAAGGGGCTGACCACGTTTTCTGGACGCGCCACGCCGGACTCGCATCCCTACCATCCCGTTCGAGAACGGAAGCTTCGAGACATGCCACGCCGGACCCTCGCATCCCTACCCTTCGGCAGCGACCGGTTCGCCAGCTGGTAGATCGCGACCACGGCTTTTGGGAATAAAAAATATCAGCACAGCCGCTACGAAAAGCATCAAGAGGTTAATCAACGATGAAATGACGAAACCGTGGGCGTAGTCGGCAGGTGTGGCGCCGTGTTTCGGGATTGCGCTGAACACCACTGCACCGATGAGTGCGATACCGACGGAGTTGGCCAGTTGAGGCATCGTAGAAGTTACTCCGGACGCCGCGCCGGCATCCTCGTGCGGAATGCCGCTCAGCACCGTATTGTAGAGAGGTGAAGTAACGATTCCGCGACCGATCCCGTAGAGGAAGCAAGTTAGTACGAAGCTCAGCGTCAAGTGACTCGGAACTTTGCCCGCCTCCAACGCCAGGGCAACGATGCCAATCGCCAGAATAACGACACCGAGATGGAGTGAGCCGCGCCCGAGGCGGCCGTTGATCTTGCCGGAAACAGCCGAGCCGAGCAGGAATGCGAAAGAGAATGGCACCAGGGCGAACCCGGCGTACATCGGATTCAGACCAAGGCTGTATTGAAGATAAAGGCTCAAAACCAGGATCATGGAGGTGTGGCCTCCAAAGTAGATGCAGGTCACCATCAGGCCGACCACGAAGCCGCGATCACGAAAAAGCCGAGGCTCGATGAGGGGAGAGCAATTTCTCGCTGATTTCATGCGCTCGAAAAGATAGAACGCCCAGAGGACAGGAACTGAGGCGAGGAGCGATGCCCAGGCCCATAAGGGCCATCCCTGCTGTTGACCTTCCATAAACGGGTAGGCGAACAGAGCAAGACCAACAGTGAGGATGGCGACGCCGCCCAAGTCCAACTTCGGCGCGGTGTTCGCGCGCGATTCACGGAGAACCATGGAAGCGCTGACGATCGTGATGATCCCGATCGGTAGATTGATCAGGAAGATCGGTCTCCAGCCCAGGCCGAAAAAGTTAGCCTGAATAATGAAGCCGCCGAGCAACTGTCCAACGATCGATCCAAAACCGATCATTGCGCCATAGAGACTGAAAGCGACACGTTTCGATGGTCCCGAAAAATTGACCTGGATGTAAGAAAGCGCTTGCGGAAACATGACCGCGGCGGCGCATCCCTGGACCACCCTCCAGAAAATCAGCCACCCCGCCGTGGGTGCCAAACCGCAAAGAGCCGAGGTCAAAGTAAAACCAGCCATCCCAAGGATAAACGTGATTTTCCGGCCGAAGATGTCCCCGAGTCTTCCGCCGGTGATCAAGCAGACAGCGTAAGATAATCCATAGCCGGCGATCACGAGTTCGATCTCGCTGAAGGAGGCGCCTAAAGAGGTCCGGATGGAGGGAATTCCGATGTTGGCGATGAAAAAATCGATCACGCCTAGAAACGGGCCGACCAGGATAACCGCCAGCGAGATCCATTTGTTGGCCGGTTCCTTTTCCTGGAGGCGGACATTTACCCGTCGCGTCCTTGAAGACCTCTCGAATGCCGGTGCAAATCGTTTCGGCCAAAGCGTTGGCAACCCCGAAGCTGAAGAGGTTTCCGCTGGCACCGTTAATGTTTTCATGTCTGGGCCACTTCTAGCAGGTGCTTGGCAATAAGAGAAATAGCTTGTTTTGCTAGCTGCCATCTGTCTAGCTGATTGATACGTCTCTTGCTACCGGCATGGAACTTCGTCATCTCCGTTACTTTGTTGCGGTTGCGGAAGAGCTCAGCTTCACTCGTGCCGCCGCTCTGTTGCATGTTGCGCAGTCGGCGGTGAGCGCTCAAATCCGTCTTTTGGAGAATGCGGTCGGCGTCGTCCTGCTGGAAAGGAATAGTCGGCGCGTAGAGCTGACCGGCGCCGGGCAGATTTTTTTGTTGGGAGCAAAGAAGATCATTACTGATCTTGAAGAGCTGACCAGACAGACCCGCAGAATTGGTCGGGCGGAAACCGGTCATCTGGCCATAGGATTCATCGGGGCTCAGAGCCACGAATGGATGCCGCACGTTCTGAAGCGCTTCCGCCGGAAGTATCCGGACGTTGAGGTGACGCTGACGGAGATGGTACCCTCTGCACAATTGGAAGCTCTCTCGACGCACCGGCTGGATATAGGAGTCATCGGTGCCATCGACGGGAAAGCGCCGCCCGGTTTGCAGATTGAATGTATTGCCGAAGAACAACCGATGGCCGGAGTGCCCAGCGATCACCCACTGGCCACTCGCCCCTTTATTCGCCTTCAACAACTGAAAGAGGAAGGATTCATTTTGACCTCGCGCGAAAATGCGCCCAGTTACCGCTCCTGGTTGGCGCGACTCTGTCAACGTGCTGGCTTTACGCCAAAGGTGGTTCAGGAAGTGGATCGCGCGAGGACTGCGGTGCAATACGTTGCAGCCGGCTTCGGCGTCTCGATTTTTGGCGAGCACATCACCCGCCAGCCGGCTCCGGGTGTGAAATTCATCCCGATACGCCCCGCCGGTCAGGAGATTCGGTATGGCATTGCCTGGCGGAAAGAGCGGATCGAGCCTCTGGTCCAGCGGTTCATCGAGTACACTAAGGAACAGTTTGTGAGAGGTGAGAGGTGAGAGGTGAGAGAGGGATCAGGACCACTCTCGATCGGGCGCGGACGGCGGGCTGGGAGTGAATCAGCACACCGCGGTGGAAAGTCACGCGTGCTCATACGCCTCTTGACGGCTTCGTAGCGATTTCTTATTGCTATGCATTTGTGCGATTTCAAACTTTGCTGGAGGCACGATGGATTCTGCTGGTGCTGTTGATCTTTTCTGCAATCAGCAGCAGAGTCAGCCATTGGCTGAACTTGTTTTGGGTGCCGCTGATCCTTGGCACGGTTTATTTTTTCCGCGACCCGAATCGCACAACGCCGGCCGATGGGGACGCCATTGTCGCGGCAGCTGACGGAAAAATTGTCGGCATCGATGAAACGTTCGAACCAGAAGTCCTCAACGCTATTGCGAGGCGGGTAGCGATCTTTCTTTCGGTGTTCGACGTGCATACCAATCGCGCTCCAATCGACGGCAAAATCACTTACGTAAGGAGCCATCGTGGCAGCTTTCTCGATGCACGGCATCCCGATGCGAGCCGTCGAAATGCGTATCAGACCTGGGCGTTCGAGAGCGCACGCGCCACCCTGGTGGTGCGGCAAGTTGCTGGGGCGGTGGCGCGGTGCATCGTTGGCTGGTCGGAAGTCGGCGATAAGCTAAAAAAAGGAGAACGCTTTGGGATGATCCGATTTGGTTCACGAACGGAGATTTATATGCCGATGGATAGCGAGATCAGGGTAAAGATCGGCGAGCGCGTGAAAGGCGGGGAAAGCGTAATTGCGAAACTCTCTTCGAAAGACAAGATGCATTCTCAAGGGCTCTCTCAATCGTTCCTCTAGGACTTTGCCGCCTTTCGGACTGCTTTAACCTTCGACATGGGAAACAAATCACCAAGAATTTATTTTTTGCCCACCCTGATGACCAGCGGCAATCTACTCTGCGGCTTTGCGGCCACATTGAGTATCCTCCATGGCACTCGTTTGCAGGGTAGCCTTTCAGAGAGATCTTTCTTTGCCTGGGCCATCGGCTTTATTACCGCGGCATTCGTCTTCGATTTCCTCGATGGCCACCTCGCTCGGATGGGCGGCCAGGAGAGCGCCTTTGGGCGCGAGTTCGATTCGCTGGCAGACCTGGTTTCTTTCGGAGTCGCGCCGGCGCTGCTAGCCTGTCGCATTCTGCTGAAGGATTTCTCGTATGCCGGCTTGGTTTTGGCCGCGGTTTACCTTCTCTGCTGCGCCTTACGGCTTGCCCGCTTCAACTGCACTGCCGCCGCGATGGTGCGGACTGAAAAGGGAAAGACTTTTGATGGCTTACCCGTGCCAGGGGCCGCTGGTATCATCGCTTCGCTGACCTGGTTTTCGTTGTCACTCACACCTGGCGGGCACCAAGTTGTCGGTTGGAAATGGCTGCTGCCGCCTTTGACGCTGTTTCTCTCATTCATGATGCTTAGCCACTTTAGTTACCCAAGCATTAGGGCCTTGGATTTGCGCACCCGGCATCCCACCTTGAAGCTCCTGGTGATTGTGCTGGTCGTGATTGCCACGGTGGCCAACTACACCTGGATGCCAGCCGTCCTTTTCATCAGCTATCTATTTTATGGTATCCTTCATCCGTTTTTTTCGAGCAAACGGCGGCACGAGGTTGTCCAGAAGATGGCGACAATCGAGAGTGAAAAAGCCGGACCAATTCTCACCGAACGCCCGGACTCGCGGATTGCCAAAGACCCGGAGCATGGCCTGGCGGAGCGTCTTTAGCCTGCGTCGCGCACAATCTCTAAGGATTTGTGAGCGACGCAGGCTAGAGAATGCCGGCTTCCTTAAAGCTGAAATAGCCTGTCCGCCCTTCCTGTGGCGAACCCAGAATGATGTGATCCAGGAGCTGGATCTGGAGCATGCGAGCGCATTCGGCGACTCTCCGGGTCAGCTTCAGGTCGGCGTCACTCGGCGCCGGATCACCGGAGGGATGATTGTGAGCAAGCACAAACGCGTAGGCGGAATGGCTGATCGCGGGCTTAAAGATTTCACGCGGATGCGCCAGACTTTCGTTCAGAGTTCCTTTCGAGATCTCGCTGATTGCGATGAGTCGATAGCGCGTGTCCAGCAAGACGACGCGGAGCGACTCACGGTCAAGGAGGCGCATCTCCGTCCCGAGCAACCCGTAGATGGCCTCGGGATGATTGAGCGGTTCTGAAGTGACTTGCTCGGCGGCTAATCTTATCCCGAGTCCGAATGCCGCGGCGAGGTGCAATGCCTTGGCCGTGCCGACCCCTTTGAAACGAGAGAGCTCCGCGACGGGGCAACGGGATAGTTGAGCCAGCGTTCTATATTGTTTGAGGAGGCTCTGGGCCAGCTCAATGACGTTGCAACCGCGAACTCCCGTGCGCAGCAGGATAGCCAGAATCTCGGCGTCAGTCAGAGAATCGATGCCGCGCTGGAGAAGCTTTTCACGGGGTTTCTCCTGATCCGCTAATTCGTGAATAGTAAGACTACGCATGAAAGAAAAAACATGCGTAGAAAGAGTTATGCAGCGGCGGCAAACTGGTCAACGATATTCGAAAGGAAATCGCCGATATCCTGCATGGCCAACGAATATTTATTAACCGGCGCTTTTTGGAGTTCTGACTGGGCTTCTTCGACCAGTCGCTTGGTCGTTTCGACCGCTCGACGTAGCGCTCCACTTCTGACGACTTCTTCGGAGAGGATCCCCAATTCCTCCGCATTGCTGCGGATCAATACTTCGCTGAACCGATGATGCTCGTCCCGGTTCACCATCTGCAAAAAATAGATCACCGGAAGGGTCAGCTTTCCTTTTCTCAGGTCTGAACCCAGAGTTTTTCCGGCTTTTTCCTCGGTGCCTGCGATGTCGAGGCAGTCGTCGTAGATCTGGTAGGCGGTTCCGAGCTTCAGACCGTAAACCTTCATCGCGGTGATGACTTCAGGGCTCGCTTCGCTGAGAAACGCCCCCAGCTCTGTCGCAATCGAGAACAGGGCTGCGGTCTTCATTTCGATCACCTGAAAGTATTCCCCAATGGTCAGATTCAAATCGAACCTGCGCTGCGTTTGGATGATTTCACCCGCGCAAACATCGGTTGCCGCATGGGCGATCCGGCGGCAGATCTCGCTGTTTGGAAAGGCGGCCGCCAGCTTCATCGCGTGGGAGAAAAGGCAATCTCCGAGCAGAACGGCTAAGGTGTTGCCCCATTTGGCATTGACGGTCGGCTGCTCACGCCGCACCTCGGCGCCGTCCATGATATCATCGTGCACCAGAGTGGCGAGGTGGATGAGCTCCAGGATCACGGCAAGGTCAACATGACTCGGACAGACCGTGCCGGTCGCTGCGCCGGAGAGCAATGCCAGGGTCGGGCGAAGCCGTTTTCCGCTGCTGCCGCAAGCATAGGCAAGGTATCCTTCGATCGCTGGGTCGAATGCTCGGGCCTGTTCGCGAATTCTTTCTTCAACAGTGTAAAGGTGCGGGTTAATCAGCTCGACGGCGCGCCGCAGCTTCGGTGTGCCCAATCCAACGAGAGCCGACTTCGTGAAAATTTTCACCAAACGACCCTAGTGTGAATTATTAACATCGTCAATTTTGACCAGTTGGTTTGAGCGGCCAAACTGGCATTTATCACGGCTCGGCGTAGCCGCAACCAGAATCGTTCGGCGTTCGGCGTTCACCGTTCACCGTTCACCGTTCGCCGGGCGCGCGTTTGGCGTTCGGCGTTCGGCGTTCGGCGTTCGGCGTTCGGCGTTCGGCGGCGCAGTCAGGACATCGGTAACACTTTTGGGTCAGGACATCGGTAACACTGTCACTGTTTTAGTTCATGTTTTGATTCTGTCCATTCTGCGAACTGGAATATCGCCAACAAATGGCGGCTAGACTTATCCATAATCGCCCCGGGCCGGTGAGCTGCGAGAATGCCTGGGACAGGTACGCCACGTCGCAGCAGCACACCCGCCCGGATAAAGGCGATTGTGGGTAAGTCGCGAGTTGCGGCCACCCGTCGCCAGGGGGATCCTCCCTTGGCCCCCACGATGGTTGGAGTCCGTTCATAACGCCACCTCGGCCCTTAGGAAACTGACCTCCTGCGGATCAAGGTGTCCAAGCAGCAACCGGCCAAACCAGATCTCCAGTTGGCCCTTTTCAGCCCTTTGGAGCCCTACCTCCCAACCCGCCAGGCTCCCGGTCAGGAAGACCTTTTGGTTCTTCCAACTCAGCTTGCCGTTTTTGTCCACCAAGCGGGCCGCCATCCCGGGATAGCTCAATTGCACTTCTGTCGCGCGGTAAGGCCTGCTCGAGTTCTGGTAGAGTTCCGCCGGACAACGCATCCCCAGCGCTTCGTGGGGGCGCTCCCGGTTAAACTCCTCTCGCCACAGCTCCAGCGCCTCTGGCGTGGCTCCTTGACCCAAGCTTTCCAACTCTTCGGCGATGTCCCGATGCAGCCGTTCGTGCCCTCCGTTATCTTGCGGATGCGCCGGCCGACCTCGTTCCAAATCGATTCCCAAGGCCACCCACCACGCCGACAGCCGGCTCAACCCGTGCAAGGCCTGCACGCTGGCAAAAGGCGCCCCGTTATCCAGCGGATCGCTTCAGGTAAACCGTGTCGCTCAAAGATCCGCTCAAAGGCCTCTCGCACCGTCTGGCTGCGCGCATTGTCCATCGCTCGCAACTCCAGCACGTAACGGCTGAACTCATCGCGGACTGTCAAGGGTTCACACCGCCTACTCTCTCCAAAGTGCCACCAGCCCTTGAAGTCCACTGTCCACACCTCATTGGGTTGTTGTCCTCGGCGTCCACTGCTCAGCCGCCCTCCGGCCAGCGGCCCCTCTCGCACTCGGCGCGGCTGGGTCAAACCCACTTGCTCCAGCACCCGCTTGAAACTGCTCTCGCTGGGCGCCTGCCCGTGTCGCCGATGGTACAACGTCCGGATCTTCCGCGGACCCCAATAGCGATGCCCCAGCTTCAGTTTCACCATTTCGCACACTTGCCCTTCACTCAATTGCTTGGGACTGCTCCGTGGTCGCCGCGAATCTTCCTCCATCCCCTCCAGCCCTTGGCGTAAAAACCTCTCTCGCCATTTGTAACCCGTCTTGGTGCTGATTCCATATTCCCGGCACAACTCTCGAAAATTCAACGTTCCCAGCGCCTTCAGCGCAAACTCTCTTCTTTGATCCATAGGTTCACTTTTTTTCCACGGCATTTACCGAGCCTTTTTACTCCGGTTCCTGCCTTTGAAGTGTTACCTATGTCTTGAACCTATTGTGTTACCTATGTCCTGAACGCAGGGCGCAGGGGATACTCCATAAGCGCTAAGATAATCTGAGGCACTTTCAATGGCTTTTGTCCCGGAGGGACTGGCTACTATCGTGCCGTCCCTCCGGGACGAAACCATCCGCCCGTCGAAGCGCCTCGCATTATCCTAGCGCTTATGGGGGATACTCTCACCTATAGCGTGATTCGGAGAACCGTCGCCATTCCATCGTGCGGGATGACCGAGGCCAAGTGGCTTTGGGCTGGGACGAGGAACAAGTCCCCCTGACCGAATCCGCGCGAACCGAACGAAACTTCACCGGTAACAACTTGAAAGATGGCGAACCTTGGTTCGGAATTTGCCTGTCGGGCCTGGTCTAGTGACCAGCGGTCGACTCGAAAGTAATCGCAGCCAACCAATGTCTCATTCTCGATTTGACCAAGCGTTGGCTCAAAGTCGCTAAAATCGATGCACCTTAGCGACTGTTCGATGTGGATCGCCCTCGGTTTGCCGTCCAATCCGAGCCGATTCCAGTCAAAGACGCGATAGGTCGTGTCGCTATTCTGCTGAATCTCGAAAATGACGTTGCCCGCACCAATCGCGTGCAACCGTCCGCTGGGGATAAAAATAAAGCTATCCGGCCGAGTCGGGATCCAATGCAGCAGATCAGCGACACCGCCGCTCGTGAGAGCCAATTCGAAATCCTTTTTGTCCGTCCCGCTTTTCAGGCCGACGTAGACGCCGGCACCTTCTTCGGCGGCAAAGAAATACCACATCTCCGTCTTGGGTTCATCGAGGAGCTCGACCGTTCGATGCATCGGAGGGTGAACTTGAAGCGAAAGGATGTCAGAGGCATCCAGGATCTTGACAAAAATCGGGAAACGCGGATCCGCGTACCCGTCGCCAAATATCTTCTGGCGGTGTTTGGTCCAAAGTTCGTGCAGAGAGACTCCGCGGAATTCGGCCTCGGAAACAACACTCTGGATGTCTTCCCGGTCGACAAGCTCCCAAGACTCGCCAATCGGGTTTTCGCCAGGGAGTTTGCGACCAAAATGGGTCTGCAATTTCCGCCCACCCCAAATTCGCTCCATGTACACGGGCTGAAAAGTGAGGCATTCTGCATTCATAATCTGCGTGAGACTCGGCGACAAGTTAAGGCTACTGGCACCAGAAAGCGACGTCATTAAAAAAAGGTGAAGGCGCCGCGCCACCAAACGCCGGCGAACGGCGAACGCCAAGTGCCAAACGTTTTTCAATGCGTGTTGGGCCGTGATCCGGAAATAGCCAGCGTTTTTCTCAAAACGTCGAAAAGGAGTCGACACCTGTTTCTTTTATTTCTAAACGCGACCTTCTTCCCGATCCGTTTTCTTCTCACGAGCGCTTTGGCTCGCGAGATTTTCGGGCTAGCGTCGTTCTGGATTGAAAGCCCGAAACTAGGACTTACACTGGGAACTGTCATGGCGCAGTCGCGAAAACATAACGCGTGGAATGAAGTGATGGGGCTGGTGTTGCTCGGTGCTGGAACGGTTCTATTTCTGGCGCTGATTTCTTACACGCCGAAGGATGTGCCTTCCTGGGTCTGGTTTAGCTCGGTCAGCCCGCCAAATAATCCGGCACAGAATTTTATCGGCCCCACGGGAGCGATCATAGCGGGATTCATGTATTTGACACTTGGCGCCGCGTCATACCTTGTGGCGACGATCTTATTGGGATTTGGCGGCGCCAAACTCTTTCTGGCTGGATTTCGGATCATAAGACGTCTGCCATGGGCTGTCGCCTTTATCATCAGCGGAGCCTCGGTACTCCATTTGCAGTCCTGGTTTTTACACACCTGGAGACACGAATTTAACATTATGGGACCGGGCGGATGGACCGGGTATTGGTTCGGAGTGCTCCTTTTAGGAATGCTGGGTCAGCTTGGATCGATCATTGCCCTGTCGGTGGTCTATCTCATTAGCCTCGTCTGGTTGACAGGAATCCGGCCGATATTTCTAGTCAAGCAGTCGATCCAGGGCGTTAAAGACTTTTTCCGGAGGGCGGTTCAGGAGAGAGAGCGGCGCCGGATGCAAGCTGCCAACGAAAGAGAGCGTCTGGAAGCGAATCAGAAAAAGATCGAGCGAGAAATTCGCAAACACGAGAAGGAATTAAAGAAAAAAGGAATTCTGCCAGAAGAACCTGAACCTGAGGCTGCGGTGTATCCCGAACCCAAAATTATCGATTCCTCAGCGGCGATTCCGAGCAGAGCGAAGCCGTCCCTGGCGGAAGCGAAAGGGAAGGGACGCGACAAGGAACCCGTTCCAGCAATGGCTGAGCAGCACATCGAAAATTATGAACTCCCGTCCATCGGATTGCTGGAACCGATCGACCTCGAAGGGCGCAAGGCGGCCGATCCTTCGGAGTTGAAACTGATTCAGCATGTTTTGATCGATACGCTCAAGCAGTTCAACATTGAGGCCAGTCCAGGGGATATTACTCGCGGACCCACGATCACGCGGTACGAGGTGTATCCCGCTCGTGGGGTGCGGGTAGACAAAATCTCCAGCCTCGAGCGTGATCTGGCGCGGGCCACGAGGGCGGAGCGGATTAACATTCTGGCGCCCATCCCAGGAAAAGATACCGTTGGAATCGAGATTGCGAATTCGAAAAAGGTCAAAGTTACGCTTCGGGAAATCCTCGAATCGGACGAATGGACACATACCAAGCACCGAATTCCGATTGTTCTCGGCAAGGATGTTTACGGAAAGATTATTTTAGGGGACCTGGCGCAAATGCCGCACGGATTGGTCGCGGGGACCACCGGTAGCGGCAAGAGCGTCTGCATTAACGCGATTATCGCCAGCATTTTATTCCGTTTCAGCCCGGATGACCTTCGCTTTGTGATGATCGACCCGAAAGTGGTTGAGATGCAGATGTACAATGCTCTTCCGCATCTGGTGATGCCTGTGGTTACCGATCCGAAGAAGGTGCTGCTCGCGTTGCGCTGGATTGTGAACGAGATGGAGAACCGCTACAAAATGTTTGCGAAGGTCGGTGTTCGGAATGTGACGGGGTTTAATGCCCGGCCGAAAGCGAAATCGCAACAGGAACTGGACCTGGCAGCGGAAGCTGAGGGATCCGAGGGCCCAGAGAGTCTTCCTTTGGAAGCTGAGGCGCCGCCAATCAGGGTGCCGAGAGACGACGATCTGGTGATCCCGGAACGCCTGTCTTACATCGTCGTCATCATCGACGAATTAGCCGACTTGATGCAAACCGCGCCGGCGGACGTCGAGAGCGCGATTGCTCGAATCACGCAGATGGCCCGAGCGGCAGGGATCCACATGATCGTCGCGACTCAAACGCCTCGCGCCGACGTGGTCACCGGAGTGATAAAGGCAAATATCCCGACTCGTATTGCGTTCCAGGTTGCGTCTGCGCTCGATAGCCGGGTGATCCTCGACGAAAATGGAGCCGAACGCCTGCTCGGACAGGGGGACATGTTTTATCGCCCGCCAGGCACTTCACGGCTTATCCGCTCTCAGGGTGTGCTGGTGACCGACGAAGAGATTCGTCGCCTGGTCGAATTTGTTTCCGATCAAGGCGCGCCTGCCTTTGACCCAGCAATTCAGAATCAGCTCGAGTCCACGGGGCAAGACGAAGAGGAGGTCAGCGAAGAAGACGAAGCGCTGGTGGAGAAATGTCTGGAAATTATCCGGCAGGAGAAGCGGGCGTCTACGTCGATGCTGCAACGGAGGTTACGTCTGGGCTACACCCGAGCTGCTCGAGTAGTTGACATCCTGGAGCGTCGCGGCATTTTGGGCCCCGGTGATGGAGCGAAGCCACGGGATATTTTAGTGGACTTAGACGCGCTCGTGTAAACAGTAAATGAAGATCTGGACGTTTGCCCCTATTGTATCGCCGGGGGCAGCTTTTAGACCAGTCTGGAATAATCGTGGAATCGGTCGGTAGGAAATTGCAGCAGGCGCGACTCGCCAGGAAGCTCGAGATTGAGGATGTCGCCGAGAAGACGAAAATCCGGCCTAATCGCATTATCGATTTGGAGGCGGACGAGTATGCTCACTTTCCTAACCGGATGTACGCAAAAAGCTTTTTGACGAAGTATGCGAGATTTCTTGGAGTCGATATTCAGGAGCAACTTGAGAAATTCGAGGTCGCCGGAAAAATCTCGGTCGGTAATTACCAGTATTTGAGTTCGGGTTCGCCGGAAAGATTTTTTCAAGAACCCCGCAGAATCGAGGCAATCGGGTTTCGTGTTCCACCGGCAGTGGTGGGTGTCTTGGTTTTCATAGTTCTGGTAGGGATCCCGGTTTTTTCTTATCTGGCGCTCAACATTGCGCCGGTGGCTAGTCCGAATCAGGCGAAATCCTCCGGTCAATCCAGCAATCCGGCGCTGGCCTCCCAATCGGCCGCCGGTTCGCTGGAGTCGATGGTGAAGCCGGTGCCGGTTGAAGAGAATTCGGCGGTCAACCCTGACAATAAACCCCAGGAAGGCGACCTGAAAGAGGCGGCAACGCCTGGGCCGTTGGCCGCGCAGGCGCGGACGGAACGTGGGATTGAGGTCAGAAAGGCTCTTCCGGCGGGTGCCTCGGAAACTTCCACCCCGCTGGAGACGCCGGCGAAGATGAGTCTTTCGACACCTCCGGAAAAGAAGTTAGAGCTTCGAGTTCTGAAAAAGACTTACGTGAAGGTAACGAAAGACGAGGAGGGGACTCAGCCGGTCTTCGACGGGTATGCGGCCCCGAACAGTCGGCCAATCGTCGTCGAGGGGAAACGTTTCTGGCTGCACGTCTCGGAAAAGGGAGCAGTAGAAGTCCGAAAGGATGGCCAGCTTATATTGGGCAGCTCCGAAGATATTGTGATCAATTGATTGTAAGTTACTTATGGATTCTCTGAGTCGTCCTCTCTCTGCCACTGATATTTTGTCGCCGCCACCCGCGTTGAAGGTGGGGATGGTCAGCCTCGGCTGCGCGAAGAACCTGGTCGATGCCGAGATTATGCTTGGCGATATCCTGGCGCACGGGATGGAGGTGACGGCCAACGCGGACGATGCAGACGTGGTGATTGTCAACACTTGCGCTTTTATTGACTCGGCTAAAGAGGAATCCATCGAAGCGATCCTGGGCGCACATCAGGAGCGGGGCCTGCGAAAACGCCCCGGGCAGAAACTGATCGTAAGTGGTTGTATGTCGCAAAGATTCTCCGCCGAGCTGGTGAGCGAGATTCCGGAAGTGGATGCATTCATGGGACTCGATCAAATTGCCCAGGCAGGAGAAATCGTTCGCAAGGTTGTCAGTCGGCAGGAAGCAGCCGGCGGAGCGCCCTTGAACTTTGTCACGCCCAAGTCCCGATACATACCGGATTATGCCACTCCGCGCTTTCGACTGACGCCCCCGCACTACGCCTACCTGAAAATTGCCGAGGGCTGTAATCATCCTTGTAGCTTTTGTGTTATTCCCCAGATGCGCGGCAAACATCGCAGCCGGTCGATCGAGTCGGTCGAGGCTGAGATCCGCCACCTGGTCGCCGAAGGAGTGAAGGAGATCAATCTGATCAGTCAGGACACTACCTATTATGGGATGGATCTCTGGGATCAAAAGGCAGGGCCGCGTCAACCGATCGACTCTTCGCGTGGCCCGACCTTAGCTCGCCTGCTAGAGAGGCTCGAAGGAATACCGGGAGATTTCTGGGTGCGACTTTTGTACACTCATCCGGCCCATTGGAGTAGAGAGCTGATGGAAGCGATCGCTGCCAGTTCGAAAGTAGTGAAGTACGTAGACATGCCGCTCCAGCATATCGACGAGGAAATGCTCCGGCTAATGCGGCGAGAGACCTCACGGGAACACATCGAAAACCTGATCCAGGAGCTGCGCGAAGCGATACCCGACATTACGTTACGCACCACCTTTATCGTTGGTTTTCCGGGCGAGACCGAAAAACAGTTTGAATCTCTCTTGGAGTTCATCGAACGAACCCGCTTTGAACGCCTGGGAATATTCACTTATTCTCAGGAAGGGGGATCTCGTGCTGCAAAGATGAGCAATCAGTTGTCCGCTGCCACAAAGAACGCCCGTTATCGGCGAGCGATGCAGCTTCAGCAGAAAATTGCTAGTGAACTAGCCAAATCGATGATTGGCAAGCAGGTGAGAGCGCTCGTTGAGCAACCGTTGGTAGCTCGGACCGCAAGAGATGCGCCAGAAGTCGACACCCGCGTACTGCTGCCGCGCCGCGCCGCGGTCGGCGAGTTTGCGAAAATCCGAATTACTGGCACTCAGGTTTACGACCTTCGCGGAGAAATCTGCGAGTAAGAAGGAGGAAATCTTAGACCGCGAATTGACGCGAAGGGAAGGCGCTTTTAAATCCGGTCCTCTTCGCGTCCATTAGAGTCCATTCGTGGTTTTTTGCCATCTTCGAGGTCAGAGCGCTAAATAGATAACCGCGCAAGGCTGGGTAGGCGCAGGCTTACCTGCTCGGCGTTGGCGTAGAAATCGGACTTGGCGTAGAAATCGGTGTCGCCGCTGGAGTCGCCGACTCTACGGGTGATGGTGTGGCGACGGGCGAACTCTCAGATTTCGGGGAAGGAGACGGGCTCGCTTTCGCCGTGCTGTGTTTCGTCTTGGCATGATGCCTGGAGGAACCGGTTGTGCCGTGGCCCGCCTTTTCCAACGTGTTTCCGGTTTTCTTCAGCTCCTTGCCAACGGTCCTTTCGGTCGCCTGTGCACCATGTTCCACCGTTTGGCCTGTCGCCTGTGCTCCATGTTCAATCGTTTGGCCTGTCTGAGTCGCGGCTTTCTTAACGGTATTGCCAGTTTTTTCTACTGGTCCTTGGTCCTGCGCTCGCGCTGCGAGAGATGTCCCAAGCGCTATAACGGCTATCATTGCGAAATGTCTCATAGTAATCTCCGCCTTAGATCGTATGGAGGCATCGTGGCGGCCGTATTTTTCGCAATAAACTGGCCCGCCGGCCCGCCCTTAATTTGGTTTGCGCAGCGGCACTCGGCATCGGATATTGGCTGCCAGGCGAGTGACCAAAGTACCCTTTTTCGATCTAAAGAAGCAGTTTGTTCCTCTACGAGAGGAAATATTAGGGGAGATTGCCGCGCTCTGCGATGCTCAGGCTTTTATTCTCGGAGCTAAGGTTGAGTTGTTGGAGCGAGAAATAGCTTCGCTGTGTCGGGTGGGTTACGCGATTGGAACCTCCTCCGGGACGGATGCCCAGCTGGCAATTTTGATGGCCATGGGGATCGGCGCTGGTGACGCGGTGGTGACGACGCCATTTACTTTTTTCTCTACCGCTGGCTGTATCGCCCGGTTGGGAGCGACGCCGCTGTTTGTCGATATTGATCCGGCGACTTTTAATTTGTCGCCGGCTAGTTTAAACGAATTCTTCGCCACGAAGTGCACGGGTGAATCGGGTGAGACTCGGACTCAAGACGGGCTTCGGGTGAAGGCGGTCATCCCGGTGCATCTGTTCGGCCTGTGCTGTGAGATGGACGAAATACTGGCGATTTGCGCGGGCTACGGTGTACCCGTGATTGAAGATGCAGCTCAGGCGATCGGTGCCGAATACCCTTCCAAGGGAGGGACGAAGCGCGCGGGTGGAATCGCTGAATATGGCTACTTAAGCTTTTATCCGACCAAAAACCTGGGAGCGTTCGGAGACGCGGGTATGGCGGTAACCAGTCAGGCTTGGATGGCGGATCGCCTGAGGGCTGTTCGAAACCATGGGATGGAACAAAAATACCACCATGAAACGGTGGGTGGGAACTTTCGTTTGGATGCCTTGCAGGCGGCCGTCTTGTTGAAGAAGTTGCCGCATCTGACTCGCTGGTCGCAGAGGCGGTGGGCGATCGCACAGCATTACCGAGCTGAACTGGCGGATTTCGCGCCAGATCTTCACTTGCCCAGGGAACCCTTCGCAGAGGCACTGGCGGAGCGAGGGCACGGCTATCACCAGTTCGTTGTTCGCGCGACCAGGCGCGACGAGTTGCGCGAGCACTTGAGGGACTGCGGAATTGGAACAGAAATCTATTACCCGGTTTCTTTGAACCGCCAAAAATGTTTCGCCTATCTGGAGGCCGGTTCGTTGCCGGAGTCGGAAACGGCGGCTAAACAAGTCCTGTCACTGCCTATATTCCCGGAGTTAACCGAAAGCGAAGTGCAATTAGTGGCGGATGCGGTCGCTGGATTTTTCAAAAAATAACGGATGTTCGAAATTAAGCAAAAACCGAAGCAGGCGGAGAGAGCGTTGTTAGTTAGCGTCTATAAGGGAGTGGAGGAAAAAGAAGAGTCCGAAAGCCTCCTGGTCGAGCTGAATTCTCTGGTGGATACCCTGGGAATACCCGTTCTCGATAGTCTCCTGATCCGAGTCCAGGAACCGAATCCACGCTATTTCGTTGGGACCGGAAAAGCGGAAGAGATTTTCGAGCATGCCAAGCAGCTGGAGGCCGATGTCATCATTTTTGACAACGAGTTGACACCGGCCCAGCAGCGCAACTGGGAGGCGATGACCGGATTGGCGGTGATCGATCGTGAAGAGGTCATCCTGGATATTTTCGCGCAGCGAGCGCAGACCAAGGAGGCCCGTCTGCAGGTGGATCTGGCGCGGATGGAGTACTCTCTTCCGCGGTTAACCAGAGCTTGGCGCCACCTTGGCCGCCAGGGAGGTGGCTTGGGTGGGAAAGGCGAAGGAGAAACACAGCTCGAGACGGACCGACGCCTTGTCCGCGCCCATATCGATCGGCTTAAGGAAGATCTTGAGCTCGTGCGTTTGCGTCGGGCCACGCAGCGGAAACATCGTGAACGACTGCCCCTCCCAAATGCCGCGATCGTCGGTTATACAAATGTTGGCAAATCGGCCCTCTTAAAGAAACTCACCGGCGCCAAAGTTCTCGTGGAGGACAAGCTTTTCGCGACGCTTGATACCACGACTCGTCGCGTCGATCTCCCCTCTGGGCAAGGATTACTCCTGACTGACACCGTTGGATTCGTCAGGAACCTCCCGCATCGATTGATTGAAGCCTTTAAGGCTACGCTGGAGGAGGCGGTGCTTTCCGACTTTCTGATCCATGTCCTGGATGCCAGTCATCCACTGGTCTACGATTTCCATCAAACGACGATCCGAGTGCTGGGAGAATTGGGCGCGGACGCCAAAAAAATGATTACGGTCCTCAACAAGGTCGATTTGATCGTCGATGAGTCGACCTTGCACGCACTTCGTCTCCATTTTCCTGACGGCGTATTTGTCTCGGTCCGTTCTGGCGAAGGTCTGAATGAACTTCGACACAGGATGGCAGATCTGCTGGCTGATCGCGTGTCCAAGGTGGAACTTGCGCTACCCCTCGATCGGACGGATCTCCTTTCGCTTCTGCACCGGACCAGCAAGGTGCTGAGCGCAAGCTATGAGAATTCCCACGTCATCGTGGTCGCCTCGGTCTCGCCCAAGGTCTATGCGCGCGTCGAACCATTTCTCATCCGGCGCGAATCGGAGTTGCAGCCGGTATAGAGGCAGGAGTGAGGAGCAACCCAGGGGCTGACGCTCGTGAAAATATGAGAAGCAACTGGCGCTCGGGGGACCTCGCGGTTGCAGAGAAGTCAGGAGCGAAGACCGAAGAGGCTGTGCAATGTAGCATAGGCTTCCAGCCTGTCATTTGTGTTTGGCACCAAGCGACATGTTCGGGCGATCAGAAGTATCGCGGGAAGAAGAACGTGCGAATATCAAGTGATCCGCTCGAGACAGGCCTATGCTACTCTGCGCTAGCCCTGTCGGCGTCTTCGGTGAGAGAACCACCCGAAACAGCCCTTAACTTAGCGCCATTCATCCCAGGGAAGAATGGCACGAAGATAAGGATGTTCTGGGATGGTTCTTCGTCCCGAAGTGACAGGAGGATCCAGCCCAGGAGCTCTAAGCTAAGATAGTGCGAGGCACTTCGATGGCGATTGGTTTTGTCCCGGAGGGACAGGCTGATAGTAGCCAGGCACGAAGTGCCTGGAATCACGAGGAAAATGGCCCTGTCCCAGCGGGACGATTGAACCGATTCTGCTGACACTGGGACTGACCATGATTTCGACCGTCCCTCCGGGACGGATCCGCTTTAGGTCGATACCCGAGGCACTTCGTGCCTGGCTACTATCAGCCTGTCCCTCCGGGACAAAAGCCATTCAGTTCTTAACTTCGCCCAGGGATAAATTCCTGGGCTGAGCTTTGTAGCCCCTGCAGGGCAAAGAACGCGGACGCTCAAGAAGTAAGGCGAGGACGCCTCACCTACCTCGCAAAGCGCGACGCTTTGCCCAAATCCCGACCTCGATTCCCGACTCCTAACTCCTGACTCCTGACTCCCACCTTTCTAACCCGCGATAAGCTTGTCGTTTCGCCCCTGGGCGGTTTTTCGGCTGAGGAGCTCGGCAGCCAGGAACATCGCCATACTTTTGTGGCAGCAGGCAATAGATCAATTGGTTGGTTAAGTAGCGGGTGATCTCCAACGAATGAATGATCGCAATGCCCAGACTGTTGGCAAAGCTATAGGTATAGAAAAGCATCACCGTTAGCGCGAAGCAGCCGTAGCGAGACCTCAGCGCGGGGCTCTTCAGAACGATCACTAAAACAATGGACATCAGGAGGATGGAAATTGAAAATGTGCGTGCCAGGAAGCCATTTAACCAGGAAAGAACGGCTGGTTGCGCCAGCCTCGGTTCCGCGTTTGCCATCTCCCTTGACTTCAAAACGAGGTCGGTTAATGGCGCGTAGGGTATTTTGGATAAGCTTTCTTTCGAGTCAAAAACATAACAATTGTTTTGATAGTTCCGGCCGACCACCAGCTCCACCTCGTGCTTATACGGAGAGGCCTTTCCGATATTGTTGTATAAGATCAACAGTTGCTTGAAGACCTTTGTTAGCATTCGGTCTGGACGGTGGGCCCAAGCCCTGAAAAAATAGTCATAATAGAATTCGATTCTATTTTTCATCGGGTCTTCCGTTGCAAGAAGTGCTGGGAACTTTTGAGCGAAAGAGTCGCGATACATCAGGTAGTCCGGATCGAAGCCAAGCGATGTATAGTGGCCGGTACTTTTCGAGAGCTCAATTTCCTGCTTCAGCAGCAGGTCCGTTTGCTCCAGTAACTGTCTTGGGTAGGGCGTTTGCGCGCCACCTGCAAGATCGCTCGATATCTGATCGAGAATGATATCCGCATGAATGACGAACAGGGTAGTTGGCAGGAAGGCGCTGCTCAAATCGTCGTGGTTTTTAAGAGCCTTTTCGGGGAAAAACAAAAAAAGTGTAACACAGAGAACAGGTAAAGTGAGTAGAGCGAATTTTCTGAGGAAGGGTTCTTTTCGGTCGAAGAGCGAGACCCAGATCGGGAGAGTAGAGAAACCAACTCCCAGAAAGAAGCTGGGCTTCAGGAAGAACAGTAAACAGGCGTTGAAGAGATTGGCGCAGCCGTAAAGAAAGAAGGTGGGAGCGCTAACCTCTAAATATCGATGCCTGACGAACTGAATGTTGAAGAGCATATTCAGAGCGGCAAAGAAGGGGAAGATGGCTTCCGGGCGAACCAGATGCTCGTAGCGGACCACACTGGTATTGAAGAGAAACGCCGCCGCCACCGCCAACCCGGACAGTCGATAGATTCCCGACGGGATCGTTGGATTCCTCATCAGCGCTCTTGCGCAGTTCCAGCAAGCCAGAAGCACCGCTCCCGCCGCCAGTCCGAGAAGATGTTGGACAATCGTTACCGTGCGGAAGTCCTGGCCGACGCGCAAAAGCAGATAAATAAAGCCTGGGTAGACGAAGCTTCGGCCTTCCACGTGTTGAAACTGGCCACCTGTAAGCTGCAAGAGAGCCGGTTGGAGATAGCCGCCAATATCACCGTCGATCAAAGGCTGGAGCGGAAGTTTAAAGCGAAAAAGAAATGCCCCGCCAAACAACAAGAGCGTTAATATAGCGTAACTCGACCGCGAAGAGAGGACGGCGCCGAAAAACGTCCTTAACCGCGCGTTAGTGTACCGTCTCCTAAATCCCTTGAGTTTCGTTGCGTTCAAAATGGGTCATCTGCGAGCTCGACCCGTATGACACAGATATGGGCACTTCGCTCGCGCCTTGAAAAACAGTCAACTGATCTGAGGCGAAACCCAGGGGATTTAGGAGACGGTACGCTAGCCTGCATCGCTCACAAACTCCGATAGGTTTTGTCAAAAACGCAGTGGTGGCTGCGGCGCCGCGCTTTTGACACTATGGTCGACCTGGGGAAGACTCCGAAGCCGGCCTCGAGGTCGCGGCGGAGGGCGTCGGCAAATTCGGCGTCGGAGAATTCACTGGATTGGAAGTCATCTTAGCTTTTGCCTGGTCGATTTTTGATGCGACCGCTTGATTTTGCGGATCCAGGTTGATGGCTTTCTGCCAAAAACTCAGAGCCTGAGGAGTGTTACCGAGTGAACGGTAGGTATCTCCGATATGTTCGAAAACGACCGGATCTGGGGGATTGAACAAATCAGCGGCATGTAAGAGTTCGGTAAGGGCCCTGGCAAGATCGCCCTTCTTGAAGTAAAACCAACCGAGACTATCTAGAAACGCACCATTTTCGGGCTCGATTTCTAAGGCTCGCTTAATCATTGAACCGGCTTCGTCCAGGTTCAAATTACGATCAACCCACATGTAACCGAGGTAATTGTAGGCCTGCGCGGCCTTCGATGGGTCCAACTCGATCGATTTCTTCAGCAGTGTCGCAGCCTTGTCAACTAACCCAGCCTGTTCCGCGGTCGCCCCATAATTGAAGTAGAAGCTCCCGTCGATCAGTTCCTCTTCGTTGGACTGGGCGTCCTGGAGCGCCGCTTCGAAAATTGGCAGGGCGTCGGAATAACGCTTAGCGGTTGAGAGCGCGATGGCCAGGCTGTAGGTGATCTGCGGAATTGGGAACCGGCGTCTGGCCTCTTCCAGAGTGTTGATCGCTTGCTCGTATCGCCTTAGCTCGAGTTGACCTGGGCGGTGTGCAGGTAATTCTCCGGCAGATTGGGCGCCAGCAACAGCGCTTGCTCGTAGTTCGCCAGCGCGCGCTCCTTGTTACCTGCTTCTTCGTACAAGCGGGCGAGAAACTCGTAGATTTCAAATTTGAGCGGATTCGCCTTCAGCATCTCTTCGAGGTTGCGGATGGCCTGGTCTCGCTGGCCTGTTTTCAGAAAGCTTTGCGCCAGCTTATAGCGCACATCCGCGTTATCTTTATTTAACTCAAGAGTGTGAAGATAGAAAGGGATCGCACTGGCCACCTGATCGATCAGCACATAATCGTCGGCGATCTTGGCGAGAATATTTCCGTCGTTGCCGGCAAAACCAGCCGCCTTTTTTAACAACGGATCTATCGCGGCCACTTTTGCGGGAGGGAAATTTCCCCGACCATTATCATAGAGCTGGAGTGAAAGATCGACCAGACTAAGCCAAAAGTTCGGGTCATTACTGTCCAATTTCTGGGCCTTACCCAAAACCGCCTCTGCGTCATTCTTTTGGTTCAATGCCAAATAGACTTCGAAAAGCGTTTGGTAACCGGTGAAGTTTTTCGGATCGACGCGAACCGCCAGTTCTGCGTATTTGACCGCCAGTTCCGGTTTTTCAGTTGTTTGAGGTAAAAATAGGCGAGATTCAGGTAAGCGAAGGGCTCGTTTGGACGAGCTTTCGAAAATCCTTGAGAACGTCAATCCCGTTCGCAACGTCTCCGCGCTTCGCATAATCGTGAGCGACGCGCACCGCAAGTTGCGGGTTGCCGCCCGGATCGAGCTGCAACGACCTGGTGTAGGCAGCCAGCGCCTCCTCGTAATCGCCCTCTTGTTCCAGCAGAAGCCCTTCCATGTAAGAAGCCTGAGCATCCGCCTTTTTCTCGAGGCTTTTAGGCTAGCTGCTGCTCTGGTGTCGCCGGACGGACATCCGAATAGAATGTATCCTCCAGACTTCTGTACCTGGGCGTAGGGCTTGCCGTAGTCGTCGCCATGGCAATCAGAACCACCGGCTCGGCTTCCCCCGGCGATATGAACGCGCCCAATGCTGTGCCGGCACCCGCTCCGATGTATAGCAGCAGGCGTGCCGACCTCCAGATGCTCATGAACCTAATCTAGAACTCAGGACTTGTATCGCAAACGCTTCTTATGGCGGTTTTCTTTCATCCGCTTGCGGCGTTTATGCTTGGCGATCTTCGCTTTTCTTCTCTTTTTGAGTGAACCCATATTTTAATCGATAAATGCTGGTAATAACGGCTCCGGACCAGCCGCCAGTGGTGAATTGATACCTAATAAACAACTTTATTCAACGGATACTCGATGATCCCTTCGGCTCCTAATTCTTTCAGTTCCGGGATGATCTCCCGAACGACCCTCTCGTCTATGACTGTTTCGACGGCGACCCAACCTGCCTGGGCGAGCGGCGAAACCGTAGGATTCCGCAATGCCGGTAACCTTTGCAGCAGATTTTGCAGTTTGTAATCTTTGAGGTTCATTTTTAACCCGACCTTGTTGCGTGCATTTAGCGCACCCTGAAGCAGCAACACCAAGCGATCGAGTTTGCCTTTCTTCCAGGCATCTTTCATGGATTGGTGGTTTCCGATGATTTGCGGGTAGGATTCGGTAATGACCTCAATGATTCGTAAATTGTTGTCGGCCAAAGAGGTGCCTGTCTCCGTGATGTCCACGATGGCGTCGACAAGTTCCGGAACTTTCACCTCGGTTGAGCCCCAACTGAACTCCACGCTTGGCCTTAACCCCTCGAGACTCCAGAAAACGGGTCGTCAAGCCGACCGCCTCGGTGGCAATTCTCTTTCCCTCCACGTCGTTCACCGATTGGATCGGCGAATTTTGCGATACGACCAGCACCCACCGCGTGGGGCTGGAGGTGGCTTTGCTATACTCGAGTTTGACGATCAATTCGACATCGGAGTTGTTCTCTTCGATCCAATCTTTGCCGGTAATCCCGCAGTCCAGATAGCCATGCTCCACGTACCGGCTTATTTCCTGAGCACGCAGTAACCTGATCTCCAGTTCCGGATCGTCGACGGCTGGTTTGTACGATCTTTTTGAGCCGGTTATTCGGTAGCCGGCCTTCGCGAAGAGATCAAGAGTCGACTCTTGGAGACTTCCCGACGGTAACCCTACGCGGAGACACGGCTGATTCATAGCATTCAAAAAAAGGGGCGACTACTTACGCTCATCGCGGATTTCTGACTAGTAAAAACTTCTCTGGATTTCTCTCTTTTTTTAAGGTCAGTTCGTCCAGTTGTCGTTTAGCGCATCCTGTAACAGATTGTTCATCAAACAAGGAAATATCCCAATGGCACTAAATACTGAAATTCTCTCTCGGGCAGCAACGGAGGCACGCGGCCTGGCAATGGACGCTGTCCAGGCGGCTGCCTCCGGTCACCTGGGTTTGCCGCTCGGCGCGGCTGAGGTCGGAGCGGTTCTCTTCGGGACATGCGCTCCGCTACTTTCCCGAAGATCCGGCGTGGATCAATCGCGACCGCTTCGTCCTGTCAGCCGGCCACGGTAGCATGTTCCTCTACGGTTGGCTACATCTCGCCGGATATGATATCTCGATCGAGGATATCAAGAACTTTCGGCAACTTCACAGCAAGACTCCGGGTCATCCGGAATTCGGCGATACCCCGGGAGTCGAAGCGACGACCGGCCCCTTGGGACAGGGAGTCGGAAACGCCGTCGGAATGGCGGTCGCGGCAAAGATGGCCGCGGCCCGATTTAACACCAAAGATCACCCGATTTTTGACCACAAGATTGTCTGCCTGGCCGGGGATGGCTGCTTGCAGGAAGGCGTCTCGGCGGAGGCAGCGGCGTTTGCCGGGCACCAAAAACTGGACAACCTCATTCTCATCTATGACTCGAACGACGTCACTCTCGATGCCATGGCAAAGATGAGCCAGAGCGAGGATACCGCGGAGCGCTTCCGGGCTTATGAATTTGACGTGCAAATCGTCGATGGCCAAGATATGGAGGCGTTTCTAGCGGTCTTCGAGAAGGCCAAAAATGCTGGCGACCGGCAAGCCGCATTTTATTGTGGCCAGAACCTTGATCGGCAAAGGAATACCGGAGGTCGCCGGGACCAACAAAGCTCACGGCGAAGCCGGCGTGAAGTTCGTTGATGCGGCGCGCAAAGCGCTCGGTTTGCCGGACGAGAAATTTTACGTCTCCAAAGAAGTGCGCGAATTTTTTGCCGGGCATAAGCAGGTACTGAAGAAGCGATACCTCGACTGGCAGGAGCAGTTCGGTGCTTGGAAGAGCGCTAACCCGGATCTGGCCAAGCTATTGGACCGCCGCAATCATCACGAGCTTCCGGCAGACCTGCTAGCGCATATTCCCGCATTCCCGCCAGACAGCAAAATTGCGACGAGGAAGGCCGGAAGCGACGTTTTGCAATCGGTTGCCGAGGCTGTGCCACTCCTGATGGGTGGCAGCGCGGATCTTTACGGATCCACTTTGAACTATATCAAGAGCGACAAGGACTTTAATCCAGAGAACCGTGCAGGCCGGAATATCCGATTTGGCATTCGCGAGCACGGGCATGTGCGCCATTTTGAACGGGATTGCTTACCACGGCGTCTTCCGGCCCTCCGGTGCGACTTTTTTGGTGTTTGCCGACTATTGCCGGCCCTCAATTCGCCTGGCAGCACTCGCCAAGCTCCCAGTCATTTACGTCTTTACCCACGATTCTGTCGGAGTCGGCGAGGATGGTCCGACGCATGAACCGGTGGAAACAGTCAGCGGACTCCGCGTTATCCCAAATCTTGACGTCATTCGCCCGGGTGACCCCGAAGAAACCGCAGGAGCTTTCGCTGCAGCCATTTCGCGGACAGACGGCCCAACGTTGATCGCTTTGACCCGCCAAGCATCCCAATCCAGAATGAGGTGTCGCTGGATCTAAGGCGCCAAGGGGTGCTCAAGGGAGCGTATGTCGCACGCAAAGAAGCTGGGAAGCTCGAGACGATTCTTCTGGCGACCGGCAGCGAACTTCAACATGCCATCAACGCCGCCAAGCAACTCGGCGACGGCGTTCGAGTCGTGTCGTGCCCTGCACCGAGCGGTTCCTGCGTCAGGAGCAAAGCTACCAGGATGAAGTCTTGCCTCCGACCTGCCGAAGGCGAGTGGCTATAGAAGCTGGCGTGACGATCCTTTGGTACCGTTTCGTCGGTTTGGAAGGCAAGGTTGTCGGGATTGATCGGTTCGGTCTCAGCGGACCCGGCGGGAAAGTGATGGCTGAATTGGGCATGACTACTGAAAGCGTGATCCAGGCTGTTAAGAATCTCAGTGCCTGATTTTGAAGAGGGGGCGGAAGGAGGCTGCGGGCTTGTGCGCCCGGAAAACCGGCACAAACCTCTTGATAATTCCCTATTTGTATATAGAGAAGTAGTTCAAATGCCAATCGCCTTAACTTCGAATCCTGCGGAAATTCGTTCTCTTTCCGCAGAGTTTGAATCAGCCTCAGCGACCGAGGTCCTCCAGTGGGCCTTCGACGAATTCGGTACTCAGGCCGCGATTGGGACCAGCTTTCAAGGGGCAGGGCTGGTCACGATCCACCAGGCCCTGTCCGCCGGATTACCCGTGCCGGTCTTCACGATCGATACCGGATTGCTTTTTCCGGAAACGCTGGAATTCAAAGCCCGCCTCGAAAGCTTTTTTGGAATTTCGATTGAGGCGTTGCTGCCCGAACTCAGCGTGCAGCAACAGGCCCAGCAGATCGCTCCCGAACTCTGGACGAGCAATCCGGATTTGTGCTGCACGTTGCGCAAGGTCGAGCCACTCCAGAAAAAGCTCGTCAACTCGATGCCTGGATTACCGGACTCCGTCGCGACCAATCGGCAGGAAGATCTAAAACGCAGATTTTGCAGCTTTATGAATTTGATCGTCTCAGAGACAAAAACATCTTGAAGGTCAATCCACTGGCTCGATGGTCTCGCGAAGAAGTGTGGGATTACATCCGGTTGCATGGAATTCCGTATAACCCTTTAGTGGATCGCGGTTTTCGCAGTATCGGTTGCTACCCATGTACGAGCGCGGTGATCTCCGGTCAGGATGAACGTGCCGGACGCTGGACCGGATTTGACAAGACCGAATGCGGTATTCACACTTTTCTGGGGGAAAACATCTAGAGATGGAATCAAGATTCGCGCATCTGGATGCGCTCGAGAGCCAGAGCATTTACATTTTCACGGGAGGCTTACCGCAAATTTAAGCGATTGGCGATGCTCTGGAGCATCGGCAAAGACTCCTCAGTGATGCTCTGGCTTTGCGGAAGGCCTTTTTCGGCCATATTCCGATACCCTGTGTGCATGTCGACACGAGTTACAAGATTCCGGAGATGATCGAGTTTCGGGATCGAATCGTGAAAGAGTGGGGTATTAATCTCATCGTCGGACAAAATCGGGCAGTGCTGGAGCGGGGCGAAACATTCCCGAATGGGAAGATTACCCGCGTCGAATGTTGCAGCCTTCTCAAAAAGGATGCTCTTCAGGCGATTATTGAAGAAAAAGACTATCAGGCCGTCATTGTTGGCATCCGGCGCGACGAAGAAGGAACCCGGGCGAAGGAGAGATATTTCTCGCCACGCGACAAAAACTTTGAGTGGAACTTTAAGGATCAGCCGCCTGAGTTGTGGGACCAATTTAAGACCGATTTTGATCCTGGGACGCACATCCGCATCCATCCGCTGCTGCACTGGACCGAAATAAACGTTTGGGAGTATATCGAGCGGGAGAGAATACAGGTCGTTGATCTTTATTTCGCGAGGGACGGGATGAGGTATCGGAGTCTGGGCTGTGCACCCTGTACCCGACCAATCCAATCGAGCGCGGGTACGGTACCGGAGATTATCGAGGAGTTGCGAAGTACCAGGATCTCGGAGCGGAGTACGCGCGCTCAGGATCAAGAGGGGGAGGACGCGTTCGAGCGGCTGCGAGCCAGCGGGTACATGTGAGCACGTCGGAGCCGAAGCCAAATCCGGGCGCCCACGCGCTACGTATCGTCATTGTCGGCCATGTCGATCACGGAAAATCGACCCTGGTCGGCCGCCTTTTGCATGACACCGGCTCGCTGCCCGATGGCAAGTTCGAACAGATACAGGCGGTCTGTCGGCGCCGTGGAATGCCCTTTGAGTGGGCATTCCTGATGGACGCGTTGCAGGCCGAACGAGACCAAAATATCACGATCGATGTTTCCCAAATCTGGTTTCGTTCAGCGACGCGTTCATATGTCATTATCGACGCGCCGGGCCACAAAGAGTTTCTCAAAAATATGGTTACCGGCGCCGCCGACGCGCACGCCGCGTTGCTGTTGATTGCCGCGAACGAAGGCGTGCAGGAGCAAAGTAAGCGCCATGCTTATCTTCTGAGCATGCTTGGTGTAGATCAGGTCATCGTCCTGATCAATAAGATGGACCTGGTGGATTTTTCCGAGTCCGTTTATCGGCAGATCGAGGCGGAATATCGCGATTTCCTCGTGAAACTGGGAATCCAACCTCTCAGGTTTATTCCCATTGCGGCTCGGGACGGAGCGAACCTGGTCGAGCCGCTCAATGGCGTCGCGAAATGGTACACCGGCCCGACCCTGATGCGCGCGTTGGACCGGCTGCCAGCACCTGCCGCGGAGGCTGACGGTCCGCTGCGGTTCGCCGTTCAGGACGTCTATCGATTTGATGAGCGCAGAATTATCGCCGGCCGAGTGGAATCTGGGACCATCCAGGTCGGCGATTACGTCGTTTTTTCGCCCAATAACAAAAGTTCGAGTGTGGCTTCGATCGAGCGATGGAACGCGCCGGCCAGGGATTCGGCATCGGCAGGCGAGTCAATCGGGATCATCCTCGCTGACCCGATTTTCGTCGAACGAGGACACGTCGGTTCGCACGATACGCAGACTCCCATCGAAACGAACCGTTTCCGAGCGCGTTTATTCTGGATGGGCGAGAAGCCTCTTTCCATCGGTAAAAGATACAGGGTGAAGCTGCTTTCTCAGGAGGTTGAGTGCCAACTAGTGTCAGTCGATCGCGTCATCGACGCCACGTCTTTGGACACTTTCTCCGGCTTGAGGCTTTCCGTGGTTAAAAACGAGGTGGCGGAGGTTACGATCCAGTCCCGGTCGCCGCTCGTGATGGACAACCACGAAAAGGTCGCAACCTCTGGTCGCTTCGTCATCGTCGATCATCAGGATGTTGCCGGGGGCGGGATCATCTTCGGCGGGACTTACGTTAATCGGGAGCCCATCCAGAGCACGAATATCTTTTGGTCCGAAGGCACGATTGATCATCGGATTCGCACTGAAAGGAATGCCCATAGAGGCATGGTGGTTTGGTTTACGGGGTTGTCCGGCTCGGGCAAGTCGACTTTGGCCCATGCTTTGGAGACGAATCTATTCAGCCGCCACATGCAGGTGTATGTCTTGGACGGAGACAACATCCGCCACGGCTTGAACTCCAATCTTGGATTTTCGCCGATGGACCGAGTAGAGAATATCCGGCGCGTTGCCGAAGTGGCAAAGCTGATGGCGGATGCCGGCCTGATCGTGATCACTTCCTTTATCTCGCCTTACCGGTTGGATCGTACCCGGGCGCGAGAAGTGATTTTGAGCGCAGACGTGGAATTCATCGAGGCTTACGTGGCAACGCCGTTGCACGTGTGCGAGCAGCGGGATCCGAAGAAACTTTACAAACGAGCCCGGTCAGGTGAGATAAAGGACTTCACCGGGATTGATGCCCCTTACGAAGTCCCTGAGAATCCTGAAATCACGATCTACACCGACCGCGAATCAGTGAAGGAATCTGTCGGCCGATTGCTGGATTTTCTGATTCCCAGGTTACAACTGGATGGTGCCGAGTACGAGATCTAGCCTCCTGTTAATGAATTAGGATGGAATTTCGCGGGTAGGACGTGAGCGATCCCGGTCATGCAAACAATACATGGTTGGGAAGCAAATCTTCGCTGTTCTGATAGCTTTCACCTTCGTCCTCCGAACCTACTCACAACAGCTTCTTCCATCAGCGAATCAAAATCCCCCGGCTCCTGACTGGAGTGAAAAGGTCGATCTTGGTCTCTACAGCATGGCCTGGTCTCCGAACAGCGAATTGCTCGCTGTTGGAGGGCGAGGCACCGTTCGAATCTATCGCCTGCCGAAGTTCTCAATCGAAAGGGAGTTCGATACTGGCCAGGAAGAAATCTCGGCACTGGCCTGGTCGCCGGACGGAACCTTGCTGGCGTGCGCCGGAAAAGACGGCACCGTGCAATTCTGGGATGACCAGGGATTGCGAAAAAAGCTTTTCCAGGGCGGCTGGATTCTGGATATCGGCTGGAATCCGGATGGCACATCGCTTATCGCCGTCGACTACACCGGTCTCGCTAAGGAATGGGACGTGCAGGGTTATCTGCGGGCGTCTATTCAACTTGACGGCGATGGGTTAGGCGTCGACTGGTCACCCAAAGGCCGTTTGTTCGCCGTCACGACAGGTCAGGAGGGTAGCCGTTTGCTTTTATTTGATGCAGAGTCAGGCGTATTGCGATGGCGTCGCCAGGACGTGCTCGCGAATTACGCCGCTCCCTTCGGATACGGATTGGACGAGGTGAATGGGGTACGCTATTCGCCCACCGGCAAGTGGATTGCCACGGCTCACCAGGATGGCCGAATTCTCGTCCGCTCGGCCGCGACTGGAGAGCGGGTCTTCCAAGCCCAACTGTATCCATCCGGATTGGGAGGAGCGAGGCGAGTGGCCTGGTCATCAAAGGGTGACTGGCTTCTCTCCTGCGGAGAGGACGGTCAGGTCAACTGTGTGGATTACCCCAAGGGAAAAAAGCGAATCGTCCTGTTGACGAACGACAAACCAGTTCGTTCTGTTGGGTGGTCTCCGGATAACAAGTGGATTGCGGCGGTCGGTGATGATGGCCGCCTGTCAATCTGGTCGACCAGCGTCGTCGCGCCGTCTGTTGGCGCAAAAGAACCCGCCAAGAGCGTAAAGAACGCGCACTCAACCCGCTCTAAACCCGATTCGCCAAAACGGCGCAGCAGAGAGAAGAAATTCTCTCCTTTGGATTGGCTCCGCCGGCACTCGGAACACCATCGTTGATCGTTGATCCGGTAAAGGCTTGTAGGCAAAGCGTCCATAAGTGTTTAGTTAGGGCAGTGTTCGTAGTCGCCACGGCCGCGCTCTCGGTAAGTCCGTAGACGTGAAGCGCGCGACAATTTTAGCCCTACGGCCATGGAAGGTTGGAAAACCGCGAATGGACGCGAAGGGGATCTGATTCAAAAGCGCATTAAATTAAGAGTCCGAAGGGGAATGCCTCGCACCGGAAGTCACGGTGGGCACCGAGGTTTTCCGAGAATATTAGAATTTATTTTGGGTTGTTCGATGGATGTGGTCAGTCACCGCTAAAGAACGGCATTAACGAGATCAACAATTAAATTACCTCCGCGATCTCCGTGTCCTCCGTGCGAGAATTTCCTATCCATACTTACGCCGGAGGTAAGGGGCTTCCTTTCGCGTGTTTCGCGGGCAAATCCTGTTCTGGTCCTCCAGGCCGCGAGGCTAAATTTCCGAACTGGCATGGACAGGGCTCCGGGTGTCAACAGGGTCCACCCAGCGGCCATGTTCTCGGATGAGATCCACCAATCGATCGACCGCTTGCCCTTCCGGAATATTGAACTTCAAAGCCTTCTTGCCGACATATAAGTTTACCTTGCCGGGAGCTCCACCGACATAACCGAAGTCCGCATCGGCCATTTCGCCCGGGCCATTCACGATGCAACCCATGATCGCGACCTTTACCCCCTTCAAGTGATTCGTGGCGGCCTTGATGCGAGCTGTCGTCGTCTGCAGGTCAAAAAGCGTACGTCCGCAGGACGGACACGCGACATAGTCTGTTTTGAATATCCGGGCGCCGGCCCCCTGCAGGATGTTATAGGCTAAACGAAGTGACTGACCTGGTGCCTCTTCGCCCTGAAGCAGCACAGCATCTCCAATTCCGTCGCAGAGCAAGGCCCCCAGGTTGGTAGCCGACTCGAGAAGGGTTTCCAGGAAGGCACGACCGGGATCAACGGAGGGATGGAGCGTGTCTTTCAACAAAATGGGATGACGTTCGTCGAGCCTGTTCGCCAGCAGCCGATAGGCGGTAATGACAGGTAAATCGACGCGGTCCTTGACTGTCACAAAACGTGCCTCGTGGGAGGCGTTGAGCGCGGCGATCGCCTGGGAGTCTGTCGGGTCGACCTCAGCCACCTCCGCGGATTCCAGGACACCTTCCGGCTGGAAATCGCCCATCTTCGCGAGTTTATGCGCGATCTTGTCAAACGTTGATTGCCGGACGATTACGCGGATCGTCTCCTCGCCCCCCAAGTCGATCCCGTTGACCCGTATTTTGGCAGAAGCTCTGCGCTCATAGGCGAACGGGTCAAACGAAAGCGAGACTTCCGATCCGGTTCGGGCAACGGGTGCGAGTGGGCGATTGTCGTACGGTGCAACCAGAGCCTGGGCGACAGGGATTTCGTGTACGCTATCTTCTGTTAGAGAAACGCGAACGGTATCGCCAATTCCATCGGCCAGTAGGGAGCCAATCCCGATCGCGCTTTTAATCCGGCCATCCTCGCCGTCGCCAGCTTCCGTAACTCCCAGGTGAACCGGATAATTCCAATCCGGGCCCGCCTCGAACAAACGGGCCACCAGCAACCGGTAGGCGGCAATCATCACCTTCGGATTGCTGGCCTTCATCGAAAAGATCAGATCGTGGAATTGGAGATCACGCGCGATCCTGGCGAACTCCAGGGCGCTCTCGACCATTCCGAGCGGCGTATCCCCGTACCGATTCATGATCCGATCACTCAGTGAACCGTGATTGGTGCCGATGCGCAGGCTGACGCCCCGTTCTTTACACAGGCGAATCAGGGGGTTGAATCGTTCACGGATCCGCTCGAGTTCGGCATGGTACTGGTCATCACTGTATTCCTTGATCGCAAATTTTTTAGAATCGGCATAGTTCCCAGGGTTGATGCGCACCTTCTCGACCCAGAGAGCCGCCTCCATCGCTGCCTCCGGCTTGAAGTGAATATCGGCAACGATCGGTACCTCGCAGCTTCTTTCGAGCAACCCTCTTTTAATGTTTCTCAGATTCTGCGCGTCCTTGATCGTCGGAGCGGTGATTCGAACAATTTCGCAGCCGACGGCGGCCAGATCCATGGTTTGTCGGATGCATGCTTCCGTGTCCATGGTGTCGCAGGTGATCATCGACTGCACCCGAATGGGATGGAAGCCGCCGACCGCGACTTTACCGATTTTGACTTCGCGGGTTAACCGGCGGCTGTAATTAAACGGATCCGCACAAAATGGAGCGTATATCATTGATTCTCGGGCGGAGCCGGTCTCGCCGGCACGCTGAATTTTGCTTTATGATTTGAAGTCCAAGGCAGATCTTGTGCGTCGTAAAACGAGACATAGAGCATGAAACCGATCAGAAGTAGAGCGCAAGCGCCCTGAACCATCTCGAGTACCCGGATGTTGATCGGTCGCCGTCGGATACCTTCGATCATTGCCAGGACAATGTGGCCACCATCCAGGATGGGGATCGGCAGAAGATTGATCAAAGCCAGATTTACGTTGAAAACAACACTAAACCAGAGTGCCAATTGCCAGCCGAAGTCACTGTCAAACAGACGATAATAGGTCTGCATAATCATGATCGGGCCGCTTATGTGCTGCAGTTTAATGTCGGACTGCGGAGATAAGAGGGCACCGATCGTGTTGCCGATGGTTTGCACAGCTGCGTAAATTTGTTCGATTGGCGAGATGTGAACGACGGTCATCCTTCCACCCCCGTCCCAGACGATGCCCTGTGAGTCTGGTGCAAAGCCGATTCCGATAATCGCTTTGTTCTGGCCGTCCGGTGTCGCTGGGAGAAGCCGCACGGCTCTCGACTCCGCGCCATTCGCGATGGTTAGGGAGAATGGTGTCTCAGGGTTCGCCTCGACCCGTTTAAAGATCTCCATCGGATCGTAAATCGGATCATCGTTCAGGGCCATGATTCGATCTCCGGCCTTAATGCCGGCGACATCGGCCGGGCTGTTTTTGATCACCGCCGACACCACGGGCCGCGATGGCTCCATCGTGATGTTGATCATCTTCCCGTCTCGCAAAACCGTCAACGGTAATGGCTTGCCGGGATGACCCTGCGCCCATTCAAGAATGTGCTGCGGGTGATAAAGCTTTTCGCCGCCGATAGCAACTATCTCGTCGTTTGGCTTGATCCCGGCCTGGGCCGCGATGGAGCCTTCCGCGACCTTGAACACGATGGGAGTAATCGCTGGCGCAATCCCTACCTGGCGCAGCGATCTTCTTTCCCAGCCTCTGGTTTCAGGTCTTGTATAGCCGGAGACGAGCGTCAGCACCTGATCGCCACGCCGAATTTCAAACGGAATCGATTCACCTTCGCTGCGGACAACATACCAGGTGATACTGTCTACCAATCCGGCGAAACGGGAAACCTTGTGACCGTCTACGGTCAGAATTACGTCGCCGGGTCTAAATCCGGCCTTTGCGGCCGGTTCGTCTGGGACGACGTAGCCCACGGTGGTCGTCGCCTCCGCCTCAGCGGTCGGCTTGCCGACCGCCCAAACGATCACCGCGAATATCAGCGCCAGGAGAAAGCTGAATAGTGGTCCGGCAAAGGCGACGATTATTTTGTCAAGCGGACCGACTGCGGGAAGGTCCTCACGAGCGGTCCCGGCTTTTCCTTCGACGGCCTCCATCGGCGCCATCTGTGGCAACAGCACAAAACCGCCGGCAGGAATCCAACCGATGCTGTATTCGACACCTTTGACGGTCTTCTTCCAAATTGGGCGCCCGAACCAGATCCCGAATTTGTCGACCTGCAATCCGCGCCAGCGAGCGGCCAGGAAATGGCCCAACTCGTGGACAATGATCAGAAGGTTAAAGATGAGTAGGACCTCAACGATGGTGAGGACGACACGGAAGATGTTCAAAATCATAAACTAAGGATTGCCTAAAGCTCTGCGTACAAATATCCGGGCTTCGCTGTCCGCACGGATTATATCATTCAGGCTGGGCCTCGCCAAATTTGCGTGATGTTCCATCGCAATATGCACTAATCGCCAGATTTCCGGGAATGGAATTTGATCGTCCAGGAATGCTTGGACTGCCACTTCATTCGCGGCGTTCAAAACCGCGGGTAGAACGCCACCCGCTTCGCCCGCCTTTCGGGCGAGATTCAGAGCAGGAAACGTGTCGTATCTAGGCTCCTCAAAATCGAGCCTGCTGACTTCTGCCAATCGGAGCGGTCTTAAGCTGTGTGGCACTCGCTCTGGCCAAGTCACAGCATATTGGATTGGAAAGCACATATCGGAATGGCTCAGCTGGGCGAGGATTGAGCCGTCCACAAATTCGACCATTGAGTGGACGATGCTCTGCGGATGAATCAGCACCTGCACCTTGCTCATCGGAACATCAAACAGCCAACGGGCCTCGATCATTTCGAGTCCTTTATTGAAGAGGGTGGCCGAATCTATAGTGATTTTCTGGCCCATCTTCCAGGTCGGATGTTGCAGCGCATCTGCCTTGGTGACTTTGTTCAGTTGTTCGGCAGGTAGTCGCCGGAACGGACCGCCGGAAGCGGTTAAAATCAAATTTTCTATCTGCTCGCTCTGTTTCCCCTCCAGGCACTGAAAAATTGCGTTGTGCTCGCTGTCGACCGGTAGTACCAGCACTCCCTTTTGATGCGCTTGCGCCATGACGATCTCACCCGCCATCACCAGGATCTCCTTGCTCGCAACGGCGAGGTCTTTGCCGCGTTCGATCGCGGCCAGGGCTGGCCTCAAGCCGGCCGTGCCAACAATGGCGACAAGGACCAGATCAGCCTCTGCGAGTGTCGAGAGCTCGATCAAACCTTCCTCGCCCACGAATACAGAAGGTTTATACTTTAAGGCGCGCCGCAAGTCGTCCGACGAGGTCGGATCAACGATACAGACAGCCGCAGGTCTCAATCGGTTGGCAGCTTCAGCCAACCTTTTCCAGCTGCACTTGGCCGCCATCCCGACAATCTCCATCCGGTCCGGCAGCGTCTCGGCAACTTTGATCGCGCTTGCGCCGATCGATCCGGTCGCTCCGAGGAGGATAACTCGGCGTTTTCTCATCGAACTAGAAATCGTAAATAAAAAAACAGTAGGGGTGCAGTAAACAACAGGCTGTCGATCAGGTCGAGCATTCCGCCAATGCCGGGGAGCAACGCGCCCGAATCTTTGACGCCGGTACTGCGTTTGATAATCGATTCTCCCAGGTCCCCTACGACCGCCGCCAGTCCGATCAGAAGGCCGAGTATGGTTCCGTGAAAGAAATTGAACCAGGCGAGCTGTTTAGGAATCAAAATGATCAAGAGAAAACTGGCCGCTACCGCAAAAACCAGCGATCCAAAAAAGCCTTCCCAGGTCTTGCCGGGACTGATGTGAGGCATCATCTGATGCCGGCCGATCCGGCTCCCGACCAGATAAGCACCCATATCGGCGAATTTCGTGACCACGACCAAATAGAGAGCGTAAAATTGACCAAGCGTAGCGCCTTGCGGTGTTCTCGGGACCACATAAATGATCTTGGTCATAAAGTTGAACAACCATGCTACGTACATCAATCCGAAGAGCGTGTATGCCATCGCTTCCAGCGGAGCATTTTTCCCGGCTGGTCGAAACATTTGGCGAGCGAATACGCCGAACAAAAACACCAGCAGCACAAAATTATCGAAATCGTAAGCAGCAGTCTGGCTGTAGGTGCGCAGGGCCAGGAAACTGCCTATGAACGAAGCCGCTCCGCAAGCCATCCCGAATGCTTTAAAACAGTGCATTCCGGTTCGCTCGATCATTTCAAAATATTCCCAGAGCCCAGCCAAGCCAAGCGAGCCGATGAAGAGCACGAAGATCGTCTCGTTCCCGGTAAAAAGGACTAAAAGGGCGATCGTCCACATTGCTATGGCACTGACTAATCGCCGGTTGAATCGACTCATTGGCAAGCTGGAAATCCGCACCTTCAAAGGTCAGCCAATCTGGGCCTTGATGGCGCCGATTTCTTGCTCCAGGGCATCGATCCGGTCCCTCAACGGCAGGTGACGTGTGGCTTCGGCCTCACAGAAGCTTTCCAGGGGCGAAAACGTGAGGGCGACTTCGTGGTAGAATGCATCGATGGCGTGCCGCAATTGAGTCTCGACGGCTCGCGCGAGATCCTGGCGTTTTTCGTTCATCTGATCCCTGTATTGGCGGAGGATCTTTTTTCGGCGCCAAACGGCATAGATTGTGCCGGTCAAGGCGGCGACTCCAGCAACAGTGCCGGTGACGTCAAGCAGCGCCGTGTGGGTGAGGGCGGCGATGACAGTCGCGATGCCGCCCGCCGCGACCACGCTGCTCGGAACGCGCAACCACCGTGCCGTTTCTCCGAAGAGGCTTCGCAGCTGTTCCTTTATCTTCGCATCTGACAATTGTTCCACCAAAGTGAGTTGAAGCCGCCGGAGTACCTCTTCACGCTGTGTAAGAAAGCCCGGGATCACGGCCCGAACCTGCTTCTTCGGATCGGCTCCAAAATGGACGTTTACCTTGTCCTGGAGGTCTTGCCAGACCGCTCGGAGATCCGATTCAAGAAGGGTTAGCGCGTGTTCGATCTTGTTCTGGACTTCTCTCTTTACCTCGGTTTCCACGTGGTCCTGGAAATCTTTCTCCCAACGCCCACCCGAGAAAATCATCTTCACGGTCTGCCCAAAAGTAAGTCGTTCCTCCAGCACTTTTTCGCCCCGCTCGCGACAGGCATCGTACGCTTGTTCGATCTCCCGAATAAATCCGCCCACCTGCCGCTGAGTTTGCTCCTTCCGCGAATGAAATACGCCGCGAATCGACGTCAATTTTTCCTGATCCGACTTCAGGATATCCAACGAGCCTTGGAGTCGCGCCCGTAGCCCGCCCGTTACGACTTGTGCGGTCTGTGCGACCGAACGCAGTTTTCCCCCGCGTTCTTCACTCTGGGAAACAGTTTGAGTAATCCATTCTTCCAGAGGGCCGAAGTTACTTTCGCGCCATAATTTGTCTCCATCCGCTTCCGGTGAGGTTTTCGCCAACAGAGCCTTTTTTGCTGACACTGCGAAAATTGGACAGCTTGTTCCTAATATTTGCAAAATCGTTTGCTCGAGATGCTTGGCAATTGCGGCGACCTCGCTTGGATCTCTCAGATCTGACTGTTGGACCACGAAGACGATGTTCTTCTTCCACTGATGCCCAATGAGACGGAGAAAATCCCACGCTGAACCGCCCCAGGGATTCGTTACCGAAAAAACAAACACGATCAGGTCGGCCATTGGAATAAAATTTTCCGTAATCTCCTGATGATTCGCGACGATCGTATTTGTTCCCGGAGTATCGACAATGTTGAAGTCTCTCAGAAAATCAATTGGACGATAACGGGCCGTCACGTGCTCGGACACTTGGACGTCGTGTTCTTTCTCGCCATACTGAAAGACGTAAATGCGGTCAGTGGCCGGGAGGACATCGACCTTGCAAAAGTCGCGACCGAAAAGGGCGTTCAGCATCGAGGACTTGCCCGCCTTGACCTCGCCGACAACGACAAACAGGAATGGTTGGCCAAGGTTCGCGGTGAGGTCTTGCAAATTACGCAGGGTATCCTGGGGCGCGCCGATTTGTTGTGCGAGAATGGCTAACGACCTCAAGGCGGTCCCGAGTTGAGAACGAAGTTCGAGGTATTTTTCAACGACCATCTTAAGGGAGGTTTCTCACTGGCCCTTTCCACTGGGGTCCGGTTTGCCGGAGTCCCCCTGAATACTTCCTTCCTGGCTCGGGCGCTGAGTATGCACCTCTGTTTTTTTTGCGGTGGGCGTCGCCTTCGGGTTCTTTACCGGCGGCTGTTCGTCGCCGGAATTTGCGGTCGGGCTGGGGGACGGCTTTGGCTTATTCATCGCGATCAACTGGGTCACCGTGACGAATTTGTAGCCTTTGGCGATTAAGGCATCCAACGTCGCAGGCATTGCGTCGACCGTCTGTTTGTGTATGTCGTGTGAAAGAATAATCGCTCCCGGACGAACCTGGCTCAAAATGCGCTGCGTTATCACTGATGCCCCAGGCCGTTTCCAGTCGAACGGATCGACCGACCACAGGATGATACTTAGCCCGAACTGGCCCTCGATCCATTCTCGCTGACGTGCGGTGATCGCCCCGTAGGGCGGCCGAAGAAGGGTCGGCGTAAATCCGCTTGCTTCCTTGATCGCGTCTTGAGTTTTGCTGATCTCCGCCGTTACTCGATCGTCCGAGAGTTTGGAAAGTTGGGGATGGGTCCACGAGTGGTTGCCGACTTCATGGCCCCCCGCAAGGATTTGCCGCACAATGTCCGGGTTTGCGGCGACATTCTCCCCGATCAAAAAGAAGGTGGCCTTGATATTGCGCTGCTTCAAAATTTCCAGCAATCGCAGCGTGTTTGCCGAACTAGGTCCGTCGTCGAACGTCATCGCGATGTAGGGCTGATCGACGCGTACCTGGGCGTAGGTTGCTGGCTTTAGGCCAGCGGTGGCCGGGTTTTGGGTGGAATTGGCGTCCTGGGCATTGACTGCCAAGCCGCTCAAAGAAATAAGAAAGAAAGCAGTCGCTCCAAAACGCATACATCTACAAAAATCGCTTGAGTATTATTTCCAGTTTTTTGATCGTTGCTTCCGGCCATAGCTTCCGATCAGTTACAAGGGCGCTATCGAGTGCTCGATGTTCCGGCCAATCTGGTTCCAAAGGAATCCTTCGAATGACCGTCGGAAGAATTCTTCGAGCCGCTTCTGCATTCGCCTGTAAATGCCCAATTATAGTTTGAGCGCTCACCGGCTCGTCCTCGATTTTCCAACAGTCGTAATCGGTTACGAAATTCATCGAGGCAAGCGAAATCTCGGCCTCTCTTGCTAGCTTGGCCTCCGGAAGGTTTGTCATGCCGATAACGTCGAAGCCCATTTTTCGATGAAATTCCGATTCCGCTCGCGTCGAAAAGGCGGGTCCGTCCATGTTCACGTAAGTTCCTCCGTTGTGTACGGTATAGCCGAGTTTTGCAGCTTCTTGAGCGATAATGGTGCGAAGGTTTGCGCTGACCGGATCGGCAATGCTCACGTGCGCAACAATCCCGTCTCCGAAGAACGTCCAATCCGACCGCCGGCTCGTCCGATCAAAGAATTGCGATGGCAGGACAATGTCTCTCGGCGCATATTTCTGGTCGAGACTGCCGACGGCTCCCATGCTGAGAATCCAGCGAACGTTCAATAACCTGAGCGCAAAAATATTTGCGCGATGGTTCAGTTCCGTCGGGAGTAGCCTGTGTCCGCGCGCGTGCCGCGGTAAAAAGTAGACCCGACGTCCATCGATATAACCGGAGATCAGACGGTCTGAGGGCCTCCCGAAAGGTGTATCAACCACGAGTTCCTCAATTTTTTCCAATTCGTCGATTTGGTAAAGGCCGCTGCCTCCAATGAAACCAATAGCGGGAGTTGCGTCACTCATGCTGGCGAAGAGTAGGGGTTGAATCGCAAATCGTAAACTCGGAAACTCTTAGCTTCTGTATCTGTTCAGCGTCGGTCATACGGCCCGAAGGGCCCCGCCCCGAAAGGGGCAAGAAAGCCCAGGGTTTGTTTGTGTTTAGCGACGGTCTCTTTTGAGCGCGAACCTCTTTAACCGGCGCCGCTTAAAGAACGAGAACGACGACGAGGACGAGGACGATTGCCAGGAACGAGCGTTCGAGTTTTCGAGACACCGCCTTCGTTGGTCTGTCTCCCCTCACCGCAACCTTCCTCGCCCTCGTTCCATCGTTCCTAAAAATCGTCGTCGTCCTCGTCGTCGTTCTCGTTCTCGTTTTTTTGACGGGGGAGCGGCTGAGTTGGTCGCCGAACGTTCTTTCGAGCGCCAACCGCTTTGAACCGGCAACGCCCAGAGCTGGAGGACGAGAACGATTCTAGCTAGCTAGGAACGATTAGCCCGTTACGAGCGATGGCTAAGAGCCAGGACAGGCCTCAGCGGCGAGACGTTCGCGTCGCCCTTGCGCCGCGACTACAACGCGAGCTCAAGTTGATTCGGCAACACGCGCCGAAACGCCGCAACGCTAAGTTCGAGACGCCCCCGGTTCAGCTTTGCGCGATGGCAGCTGACTCGAAACATTTGGCCGATTTGCTCCGCCAGCAGACCTTCGCCGCGCATCCGTGACGTGAACTCCGCAGTGTTCAATTTCCCGTTCCGGATCGAGCGGATTTGGCCAAGGATCTTGTCTTTCCGTTCCGGAAAATATTTCTCCAACCAAGCGACAAATATGGGCGCCACTGTCAGCGGGAGCCGAATGATCGTGTAACCGGCAAACTCTGCGCCGGCTGCCGCTGCCGCCTCCGCGATTTTCGGAATTTCGTGATCGTTGAGTCCCGGGATAATGGGCGCAATGTTAACCCCTACCGGGATACCTTGCGCCCGGAGTCTGGCAATGGCGTCGAGCCGATGTGACGGAGTCGATGCCCGAGGCTCCAATACTTGGGCGAGTTTCGGCTCGAGAGTCGTAATCGAGACCGAGACCGCTGAAGCTTTGAAGCCCGCCAACTCGGCGAGATAATCCGCGTCCCGGGTCACCAGGTGATTCTTCGTTACCACAGAGACTGGGTTTCGGAACTCCGTCAATACCCTCAAACACGACCGGGTGATCTGGAGCTTTCGCTCAATCGGCTGGTAAGCGTCAGTTACGCCGCTCAGAGCGAGATTTTGAGGAATCCACGAAGAATGCGCTAACTCAGCGGCTAGCAGTTCTGCGGCTTTGCTCTTGACCAGGATGCGACTTTCAAAGTCTAAACCCGCAGAGAAGCCCAGGTACTCGTGCGTTGGTCTTGCATAACAGTAAGCGCAGCCGTGCTCGCAACCACGATACGGATTCAGACTCGCGTCGAACCCCACGTCGGGGCTATTGTTGTACGAGATGATGCTTCGAGAGTCGTCCTCCAAGAACTCTGTCCGGAGCGAACGCGGTGCGCTTTCCGGCTCGCACCAATCCTCAATTTCGTAACGAAGCGCCTCGAACCGGTTCGGAGGATTGATTGACGCTCCGCGTCCGCGAAGCTCACTGCCTGTCGGAGTCAATTCCATAACCTGCCGATTCAACTCTCTCGAGAGATCACTGTGCAAACTCAAAACCCAAACCCCAAACTCAAAACCCCGAACTCAAAACCTAGAAGTATTCAGGTTCATTCCCCGGCTTCCACTTGATATTGCAACCAACGCTGGCTCGTTGATCAGGATTGGCCGCCTTGTCCGCGAGAACAGCGTCGATCGCCGCTCGCAAATCTCGGCCTGTAAGTGGCCGATTGTTGCCCGGTCGACTGTCGTCCAGCTGACCCCGGTACACCAGGCGATGGTGCGCATCGAACAGAAAGAAGTCCGGAGTGCAGGCCGCCCGGTAAGCTTTTGCCACTTCTTGAGTCTCGTCATACAAGAGCGGAAAAGGGAATTCCCGAGCCATCTCCGCAATTCGCTCCGGCGCATCATCCGGATAGTGTTCAGCATCGTTTGAACTTATCGAAACGATTCCGAGCGGTTGGTCAGCGTAATCTTTCGCCAACTGAATCAGTGCGGGCTTCGCGTGAAGCACATACGGACAGTGCTTGCAGATGAACATTATCAGCAACGCCCTGCGCCCCTTAAAATCCGCTAAGGTTACCGCTTGCCCGGTTGAAACGTCGGGAAGCGCGAATTCCGGCGCTTCGCGGCCCAGTTCTGCCATCGTCGAAGGTGTTGCAGCCATACTCATTTGAACATAAAGCAACAAGGAAACTTCTTCACCAACTTAATTTAAGCCTTTCGAGGTCTGGTGCTCAGCCGGGAAAGATTATGCCGCGTGCGGGCTGAGAAAACCGCAATCGACGAAATCAAACGGCTGGGTTTATTCTATCACTGGCTGACGTTCTCAACCAATGCTGCCATCGCAGAATGTGAAACATCACGCGGTCGGACGACCATGATTCCTGCGAATTTGCTGTATCGATAAAGATAACTATGAAGCGGAACGTCGATGATTACCCTGTGCTCATCCTTCGAAGCGTGCATAAAATGTAGCACACCTTGACGATCACGATAAGCCAACCCGACATGCTCGGTGAAGCCTTCCGGCCCCGTCCCACTGATACAGATCACGTCGCCATTCTGAATTCTGGATTCGATTCCCGGAACCTGTCTCTTGGGGATATGGTAAATCGTCCGACTCGAGATCTTGTTTTCGATCTGCCGCATTTCCGGTACCAGCTCCGGATTGTTCCGCAGGTATCGTGAGCTTCGCCAGTACTTGCTCATCTCGTTGAGATACCGTCCCTGCATTGGTACCCCTCCGAGTGACCGGGTCATATTCTGCACCAAACCCCGGCGTTCGTTGTCATAAATCCAATCCTCAAGGAAATGGAGTCGAGAGGTGTACCTCCCGTTACACTGACCACCCCGATAACGGTCGAGCTCAATCATCGCCAGAAAATCTTGAGGCGTATAATTCCCTGTCTTGAGTTCGAGCATTCGGGCGAAACCAAGCGAGAGCTCAAAAAAGGTCCAGCAATCGACCCCGTTTAAATTCACGGACGGAGACTCGGTGTGATTATCGATTTCCAAAGTGAAACTCGCGTAGGGAGTTCCCAGAAGAGCTCTGCCGACGGCGACGGTTCGTTCTCCCAACGGCAGCGAGCGCCAGTTTGCGCTTTGAGCCGTTTGCACCAACCGGTTAAATTGAGGTTCACCCTTGAAAACTGTCGGGAAGGGCAATTCGACGGCTCCATGGGCCTCGACAAGTAGACTAAGTACCAGAAACACCGGCACGAGAAAAACAACTGGACGCATAAATCACCCGGATTTTCGACCGCCACCCTCCTTATTTCCAGAGAAATCGGAGTGCTGAACCGCGCAGCCTGTAGAAATTTCCGGCCACGCCGCAAAAGAACCGCTGCCTGGCAGAGTAGCGTAGGCTTCCAGCCTGTCTCTTGAGGGTCCGTTCGCTCCCTGCGAATTCGCCTGACCACGAGACAAAGACAAGCAGGATGCTGATGCTACTTTTCGCAGCGCACCGTTCGTGTGATACCGCCGCCAGGCATGATTTTTGCCGACTGACGCGTGAAAATTTCAGGAGAGTTTTGGCTTGTGAGATTTTCGGGGCTAAACTCGGTTCATGACCATCCAGGAAAAGATCGATGCTGACCTGAGAGAGGCCATGCGATCCAAGGAAGTAGAAAAATTGTCGGTTTTACGAATGGTAAAGTCAGCGATTATGAATGCGGTGATCGAAAAGCATGGAGCGGGAGGTAAATTGTCCGATCCTGACGCTCTCGCCGTCATCAGAAAGCAGGTCAAACAACGCCATGATTCCGTTGAAGGGTTTGAGAAAGGTGGACGGCCGGAACTTGCTGCGAAAGAACGCGAGGAAATTCGGTTTCTGACGGAATATCTGCCAAAACCCCTCGCACAGGATGAACTTGAACAGCTCGTACACGCGGCTATCGCGGAGGTCGGCGCGACTTCGAAAGCGCAGATGGGTGCCGTGATGAAGGTCGCCACCGAAAAGGCCGCCGGGAGAGTGGACGGAAGGACCCTCAGCCAGGCAGTCCAGAAAGCGTTGCCCTGACCGGACACCGGTGTCCGGTCTCCGAGCACGGGCACTTTTCCCTATGAATTCCGCCATAATCGTCGCCGCCGGCAGGAGTCAGCGGATGGGCTTTGATAAATTGCTGAGCCTGCTTGGCGACAAGCCGGTAGTGGTTCGCTCGATCGACCCGTTTCAACAGTGTGAGATCGTCGACGAAGTGATTCTCGTCGTCAGCTCGGATCGGCGCTCCGAGTTTGAACAGGTTGTAAACTCCTTCGGGCTTACCAAGGTCAATCGTTTGGTTGATGGCGGACCTGAACGCCACCTCTCTGTCTGGAATGGCATTTCTCAGCTCTCGAAAGCTTGCGAAATCGTCGCGGTTCACGATGCCGCGAGGCCGCTCGTTTCTCCGGACCTCGTCGGCCGAGCCTTTAAGCTGGCCAGGGAATGCGGGGCGGTCTCGCTCGCCGCTCCGATCGTGGAGACCTTAAAACGAGCCGATCCGAACCAAAGCGTGACGGAAAGTGTTGATCGTACGGGGCTTTGGGGAATGCAAACTCCGCAGGTCTTTCGCTTCGACTGGCTGGTCGACGCCTATAAACGAATTGTTGACTCAGGCCGCTCTGTCACCGATGAGGTCTCAGCACTGCACGAGGCCGGTTACCCCGTTCGTTTGTTGCAGAATCTCGATTGGAATATGAAAATCACCTTTCCAACAGATCTGGATTTAGCGGAAAAAATGATTAATTTAAGAGAAGTTAAATTATAATTATTGGGCCGGGTGGACGTGCTGACCCGATTTTTGTCGACATGGCCTGAGCGTAGCATGCAGTACCGTACATCGATTTTGGAGAACGGAGTCAGGATCGCCACGCGCGAGATGCCAGAGATGAAGAGTGTCAGTGTCGGCATATGGGTTGCGGTCGGCGGCCGGCATGAACCGGAGGAGTTGTGTGGGATATCTCACTTTCTGGAGCATCTACTTTTCAAAGGCACGGGAAAACGATCGTCCAGGGATATTACCGAGGAAGTGGAAGGTCTCGGAGGTTTCATCAACGCATTTACGACGGAAGATCATACTTGTATCTACGCGAAAGCGGCCTCCGAGCATCTGCCCACCTTGGCGAACGTGCTCTCTGACATGTACGTCAACTCGACTTTCGCGGAGCAGGAAATCGAGCGTGAGCGGGACGTGATCCGGGAGGAGATCCTGATGTATAAGGATCAGCCTGGCCAGTTTTCACAGGAACTGCTCACCGAAGCAATGTGGCCCCGGCATGCCCTGGGCCGACCTTTGACCGGATCAGTCGAGTCGATTTGCAAGATTCAGCGAGAGCATCTACTGAAGTTTATTGGAGAGAATTACAACGGGCTCAGCACTGTTGTCACTGTTTCCGGCCGTTGTTCCCATGAGGAAGTTCTCCGTTACTTTCGCAGCAAGTTAAAAAAGTTACCGCGCGGCCAGCCACCTGTTTTCCAACGGTGGAACGAAGTGAAGCGTGATCAGCGTGTTCTCGTTGCCAAGGACGAAACGGAACAAACTCATCTGGCATTGGGCTATCACGCGATGAGCCGGACAGACAATCGTCGACACGCGATGAAGCTGTTGAGCGTGATCCTCGGCGAAAACATGAGTTCCCGACTGTTCCAGCAGCTCAGAGAGCGTTACGCCTATTGTTACTCGGTCCACAGCGGAACCTTGGTCCTCGAGGATTCGGGTCTCGTCAGCATCTGTGTCGGGCTCGAGCCCGAGAAGCTTCGGAGCGCTTTGCGCGCGATCCATCGAGAATTGGATAAGCTCCGGAGCAAGCCGCCGAGCAAGAAAGAGCTTCGGCAAGCCCAGGCCTACACGATTGGCCAGAATGAGCTTGGACTCGAGAGCACGACCAATCAGATCATGTGGATGGGCGAGTCCTTGCTTGCCTACGACAAGGTGGTCGATCCGGACGAAGTGCAGGCCAGGTTTAAAGAGGTTACCGCCGAGCAAATCCAGGAAGTAGCGAATCTCTGTTTCGCTCCTCAACGGATGGGCCTTGGTATTGTCGGACCCGTCGAAGGCTCCAAAGTGGAGCGTTGGATCGGAGATATTGGGTACTGAGAGCAGGGTTTTGAGTTTTGGGTTTTGAGTTTTGAGTTTTGAGTGGGAAGCTGCACGGGGAGTTCGGCGCCCCGCGGAACGCAAAACCCAAAACGCAAAACTCAAAACGCAAAACCCTAAGCGCCTTTTCCATGAACGTTGAAGTTGAAAATCTGCCAAATTGTATTGCTTCTTTGCGTATCGAGTTGCCGCCGGACCGTGTTACGAAAGAGTGGAATGAAGTCGTGAAAGGATTCCGGCAGGTCGCGCGAATCCCAGGTTTTCGTCCGGGCAAAGCACCGCAAAACGTGATTGAATCAAAATTCCGCAAAGAGATTCAGGCGGAACTGACGAAAAAACTCGTGGCCGAGACGACGCGCGAGGCAATCCGTGAAAAAGGCTTGAAGGTGCTGTCGGTCTCCGAGGTGGATGACGTTGAGTTCACTCCTGAAAAGAGCATGCGGTTCACTGCCACGTTGATCACTTTGCCCGAGTTCGAGCTTCCGGAGTACAGGGGCATCGCCGTGAAAGTTCCGCTGGTTGAAATTACCGACCAAGAGGTTGATGCCGGAATGCAGAATCTTCGAGAACGGCATGCCACGTTTACCGATGTCGAAGGACGAGCACTTGAAATGGGCGATTTTGCAGTAATCGATTATGCCGCGACTTTGGACGGCCAGGCTTTGCTGGAGGTTGAGCCGAAAGCACCCAAGATGCTTGCCGGAGGCCAGGACTTTTGGATCAAACTCAATGACGACGCCATCCTCAAAGGTTTTAGCGAGCGGTTGGTCGGGATGGAAACCGGGGAAGCACGTGAGTTCGAACTTGCAATTCCGGACGATTTTCCGACGGCGGAGCTGGCAACCAAAATCTTACGTTTTGCTGTCACTCTGAAGGGAATCAAGAGTATGCAACTCCCGGAACTTACCGACGAGTTCGCGGCCCAGGTCGGTCCGGATTTGACTATCGAAGGGCTCAAGAAGCTCTTGAAAGAACAACTGACTGCCGAAAAGCTGCGCCGGCAACGGACCATGACCCAGAATCAGATCATCGACTTCCTCGTTTCTCGCGTCGAATGCGAATTGCCGCAAAGCTACGTTAAAGACGAGACGCGGCGCATCATGTCCGAAATCGTGCAGCAGAATCAGATGCGCGGCATCAGCGAAGAGATTTTGAGGGAGAATGAAAAGAACATCATTAGCATGGCGTCCCGCAACGCGAAAGAGCGGCTGAAGGCCAACTTCATCCTGGCCAGAATCGCCGATAAAGAAGGGATCGAGGTGAGCGGCCAGGACGTCAAGGAGCGAGTACAGGCGCTGGCAGGTCAATACCGAATGAGCTATGACAAAATGATGTCGGAACTTGAAGAAAAACGAGCGATGGGGCAAGTGCGGGAGGAGATCCTGATGGGTAAGGTCCTTGATTTCCTAACCTCGAATGCTAACGTCGAAATCGGGCCCGAAGAAGCTGTGCACAGCTGAATCAGAGGCTCCAAGAACATGCCTAACACTATTTATACTTCGCCGAAGTCCCTTCTCGTCCCGATGGTGATTGAGCAAACCGGAAGAGGCGAGCGGAGCTATGACATTTACAGCCGGCTACTGAAAGATCGCATCATTTTCATCGGAACTGCGATCGACGATCATGTCGCCAATTTGGTTGTCGCACAAATGCTGTTTCTCCAGATGGAGGACCCGAAGCGCGAAATCAATCTTTACATTAATTCGCCCGGTGGTTCGGTGACAGCCGGGTTGGCTATCTACGACACCATGCAGTTCGTTACCTGTGACGTGGCCACCTACTGTATCGGCATTGCCGCCAGCATGGGCGCAGTGCTTTTAACCGCCGGCACGAAAGGTAAGCGGTACGCATTGCCGAATTCCGATGTCATGCTTCACCAGGTTTCCGGCGGCGCTCAAGGGCCTGCCAGTGATGTGGAGCGCACCGTTGAGTATATGTTTAGACTAAAAAAACGGCTGATCGGGATTATAGCCCATCACACTGGCAAAACTGTTGAACAGATTCAGGCAGACTCGGATCGCGACTATTGGATCACCGCGCAACAGGCCAAGGACTACGGCCTGGTCGATGAAGTGGTGAAATCGCGAAAAGATGTTCCTGCGGAAGCTTTGCCGATAAATGCCGAGAACGCATTACCAGCTTAAGTGTTTATCTAACTGGACGATTTAAGGGTTTGGACGAGTAAAAGAATAATATGGCCCGCGCATCTAATCTGACAATGTGCTCTTTCTGCGGCAAGAGCCATGCAGAGGTGCGCAAGCTGATTGCCGGGCCCGGTGTCTACATTTGCGACAACTGCATTAACGTTTGCAAAGGCATCCTCGACAAAGAACTGAATGAAGATGCGAGGCGCCAGACCACCAGCCTGCGTGTGCCAAAGCCGGCCGAAATCCGACGGCAGTTGGATCAGTATGTGGTGGGTCAGGATTCAGCAAAAAAGGTGCTCTCTGTGGCGGTTCACAATCACTACAAGAGGATCCTGCAATCCAACGGAAGCAAGGATCTCTCTTTGGATCCCTACGCCGATGTCGAGATTGAGAAGAGCAACATCCTTTTGATCGGCCCAACAGGGTCAGGAAAGACACTTTTGGCTCGTACCCTGGCGCGGATTCTTGATGTGCCGTTTTGCATCGCGGACGCGACAACTTTAACTGAGGCCGGATACGTTGGCGAAGATGTCGAAAACATCATTCTGCGTCTGTTGCAGAACGCCGACTACGACGTAAAACGCGCTGAGATTGGCATCGTTTATATCGATGAGATCGACAAAATCGGCAGGAAAACGGATAACGTCAGCATCACGCGAGATGTCTCTGGCGAAGGCGTGCAACAGGCGCTTCTGAAGATTTTGGAAGGCAGCAGCTGCAACGTTCCTCCACAAGGAGGGCGCAAACATCCGCACCAGGAATACATCCAGGTCAACACGGAAAAAATCCTCTTTGTCTGCGGCGGTGCATTTGTCGGACTTGAAAAAATCATTAGCCGTCGTCTAGGTAATAAAATTCTTGGATTCCATTCGAGACAGGCGCGGGCCACTGAAAATCAGGCAGAAGAGACTCTCAGAAACACTGAGCCGGAGGATCTGCTCTCTTTCGGAATGATTCCGGAGTTTATTGGTCGTCTCCCGATCGTTACGGCACTCGATGCCTTAACTGAAGATGAGTTGATGCTGATTCTGACCGAGACGCGAAATGCAATGGTAAAACAGTACACAAAACTGTTGGCCATGGAGGGCGTAAATCGGCCGTCACAAGGGATGCCTTGCGAGCTTTGGCGCAACAAGCTGTTACGAAAGGCACCGGGGCGCGCGCCCTGCGATCCATGTTTGAGAAAATCATGCTCGACGTCATGTACGAAGTGCCGAGTCGGGAAGATATCGCAGACGTAGTCATTAACCGCGCCGTCGTCGATGGCAAACGCGCTCCACTGATCCGAAGAAAGCAGGACAAGGACGCCGCGTAAATGAGGTGGGTGGAGCATCCCGCTTTTCCAGGGCGGCAGTCCCGGTTTGCTTCGACTGATGCGCGAAGGCTTCCTTGTTCTCGCACCAGTCAAAACGTGTGCTAAGGTTTTGCTTCGATGAAGCGCAAAATTCTGTACGGCTTCCTGGCCCTGTTGCTGATCTTTAACCTCCTAGTGGGGGTGAAGGTATTAATTTCGAGTGCCGTTGCCGATTCAGACGATGCGGGGTACGAAAACTTGACGGTCTTCACCCGGGCGCTTCAATTAATTCGTCAAGACTATGTCGACCCGAATAAGATTGGGTACAAAGACCTGACCTATTCCGCTCTGCGGGGAATGCTCGCGAGCCTCGACCCGCATAGCCAGTTCATGCAGCCCACTGACTTCCGGGAAATGCAGAACGAGACCCGGAGCGAGTTCGGCGGACTCGGCATTGTCGTTTCGACGAAGGATGGCGTCATCACCGTGGTTTCTCCGATGGAAGATTCCCCCGGTTTTCGTGCCGGGATTTTGCCAGGGGACCAGATTCTGCGAATTAACGGTACCACCACCGAGAAGATGAGCCTCCAGGACGCAATCGATGTTTTGCGTGGAGATCCCGGTCAAAAAGTTACTCTAACGATTTTTCGGCCTTCGAGTAAAGAGACGAAGGACTACGTTCTGCAACGGGAAATCATCAAGATTGCCAGTGTAAAAGACGCCAAAATTCTCGATCCATCGATCACCGGAAACTTCAAAATAGGTTATTTAAGAATCACTCAATTCAACGAGCCGACCGCTCAAGAATTAAACCAGAAATTGAATGACCTGCTGGAAAAGGGAATGCAGGCCCTCATTGTTGATTTGCGCTACAATCCGGGCGGGTTGCTGACCAGTGCAGTCGATGTCTGCGGACTCTTTCTTCCTCCCAAGACAATGGTTGTTTATACCGAGGGACGCGATGCCTCCCAGCGAAGGGAGTATGGCACCACCAAAAGCGAAAAGCAGCATCCCACCTTCCCAATGGTTCTGCTGGTCAATGGCGGGAGCGCCAGCGGTTCGGAGATTGTGGCGGGTGCGCTCAAAGACCTTAACCGGGCAATTCTCGTCGGTGAAACGACCTTCGGTAAAGGATCAGTGCAGAGCGTTATCCAGTTGCCTGACGGTTCTGCGCTGCGGTTGACGACGGCAAAATATTACACGCCGAGCAAGCAGGTTATCCACGAAAGGGGTATCACCCCCAACATCAAAGCGTCGCTTTCACCGGAGCAGGAGCGCGCGCTCCTTTTGCGACGGCGCGATGGCCCTCTCTCCCCGGACGAACAGAAAATTGTCAACGAACAAAAGGATCCCCAGCTGGATCGTGCTGTCGATGCTTTAAAGGGAGTGATGATCTACAGCCAAAATGAAAAACCGTCCCAGGCTTCTGAGCAGTGAGTCGGTTGTTGGTATTAGCCGTCGAAACATCGTGTGACGAGACTGCGGTAGCGATTCTTCGAGACGGGAGAGACCTGCTGGTCTCCGAAATTTCGAGCCAGATCGATCTGCACAAAAAATATGGCGGGGTGGTTCCCGAGGTGGCTTCGCGTAATCACTTGCCAAGAATCGGCCCACTCATTGAGTTAGCCGCCAAACGAGCTGGTTGCAGCCTGTCTGAAATTGATTGCGTCGCGGCAACGCGCGGTCCGGGACTTCTGACTTCTTTACTGGTCGGCTATTGCGCGGCCAAGGGTCTCGCGATCGGCCTGGGAAGGCCGTTTCTGGGAATAAACCACTTGGAAGGCCATCTTTTGTCACCATTTATCGGGGAACCTGATGGACCGGTCCCCTCCGTGGGCCTGGTCGTCAGCGGTGGACACACCATGCTGATTCATTTGACCGAGATCGGCTCTTATCGTCTACTCGGCAGGACACTCGACGACGCGGCCGGCGAAGCCTTCGACAAGGTAGCTAAGCTTCTCGGTTTACCCTATCCCGGAGGACCAGAAATTGATCGCCTCGCAAAAAACGGAAATCCGAAGCGGTTTGACCTTCCGCGGAGCATGCTGACCAGTCGGGACTTCAATTTCAGCTTCAGTGGATTGAAAACCGCCGTCCGTTATCTGTTGCCAAAACTGGACGGTGATTTTCAGCAGACCTTTGTGCTTCATTTCAAGAAGCCGTCACTGATGTGCTGGTGAAAAAAGCGATTCGGGCGGCCAATTCCGCCGGAATGAATCTGCTCACCGTCAGCGGCGGAGTGAGTGCCAATTCGCGGCTCCGCTCAAAAATGGCAGATGCAGCCGCCGTCGCCGGTTTGGAATTGAAGCTCACCGCCCCGTCTTTCAGCACCGATAATGCCGCGATGATTGCCTACGCGGCGCACTGAACGTTATCTATGGGGATATCGATCTGACCTGAGTGAGGACGCCGATCCCAATTTGAAACTGTTTGAGCCGTGTCGCGGCGAGGTACTCCTTAAGTCCAGAGTGATCGGTTCTTCCGATTCTTTCATCCCCTTGATCTCTGGACAGCCGTCCAGACCCTGCTTACTGGTGCTATGTGACGACTCCTCCTGATCGACGGCCATTACTACGTCTATCGCTCTTATCATGCGATCCAGTCACTGACAAATTCGCGAGGCGAACCGACCAACGCGATCTTTGGCTTTGTCAGCACCGTTCGAAAAATGCTCAAAGATCTTCAGCCCGACCTGGCGGCGGTCTTTTGGGATGAAGGGCTTCCTGCGAAACGCGTGGAATTGCAGCCCGCATACAAGCAGCAACGCGAGGCGATGCCCGAAAAATGATCCCGCAATTGGATTTTATTCGCGAATTTTGTACTCCTATGGGATTTGCCTCGATTGCTAAACCGAATACAGAGGCGGACGACTTGATGGCCGCTATACGATTGCCGCGGCACCGAACAGATTCAGACGATTCTGGCGACAAACGACAAAGACCTTTTCCAACTGGTGAACGATTCAGTCAAAATTTATTCCACAAATAAGACCGATCTCAAAAACCCAAAAGATTCCCACGCTCTGTTTGGAATTTCGGAAGTTACTGCAAATGGGGTGTTCCGCCGCAGTGTATCGGCGAAGTCCTGGCCCTTACTGGCGATAGCGTGGACAATATACCGGGATCGAGGGAGTCGGACAAAAGACCGCCGCAAACTTGATTGCCGAGTTCGGAACCATCGACCGTTTGCTTAAAAACCTCGACCGTATCCCTAACTTGAAGTTGAGAGAAAAATTGGCTGCAAACCGGGAAAAGATCTACCAGAACCGCCGGATGGTTCGGCTCGAAATTGATCATGATCTCCCCGTGCGGTTACTGGACCTCAAGATTCGTCCCGATTATCCGGCCTACCTTGCCGGACTGAAAAAGTACGAGTTCAAGAGTTTGCTGGCAGAAGTCGAAGAAGAAGCGAAGCGGGCCCCGCAGCCACAGGGCGAACTGTTTGACCCGGGAGGGGAACGCGTCGCGTGTCGGCGTCTCGGGAGTGTTGGGGGGGCCCGTTGGCGACGGTTATTTTCGACTCAGCCTCCACGGTGCTGTATTCCTTGGAAGCCGCTCGGAGGACAAGAACCGCCAACGGGCCGCTTAACGGACACGCCGATACGCCGATACGTTTCCCTCGCGGCTACGCTGATTTCAGCAAGATTGAGATAAGGTTCCAGGCAAGCCCCGCACACGCGGTTCCAAGAACAAGCCACAGGATACCCATACCGATCTCATGCTGTGCGTGGTCTCTGTTAAGCCTGCTTGTGGGCTCGCCGATATGCGAGCGAAGCATAAACTTACTTTTTTGCGACTCCTTCGACTCAAGCTGGTTTCATGGATTAGTTCGATTCCTCTATTGATTGTTTCCCGGCGACTCCGGTTCTGACTTTGAGGAAATCGATTTCTCTCGTTATCAGGCTTTAGCACCGGCCGTGCCATGGGACCCTGGAGCGCCTTTTCTCGAGGGAGTTGCCTTTTCGCCCTGGCCGAACGCATCAAATCGTTCCGTTTTCGGATTCGCCATCCCGCTTTCGGACTTCCAGGGAAACGTATCGTCGAAGCGCCTGCGGCCCGCCGAACGCCGAACGCCAAACGCCGAACGCCGAACGCTTCCTAGATATCCACGTAAACCTCGTCGTCCTGCAATTGAACGCGGAATGTTTCGACGGGTTCGATCGCTGGCAACGAGAGCGCTTCACCGGTTCTGACAGAAAAACAAGCGCCATGCCACGGACAGACGATCGTGTCGCCGATCAGTTCGCCCTCAGATAATGAAGCCTGGTCGTGGGTACAGACATCTTTGATAGCAAAAAAATTGCCGTCGATGTTAAAAAGCGCGATCTCGAGATCGTTGATTCGCTTCAGGCTGCCACAAGCGATCTCGGATTTGTTACACAACCGATGCAAAGCCATGGAGAAATGAATTGGTCAAAACAATTGGAAATCAACCGGTAACTTTGTAGAACGATGCACAACTGGTGGTCACCATCTTCGGCAAAGACAAAGGGCGCCAGTAGGCTGACTATCATCTGCGGCTGAGATATTTCACAGAAATCAACATTCAAAGATCGACGACGAGGGCGGAAACGATTGTCATTAGGCTCTTTGGACTATACACGAACGCTGGGTAATCATGGAATCTTCTGAACTCTTAACAACGACTCGTAAGGCCCTCACGGTCAATCTCGATGGGGCAAAATACGGCACGTTCGCTGAAATCGGTGCCGGTCAGGAGGTGGCTCGCTACTTTTTCCAGGCTGGCGGCGCGGACGATACCGTCGCAAAATCGCTTTCGGCCTACGACATGAAATTCAGCGATGCGTTCTATGGGAAGACCGCTCGCTACGTTTCAAGAGAGCGATTGGAACTCATGCTGAGCCGTGAGTACGATCTTCTCATTCAACGCCTGGACGCAAACCGGGGGGATCGGTCCAGCTTTTTCGTGTTCGCGGACACGGTAGCGGCCAGGAGTTTCAAGGGAACAAACGAATGCCACGGCTGGATGGGCATGCGATTCCAAGCTGAACCCCACACGCCGCCGAGCGACATCATTCTGCACGTCAGAATGTCGGACCGGGAGAACGTCATGCAGCAGCAGGCGCTGGGCATTATCGGCGTTAACCTGGTCTACGGCGCTTTCTATTTTATCAACGATCAGGACGCGTTTATCCGCTCGTTGGCGGACAGTTTGACCACGGGTCGTATCGAAGTTGACATGATTAATTTCGCCGGGCCGCTCTTCGCCAACGTGGACAACCGAATAATGAGTCTAAAGCTGGTGGAATACGGGTTGACCAATGCGGTTATGTTCAGCCCCAAGGGCGAAGTACTGCAGCCTTCGGAGATCCTTTACAAAAAGGCCGTTATCGTTGAGCGCGGGAGTTTCCGTCCGGTGACGCTCGTGAATCTCGACATGATGCGGTGTGCCCTGGCTCAGTTCCTTTCGGAACCGGTGCTGCATGACGTGGACGTCGTCGTGCTGATGGAAATCGCAATGCACAACCTGCTCGCCCGGGGGAACATCGATTACCAGGATTTTTTGGCGCGCATCGATACTCTGGCAGCGATTGGCAACAACGTATTTGTTTCCAACTATCTGGAATTTTACAGGTTAATTGGCTACTTCCGACGCTACACTAAACAGATGGTTGGCGTGGTAATGGGCATCAATAATCTGCTCGAGATCTTCAACGAAAGATATTACGAGAACCTCGATGGCGGGATTTTGGAATCTTTCGGACGCCTGTTCAGAAATCTGGTTAAGCTGTACATCTATCCGATGCGGATAAACGCCTACGACCGCTATTGTATGCAGAATCCTGATGATTCTCCGACGGCTGCCTTGGGCAAGTCTGAGCATCCCCTTGCCGTGGACGTCTGGATCAATGCGGTAAACCTCCAGGTCGAACTTCACCTCCGCAATCTTTACGCTCACCTCCTCGAAAGCGGCTATCTCGTACCGATCATGGGAAGCGACCCGTCGGTGATGGACATTTTTTCTCGGGATGTACTGGCCAAGATCCAGCATGGCGAGTCCGGTTGGGAGACCATGGTCCCCGAGAAGGTCGCCGAAATCATCAAAGAGCGGGGCCTGTTTCTGACCTCTGAATGACGGGCGGGGGGAGGAGCGTATCGGCGTTTTGCCACCTGACGCGGCCGTGCGCGTGGCACGGTATTGACGCGCTCCGGCGCGTCCGGCGTGGCCCGTCCAAGGAGCATCGTATCGGCGTGTCGGCGTTTTGCCACGTGACGCGGCCGTGCGCGTGGCATGGGACGCGCTCCGGCGCGTCCAGGGTGGCCCGTCCAAGGAGCATCGTTAGAATCACAGCGACAAACAGACTACCGCGTGCGGCGCGCCCCGTCGATAAAGCGTGAACACTGGCTGAAACACTGGCTGTCCGTAGTCTAAGGAAATTGCATCTGCGGTGGGAGGCAACCTGTCACGTGCAGCACTGGGGAATGGGGTCAGATTATTCCAATCCAAGACGGCGACCCCTGTGGTCAACATATCGCCGACTTCTATCGGTGAATGGGAAGCATCCACCTGGCAATATACTTTGCCCACCGCAATGGCAATAATTCTTGTCCAGCGTCGGCCAGTATAGTCAGCATTTCCTATACTGTTTTCGCTGAGTTAAGGTTGACTTCAAGGAGCTAGCTAGTACTAGCTTGTCGAACATATCAACTGTCTGGTCGATGGGTTCGCGGTCGCTTTGCCAGAAGGTCCTCGAGCGTACCCGCCAAGCCGTTCGGGACGAACGCAGCGCCGCGCCTCGCCTGAAGATGTGCTCGCGTGCCTGGGCCCGCTGCTTGCCGACGATGCGTGCGATCCGGAACGCGAACGGGCTCGAGCACGCGCTGCTTTTTAAGAAACTCCCGCGCCCGCCGCGAAAGAGCGGAGGCCTGTTCCAGGCGACAGGCCTCCTCGAAGAGGAATTGCTCCAACTGGGTCACCTCGGCGTCATCGAAGGGGGCGCCTCAAATAACCGGCGATGGCCTGTCGGTGATCGGATGTAAGTGCAGTTCAACAAACGCTCGGCAGGCAATTGCTGATGCTTCCGAATGCGGTAGGTTGAAAACCTATGGCTTTCATTTTCCAGGTAGACAAAAATGGTCACCCACGGCCAAAGATACGCTGCGACGCCTGCGGTGGGATCATCGAAAACTACGCGGACGGATTTGCCACGTTGGATTCCAAGTCCGCGACTCCCGGAGCGGCTCTCGAAACTATCTTTCACTGCGCACACTGCCAGGACGTAGCGGAGAAAGTCGGTAAGCCTCAGCGCTCAATGCGGATTGATAAATTCATGCTTTACGCATTGAATAATATCCAACTTACGCCAAATGCTCTTGAAGAGGTGGGACGGAAATTGATCGATCTTGACCACTAACGACTGACGTGGCCCGGTCCTACTACATTCCGGCAGCTCCTTCTTCAATCGTCCTCGTCCTCGGTTTCTTAATTTAACGGTCCTCGTCGCCAATCAGCCCGTGATATCCCTCAAGCGATTTCCAATGAGAATAAAATTCCCGCCAGGCCGCACATCAGGGTTTTCAGCTATCTGACAGATCCGACGGTGTATCGCGGCAATTGGAATCAGTAGAGCCTCCCATGCTCAGGGCAAGCGCGTCAACGACTTCGGCTGCGGTCACAATGGCACTGGCGTAGTTTGGAATATTGATGTCGAGGGCGGCATGCATCATTTCAACCGAGTAATCCGCCGTCGCGTCTTTTACCATCGTGACGCCGTAGCCGAGTTCAGCAGCAAAGCGAACGGTCGCCTCGATGCAGGTATGTGCGATGAGTCCGATGACGATGATCTGTCGAATGCCGTGGTTTTTGAGCTGCAAATCCAAATCGGTGTTGGCAAAGCCGCTGGAACACCAATGCTCCGTCGCGACAATTTCGCTTGGCTTGGGCTCGAACTCGGGACGAATCTCACCGCCCCACGTGCCGTATTCAAAGGTCTTGCGCTGCCACGCCAACTTCTGAATGGGCGCAAGGTACTTCCAAGTCTCATAATCGCCTGGACGGTAACGGTGATGCAGCGCATAGAAGACCCGAAGCTTGGCCTTCCGCGCGGCGTTTAGAACTTGCAACATGTGCGGAACACAGTCGTTTGCTTCGGCCACACCCTTCAGGCGATCCCACACTTTTCCTCCCGCGGAAATGAAGTCGTTGTAGGGATCGACTACCAGGAGCGCTGAGATCTCTTTTTCAAAGTTCAGATTTGCCACATTCTTTTGCTCCATGTGTTTATCTAGAGCAGGTCTCGTGCAGCTGCTCTAGTTTCTTCGATAATCGTTCTTGATTATCGTCCTCGTTCTCGTCCTCGGTTTCTGCTGCTGCCAGCAGGCGAGCACACTGGAACTTTCGGCCCATCGATGGTCCGGAGCGCAATGGAAGCTAGTTTTAACTGCGTCACTACTTGCGGGGAAAACGCATTCGAGACGCGAGTGGATGGCTGCAAGCAGGTCAGCTTTGGCGACCGGCTTAGCAAGATAATCATCGGCACCCAGGTTCATTCCGGCGCGTATGTCGGGCTTCTCAGCTTTCGCGGTGAGGAAGATAAACGGGATTCTGACGGTCTCTGCATCGGCCCGAAGAGCGGCGATGACGCCGTATCCGTCCAGACCCGGCTCATCACGTCGCAAAGAATGAGGTCGGGCTTTTGCTTTTTCGCCAAATCGACGCCAGCGCGGCCGCTGTTCATTGGCCCTGTTTTGTCACCCCGAATACAAGCATTCTAACATGTCCGCTGATCAGTGAGCTCAGTTCGGTCCAGGAAAATTCCGATCGCAAAAGAAGCAGGACAACCAATCCATGAATCGCCGCCCAGAGTTGCTGAGTCAGACGCTGTGCGTCCGAATCATTCGTCAGGCCAGCTTTCACGACCGCGTCGACACAGTCGTAGAACCGCTCGAACGCCTGCATCCCAAGCTTCTTATTTTCGGGCTTCAGCTTTTGCAGTTCTTTTGAGCGCCGGGTCACAAAGGTGAGCTCGTATTCGTTCGGATGGTCCAGGCCAAAGCGGATATACCGTTCAAGAGACTTCGCCAGCGCGTCCAAGGGATCAGCAGAGTCGCGCCGGACCTCGTCGAGTTCCACGATCAACCCTGCGAACGTGGCATCACAGATCTCGACCAGGATTGCGTCTTTGTCCGGAAAATAGACATAGAGGGCGGTAGAGGATAATCCGAGTTTCGCGGCGATTCGACGAATTGTCGTGGCCGCATATCCTTCCTCGACAAACAACTGCTTGGCTGCGTCGAGAATCTCTGCGCGACGTTGCAACCCCTCTCCTTTCCTTTTTCGACCACGCAGCGGATGAGATTGCCGTTCTTTCTTCATTTGACGTTGCCAGCTTTCATTTCGAACCGCCACGACGCGAATTTCAGCCACTGATGACGAGGCGTTTGGCGTCTAGCCGTCAATCCTCCCAGGGAACGATGGTATAGACCCAGGGACCATTCGGCGTTGTGACGGAGGACAGGTTAGCCAGCGACAGGTTAAAGACATTCCTGGCAGAGCGCGAACGGCCTTCGGTGCAGGTCAGGAAACCACGAAAGAGCAGTTTTATTCTGTCCCGCAGACGGCGGTCTGCAGCAAGGGAACAGACTGGTTTGAACATTTCACGATCGTTCTGGAGCGCGAGTGGAATCAAAGAGAGAGCATTCATAAAGGATTTCAATGATTAGAATAAGTTATCAATGATAACTTATCGCAAGTAACGCGTGCTTGGAAGTTTGTAAAGTGATTTTATTATCGTTAATTAATAATATCCGATTCGCCGGTTTTCATGGATGTCGACACCATCGAGCTTGGTGTCCACTTTGTTGATGGCGGGAAGGGATAGATGGCAGGAAGTCGGAGCGACACGAGCCAGGGATCCCTGTTTGGGGAATGGAACGGCGTTCATGACCGAGAGCGGTCCGAAGAAACCGTGCGCCGAAGGTGGTAGAGCCTTCGCGTCACGTGCCATGCGGAGGTCTTTTGGAAGTCCGGGCGCCGGTCGCGCGGGAGCGCAACCCTACCGCGTCACGGGTAGCGAACGCCTTTTTGGAAGCGCGGGGCGCCAAACCTGCCGGTTCAGGACATAGGTAACACAATAGGTTCAAGACATAGGTAACACTTCAAAGGCAGGAACCGGAGTAAAAAGGCTCGGTAAATGCCGTGGAAAAAAAGTGAACCTATCGATCAAGAAGAGATGCGCTGAAGGCGCTGGGAACGTTGAATTTTCGAGAGTTGTGCCGGGAATATGGAATCAGCACCAAGACGGGTTACAAATGGCAGAGAGGTTTTTACGCCAAGGGCTGGAGGGGATGGAGGAAGATTCGCGGCGACCACGGAGCAGTCCCAAGCAATTGAGTGAAGGGCAAGTGTGCGAAATGGTGAAACTGAAGCTGGGGCATCGCTATTGGGGTCCGCGGAAGATCCGGACGTTGTACCATCGGCGACACGGGCAGGCGCCCAGCGAGAGCAGTTTCAAGCGGGTGCTGGAGCAAGTGGGTTTGACCCAGCCGCGCCGAGTGCGAGAGGGGCCGCTGGCCGGAGGGCGGCTGAGCAGTGGACGCCGAGGACAACAACCCAATGAGGTGTGGACAGTGGACTTCAAGGGCTGGTGGCACTTTGGAGAGAGTAGGCGGTGTGAACCCTTGACAGTCCGCGATGAGTTCAGCCGTTACGTGCTGGAGTTGCGAGCGATGGACAATGCGCGCAGCCAGACGGTGCGAGAGGCCTTTGAGCGGATCTTTGAGCGACACGGTTTACCTGAAGCGATCCGCTCGGATAACGGAGCGCCTTTTGCCAGCGTGCAGGCCTTGCACGGGTTGAGCCGGTTGTCGGCGTGGTGGGTGGCCCTGGGAATCGATTTGGAACGAGGTCGGCCGGCGCATCCGCAAGATAACGGAGGGCACGAACGGCTGCATCGGGACATCGCCGAAGAGTTGGAAAGCTTGGGACGGGAGCCACGCCAGAGGCGCTGGAGCTGTGGCGAGAGGAGACCGGGAGCGCACCCACGAAGCGCTGGGGATGCGTTGTCCGGCGGAACTCTACCAGAACTCGAGCAGGCCTTACCGCGCGACAGAAGTGCAAATGAGCTATCCCGGGATGGCGGCCCGCTTGGTGGACAAAAACGGCAAGCTGAGTTGGAAGAACCAAAAGGTCTTCCTGACCGGGAGCCTGGCAGGTTGGGAGGTAGGGCTCCAAAGGGCTGAAAAGGGCCAACTGGAGATCTGGTTTGGCCGGTTGCTGCTTGGACACCTTGATCCCCAGGAGGTCAGTTTCCTAAGGGCCGAGGTGGCGTCATGAACGGACTCCAACCATCGTGGGGGCCAAGGGAGGATCCCCCTGGCGACGGGTGGCCGCAACTCGCGACTTACCCACAATCGCCTTTATCCGGGCCGGTGTGCTGCTGCGACGTGGCGTACCTGTCCCAGGCATTCTCGCAGCTCACCGGCCCGGGGCGATTATGGATAAGTCTGGCCGCCATTTGTTGGCGATATTCCAGTTCGCAGAATGGACAGAATCAAAACATGAACTAAAACAGTGACAGTGTTACCGATGTCCTGACCCAAAAGTGTTACCGATGTCCTGACTGCGCCAACGCCCGCCGAACGCCGAACGCCAAACGCCAAACGCCAAACGCCAAACGCCAAACGCACCCGCCACTACTCCAGTCGCTCCGATTCGAGTTCGGCGAAGACGTAGCCGATGAAAATGTCTGCCTCGATCCGAAGCGGGATCCGTTGGTCGTCATCCGAGAGCCAGCCGCGGCCGCCCTTGAATAACTTGTGTTCCTTCAAATGCATTTTTTTGTCTATCCGGAATAGCTTGAGATCGAGCTTGATCGCGTTTCTCTTCTGGCCGTCGATTTTGATGGTGTCCCGACTCAACACCGTAACCTTGGCAAGATAAGGAGCGTTCGACGCCCAGACGACGATCGATTCAGTTTCGCCGTCTGCCAGCGGTTGGCTTCTTACCCAGAGCAATGCCGCACCCATATCAAAAACAGGACTGAATTTGAAAGTGTTAGGCTTGGGCGCGTGATCGCCCGGGATTTTCTCCCGAAAGCCCGTCACTTCATCCGATCCGAAGTCGACGTTCGTTTTTATTGTTTCCGAACGATATTTCTCCTCCTGAAAGAAATGGATTGGCCTCAGAGTTACTTTGTTCTCGGTTGCGTGATGATACACGTCGAGTTTGAATAGAGCGCGCGGGAGTCCGGAAGTCCCGCCGGCCGCTTCGATCTCGAAGGTGTTCTGGCTTGGTGAAAAGAGGTGTATCTCGGCCTTCGCGGCCTGGAGACCGCTCCAGCCGAATCGATAGGCCAGACGCATTGCAGGAGGGGCGGCGAAGTTGCCCGGGCCCTTGTCCGAGGTCAGCGAACTCAACCAGTCCGGCCTTTCTTCGGGTAAAGCCACGCACCGCGTCGCCAAGAGAATAATGGTAATAATCGCGGCTACGGAATGACGCGCTCGGCTTTTCTTGTGAGTATCCATCCCAGATTATCTGTGCTCGCTCGGCAAAACGTCCAATCGCCTCTCTCGGAAATCAGCTGAATTTTTTGGCCGATCTGCAGACTCTCGACCGGCCGCGCGGTAACCGCCGGTCCATATTTCAGGTCGGTCGCAGATTCGACGATCAAAGCTTGATTCGCATCTCTCGACCCCGAGCCAACCCAGAAAGACATGCCCGCGCTCCCGGCGGAAATGAAGGCGAAAGCTATACAAAGGCTACGCCATAAAGGAAGGAAGCGGCCACCCTTTCGCGCAGCAGGGAGGAGACAAAACGCGGCAATCCAAAAAGCGATCGAAGCGATCAACGGAAAGTAATCCGCATAAACACCGATCCGCTCGCGTAAAGTGGGCTGATCTTCATTTCCTGCGATCTTGAGCGCGGTTTGCAGATTGGATCTGGCCTCCTCCAGTCTCGGGTCGAGGACGAGCGCACGCTCGTAATTCAGGATAGCCCTTCCTTGATCGCCTAATTTAAACCAGGCATTTCCGAGATTGTAAAAGAGGTCGGCGCTATATTCACGCCTTCCCGCCAACTGCAGGTAATCAACTTTCGCCTCTTCGTATTTCCCTTTCTGATATGCCTCATTCGCGGCCTCCCAGGTTGGACCTCCGAAAGATGGTGACAAAGCGAACGACAGATAGCAGGCCGGAATCAGTAGGTATCTCGTCCAAATCATGCCGCTGCTTTCCAGTGATCCAGGACATTCTTGATTCGCGCTCTTTCGTTCTCGGTTAAAGATTCCGAGCCAAGATGTCCGTAAATTGTTGCTCCTCTGGCCTCCAGGAGTTCGCGCATGCCGTCGCGCAACTCTACCGGCAAGCTTCTCTCGCTGATCACCTCTTCGAGAGATTTTTGATCCTCCACCTGGTTCCAAGGTTGCGAGAGGATATCAAGCTCCAGTAGTCGAACGGCCGCTTGCAAAACCTCCGGTCGATTGGTCGACGCCTCAATCTTCTTCCGTAATGCACGCCTTTCACGATTCAGGGTTCGGTTCGGCAGACTCGCCTTTCTGGCATTTCTGAACCAGAGCCCAGAACAAAGAAGGAGAAGAGTGGCGGCGGGAATGGCTTGGGCTATCCAAAAAGCCGGTCGCGCTACCAAAGGGAGAAACGAGGCCGGAGTTGGCTGGCGCGTTTGAATGTCCAAGACGTCCGGTATCGTCCGTGGTTTCGACTGTGGCTCGGGCGACGCACCGGTCGCAACCGGAGGGGTCGAAAAGTCGGGCAGTCGTTCTCCATCGACTTCGATGGCGATTGGCGCGGACTTTAAGGTCACGTACTTCTCCGCGTTGGGATCGAAATAAGAGAATTCGACCGTCGGCAAGTTTATCCCCGGTTTTTCGGCCACCAAAGGATAATTAAAGGTTTTGACAGCACTCAAGCCGAGTTCGTCCAGCGCCTCGGTCGCTGTGGATGGCTGGTAGGTCCGCCATCCGTCCGCGTTAGTCAGCGTCGGTTGCTCCATCCGGTCGAAATTGCCGAGTCCTTTGATTTCAACCTTCATGCCGACCGGGTCGCCCGTTTTTGTTTTGGCAGGTTGCGCGGAGGTGGCCAGGGTGAAATCACCAACCGCTCCGGAAAAGCTTGGGGGCCGATTAATGGTGGGAAGTGCCTTGATATCGATGGAAGCGCCGTTCGTCTTCACGTCAATCACCTGTTGCTGATAGTCTTCGAAGGGATCGACGAACCCGGGTGCACTCCTCGATCCAAATGGGCTGGAAATAAGAAAGCTCTGAGTAGCGGACTGGAGTTCCAGTTTGCCCGGCTTAACACCCGTCAGCGCCGTCTTATAGACAACTACGTGGTATGGCCGTCCGTTCAATTCAAACTGCTTTTCGCTTGGTTCCGGATATTTCTTGGTCACGAAACCTTCTCCATCAATGATCGGGTACTGGCCTTGCGGATAGGGTTGGTACTGGATCCGTTGATTGAAGTAGAAACGTAGTTCGATCGGGATCTGTTCTCCCACGTAAGCCGATTCTTTAGGAACGACGAGCTCTGCAAAATAGGGCTTGTCAGACGCCGCCGGCCGGCCGGCATTATTGCTATTATCGCGGATGACTTTCAGCGCTAAGGCCGACGTTCGATACGTCTTGCCACCGGCTGACACCTCGACCGCCGGGATTTCATAGACTCCTTCCTTGGTCGGCGTCACGATGTAGGTAAAAGTGATGATAGTCGTGGCTTGAAAATTAAGAATCTGAGTGCGACTCGAGGTACCGGCAAAGTTAATCGACAGCCCGTTCGCTAAAATGGTTGGGGGACGCGTGATTCTCGCATTTTGGATTTTGATCTCCAACTGGACGGGATGGTCCAGGTCAGTGACGGTCTCCGAAAGCGATGCGGAGATGGACGGTTCGGCAACCGCGATGGCCGCGATTCCGAGCAAAAGGGCTAAAACGCTTAATAAAATTTTCATTTCACCAATCGCGAAGAACGCTCCGGTCGGTCTTGCGGCGCATAAGATCGATCTTGTCACCCTCATCTTTTAACGAATCAAGCAGGCCGAGCGCTTCGTCATCAGACATCTGGCCTGGCTTTGCCTGCAGCTGTTGATGCGGTTGCGGTTGTTGGTCGGACGGTGCCATCTCTCGGAGTTGTCCATCCTTTTCAGGACCCGGTGTGGGTTCGCCTCTCGGGTCGCTTTCGTTCCCGTCTTCGGCGTCATCGGAGGGTTCCTGTTGTTGGCCTCCCTGCGATTGCTCCTCATCGGGCCGGGTCTCTCCCGAGCCGGATTGAGATTGTTGATCGGGGTTTTGGCCCATTTGGTCCCGCTGTTTGTTTCGGTTTCGCTGTTTGTGCTGTCCCGGGCGTTGTCGCGGTTGTGTCCGTTGTCTTTGTTTTTGCTGTTGTTTCTCCTGCTCGGCCTGCTTAATACGCTCTTCCAGAAGTCCGAGATTTTTCTTCGCTTGTTCGTCTCGGGGATTCAAATCGAGCGCTTGATGGTACTGGTAGCGGGCGTCGTAATAGCTCGACAATTGTTGTTCGATGTTCTGAGCGTTATTTCCCTGCATGAAAAGGGCGTTGCCACCATTGTAATAGGCCTGTTGTCTTAAAGTTGGGTCACTGCTGACCATGGCCTTGGCGTAGGCCTCAAAAGCTTCGTCATATTTCTGCAGGCGGTAAGCCGCGTCTCCCAGGTCGAAGTTGATCGTGGGTGAGGCTGGATCGTGCTTCAGCTGCTCCCGGAACTTTTCGACGGCGCCGTCGAAATCTCCCTGGTTATATCGGTCGATCGCCGGGTTGGCGTGCGCGCTCAGAATCAAGGCCAACATGGTTACGGCGACAGTGTTTTCTACTCGGGTTCGGCTCGCGCTCGTCTCTTTCCGCCGGCCGCTCAACGTGGCAGAGAGCAGGAGAAGGAGAAGCCCAAATCCCAACGGCCAACGATATCGCTCGATGGGTATTCGTACCGAACGCTCATCGATATTTCCCTCGCCTAGCTTGAGAAGACCGTCGCTGATCAATCGTGAAATCGCTCCATTTTCCAGATGAACGTAAAAACCGCCGGTTTCTTGAGCGATTTTCCGGAGCCGACCTTCGTCCAGCTGGGAGCGGACGATTTGTCCTTCGCGATCCCGAAGATAATCTTTTTGATCAGGGTCAATCGGAATAGCTGAGCCTTCTTTTGTTCCGATCCCGACGGTGAAAATGCGAATCCCGTCAGACGCAGCGTGCTTTGCCGCCGCGACGGCGTCCTCTTCCAGATCTTCTCCGTCAGTCATCAGCACGAGGGCGCGGTAGGGTCCCTCGGATTTGCCCAAGGCAAGCTCCGCGGATTGAATCGCGGAGCTTATATCTGTCCCGCCACGTTCGACAGTCTTGGTATCGAGCTGATTGATCGCATCGAGCACCGTCTGATAGTCGACCGTCAGCGGAGCTTCGACCTGTGCCGCTCCGGCAAAAGCGACCAGCGCAAACCGATCGCCTTTCATGGCACCCATGATGTCTTGTCCGGCAAGTTTCGCCCGGGTCAACCGGTCTGGTGCAAAGTCCGTCGACAGCATGCTCTTCGAGGTGTCGATCGCCAGGACTACATCGCGACCGCGTTGCATGAAGTCTTGTTCGACAAATCCGAATTGGGGCCGGGCAGCAGCGATTAGAAGGGCCAGCAATGCCCCGAGAAAAAGGATCGGTTTGGCTAGCATCCGCCATTGGGCAACGGCGTCGGTGAGGTCAGGCAGCAACCGGCTTGCGACAAGCCGCCGGAGTCTCGTTTGGCGGCGCCGGTCATTGTGGACGATCAGTACCGCCAGGAAAGGCAGGGCGATCAAACCCCATAACCAGCCCGGATCGCCAAACGTCATGGAACCTTACTCCAGATGGTTTCTCTCAAAACGAAGGTCGTTCCCAGCAAGCAGATGCCTGCTCCGAGGAGCCAGCCGAAAATGTCCTGGTAGTTCTGGTACTTCTGCATCTCCACTTCCGTTTTCTCAAACTGATCGATTTGGCTGAAAATCTCCTTCAACGTCTTCGTATCGATGGCTCGGAAGAAGACTCCTCCGCCTATCCGGGCGATTTCCCGGCAGGTGTCTTCTTTGAAGGGCATGTATTCCTGCGAGTAATAGGTGTTTCCATAACCGTCCGAATGGGGAAACGGGACTAATCCGTTGGTGCCGGCGCCAATGGTATAGATTTTGATACCGATGGCTGCGGCGGCTTCCGCTGCCGTCAAAGGCGGTATCTTGCCTGCATTATTGTCGCCGTCCGTCAACAGGACGATCACTCGGCTCTTGGCTCGTCTGTCGCGAAGCCGATTGGCTCCCGTAGCCAGGGCGGATCCGATGGCAGTGCCATCCTCGACAAGGCTGGAGCCGAGCGCGGTTTGGTCACCAACACGGCGGATATTCAAACGAGAGAGGTTTTCAATCAACCATCGGTGGTCGAGCGTGAGCGGACTGATCAGGTAAGCGCGACCTGAAAAAGCAATAACCCCGATCCGGTCATCGGGCCGGCCGCTGATAAATTTTTCGGTCACCTGCTTAACAACCTCGAGCCTGCTGGCCCGCTGAGATCCGATGGAAAAGTCTTCCGACAACATTGAGAGAGAGACATCCAGCAAAAGCATGATATCGATACCGCTGGTCCGAACCCGGCTGGTAGCGATGCCGAACTGTGGCCGGGCAAGGCCGACGATCAGGCATGAACAGCCTGCAAAATAAAGCGCGTTGCGGAGGGCCTTCGTCCACGAACTTTGAAAGGTCGTTGCCTTGGCGAAGATTCGGGCCGCGGCGAATCGAATGACAGGCGGCTTTTGCGAGCGTTTGCCAATAAACCATAGCAACGGCAATAGAGCCAACAACAGCAGAAACCAGGGTTGTTCGAATCGGAACGACGTACTCACTTTGCTTCCTCCACGAAAGCAAAAGCCTGTTCGAGCAAAACCTCGCTGCCTGCCGGTTCGATGTCAACTCGGGCGAATTTGATCGCATCACAGGCAACCAGAAATTCACGCAATCTTTCCTGGTTCGCCAGATCAAAATGGGGGTTTTGTGAGGCCTCGCTCAGAAACTCGAGCGTGGTTTGTCGAACGGCTCTGATACCGAACTGCTGTTCTATAAAGCCTCTGAGAATGTCGGAAATCTCTATGCTGAAATTGTAGCTGCTCTCGCTGGAAATTTTTGATTTCACTGCACCCAGGCGCCGCTTAGCCACCTCTCTTGGCAGCGGAGGTTGGATAGTTTTAGGTTTTGGATTGGGCCAAAGAAAGTAGGCAACAACCGCGACCAGCAGCAAGGCTGCCAGGATGGACACCAGCCAGAGGGAGGGGGGCCCGGCGATTGGCGGCCGGATGTCCTCGATTTCGTCCGGGGACCTCGCCGCGGCTTCCGCTAGAAAAAACCAAATCATTGCCGTCTTTGCCGATTTGCCCTCCGAATGAAGAATGACCGGAGCACAGGAAAATAATCCTGGTCGGTGCGAAGCGAGACGGAATCAATGCTTTTCCTTTTGAACAAGGTTTCGCGTTCGCTCCGTTCCTGCTCGGCGATTTTGCCGAATTCGGATCGGATGCGTCGATCGGACAAATTGATCTCGTAGATCGAGTTGCTTTCAGGATCTTCAACCCGGACCACGCCGATATCCGGCAAAGAATGTTCGCCCCGGTCTTCGATTGGAATGGCAATCAGATCGTGGCGGCGGCTGCAGATGGTTAAAGGTTTCTCATAATTCACCGCTTGGAAATCCGAGATGAGAAAAACGACGGCGCGTCTGGTGGTCACTCGATTCAGAAAAATCAGAGGTACCGCCAGATCGGTGCGCCTTCCAGCCGGTTCGTAGTAGAGAATTTCGCGGATCAGTCGCAGGATATGAGTCCGCCCTTTTTTCGGCGCAACGTAGAGTTCCACGCGATCCGTGAATAGGATCAAACCGACATTGTCGTTGTTTCGGATCGCGCAAAATGCCAGCAGGCACGCGACTTCCGCGGCCAGTTCTCTCTTACTGGCGTTCACGCTGCCGTAGCTGCCCGATGCACTCACGTCGATCAGGAGCATGACTGTCAGCTCCCGTTCCTCGATATATTTCCGGACAAACGGCTCACCCATTCGGGCTGTGACATTCCAGTCTATCGAGCGAACTTCGTCGCCGAAATCGTATTGACGGAACTCATGGAAATTCATTCCGCGCCCTTTAAAGACACTGTGATACTGACCGGCAAAAGCCGTTTCCACGAAACGGCGAGCTCGGAGTTCCAGCTTCCGGATTTTTTTTAGTATCTCAGGTACGGACTGCATCGATTCACGTCAGGGGACCGCCAGGCCGGAAAAAATTCTCTGAATAATGATCTCGCTGGTGACTTCTTCGGCCTCGGCTTCGTAACTGATGATCACCCGGTGCCGCAAGACATCTGGCCCAACGGATTTGATGTCGTGCGGGGTCACATAACCTCTCCCGCTAAGGAAGGCGTGGGCTCGAGCCGCCAGGGTAAGATTAATCGTTGCCCGCGGCGAGGCTCCGTACCTGATCAATCCGTCCATGCCGAGGTTGTAATCCTTGGGACGCCGAGTCGCCCAGACAATATCGACGATGTAATCTTTCACCCGTTCGTCGATAAATATGCGATTTACGATGTCCCGCGAGCGGATGATTGCTTCTGGTGAGGTGACCGTTTCAACCGAGAGATTTGGCGCTGAGGTGCCCATCAGGTCCAGGATCTTGCGTTCCTCGATCTTGGATGGATAACCAATGTTGAGCTTTAGCATGAACCGATCCAACTGAGCTTCCGGAAGTTGATAGGTGCCCTCGTGCTCAAGCGGATTTTGCGTAGCCAGGACCAGAAAAGGATCCGCCAGCGGATACGTCTTTTCGCTAATGGTAATGCTGCGTTCCTGCATCGCTTCAAGCAAGGCGCTCTGCACCTTCGCGGGTGCTCGATTGATTTCATCCGCTAAAATGAGGTTGGAAAATATCGGGCCAAGTTTTGGCCGAAATTCACCGTCCCGCGGGTTGTAGATCATCGTCCCTATGATATCGGCCGGTAACAGGTCCGGGGTGAATTGAAGGCGGCGAAAGTTCGTCTTGATGCAGGAGGCCAGCGTTTTGACCGCGAGTGTTTTGGCCAATCCGGGCACCCCCTCCAGGAGAACGTGGCCGTTAGCGAGCAAACCGATGAGCAGCCGGTCGATAAGATATTTCTGGCCGACGATCACCCGGGAAATTTCATTCTGAACCGCGTGCACCCATTGGCCGTTACTGTTCACCTCCTCCGTTATCGCCTCAGTCGAGATGGTCATATTCGATGTTAGAGATCAGACATTGTACCCGAGTATCCGTTTAAATACAGTGTACGCGAAGGGTCCCGGCTTGCCTCTTCAACGCTGACCAAAGCCGCCTCGCCCTTTCGAGCATCGAGCAATCCGGGACGCTTTGCCTGCGACTCCAACGCGCTTTTTCGTTGCAACCTTTGCAGGTCGAAACCATCCTGCTGGCAATCTTGTATCCGACGCCCTGGCAGAAAAAGATGCTATGGAACGCGATCACTTCGCTTTCGTTGCTGGTGATCGCTGGGATTGTTGTCTTCACCTTATATGTCACGACGCAGATTCTCACGTTTCTTCAGCCTCTGCTGTTGCCGGTCGCGGTTGCCGGAGTGTTCGCCTATCTTTTGGAGCCGGTGGTAAGTTGGCTGGCCCGTAGAAAGCTGCCTCGGCTTCTGGCCGTCGTTATCGTCTTCGGAGCGTTTCTTCTGGGCGCCGTACTCCTGGTCGTCGGAGTCGTTCCTTCGATCTACACTGAAAGCGTGAAATTTTCCTCCGCTCTTCCTGGTTATTTGGGACGAGGATGGGGTGCGCTTGACGGCTTTCTCGAGCGAAACTTGGAGAAACTTCCTCAACTTGGTGGCAAGCCATCTCCCACCCCTGAACCGATTCCCTCGCCGGTTCCGCCGGATTCGTCAGGCAACCCGAGTTCCAACGTCGGTCTCGCGCGTTATCAAAATAACCCTTACGTACAACAATCATTGCAGTATCTGAATGACCAGCTCCCAACGCTGGTTCAGCGCTCCTGGACATTCTTCCAGACGAGTTTGACCGGCGTTTTTGGTGTCTTCGGCTTCATGTTCGGCCTGCTCATTGTCCCTATTTATCTCTTTTTCTTTTTGAAAGAGAGTCCGCAGATCGCGGAATCCTGGAGCAACTACTTACCGCTTCGGCGCTCCGAATTTAAGGACGAGGTAGTTTCTGTCCTAACCGAGATCAACGGTTATCTGATCAATTTTTTTCGTGGCCAAGTGGTCGTCGCCCTGATTAACGGAGTTTTATTGGCGATCGGACTGTCGATTCTGGGGCTCCAGTTTGGCTTTCTGATCGGTCTCGGGTTCATCTTTTTCGGAATTATGCCGTATGCCGGGTACATCATTTGTTACATCCCGGCGGTCCTGATTGCCTTCGCGCAATTCAATGATTGGATACACCCGCTATGGGTGACGATTATCTTCTTTTTAATCGTCGCTCAAATCGATGGATTGGTGACAACGCCCCGCATCGTCGGGAACTCGGTCGGTCTGCACCCGATGACAGTCATCGTCTCGGTCTTTCTCTGGACGCTCGTTTTGGGAGGCCTGCTTGGAGCAGTTCTGGCGATTCCGTTAACCGCGACGCTCAAAGTTCTTCTTCATCGATACGTTTGGGATCGCCAGAGGAATATTTTCTTTCAAGACGATATTACAACCAAGGACGAGATCGAGATCGCCACCTGAAGCAGGCGTTTTGAGTTTTGGGTTTAAGGTTTTGCGTTTTTGCGTGACGGGCGCATGTACCTGTCGCACGCGGGCACGGGCCGATAGGAGCAAATTTAAACCGCGAATGGACACGAATAGACGCGAATAAAAACCGGAATTTGGATCCGATCCCCCTTCGCGTTCATTCGTGTCCATTCGTGGTTTTCAATTCTTCAGGCCCACGGCGCTAAGCAGATACGAACGCAACGCTCGCCGGGATGCCCTACTCAAAACGCAAAACGCAAAACGCAAAACCCAAAACCACTCAGCTCATGTGCGCGATGATGTTGTCTCCGAACTCCGAGCACTTGATTTCAGTTGCCCCATCCATTAGGCGGGCAAAATCGTAGGTGACTTTCTTGCTGGCAATCGCGCCGTTCAGGCCTTTGATCACCAGGTCCGCGGCTTCGATCCAGCCGAGATGCCGTAGCATCATCTCTCCCGAGAGCACCACCGAGCCCGGATTGACTCTGTCGAGATTGGCATATTTCGGCGCGGTGCCATGGGTGGCCTCGAAGATGGCGTGACCAGTGTGGTAATTTATATTACCACCGGGTGCGATGCCGATTCCTCCGACCTGAGCAGCGAGGGCGTCGGAGAGGTAGTCACCGTTCAAATTAAGCGTTGCGATGATGTCGAAATCTTCCGGTCGAGTCAGGACTTGTTGCAAGGTTATGTCAGCAATGGCGTCCTTGACGAGGATTTTGCCTGCGGCCAAAGCCGCCTTCATCTCCGCGTTTGCGCTATTCTCGCCTTGCTCGTTCTTCGTCCGTTCCCACTTTGACCAGGAATAGGTCTCGTTGGCAAAAAGAGTATCAGCCAGGTCATAACCCCAATCCCTAAAGCTTCCTTCGGTGAACTTCATGATGTTTCCCTTGTGCACGAAGGTGACAGATTTCCTTTTGTTTACCAGGGCGTATCGGATGGCAGCGGCAATCAGACGGCTGGATCCGAGATGGCTCACCGCCTTGATCCCGATCCCGACCTCGATTTGCGGAGTCCCGAGCGCCGATTCGTTGGCTAAAAATGCTTTCGCGGCGTTCTCGGTCCCGAAACGGATCTTGGCAAATTCTTTAGGGAATTCTTGCTCGAAGAGTTTCAGGAAACGCTGCGAGTCCGGAGTTCCAGCGCGAAATTCGATCCCCGCGTAAATGTCTTCGGTGTTTTCACGGAAAATCACCATGTCGACCTTTTCCGGGTTGCGGACCGGCGATGGTACGCCCTGGAAATACTGAACTGGTCGCAGACAAACGTACAAATCCAGCATTTGTCGCAAGGCGACATTCAGAGAGCGGATTCCCCCGCCGATCGGTGTTGTTAAGGGTCCTTTGATCCCGACCAGATACTCTTTGAAAGCGGTGACCGTGTCTTCCGGCAACCACTCATCGAAACGATTCTTCGCCGTTTCGCCGGCGTAGACTTCGAACCAGGCAATTTTCTTAGAGCCGTGGTAGGCCTTTTCGACTGCGGCGTCAAATACGCGTTCGCTGGCCGCCCAAATATCCGGGCCGGTGCCATCTCCGCGGATGAAAGGGATGATCGGATTGTCCGGACACTGGATTTTGCCGTCGTGCGTCGTGATTTTTTCGCCGGCAGGCGGCTGAACATTTTGGTATGCCATAGTGCTGCCCTCAGAACGGTGAGTCTTAAGTTGGAAATTAAACTATCAGCCATTGGTTACCTAAAAAGGTACATCGTGTAAATGGCCTTTTCGGATTTGAGTTTTGGGTGAATCAATCCTCCAGGGCGAGGGAAAAGCTCGACATGCCAGGCGCAAACCACAAAACTCACAACCCAAAAAGCAGTCGGATACTCCGGTCAGGTCGGAAAATTCCGCTCTGACAGTCTGCGGCGCTGGCAAATCTCGACGAATTGCTGGCGACGCGGGCTAGGCGATTGCAAACGAGAGGCGGTATGCTTAAATCATGGGCCAGAGAAAATTAACACGGTTAACCTTTTAGATCGCCTATGCATACGACCGGGCAACGCTCGACCGAGCAACGCTCCGATTCCGACCTCCAACCCGCTGCGGAAGAACTTGCCGAAATCGTGATGCGAATGCAGCGCAAATTCCTGCTCAGCCTCTCAGAAGAACTCAGGCATGGAAGTGTTTCCTTTCCGCAATATTTTTTGCTGGGCTATCTCGATAAACAGGAAGTAATAACGATGTCCGGTATCGCTTCGAAGATGGGTCACACCACCGCGGCGGCCACCGGTTTGGTTGATCGACTCGAAAAGCTTGAATATGTCCAGCGCTCACATGCCTCGGATGATCGCCGCAAAGTCATGGTCAGAATCACCCAAAAGGGATCCGGGCTGGTCGCAGAAATCCGTCGCGACATGGTGGACAAGATAATGACGCTTTTACGGGAGCATCTCACGGCCGAGGAAGGGAGAGCCTGGCTTCAGATCTACCGTAAGATCGCAGATTACTCCGACAAATTACCTAAGAAATGATGAGACTTCCGCTGTTAGCCTTAGCCTTCGCAGGGTTGTCCTGCAATTTAATCGCCGGCGAGTCGACGGCCGGCTTGCGTAGTCATCCGCTGACCATCAATGAAGCTGTTGAGCTCGCGCTCAGGCAGAATGCCTCCATCCTTGAGCAAATTCAGCAGCTCAAGGTTACGAGGGGTCTGGTTTTCGTGGCCCAAGCTCCAATGCTGCCGCACTTGGCGATGACCTCTACCTATTCGCAGCAAAGCAGTGCGCTCAGTCCGTCGTTTTCCTCTTCCGCCTCTCCGAATTTTGACGTTCTCACTGTTCCCGGTCCTGGCAACGTGTCGAACAACCTCGTCACCGGCCTATCAACCATAACCCACGCCAGCACCGTCCCTTTTAGCGGAGGAGGGCTTTCAGGGCTTTCAAGTTCGGCCTCAATCTCACAGAATCAAAGCTGGATCGTTCAGTTGACCTTGTCGCAACTGCTTTATGACGGCGGGGCCACGATCGCGTCGCGTCGAGGGGCGCGGATCAACGAGGAGCAAGCCTATTACCAGCTTCGTGACACCATTGACACGGTGGTGCAGACCGTGATCACCCAATTTTATCAGATTCTGCTCAATAAAGCTTTGGTGCAGGTCCAGGAAGAATCGGTGAACCTCCTGCAGAGTCAACTCGAAGATCAGAAAAGCCGCTATGAGGCGGGGACCGTTCCGCAATTTAACGTCCTCCAGGCCGAGGGTCAGCTCGAGAACCAGATTCCACAGCTGATCGCCGCCGAGAATAACTACTTTATCGCACAGGTGACGCTCGCGCGCACCCTCGGCATTCCCGCCAACCGTCAGTACACCACCAGCAATCCGCTGCCGGTGTTGGGGGAGCTTGAATTTCAGCCAATCAAGTACGATCTCGGCTCCGCACTGATTGCTGCTCGCGCCAACCGTCCGTCTCTCAAGGCGCAGCGCTCCACTATCCTCGCCGATGTCGAAAACATTACCGTCCAGGCTTCCGGATACAAACCTCAGATTGCGGCCAGCGTGGGCTGGGAGCAAAAGAACAATCCGACGACCAGCGATCTGAGCAATACTTTGCAGGGCTGGTTCTTCCAGCTTACAGGCTCGTGGAATGTTTTCGACGGCGGGCTGACTTATGGGAAAATGAAAGAAGCGCGAGCGCAGTTGGAACAGGCGAAGGTCGCGTACGATGACGCCGTCCGGCAGGTCGAATTGGAGGTCGCCACTTCGGTTAGCAACCTGCGCCAGGCTGCCCTGACCGTCGATAGCGCCCAGACCGGTGTCAACGTCAACCTGGAGGCTCTTCGTCTCTCCGATGAGCGGCTCGCCGCCGGCACCGGCACTCAGTTGGACGTTTTGAATGCTCAACAGCAGCTCACCACGGCCCGATCCAACCTGGTGTCGGCCAAGTTCTCCTATATTTCGGCCATCGCGTCCTACCAACAGGCGACCGGGACCGAGACGAAATACAACGACATCTTTGATGATGGGCGGGCTCGTCCGTCGACTCTAACCGCGACCGAGGTTTCGAAGGCCAATCGAGCCAGATATAACTCACCGCTTGACCCAAATGCGCCTTCTACTCGAAAGGCAAAACGGATATCCCTGACTCCGCCACAGGGGAAAGTGCAGACAACGAATGACTAGTCCTCCTGTTGAACGTTTTCCCGCTCTCGAGGCTCTGGAAAACGTTTTGCACGGATTCGTTCTCAGAGTGCCAGGTCTCGATGTTCGGACCGATCGAGAAACCGCCCTGCGGAGGCTGGACGGATATCATGAAGTAGCGCTGCGAACCTTTGGTCCGCGGCAACTTCGTCTCGCCGAGCAAGTCCATAACAACTCGATCGCCGTTGTCTCCATTGCTTCGTCCGCCAGGAGTGTTGGAGTCGATGGGTTGATCAGCTGTGATCCAGATATCCTGCTTGGAATTTACGTCGCCGATTGTTGCGCCGTATTCCTGGTCGACCCGAAAAAGCAAGTCATCGGGCTTCTTCATTCGGGAAGGAAGGGTACCGCGCTAAACATCGCCGGAGCTGCCGTACAAAAGATGTCAAGGGAGTTTGGGAGCGATCCCGATACCATCGTCGCCCAGCTCAGCCCGTGCATTCGACCGCCGGAGTATGAAGCCGATTTTGCGGCCGAGATTGTCCTCCAGCTCAAGCATTCCGGGGTGAAACAGGTGTTCGATTGCGGTGAGAATACCGCTGCGGATCTCAAGAAATTTTACTCGTATCGAATGGAAAAGGGCCAGACCGGCCGTCTGCTAGCCTTGCTGGCACTGAAGGCGTGACACGGGCGTCCCGCCCGAGACCCAGGGTAAACCCCGGATCTGTATAGCGAAGTGGCCTTGAAGATCGGAAAGACTGCGAATGGACGCAAATGAACGCGAAGGGGAATCGGATCCAATTGGGGTTTTTATTCGCGTCTATTCGTGTCCATTCGCGGTTGAAATTGCTCCTATCGACCTGCCCCCGCCCCGCCACAATCCTGCTTAGGCCCTCCGACCCAGAAGATTGGAAAACCACGAATGGACACCAATGAACGCGAAGGGGAATCGGATCCAATTGGGGTTTTTATTCGCGTCTATTCGTGTCCATTCGCGGTTGAAATTGCTCCTATTCGACCTGCCCCCGCCCCGCCACAATCCTGCTTAGGCCCTCCGACCCAGAAGATTGGAAAACCACGAATGGACACCAATGAACGCGAAGGGGAAGAGGATCCAATTGGGGTTTTTATTCGCGTCTATTCGTGTCCATTCGCGGTTGAAATTGCTCCTATCGACCTGCCCCCGCCCCGCCACAATCCTGCTTAGGCCCTCCGACCCAGAAGATTGGAAAAACCACGAATGGACACGAATGAACGCGAAGGGGAAGAGGATCCAATTCGCGTCTATTCGCGGTTGAAAAATTGCCCTATTCTTCGCTCACGCTGAAGTTGGTAAACCAATATGAGGCTGGATTCGCAGACAAGCTGGAGAGGGTAAGACGTCCAGGATTCGCGGTGTCCGTCGTATGAAAGACAACGGTGCACTCTGTCCAAGTGCCAGGAATTTGCAGCGTCGTCCCTTCTGCCACCGATCCCTGGTTTCCATCCACCTTTTCCGGAACAACATAAACGAACTGCTCCGGAGTACTTTTCGCCTGAAACTTCACCTGGTACGTTTTTCCCGATTCGAAGTTAATTCCGGGAGCCCGCAGTTCTACACTCCAGAACTCCAAGCCGATTTTAGAGACGACAACTGTCACCTCCTTTTGGCCGCCTGGGAATCGGCGTCAACGCTCGCATGAGCTTCGGCGCCTTCAATTGTCTCCAAATGAAACTGGTCGACATCTATTTTGTTCTCTTGTCCGCGGGCGAATTGGGCGGAAATCAAAGGCAGGGGCAGCAGAAATAAAGCTAACAGTCTCATTGCTGTCGATATTCTGGCTGGTATTCCTTACGGATTCAACCCTCGAACCAGATCGCCTGCCGACAAACCGGGAAACGCCGATGACCGAATCGTTCCCAACCGGCGGCTGAGGCAAGCTGCTGCATTTCCCGGAACGAAAATGCCCGGCGGCTCGAGAGCCGTGCGTCGAAGCGGGTCATTGGCTCACGAAAAACGCAGGCTGTCAGCAGATAAATTCCGGCGATCCCGAAATCAGTCCGTTCGAGATCGGCCACCAGGACCCTGCGCCGCGCCATGTTTCGCACCCGCCGCAAAAGGCGGATTGCCGCGCTCTCATTAAAGTGATGAAGCGCCAACGAACAAAAAACGAAATCGACTGAACCGGTTGGTTTGAAGCTTAAAACATCGGATTGCAAAAAGGTGATCTCGGGATAGGCCTTTGAGCGCTCCATCGCCAATTCGAGCGTGGCCGGTTGAAAGTCGACGGCTGTGATTTGCACCGGAACGCGGTTCGTTCGGCACCAATTGACGATGAAGCGAGGGATATCACCGAATCCAGTACACAGATCGATCGCGGTGAACGAGTGCCCCGGACGAAGCCAGCGACGCAGGAAATAGCTAACCAGAGCGTAGCTCCCAAAGTATCGATTCAGTTGTTCAAGATTCTCGAGATCACGCTCCAACTCCGCCGAAACCACCTGCGGACGATCCATCATCTCAGCGATCGTGCCATCGAATGTCCGTTTAGGAACCAGCAAATTCGTAAACACCTTTTATTCCGAAAATTTGGGTTGTTCGATGGACTATGGCGAGCCACCGTTAAAGAACGGTATCAACGATTTGATCAACAATGACAATCCTCCGTGATCTCCGTGTCCTCCGTGCGAGAATTTCCCATCTTCGCCTTTCCGAGGTTTTGTGAAAAATGCAGGTTAGAAAGGGGGAATTGGAAACAGTCTAGGAACCAGGATCGTCACGGGATTCGATGTGATGCTTAGATAGCTCAGAGCGATTTATTTTTCCGCGGTTATTGAATGGAAGCTCTCGCACGATCTGAATCTCGCGGGGAACCTGCCAGCTGCTGAGGCCCTCGCGGCAATGGTTTTCCAATAGCTGTCGCGAGAGACCTTTCGCGCAGACCACGTACGCAACCAAATCTTCATTGCGGTTTGTCGACGGAATACCGAAGGCAATTGCATCGATAACGCCCGGCATTTTCCGGAGATGTTCTTCGACGACCGATGGGTGGATCTTCCTTCCGGCGACGTTGACGAATTCTGTCACCCGGCCAAAGAGACGCATTTCCTGATTTGACCATTCGATGAGATCTCCGGGAACAAACCGCTCACCGTTGAGGATCGCGACGTCTGAAGCGGGGAAATAACCATCGCCAACGTTCGGTCCGTGGACAGCGATCCGATTAGCGTCAATCTTGACCACCTCAACTCCAGTCAGAGGTGTGCCGGCAAAGCCGATCTGCCTTTCCAGTTCGTCGCCCCGATCGTAGGCGATGCCGCCGCACTCCGAAGAACCGTAAAAGCTGTGGATCTTAAGGCCGAAGCGCCGATGGAATTGGCGCGAAATCTCGGGCGCCAGGGGCGCGCCGGCTGAGATGCAGAGGCGAAGGGCGACCGGTTCGGAGGCGCCTGCTAACGATCCAAGCGCCTGAAATAGTGCAGGCGTTCCAGGAAAAACGGTCGCTCCGGATTTCTGCAGGTGATGGTGAACTGCTCTCGGCATCCGGTCCGTCGAGCAAATCAAGCCGGTACCCTGAAAGAGCAGGGGCGTGATCAAGTTGCTGAATCCGTACGAATGCGAGAATGGGATGACCCCGAAGTTCAAATCTTCCGGTTGGATGCCCATCGTTTCGCAGATATTTCGGCAATCAGCGAGCAGTTGTGACTCACGGAACCGGACGGCTCTCGGAGCGGCTGTGGTCCCGGAAGTGATCTTCAACAGGTCGGGCCTGAGGCCTTCCCAGGCGATTTGCGGACGATCGAAACATTCTATCTTGCTCGCCCGGACCAGACCTTGGGCTCGGACAAGTTCCAGAACGGTGTCAAGTTGGGCTTCCGTCCCGTCTGGTTCGATTGGCGTCACGACGAGCGCTCGATCCCAGGCGGCGAGGAGAAAAGCGGGCCAGGAGGGATCATTCCCCAATGCGCCCACAACACTGTCACCGGGTAAAAACCCCGACAGCCTGGCTCTCCATTCAGCCCGTTCTTCTTCTACGTCCTGGAAAGTCCGCGATACTTTGCCGTCCTCCGCGAAAAGCGCTGCCTGGCGGCTTCTGCTTCTTAAAACCCGCTGCCAGAACCTGTCGAATAGCCTCGGTTCCACTTGCGCTGCCTGAACTCTGTGATAGGTTGGTTTTCTTTTTATTGACATGAAGGCTGACATTCATCCGAAATACGTCGAGACGACCATCGTCTGTGCTTGTGGTGCCGTCTATCACACTCGGTCGACTCGGCGTGATATCAAAATCGGCATTTGTGCCGCCTGCCATCCGTTTTTTACCGGGGAACAGAAATTCGTCGACACGGCTGGGCGCGTCGAAAAATTCACTCGGCGATACGGTAAGACACTCCTGGGCAGGAGCAAGTCGAAGTAAATTTTTGCAATCGTCTTTGAAAACGGTGAGGACGCTTTTCGCGTTTTCACCGTTTTGATTTTCATGGATTTTGGCTTTCTAATCGAGCAGAAGCGGAGGCGGTTCCAAGAATTGGCGAACCAAGTCGCCTCGTCTTCGCTTTTTGAAAATCCGAAGCGAGCCAGGGAAGTACTGCGTGAACATGCCGCGCTGAAAACTCTGGTGGAGAATTGGGCGGTTCTGGAGAAAAGCGCCCGCGAACTGGAAGAAAATCGCGAACTGGCAGTCGGCCCCGACGCCGAACTGGCCGAACTGGCCCAAGGCGAGATTCCGGCTTTGGAAAAGCGGGTGAGTGAGCTCACCCGATCGGTTCAGTACTCACTATTGCCTCCCGAGCCGCACGAAGATCGCGACGCCATCATGGAGATTCGGGCAGGGACAGGCGGGAGTGAAGCTGCTTTGTTTGCCGCTGATTTGTACCGAATGTACAGCAAGTATGCCGAGCCGCACGGATTCAAGATCGAGGAATTGGAAAGCAGTGCCTCGGAGCTGGGAGGGCTCAAGGAAATCATCTTCAAGGTCAGTGGCGCGTCCGTCTTTCGAGTATTGCGTTACGAGAGCGGCGTTCATCGCGTGCAGCGGGTACCGATGACGGAAGCTCAGGGCCGAATTCACACTTCGACGGCAACGGTGGCAGTCCTCCCTGAGGCTGAGGAGGTTGATATCGAAATCAGGCCCGAAGATCTTCGCATCGAGGTGAGCCGCTCCGGGGGACCAGGCGGTCAGGGAGTCAACACGACCGACTCTGCGGTTCAGGTCCTGCATCTTCCCACGGGTAAGATCGTCCGTTGTCAGGATGGCCGCAGCCAACAGAAGAATAAGGAGAAAGCTTTAGCTATCCTTCGTTCCAGATTGCTCGAGGAAAAGCAGCTCGCGGAAGCCGAGAAGTATTCGGCTCACCGGCGAAGCCTGATCGGATCTGGCGGTCGAGAAGAAAAAATTCGGACCTACAATTTTCCGCAGAACCGCGTTACTGATCATCGAATCGGCCTGACACTCTACAATCTGGACCTTTTTATGGAGGGCCAACTTGACGAGATGGTGACCGGACTGCAGGTCAGCGACATGGAGCAGCGGCTCAAAGAAGCGGGATTAGAAGCGGCTTCGGCGTGACCGTTCTTGAAGTCCTCCAAAACACGGCGGCGTACTTCGCCAAGAAGCAAGTCGAACACCCGCGCTTAAACATCGAGCATCTTTTAGCGGACGCCCTCGGCAAGAAGCGGATCGAACTCTACCTCGAATTTGATCGGCCCCTGTCCGAGCGTGAGCTGGTACCCCTGCGTGAAAAGGTGCGAAGACGGGCGGAGGGCGAGCCGTTGCAGCATCTTTTGGGTCACTGGGATTTTTGGGGGCGCAAATTCAAGACCGATCGCCGCGCTCTGATCCCACGGCCGGAAACAGAGCTTCTGGTTGAGACAGTCCTGAAGAATCTGGCCACCGGTGGGTCCGAAGCGACCCGAATGGTCGATGTCGGCACTGGGAGCGGCATCCTGGCCATTACCTTTGCGCTGGAGCAGCCACAACTCGAGGTTGTCGCGGTGGATATCTCGGAAGATGCGCTCGCGTTGGCTCGAGAGAACGCGGCCAGTCTTGGGGTCAAAGATCGAATCGCGTTCTCCAAGTCAGATCTGCTCGATCGGATCGACGGCCCGTTTCATTGGATTGTCGCGAACCTTCCCTACATCCCTGCAGCAGATATTCCGGGATTGCAACGCGAGGTGCGATTCGATCCCCCCTCGCCCTCGACGGGGGCGAAGATGGATTGACGATTATTAAAAGGCTGATTGAATCAATTCCTGGCAAAATCGCGTCAAACGGTCTGGTCGCTCTTGAAGTTGGGCAGGGTCAGGCAGAACGCGTTGCGAATTATTTGGCTCGCCAAAACTATCGGGACATTTCAATTATGAAGGATTACCAGGAAGTCGAGCGAATCCTCATCGCCAGGTATGGATAAAATTGTCGTTTATGGGGGGCATCCTTTAGCGGGAACGGTCAAGATCAGTGGGTCGAAGAACTCGGCCTTACCGATTCTGGCCGCGACTTTGCTGACCAAGGATCCCTGTGTTATCCAGCGGGTGCCTGATCTGAGTGATGTCCATTATATGCTCCAGATTCTGGCCCATTTGGGGGCTGAGGTGGAGCGAGCCAGCGGGATCGTGACGGTGAGAGCGGCACAGGTCAACAGCGTGGCTCCTTATGAAATCGTCCGAAAGATGCGCGCCTCGGTTTGCGTGTTGGGGCCGCTTCTGGGACGGGAAAAAGAGGCTACCGTATCACTACCGGGGGGCTGCGTGATCGGAGATCGTCCAATTGACCTCCATCTTCGGGGTTTTGAAGCGCTGGGCGCCGCGGTGCGAGTTCATAGCGGTAACGTCAAGATTTTTGCTCCTTCCCTTCATGGAGCGACGATTTCGCTGAAGGGCAAGTTCGGCTCGACGGTTCTAGGCACCGATAACGTCATGATGGCCGCGGTTCTCGCCGATGGCACGACCATCATCGAAGACGCAGCCTGCGAGCCGGAGGTTGTTGATCTGGCAAACTTTCTCAACAAAATGGGCGCGAACGTTAAAGGGGCTGGGACGACTCGCATCGAGATCGAGGGTGTGAAAGAATTGCATGGCGCGGAACATGAGGTCATCCCGGATCGAATTGAGGCCGGGACATTCCTGATCGCCGGTGCTATCGCAGGCAGGCAAGTCACCGTCAACCGGGTCAGATCAGACCATTTGGCCGCAGTAACCGATGCCCTGCTGGCTTGCGGATTTTATATTGGTGGAACCAACGGTTCGCTGACTATTCACGCCAATGGAAGCCTCAAACCTTTGCATCTGAAGACCCAGCCTTATCCAGGTTTCCCCACGGATATGCAGGCCCAGATGTGCGCTCTTCTCTCGACCGCGGCAGGGGAGAGTTCGGTCACCGAGAGTATCTTTCCTCAACGTTTCATGCACGTTTCTGAGTTGAAACGAATGGGGGCTGCCATCGAGCTGAATGGTGCCACCGCGAACATTCGCGGGGTCGATAATTTGAGCGGTGCGCCAGTGATGGCCAGCGATCTCCGTGCCTCTGCCGCCTTGATTCTCGCCGGTTTGTTGGCCGACGGGACGACCGAAATCAATCGCGTTTACCACATCGATCGCGGGTACGAAATGATCGATGAAAAGCTCGAAGGACTCGGGGCCAGGATCGAACGAGTCAAGGTTTAGGGTCAGTCAACAAATCTTGACAAGCCGACCTCAAGGTGAGAAGAGCAGGGATGGCTCGGCAACTACGGATTGAGTATCCCGGAGCGATTTACCATGTCATGGCGAAAGGGGATCGAGAGGAACGGATTGTCCATGATGAGATTGATCGAAATAGCTTGATCGATACCTTGGGGGAGGCGTGCGGGAAGACCGGGTGGCTGATTCATGCCTGGGTACTGATGGACAATCACTATCATTGGGTGATCGAAACCCCGGAGGGGAATCTGGTGGCCGGAATGCGTTGGATGCAGAATACCTACACTCGACGATTTAATCGACGGCACCAGTTGTGGGGTCATCTCTTCGGAGGTCGATACAAAGCTGTACTGGTCGAAGGCGTCGAGTTTGGGCACGGCGAGTATTTGAGTAACTTGATCGACTACGTGCATCTGAATCCCGTCAGGGCCGGACTGATCAAACTGACCGGAGAGCAGAGTCTGAGCGAATACCGATGGAGCAGCTTGGCCAGCGGCTACCTGGTGGCGGCGGGTCAGCGACCCGAATGGATGAAGACAGAGGAAGGATTTGGGATCGTCGGGATCAAGGATACGGTGAAGGGCCGGCGGGAGTATTTGGCCCGGATTGAGGCGAAGGGATTGGAAGGCGAGGGCGTGCCCAAACAACCTGGGAATCAAAGTCTGCAAAGTACGCTGACCCGAGGCTGGTACTGGGGAACAGAACAATTTAAAGAAGCGTTGCTGAGTCGAGCAAATCGCAAGGCGGTAAAACGCAATCGGAACTATCAGACGAGTCAGATGGGGCGAGATCACGCGCAGGAAGAAGCGGAAAACCTGGTCCGAAAAGGTTTAAAGAAATACAAACTAGGAGAGGAGACTCTGGAGGAGTTACCGGGCAGCGATCGGCGTAAAGTAGCGATTGCGGAATCCGTCCATCGCCACACCACGGTATCACAAGGCTGGATTGCGGAACGGCTTCGAATGAAAAGTGCGGCGAATGTCAGCCAGCAGCTAGGGCGAAAACGAAAAGAGCCGCCAAAAGCGCGTTAGGGACGTGCTGGCCGACGTGGCCTGTTCACAAAGCCTGCAACAATGCGGTCAAAAGCGGCCTTAATAGTACGAGTAAAGTGCGAAAGCAATTGTTGGAGAATTGGAGAGGCGAGGGAAGGGATCTCGACGAAAGCTGGTACTTGACCGCTCGTTTCTCGCAATCGTGCCCCAATCGTCCTCGAGCTCGTCCTCGGGTTCTTAGCCCGTTGTTAGCTAGCTAGCTATAACTAGCTAGCTCGCCAGGTCGGTTTCAGGGTTGAGACCCACGGCCCTTCGGGACGTATGATCGACGCTAAACTAAACAACTAAACAGGTACAAATCCCTGGGGTTATCCCTGGGGTGAATGGCACGAAGATAAGGAGGGTTTGGGACGGTTTTTGCCCCGAAGGGGCTACAAAACTTAGCCCAGGGTTTTAACCCTGGGAAATAATGTTGTGAACGAGCCCTGAAAGGGCTTAAGAGGCAATGGGAGCGGGACGAACTTCTTTTTGGCTGTCGATCGCAGTGGCAATTTCGGTCGCTGCGACACGCTCACCGTCTGGCGTCCCTTCAGGACGCACCGCGTCGTGGGAGTTCCCAGGGATGAATGGCGCTAACTAAGATAAGGATATTCTGGGCCGAGTGTCTCGGTTTTCCGAGGAAGGTGAGCTGTCCTCGCTTTCGTTCTTGAGCGTCCGCGTTCTTTGCCCCGCAGGGGCTACAAAGCTCAGCCCAGGAATTTATCCCTGGGCGACGTTAAGAACTGAATGGCTTTTGTCCCGGAGGGACAGGCTGATAGCAGCCAGGCACGAAGTGCCTCGGGTATCGACCTAAAGCGGCTCCGTCCCGGAGGGACGGTCGATGCCATTTTCCTCGTGATTCCAGGCACTTCGTGCCTGTCTACTATCGTGCTGTCCCTCCGGGACAAAACCAATCGCCATCGAGTGCCTCGCACTATCTTCGAGCTCCTGGGCTGGATCCTCCTGTCACTTCGGGACGAAGAACCATCCCAGAACATCCTTATCTTCGTGCCATTCATCCCTGGGGTAATCCCAATAGCGCGTAGGAATTTCCCAGAAGTCCGCCCAGGCAACCGATCAAGCTGGCGAAGGTGAATGTTCTGGCGCCAGCTTTGCCGCGGTGTTCGCGTTCCAGTCCGACAAAGGCGCCAGTGCCCAAGGCGAGTGCTAATCGCCCTAAGGTCGGCAGAAAGGGCCACTGTAAAACCGCGTTGGTAACGTCAGGAACGGACATTTATCCTTCTCGTTGCGCAAGAAACCCTCCTTCGGCAAGCCTCCGCTTTTCTGGTCTTGGACAATGGGAGCGATGGTTAGGTGGGGCGCGCAATCAAGTGCACGTTGGTAGCTTTGATCATCGCTAGCACATGGTCGTTCTCTTGCAGAGCTAATTCCTCGCAGGCCTGACGGGTTAAGAGAGCCGCCAGCTCGAATCCACACTCGAGTTCGATGCGCCACATCGCTCCTTCGCGGGTAAGAGATTTCACGGTTCCTGGAAGCCGGTTTCTCGCGCTGGCTGACACCGCTTCGATACCCTTCAGCAGCAGAACATTCTCGGCTCTAATGCAGACGAAAGCCTCTCTGACACCCAAGGGGAAGTGTGAGGCCACGGCGATTAGGTGGGCCTCTCCAACAGCCACGGTGACCAGCTCCTCGTCCGCTTGCAGGACGCGAGCGAGTTGGACAGTCTCGACTGCTACGATCTTCGCTATGGCCGGTGTTAATGGTCGACAAAAAACTTCCTCAATCGACGCGTGTTGAACGATTTGTCCTTCATTCACGATAGCGACTTGGTCTCCAAGCGCGAGAGCTTCCACCCGATCATGAGTGACCAGGAGAACGGGAATCTTCAGGGAGCTGAGCAGGTGACGCAGTTCGGCGCGCAACATTTCTCGGGTCGGGCCGTCCAGAGCGGAGAGTGGTTCGTCAAGCAGGAGCAATCGCGGCTGGGGCGCCAGCGTGCGGGCCAGAGCAACACGCTGCTTCTGGCCGCCGGAAAGCTGATGGGGATAACGCGCCGCAAGATCTTGAAGTTGAAAGCGTTCCAATAGATCCGAAGTCCGGAGTTGGCATTCGTTGCCGGACAGATCACCCAAGCCGTAACGGATATTCTCCGCCACTGTCAAATGGGGGAAAAGCGCGTAATCCTGGAAGAGATAGCCGATGTGACGCCGCTGGGGTGGAAGAAACAGGCCATTTTTGTCATCTGCCCAGGTCTCCCGGCCAAACTGAATGTCACAGTTCGCCGATCGCTCGAGTCCCGCGAGCGCGCGAAGGATCGTCGTTTTACCAGAGCCCGATGGACCAAATAGCACGGTAACGATCGGAGGATGGAGTTCGACCTTTAAATCAGCATCGATCCGCGGACCTTTTGGAAATGTCTTCCGAAGCCGCAGGGTCAATGCATTGGCCATACCGCAATACCCCTCCGTTGCAGTCCGTAAGTGATCGCGAGAACCAGGAAAGAGAACAGCAGCAGCGCCAGGGCAGTCTGATTCGCAGCCCCATAGTTGAGTGCCTGTACCTGATCGTAGATAGAAATAGAAATTGTTCGGGTAATCCCCGCAAGATTGCCTCCGATCATCAAGACGACGCCGAATTCGCCTAGAGTGTGGGCAAAACTCAGCACCACTCCGGTCAGCACCCCTGGCCAGGCCAGCGGTAATGTTATGCGGAAGAACGTTGCCAGCCAGCCTCTGCCAAGGCACCACGAAGCCTCGATCAATCGCCGATCGACAGTCGAAATCGCGGCTGTAAAGGGCTGCACGGCAAATGGCAGACTGTAAAGCACCGAAGCCACTAGAAGACCCTGGAACGAAAAGGGCAGTCCTCGTCCAGTGATTGCCAGATATGCTTGCCCGATCGGACTGTGCGGCCCGATTGCGATTAGCACGTAGAATCCTAAGACCGTCGGGGGAAGCACAATGGGCAAGGCGACAACGGCTTCCACGAAAAATTTCCACCGCCAGCGGGACAAAGCTAACCAGGAAGCGAGTGGCAAGCCAAGCATCAACAGTATGAACGTGGTCAGAGCCGAAAGTCGCAAACTGAGCTCAATAGCGCGCCAGTCCATCTATTATTTTTCCGGTAGGTCAAAGCCGTAGCTCTTTAGAACTTCCCGTCCATGGTCGCCCAGGACAAAGTCCCGAAAAGCTCGCGCCGTCTCGAGATTCTTTGTCGTTTTGAGAATTATCCCTCCTTGTTCCATTCGAGGATAGGTCTCAAGTGGCACCTGCCAGAATCGCCCCGCATCCCGCATCTGCGGAGCGACCGCCAGTGAAAGTGCGAGAAGGCCAACATCGGCCCCCCCGCTTTGCACAAATTGCGCAGTCTGCGCAATGTTTTCCCCATAAACCAGTCGTGATGCGACCTGGTTGTAAACATTGAGTGCTTTCAATGCCGCCACTGCCGCGCGACCATAAGGCGCGTGCTCCGGATTGGCCACCGCGATCTTGCGGATTGACGGCTCCAACAGCGCCTTAATCCCAAGCTTGTCGACCGCCACCGGTGAATCCTTTGGCACCCAGACGACGATGCAGCCGATGGCGTAAAGGAAAACCTCATCGGCACCCAGGCCTTTCTCAGCAAGCTTCCGCGGGTAAGCGATGTCGGCTGAAAAGAAGAGATCGAATGGTGCACCGTTCTGAAGCTGGGCGAAGAAGTTGCCGGAAGAACCATAGGTGACGTTGATTCTGGTGGCCGGATTCTTCTCCTCAAATTCCTTCACCAAATCATCCAGGGCGAACCTCAGGTCGGCCGCAGCAGCGATTGTCAGCGTTGGAGTAGGGGTATTTTGAGCATCTTCGCCGGCGGCCAAAGCCCGGACGCTTGTAAGAATGACCCCCGCAAACGCCAGCCAAGCCGATAGGCGGACAAAGCGATTTCGAATATTCACGACGGTATCCCAAACTGCGACCTCATGGAGTTCAAGCAGTTTCATTCGGCATGATCCAAACCACTGTCAATGACAAGCGCCTCTACTATGCAATGCGCCATGCGAGCCGCTTGGCTCAATCAACTTCGATTAAATACAACACAGCTTAAAATATTGCACTTGATGCGGTTGAACCGGCTTGGTAATATCGCGTGCTTGGAACAAGGATTTAAGAGATCCCGACGAGTGAGCATTCGACGGAAGCGCCTTCTTTCGATGCACTTGGTCGATAGCCCGCAAGGAGATCAGGGAACATTCCAGTTTAAGCAGGAGCGGGTGCACGTGAATTATCAGCTGAGTCAAGCTTGGTCCGGGGTCGAGCAATTGCGGAAGAGGATCGACGTGTTCACCGGAGGTGGCTTTCGGGCCTTGGCGAAACGGCGGTTGAGATTTCTACGCGAAAAGCTCGGCCGCCTCGATAGAAATCACTGGCGGGCATTGATGAAACTAATGGCCACGAAATCGCCCCCTGGTGATGTGAACTTTCCCACGGCAGAAAATTGTGCAACCGGCACGAAGACCACGGAACCGAAAAGGCTGCCTCAGCAAGGATCCGAAATCTCCCGTAGCATTAACGTCGACAATCAGGGGACCCGAGATCAAATCTTGCTCGCTCCAGTCTCTCGCGAGGCGCACATCATCGAAATCGGACCTAGTTACAATCCGATCGCTCCAAAAGCCGGGGGATGGAATACAAAAACGCTGGACCACACCACCCGCGAGAAATTGATCGCGCATTACCGCGGCCAACCCGGGGTTGACGTCAACCGCATTGAGGAGGTGGACTTCATCTGGACCGGCGGACCGCTAGCTGATGCTGTGCCAAAGGCGCTTCACGGCACTTTCGACGCTTTGGTTGCTAGCCACGTGATTGAACACACACCCAACCTTATCGCCTTCCTCAACTCTGCGGCCGTACTCCTGAAGGCTGACGGCGTGGTGGCCCTCGCGATTCCCGATAAGCGATACTGCTTCGATTACTTCCAGCCACTAACTACCACGGGCCAGTTACTGGCGGCGCATGCGGAACAGCGATCGCGCCATACCCGACGCGTTGCTTTTGACCATGTTGCCTACGCCGTTAACAATGGAGGTGTTGGGGCGTGGGGGCAGCAACCTACCCAGGAATTGCGCTTCTTTCACACTGTTGAAGAGGCCCGAAAGCTATTCGATTTGATTGAAAAACGAGAAGACTATGTAGATCTTCACGCATGGCGCTTCACTCCAGCCAGCTTCGAACTGCTTCTGCTCGAGCTCGCAAGGTTGGGTGAAACGAACTGGTGCGTGGATCGCGTAACGCCGGCCAATGGATGCGAGTTCTTCGCTTGGCTTCGCCGCGGCGGAGCGGCCAGGGCAGCATCGCTCTCCGATGCCGATATCGCGGAGCAACGCCTTGCCTTGCTCAAACGCACGCTGGTCGAGACTAAGGACCAGATCGATTGGCTCCTGACCAAAGAATCCCCCGGGGCAATTCCCCAGACCGCTCTTCCCGTTGCTGCTCTATCTCCGCCCGCTCCCGCCCATTCCCAGGCCGCTGCCCAATGTTTTGTTGATTGGTTCCCAGCGCCAGAGAATGCCGCATGGGTATTCGAGGGCGAATGGAGTTCTGCCGTACCGGGTCTTCCCACCGGAAAAATAGGTCTTTTCGAAGACGGGCGTATCCTCTGGTTCGAGGAAAAGCTTGGCGGCTTCGCGGGGGTTAAGGTCTTGGAGCTTGGCCCCCTGGAGGGAGGGCATACGTACATGATGACACAGCGCGGCGCGGAGGTGATAGCCATCGAGTCGAATCTGCGCGCGTGGCTGCGCTGCCTGGTGGTGAAACAGGCAGTTCCCATTTCCGGCGCCACCTTCCTGCTCGGCGATTTCACCAAATACTTCAATACGAATCGTGCGCACTTCGACTTCATACTGGCTCAGGCGTGCTGTATCACATGCTCGACCCCATTGGGTTATTGGAGCGCCTGGCAGCCGCCAGTGACGCTCTCGGGCTGTGGACGCACTACTTCGATCCAAACATTCTCGAGCTTCGCGAGGATCTGAGATCTAAATTCGACTTTAAGCCGCGTACCACGAAAACGTCCCATGGGCGAACCGTCCATTTCTACGACTATCGCTATCTCAAGGCGCTGGAATGGAAAGGCTTCTGTGGCGGATCTGGCGCGGGCAGTGTCTGGATGTTGCGTGAGGACATCCTCGGGGTCCTCGAGGACGAAGGCTTCACCTGCGAGACCGGCTTAGAGTCCCGTGACCATCCGAATGGACCGGCTTTTTGTGTGTTCGCCCGGCGCCCTCATGCCGATAACGCTTAAATCAGTAGCCAGGCACTTCTTCTTCGGTTCGAAGCGAGAAGCCGGGTCAATACGTCCATACCCGTCTGACAAATGAATTCCCTGCAAGAACGCGCACGGCAACTTATTACGAATCTGAAGCAGTTTTCCGCCCAGGGGGCCGTCCGGGAAGGATTCGGGTATTGGCGGGCCACTGGCGACCGGCTTACCGGGGGCGGCTTGCGCAGCATGGTGAAACGGGTCATGACCAAATCCCTCCGCGGCGTAGTGGGCCAGCGATTTCTGAGGACGCTCGGCCACGGAGTATTGCGGCCCTTTCCGAGTTTATCGGCACGCCTCTATCGCCTCGCTACAGTGGCCGATACCGGTGCCACCACTCCGATAAGTCTGTCTGCCAAAGATCACGCTCTGCGGGTGAACAGCCTTTATAAGGCGGCCTTGGGTCGCCCAGCCGAGCCGGGGGGCCTCCAACATTGGGTGCGCGAATTGGGCTCGGGTTTGTCCCTAAAGGCTTTGGCTGAAAATATTGTACGATCGCCTGAATTTCGCGCGCGCCATGGAGTGGGAGAACAGATAAATATCAATTACCTGAATGCTCTCTACCGCGATGGGCTCGGTCGTCCCCCAGAAACGGAAGCTTTGGCACTGTGGCAGGCAAAAGGAGAAACGGGTGCAACCCGTGCAGAGGTGCTCGCCGCGCTAGCTGACTCGGAAGAAGCTCTAAAAAGTGTCCATTCATTTTCGCAGAAGGAAGAAACAGCGTACAGCCTTTGGGTCGCCAAGTACGATACCATCAGCGATACGGATCGAGGAATGATCCGTGCCCATATATCCACATTGGCCTTCCGCCCCTTGATTTCGGTGACAATTGCGGTCGACACCACCTCCGTGGTTAGTCTGTACAAATCGTTCGAATCTGTAACCTCACAACTCTATCCATATTGGGAGCTCTGCATCGCCGTCGATTACCTTACTGAACCGCTGGTCAAGCCATTTCTCCTTTCTGCAAGAACCCTGGATCCAAGGATTAAACTTGTCCGATCGGGCTCGGTTCGCAGCTCCGAATCGACAAACGCTGCCTTGCACGCGACCACTGGTGAATTTGTGACATTTCTCCAACCTGGCGACATTCTGGCGGAACATGCACTCTACGAGGTGGTCATCGCGCTGGGCGGCAACCGACAGGCAGATGTCGTTTACACCGATAGTGACCGCTTGGATTCTGACGGGAAGCGGGCTGATCCGTGGTTCAAGCCCGGCTGGGATCCAGACCTGCTTCTCGGGCAGGACTATCTTAGCGCTCTCGCTGTTTATCGCCGGGACCTCGTCGAAGCAGCCGGCTGGCTACGGTTCGGGTTTTGAAGGGGCCGAATCTCTACGATCTGGCGTTGCGTGTGACTGCGCGCGACCACTCCGGATCGTATTGTGCATGTGCCCGGGATCCTCAACCACTGTCGCGATGCGAAGGCAACTGATTCTTCGAAAAACGAAGGACCTGGGCTTCATGTGGCGGAAGCGCACTGGCGGGCTGTCCGCGATCATCTGGACTTTCAGGGAAATCGGGATGCGCTTGTCGAATCGGCACCGCAGATTCCAGGCGCCGTGCGCGTTGTCTGGCCACTTCCTCCTTGTGAGCCATGCGTCTCCGTTATCATTCCCACCCGGGACCGGGTCGGACCTTCTCGGTGAATGCATCGATGGAGTTCTACACCGAACTGACTATGGCAATTTTGAGGTACTGATCGTTGATAATGGGAGTGTCGAACCCGCCACGCTGAGACTTTTCGACCGTCTCTCCAGTGAGGAAAGCCGCGTCCGCATTCTTTGCTATCCCGGGCCTGTTCAACTATTCGGCACTGAACAATGCTGCCGCACGAGAAGCTAAGGGCGACGTTCTTCTGCTGCTGAACAACGATATTCGTGTGATCGACTCCGGCTGGCTTCGAGAATTGGTATCACATGTGCTCGGCCAGACGTGGGTATTGTGGGAGCGAAGCTGCTCTATGCCAATCAGCAAGTGCAACATGGCGGTGTGGTGCTTGGGCCGGATGGATATGCGTCTCACGTGCACCGGCTCGCAGAGCGAAACGATCCCGGCTATCGCGGTCAACTCGCCCTCACGCGAACGCTTTCGGCAGTGACTGCCACTTGTGCTCGCTATTCGTCCTGCTGTTTTCTTTGAAGTCGGCGGGTTTGACGAAGTCAATTTGCCGGTGGCCTTCAATGACGTCGATCTTTGTTTACGCCTTGGAGATTACGGTTACCGGGTGGTCTGGACGCCCTTTGCGGAATTGTTTCACCTTGAATCCGCTTCGCGTGGAAAGGAGGATGTTGATCCGGTCACGCGCGAGCGATTACTCCGCGAATGGGAGTACTTGAAAAAGTACCTGGGGATCGTTGCTGGATTTTGCGGATCCATTCCACAATCCAAATCTACTCTTTCATCCCGATTATTTCGAAATGCCAACTCCGCCTCGGCGCAAAAAGCCATGGCACCCCCGGTCTTCGCGCAACTTCCAACTTGAGACAACTATTTCTCCCAAGTAAGGCTGCGGTGATGGACGGCCGCGCCAAAATGAAGCTAAATGAGTACACCTGCCACCGACTCGAGCAGATAAGGACACTCTGCAGCTACCTCTGGGCACCCGACCTCGACCCACTCTTTTGGCCTGATGGGCGGACGGGTGTAGTCAGTGCCTGGTACGGCCATGTCCCTTTTGCTCATTGGATTGTCGGCGCCGCCAAGCCGCGAACTCCTGGTCGAACTGGGCACTCACAATGGGGTCTCGTATTCCGCTTTTTGCGAGGCGGTACTGCGTAACGGATTGGATACGCGTTGTTATGCTGTGGATACCTGGCAAGGCGACGATCAAACGGGACATTACGGCGAGGAAGTCTATCTGGATTTGCGCCGGTTCCATGACGATCGCTATGGAGCCTTTTCCGAGCTTCTTCGCTGCACCTTCAACGAAGCGCTTCCCTATTTCGCCGATTCCTCGGTGGACCTGCTGCACATTGACGGTCTGCATACTTACGAGGCCGTGCGACAGGACTTCGAGAGCTGGCAACCGAAGTTATCCGAAAGCGCGATTGTTTTGTTTCACGACACGAATGTAAGAGAGCGTGATTTCGGGGTCTGGCGCTTTTGGGAAGAGCTGCGTACACAATTTCCCTCCTTCGAATTCTTGCACGGGCACGGTCTGGGTCTGCTCGCGGTGGGGCGTTTGGTCTCTGCAAAGCTGCTGGAGCTTTGTTCGGTGCGTGACCCCATAAGAGTGCACGCCATCCGTCAGCGATTTTCATTGCTCGGTGAACGCTGGTCGCTGAGAGCGCGACATGAGCTTGAGAGAGAAGAAGAGGCCGCAAACAGAGATGCACACATCCAGTCCATTGCGGGCCGAAGCGGCTCGTTTGGAGACACAGGTCTGCAGAGTACCAAAAACAGATCCAGTCTCTTGAAGACAACTACGAGAGGCGTATCCAATCGGTGGAAAAGGAGGCGACAGTACTCATGCGCCGGCTTGCTGCCGAGCAGCAGCTGAGAGCCCGAGCCGCTCAACGCGCAAGCCAGGCACGTGCAGAATTGGCCAATGCCAAAAGCCGGAGTGCTACGGTACCGGAGTTTCATGCCCGAGACCTCATCGGCCGGGGATCAAAACTCGTCTATTGTATATTTCCGGCGAGCCGGATACGCCTGGGAACCTGTATCGTGTCGCTACGCCATGTCGAGGCCGCTATTGCGGCGGGGATGCAAGCATCCTGGATACGCCGGGACGAATTACTGGCACATTCTCACGAGATGGCGGACGCCGACCTCATTGTGATGTGGCGTGTGCCTTGGGACGACCGAATTGCTCGGGCCTGTAGAAACCGCCCGTCGCGCTGGAGCCAGAGCTGGTTTTTGACATCGATGACCTACTGGTGGACCCCGACCAGATTCGTGAAGACGTAATCGATGGAATTCGCATGAGCGGTTATACCACCGAGCAGATGGAAAGAACATTGTGCACGCTTGCATGCGAGCATGATTGCTGCGGATTATTGCACGGTCCCAACTGAAGAATTGGCCACAACATTCGTCGCTTTTTTCGTCCGGCGTTGGTTCTATCCAATGGTTTCGAACGCTCGACTTACCAGATCTCGCGCCACGCAGTCCGCCGTCGTCGATCCGAGAAATCAGATGATTGGTCCGAATTGGTTATGCTGGCGGGTCGCGAACCCATCAGCGCGACTTTGAGAGCCGCGGCGGACGCCGTGGCGCGAGTACTGCGCGAAAGGCCACAGTGCCGCTTAGTGCTTTTCCAATTTCGGTTTGGAGAAAATCGTCACTGTGCCTTCGGTCATCGTCGAGGAATTCCCCGCCTTTCGAGGAATCGAAAGTCAGATCGAGTGGCATGACATGGTCCCATTGCCACAGCTGCCAGAAAATATCGCCCAGTTTTGATATCAATATCGCTCCCCTGGAAGTTGGCAATCCGTTTTGCGAAGCAAAAAGCGAACTAAAGTTTTTCGAGGCCGCTTTGGTGGACATTCCAACGATTGCCTCCCCTACCGGCCCTTATCGGCGGGCAATCCAGCATGGGGTGACGGGATTTTTAGCAGATCATCCGGAGGAATGGTATACCATGCTGCTCCGATTGGTAGACGACCAAATGCTGCGCCACCAGGTTGCCCGCGCCGCACAACACGACATGTTGTGGCGTTACGGCCCGCTCAGGCGGAGCCGATTCTATCCTTTCCGCCATTCCGCAGTTGCGTGGAGAGGGCCAAGCCTCGGCTCGGGCTTTTGCGCTGGAGATGCTGCGCCGGCAACCACATCCCATAGCCATCCGGATACCAGATGCGGAGATGGTGTTTGAGGCAGACAAATTGGGCGACGCGGAGCTTACCGTTGTCGCGCCCTTCCGTAACTGCGCGCCCCATCTAGAAGAAGCCCTGGAATCGGTTCGAGCCCAAACATTGGCAGGTACTCGACCTTGTATTGTTGATGACGCGTCAACCGATAAGTCGTTATCATTATCGGTTGAGTGGGCGAAACGGTATGCGAATTTTTTCAATCGAATCATCGTTTTAAGTAACAAGACAGGTATGCGGTTGCGGCTTAACACGGAATGCCGGCATCGACGCAGCCGATACGCCATGGGTGCTGCCGTTAGACGCGAACATCAGATTATTATCAGGATGTGCTAGTGCTTTTCTGTCCGCTATCCGTGACAGCAGCGCCGCCTTTACCTACTTGCAGGTGGCTCCATCAGGGGCCTCGGTATTGAAAGGCGACTATCCTTTTGATGCAGGTCTTTTCATGGCCGGACAACATCCTCAGGTTGTGGCGACAATTTCAAAAGAGGCTTGGGCAGCCGTTAGTGGCTATTCAGATTCTGGTCGAGGTTCAGAGGATTTTGGGTTGTGTTGTCGATTGGTCGAATACGGATTGTGGGGTCGTCCAGCTGGCTCTGTCCCGTTGGCGGCTTATCTTTCTCAGAGCGATTCAGTTAAGGATGTAGCGGGAGACGCAACATCTCGCGACACCGAGTGGCCGAGCGTCCCTGGAGGGTCTGCGCGAGTCCAATGACGGTGTTTATTGGCAATTTAACGATGCTCCCGCGTACGGACATGTGACACAAAAATTGGAGAAAAATGGATGGCTCAGTTTCATTTCGTTGAGGAATACGAAAGGCTTGTTGCCCACTTAATGGAGAACCACCCCATCGACGAGGCAATGAGCCAGCCGCCGCAATTAGCCACGCCATCGACCGATTCTCAATCTTTGATGACGTATTGTATTTGAATGGATGGGTTTTCGATCCACACAAGCGTGTTTGCGCGATAAATTTTATTGCGGACGATAAGAAGGCATTCTCACTGCGAAACTTCAATCTCGAAAGCCCCGATCTTGCCGCTGTGCATGGGGCCCAGGCACGAACCGCCAGATTTTCTGAGGTACGTCGGCTAGTTGATGGTCAACGTCCAAGGCGAGAAGCGAGTCTCTCCGTAATGCTATCCGACCGATCAGAGATCATTATACCTTCGATTGGGCAAGCGGCACTGCGGGGCGATCCGGTTTACGGTTCCTACGGGAAGTTCTTAGAACTGCTACGAACCGTGAAGCCTGGGCATTTTTTGGAGATTGGCTCTCGGGCGCGGTCCGGAATCGTGGCTCTATACGGGGTTTGATGTCTTGCCGGGCGAGAATGTCGACGTTGTCGGCGATGCGCATCATTTGTCGAAGCTCCTGCCTCACGGCCGCTTTCGTGCCGTTTGGGCACTTGCTGTCCTGGAACACATTTTGATGCCTTGGAAGCTTGTTATCGAACTGAATAAGGTTATGGAGCTTGGTGGCGTAGGTTATTTCCATACGCCCCAGACTTGGCCACTTCATGACCGACCGTGGGACTTCTGGCGGTTTTCATCCGATGCATGGACCGGACTGCTGAAATAATAGAACCGGCTTTGAAATTATAGACGCTCAGATGGGAGAACCAGCATTCGTAGTCGCAAATCGTTGGCATCCAGTCGTTGACTTTGGCCAAGGCGGCTGTCTAGCTTCAAGTGTCATGTTCAGGAAAATCTCCGACACGACCCTCACCTGGGATGTCGATCCAGCCGATTTGCTGGTAAAAAGTTACCCCGCCTAGTCGATTCGCCCGCCTGCAGGGCGGTATGGACGGTCGGAAGAACGGCGTCCGCAATTCGTCCGCCGAGGTTTCTCTCTCCCGGCTCCATTGCAGCGCGGCGCCCGTGATTGCCCAACTAACCATGGTGGCTTTCAGCTCGGGTGATTTGGCCTTATGATTCCGCAAGCCCTCCAAGAGTGTTTCGCGCATGATGGCTTTCACGCGGGATTCCACGATGGGCTCAAATTGCCGCTGATGCTTCTGGCATCCTGACGACACCTCGGCCAGGAAATCGCACGCGGCCAGAATCAACTGCCTTAAACCTGCCTCGCAGGTGCCCACGGTATTCGCCATGCGGGCGTCGATGAAGCTAGTGAATTTTTCGCCGATCATCGCCTCCAGGAGGGCGAACTTATCGGTAAAGTGATCGTAGAAGGTGGCCCGATTGAGAGTGGATCGCTCAGCAAGATCCCGCACTGAGATCTGGTCGAAGGTCTTTTCGGTCAGGAGTTCTTGAAAAGCTTGGAAGAGCATTTGCCTGGTGCGGCGGATGCGTGGATCGATCTTGCAACGCTCGTCGGTCATGGTGGGAAGGTAACACTTTGACAGACTCTCCGTCTGATGATGTATTACCTACATATGTCGTTTTACCATCTTGTGACGACAAACCGCAAATTAAATTATGACTACCTCGAAAAACCTCACCCAAGAATCACCCCGTAGTCCTCGCAAGCGCCTCGCCGGCTATGCCCTGATGGCGCGCATGATCGACAAAGGTCGCGCCTCTATCGAAGGCAACGCCGGCGAATACCATTACGCCTGTCCCCTCGACCAGATGCTCTTCGAGTTCAAGGGCGTAAAGGCGGACGAGGTCAAAAAGCTTTTGGGCTCGGGCGCAACCGATGAGGAGGTCGTGACTTGGTTCAATAGCCACGGTACCCCCAAGACGTCCGAAGAAATACAGGCGTGGTCCACGGGAGTTGAGGGTTACCGCCCTTACGATAATCCGGAGCAAAAGGACTGGTTTGCGGGCGAATGCGCCAAGCTGAACCTGAAGCCGGAGAGTTCTACCCTTGTCGACTTTCTCGAAGCCGATGATCTTGCCAGCTTCAAGCACTAATTAATTCGAGCAAGGGCGGCGATTTCATTCGTCGCCCTTACTTTGTCAGCGGTCAGTCAAAACCAGCCACTAAAGGTCGAAATTACGGGCTTTAAAACCAGCCACTTTTTGGAACAAAAAACAGTTCCTCGGAACAACCCGGATGCGGGACCAATGGAGCATGTCGAACTCCTTAAAAGTGAGCTTGCAAACAACGATTTACAGTTTACACGACCGAGGCTGGTCTCGACGACGGATCGCACGCGAGCTTGGGATCGATCGAGAGACCGTTGGCCGGTATTTGCGGTTAGCAAAACCAGCCATTTCGACCGCCGGGCTTGAAGAAGCTGGTGAAGCAAAACCAGCCATTTCGACCGCCGGGTTGAAGAAGTTAGTGAAGCAAAACCAGCCATTTCGACCGCCGGGTTTGAAGAAGTTAGTGAAGTAAAACCAGCCATTTCGACCGCCGGCAATGGCGTTGGGCGAAAGAGTCAGTGCGAACCGCTAGCCGAAGTGATCATGGCCAAGACGGAGGTCGGGCTCAGCGCGCAACGTATTTACCAGGATTTGGTCGAGGAAAACGGCTTCACCGATTGCTACCAATCGGTAAAGCGCTTTGTGCGCAAGCAGCGAGCCGTTCCAGCCCGAGCGGATCTGGCGTTTGGAATGCCAACCGGGAGAAGAACTCCAGCTGGATTTCGGCTTGTGCACGGCCAACAGGGGACAGATCGGATAGTCGGCGGGGTAATCGGGGACAGGTCGGATAATGAGTTGGCCCTGTGCGGGCGCTTGCGAGACTGGGGCACGGCCAACAGGACGACCCGCCTCCGATCTGTCCCCGTTGGCCGCGCCTGTTGGCCGTGTCCCGACTATCCGATCTGTCCCCTGCTGGCCGTGCTATCCGCCTCTCCCCCCGCTCAACTATCCACTATCCGTTAATCGGGGACAGGTCGGATAATGAGTTGGCCCTGTGCGGGCGCTTGCGAGACTTGGAACGGGGTAATCGGGGACAGGCGGGGTAATCGGGGACAGGTCGGATAATGTGTTGGCCACGTATTTACCAGGATTTGGTGGAGGAAAACGGCTTCACCGATTGCTACAATCGGTAAAGCGCTTTGTGCGCAAGCTGCGAGTCGTCCAGCCCGAGCGGATCTGGCGTTTGGAATGCCAACCGGGAGAAGGACTCCAGCTGGATTTCGGCTTGGGAGCGCCGATCGATGACGGCCAAGGAAAGAAGCGCCGTGGTTGGGTCTTGCGGATGGTATTGAGTTATTCGCGCAAGGCCTATAGCGAGGCGGTCACCAGGCAGGATACCGAGACGTTCCTGCGCTGCTTGGAAAACGGTCTGCGAACTTTTGGCGGTTCTACGCTGTTGCTCAATCTCGACAATATGAAAGCGGGGACAGGTCGGATAATGAGTTGGCCCTGTGCGGGCGCTTGCGAGACTTGGGGCACGGCCAACAGGACGACGGGTCGGATAGTGGATAGTTGAGCGGGGGAGATAGTTGAGCGGGGACGGACCGGATGGCTGGGCGAACGAGAAAGGCGACGACAAGGTGGCCCTCAACCCGTTATGCGGAGTACGTGTTTAGCGCCAGCACGGACCGATTGGAGATTGGAGCAACTTTTAACTGCGAATGGACATTAATTGATACGAGTAAAAACCGCTTTTGATGCCGATCCCCTTCGCGCCCATTCGCGGTTTTTCCTTCAATGCCCCGGCGCTAACCGTTCATGGTGTCAAAAAGTTGAACAATGAGCCGAGTTTTTGAGGCAGCTTTGCGGAGTGCAAAGACCACCTGGTCGGTTTGAGGTCGAAGACTTCGCTATGCAGATACCATGCGGAGCATAACAAGCACAACGGCATAAAGGGAATTTAGAAACAGCATCGAGGGACAGGCTCAAAGTTTCATCCACTAGTCCTTCCGTCCTTCCAACGGACCCATGCTGCCTCGCGGGCGTTCCTGTTCGACATCTCGACATCTGGCATTTGACTCACCGGGAGATGAGCGGTGCAACACCGAAGGCACCGCTCCCGGTTTAGGAAAGCTTTGCTATGACTCTGCGAAGCACGAAGTCTGGTTCTGCGCTACTGAGTAGTTTTAAACTCGGAAATCCGGCCAAACCTAGCCGAATTTCCGGACGCGCAGATTGCGAAAGACCCAGAGCGCGGCTGGGCCGAAGATCTTCAACGCGGTGGGGCCAGATTTACGCTGGTAACCAATCTTTTGCTTGAGCCGCTGGCAATGAGATTCCACAAAGGAGCGACTGCCCAGGATGACTCCATCACTAAAGGAGCGAATTTTGCAGCGCAACCTCTCTTGGAGCGAGAGTTCTCCCTGTTCCTGCTCGACGACCTCTTGGGCCTTCTCCGATCCAAAGGCTGCCGGGGTGTTCTCGGTGGCAACCGCACCCCGCAAAAACAGATGCTGGCGATACTCTGCGCTGAGTTCCTTCCAGCAAGTGGTCGGCGGCAGATCCAGAATGATCCTGATTCCCTCCTGGGCCAGAGGGGAGCCCTTGGCCAGCGCTTCCGCATAACCGCAGTACCGATAATCCTTGGGGTCTTCGCACAGGCCCGCTCGCACCGGGTTGAGATCGATGTAGGCGGCCAATGTCGCCACGGCCTGGCCTCCTTCCAGCAGAACACTCTTAAAGCGCTCGGCCCATAGAGTTCCGTAACGGCCGTGCCGACGGTTGAACCCCTGGGCAAAGCGGCCTTTGAGCTCTTTGAGAAAGATCGAGACGTCATGCATGCGTCTGCGAAAAGGGTCCAGCAGGCGGTTGCTCTCTTCGATGGCATCGGGTCCCTCAGCGCAGCGCGCCAATTTCTCCTTGAGCGCTTGCGCTCGTTGCGGGCCGTAGCAGGCTTCGATGCGCTCAAGGACTTCGCTCTGGGTCAAAGGCCTGGGTTCAGGCACTTCACAGAGCAGATGGAAGTGATTGGCCATCACCACGTAGGTCCGGACCCGGACACCGCTGAAAGCCTCCAGGCGGCGCATCAGATCGATAAATTTCTCGGCCTCCAGACACCGACCCTCAGAAGACCCGAAGATGAAGCGGCCCTCCACGACTCTTGAAATGCAGTGATAAAAACTCTGACCCTCAGCTTTGACTCGCGGAAAACGCATAACGCGAATCAACGTACACAACATATAATAATTGTGTAGTATATAATAAGCCCCTACCCAATTATTTGATCGTTTAACATCGCCCAAGCGTCGCTTTTTCAGGCGCCGCAGGAGTGTTTGGCGCCAAATCGTGTTACCGGCAAAAATCGGTTACCCGAACCAACCGCTTTCAGATTCGAATACTGGCAGTTTTATTCCTCCCGGCTCCTCCCCGGTACCCGGATTTCGCGGTATTTGCCGACACCTCGAGTTCATCAAAAACCCAGGCCCGGCCAGTGATGTGGATGGCTAACTAACCGGGTACTTTTGATCTGTCCCCCCGCTTTATGCTCCATTTCACCGGAAGATGACCGGTGCAACGCCGAGGCACTGCTCCCGATTTAGGAAAGCCTTGTTATGACTCTGAATGGGATCCCCTTCGCGTTCATTTGTGTCCATTCGCGGTTTTTCCAATCTTCCAGGCCGCACTCGTCACCCGGTCGCTCCGGCGGTCGCCGAAGCCTCTCGCTTCGCTCGGTTCCTCAAGAGGCAAAGCGGGGACGCTTTGCTTACGCGCATGAACGTCGTCGCTCGAGCGGATCGCTCGTTTATCGAAAATCGCGCCTAAAAATCGTCCTCGTCCTCGTTTTCGATCTTCCAAGCAGGGTGAATTTGATGTCGTGAACACGTGACATGCTGACTTGACACCTGAGGCTCTGTAAAATCTTGAAACTCTTCGAATTCGACTCTAGATATTTAGCATCCAGCCCGCCTGCTTTTCGCAAGGAATTTTAATCATGCCAACCCAGATCCAGGTAATGAATCGGTACGTTTCGGGGGATCCTGTTGTAGGGGCTGCCATTACCTTCGATCATGACAACGAAGACGCGAAAACGCCCCGCACCGCCGGCAACGGTTTAGTCACTGTTATTACTGAAGGCCTGAGCGACGGGAGTCATGTGATTCGTATCACGCCTCGCTACACCAGCGATCTCCAGGTAGGTCCTGACATAGCCGAAGATCTGGCCGTGTCGGTGACAAGAATGTTTCGGTCGTTGGAATTGGGCATCACCGTTCTCAAGGGAAAGGTACAGACCGCGTTCCCGCTGCCAGGCCAGCAGAGCCGAGGGACCGTCTTGGCGGGAACGAATCCGGTCCGCGTTTTGTTGCAGCCGATGTATCACCGGTCGCCCCATCAGAACCCGAATTTCAGAACGCACGAGAAGATCACACTTATTGTCGTCCATCAAACAGCTGGAAGCACGAACATCGGGGGGACGCTAAACTGGTTCGAACAGCAACAAGCCAACCCAAACGACAACGTGAGTTCTAATTATGTTATCAGCGCGGAAGCCAACCCGCAGGTCGTCAAAGTCGTTCAAGATACCAGCCGGGCATGGCATGCCGGCGGGCCCGGGCAAACGTGGTGGGGAGAAGCGGACGTCAATAATTTCGCGATTGGCATCGAGTTGTCTCATAAAGCCAAAACCCCTTGGCCAGATGTGCAAATCAGCGCGTTGATGGGCCTTCTCGAACAATTGTTAAATGCTTATCCATCCATTAAGCGCCACCGCATCGTTGGTCATACCGACGTTCTCTTGATTGACCGAGACTGCCCCGGTCTGGAATTTGATTGGGCGGCTTTGGAGAAATTCGGATTGGGCATGGTGCCGAACGGAGGCGCGATGTCTCTCGACAAAGCCTATGGCGGTTTTTTTCTCCTGCGCCCAGGCAGTCACTTGCTGATAGGCGACCGCGACAGCCTGCGCGTCTGGGGTGGAGGCAAGCCATGGCCAGCGACTCCGCCCGTCGCAGGCGCCGCGCCCTCGGAAACGGTGACCGGCAATCCGATCCGTGAACTACAGACGGACCTTCGGGAGATCGGCTATTTTGCGCCGCTCGATGGAAATTATGATGCGCGCACCGAATTTGCCGTGACGATGTTCCAAAAGCATTTCTTTTCTGGCTCACGGAGAACATTGATCGACGCCAAGGGAAAGAGGAAGGGTGGATCGAGTCACCGCGGAATTCATTAAACGCGTACGTCCCTAGATGCATCGCAAAACACTCTCCCTCGGGCTAAGACGCTGTTGCCGGGTTTTGCGGTCCGGTGCGCAACCGAGCCGAAGGTTCAAGGTTTACCACTGCCTTGCGTTCGGCGGGTCATCAGGATGCAAAAGCTGAGCCAGACGGCGGCTGCCGCGTACCCGCCGATTACATCGCTCAGGAAATGAACGCCCAGGTAGATTCGGCTGAAACCGATCAGCAAAACGAGGCCGGCAAGGAGCGCGATCCCTGTCCGGCGCGGGAAATCGGCTGGGGTAATGCGAGTGAGCAGGTAAGCCAAAAACCCGTAAGCAACAAAGGAACCCATCGCATGACCGCTCGGAAAACTCCAGCCGGGCTCGGTGACCCACGGCTCCGACAGGTTGGGTCGGAGGCGTCGAACAATCCCTTTTAAGGTCGTGTTCAGGAACCCGGTGCCGACGAGTGCCGCTGCCCAACCCAATAGCAGCGACCAGCGGCGGAACGCACCCAGCACAAGCGCAACGGCCACGCCGAGCACGGTCAGGGTAGACGCGTTGCCAAAAAACGTGACGCCCTCGAACGCCTGCACCGACCAGGGGGTGCCATGGCGATGAAAAAACTGCGCGACCATCGAGTCAAGGTTCGTTAGCCATCTCTGCTCGCCGACCTCGTCGGCGAGATAGACGAAGAGCGCGCCGGCTGCCGCCATGACCTAAGGCCGGCCAGCAGAGCGGCGCTGAGCCACTGGCGCGGCTGACGCGATGCTTTCATGGCCTACGCAAGGGAAGACTTTTTCGATCGATTTTGCAGGCAATTTATCCTCAACTATCTCTGGAAAAACCAGTGGGAACGCACTAGCCTCGTCCGAAGTAACCTTACTTGGAGCCATGGAGCCAGTATGGCCTTGCGCGCTGTCGTAGCTCAGGAAATCGCAACCCGGACATCGAATGACCGAAATGCCCACGGTTCATCTGGGCATCAGCCAACAGTTCAGCAGAAGACACGCCAGCCCCATCTTGCCCCCGCTCCGTTCGATGTTGGCGAGGTGCGCCAGCCTGTGCTCGGAGAGCAGCCATCCTCGCTTCTGCCGCAGGCGATCGCACGGGTTTCGTCGCCGCGGCCGATCCAGACCAAGCTGGAAGTGGGTGCGGCGAATGATCTTTTAGAGCGCGAAGCCGATCAGCTAGCCTCCCGGATAATGCATATGGCCGATCCGGCGTCCATGTCTTCCTCGGCGAGCGGCGAGGTCGTGCAGCGAAAGTGTCAAACCTGCACCGACGAAGAAGAGAAGCAGACTGTCCAGCGCAATGCCAGTCGTGCTCCGATGCGGAGAAGAAAGAGAAGGATGAGGAGGCGCCCGAAAAGCTTTCTCGGAAGGAGGGTGGCGGGGCGGCCGCGCTTAGGTGGGACAGCCGCGCCGGCGCTTGTCCGCGAGGTCGTTCGCTCACCTGGGCGGCCGCTGAATCCGACCACCCGGGCGTTTTTTGAGCCGCGCTTCGGTTATGACTTCAGCCGGGTAAGAATTCACAGCGACGCGCAAGCGTCGGCGGCGGCGCAGGCGGTGAATGCTCTGGCCTACACCGTAGGAAAGGATGTCGTGTTCGGGGCTGCTCAGTTTGCACCTCACACCACCAAGGGCCGCACTCTTCTGGCGCACGAGCTCACCCATGTGATCCAGCAAAGCCAAGGGTCGAGTGTCAGGCGAATTTCCGGAGTTCCCGTGCAAAGGAGAACCGCGGAAGCCGTGGTCCAGCGCGAGCCTGAAGTGAAAGCCGACCCGGGCGCGACTTGCGACCTGGATCAGCACAGAAAGATCGAGCCGGCGGCCTACCTGGCCAACGAGTGGCTTTCGCGTACGATTCCCGCCATAGAGGGGTTCCTCAGCGGCGCGAAGACGATACCGGCGCAAACGGCGGCAGCAGCGCTCAGTAAGCATTTCCATTCCCTGGACGCTGCCGTCGTCAGATACGTGAGGGACCGCCTGGAGACAATCCAGAACGACATCTTCGGCCGTCGGAATTTCCGGGTGAATTGTCCGCCGGCCAGCGATCCGGCCTGCGGGACCAGGAGGGGAAGCGAAGAATACGCGGCAGTTGTACCGGAGGGGAATCCCAATGAAATCAACCTTTGCCGTCCCTTTTTCGAACGAAAGGTGGAGGATCGTGCCAGCACGATCATCCACGAGTTCGGGCACACCCAGTTGGGCCTGAGTGCGCAGCAACAGATTGTCGATCGCGGATATCAATGGGACGCCTATTACGCGTATCTGACGACAGGCCAGGCGCTGACCAATGCCGAGTCTTACGCGATGTTTGCCCGTGAGGTCGCGACGGGATTCAGTCCAGCGCACGGCTTCATCTCAGATAGTCTACGAGAATGCCCAAATGAGTGGATCCCCATCATCTCCGACGCCATCACGAAGGCACGGATGTGGAATCACCAGGCGGCTCTGCATACTCCCGCCCGGCATGAGTTTTCCAGGGCCTACAAAACGCTGGATACGGAACTGAAGTCGGACTTCTCTTTCAAGTGCATACCGGATGGAGGTGGTCGCTGCGGCGATCACAACGTGGCGTATTGGTACGCCGCGGGAGACCTGCGCATCTGCCCGAGTTTGATTGGGCTGACCTCGCCCGATCAGCGCGCCCTCAGCATGTTGGCGGCGTTGTATGGATACAAGTCCCTCGTGGATGGGGACGACAGGCAAGGTAAGGCAGCGATCGAAGCGCGGAGGCTTCACTTGGCCAACATCCCTTCTGCCGCTGATGTCCTGAGCGGGAAATGATATCGGCTACGAACTAGGAATTGGTTCCCGAGATGACACGAATCATGGCTCCGCGCGAGAGAACGCGCTCGCCCGACCCCCCGGACAAGCAGACGGTTCTCGCAGGGACGGACAGCCCTTTAGGCGCTGCTGCGGCCCGCGCTGCCGCGACGGTGACCATCGGTTCCTCCGGGTCTGCTGCGGGTTTTGACTTCGCGAACATTCGGATCTTTGACTCGCCGGCGCCGCTCCCGCAGCCCCTGCTCGCTCGCATGGGGCGCTCCTTCGGGGAAGATTTCGCGAAAGTTCGAATTCACCAAGGCCCTGGCCCATCGACGGTCGGGGCCGTCGCGCTGGCGCAGGGCAGCGATCTCCACTTTGCGCCTGGGCACTATCGACCTGGTACGCCAGCCGGCGACGCCCTCATCGGGCACGAGTTGACGCATGTCGTGCAGCAGCGCCGCGGCCAGGCCAGCGGATGGAGCGGTGAGCGCGCGATTACCCGGGACCGTTTGCTGGAGCATGAGGCCCGCCAACAAGGCCATCTGGCCGCGCGTGGTGATCCGGTGGTCGTGAGCGGCTGGGCTCCATTCGGTTCGATTCAGCGAGATGATGGGACCAAAAGCGGCAAACAGCCACCTGCCACGCCGCCGACTTCCGCACCGATGCCGCTCAAGTATGACTTCAGAGCGCACAAACTCAAGCCGCCACCCGCTGGCCTCACGTTGGCGAATATCAAGCTCGATTTGAAGAAGAAGATCGACGCCGGCGAGATCAAGAGCGCCACCGCCACCGGGGTGACCGCCGACAGCACGGAGGAGATTTTTTTGCTCTATGCGCTCTGGAACCTGGCCGAGAAGACCCGATGGGGCACCGAAGCTGACCTGGTGACCGCGATTGGGTGGCCCGCCAAGGCGGGCGATCCGGAGCCGCAGGGACGTGTCACTGTACGTATCGACGATCAAGGGGTGGCCAGCGTTGAACTGGTCGCTGTCGGCCCAGTTCCCAAGCCGTCGCAGATCACCGTCGCCGCGGGGTCTACCCAATTGAAGGACGACTACAAACTCCTTTCGGTCCGGGATGATGGGACGGCCAAGTGGTCAGACGCGGAAATCAGTGACGTGGTGGCCGCGCTCGCGTTGTTACCGAAGCTGGATAAGCCGGCGCTTAAGGGCGTGGAATTGATCCGGGTGCAAACGCTCCCGGACAACGGCATCGCCGTGTTCTCTGGGGGAGGGGGCGTCGCTAAAATGGCCACGAAGATCACCGAGACCCCATCGCTTAAGCTCTCCGATCGCGCGTTCCCGGCAACGACCCCGCGCTTCGTCGGCGGCAAGGTGAAAGGGATGCCTGCGACCTTTCCGGTGAGCTTTCACACTATCTTGCACGAAGTCGGCCATGCGGTGGAGACGGCGGTCTACCGCCCCGCCGACGCGGCTTACGATGAGGCAATCATCGAAAGCAACAAGAGAGGTATTGCCCTCAACGAAAGCGCCGCCGCCTACAAGAAAGCGGCCGGCGACTACGACGCTCTGTATAAGCAATATGAGGCCGCCAAGAAAGCCGGTGATACGAAGCTGGAGAATTCTCTCGCCACGCAGCTCCTGGCCTTGAACAAGACGATGGACGCGCTGCTGAAAGTGAACCAGGCTCGAAGCGAAGAAAACAAGAAGGCGGAAGCGGCGGAAAAGACCAAGGAGGCCGCGGTTGCCAAGACGCGCGTGGCGCCGGCCGTCGTTGCGCCCTTCAAGGCGGACGCAGCAAGGGAAAAGAATGCGGCCAATGCCGCATTGAAAGCTGCCCGAGCAACCCTGAAGACCATGTCCGGACCGGATGTGACCAGCAGCGCGGCGTACGTGAAGTCGGTCGAGGATACCGCCACGGCGATAACCACCTTCGCCACCAATGCGGCGGCTACGACCGGGGGCACCACCCGGCTCGAGACAACGGTCTTGGCGCAAACGGAGACCCGCCAAATCGCCCGCGATGCGCTCTCCAAGGCTTTTCCCGCGCACGCCGCGCTTACGATTCTCGCGCCGGTAGAGACCGCGCAGGATACCTGGCTCGAGGCAGAGAGGGCGCTGGCGGGAGCGCAACGGCGTACGCTGCGGGTGCAGAAATTCGTCGACTTGGTCACCAAGAACAAGATCAATCGCTTCACTGAATATTCCGAACAGAACTGGCGCCTCAAGCCGGAGGAGTTCTATGCCGAGGCCTATGGCCTGTGGCTCACCGATCCTGAATACCTCATGACTAACTACAAAGTCGTCTACGAGTTCTTTCAGAGTGGCGATTACCGCAGCTGATGAAATTGCGGCGGAACGTACGTTGGCGTCGCAGCAGTGCCGTTACCTCTGTAGGTTCCGTATCCATGGCATCGCCGTAGGGATTGTATTACCGTTTGTAAAAAATTAGGTAAAATCTCAGCGGTCCGTCCCATCAATTCGTGGATGGACTACCAAGAAAACCGCGATCGATGGAACCAAATGGCTGGCCTATCCAACGCGTAAGAAATATCAATGTTCGAGACCCTCCCCTTCGGGAATAAGCGCTAGGATAATGCGAGGCGCTTGGACGGGCGGATGGTTTTCGTCCCGGAGGGACGGCACGATAGTAGCCGGGCACGAAGTGCCTGCAATCACGAGGAAAATAGCCCCGTCCCTCCGGGACGGGGCCTCTCTGCATCGCTACCCAGGCACTTCGTACCTGGCTACTATCAGCCTGTCCCTCCGGGACAAAAGCCATTTGAAGTGCCTCAGATTATCTTAGCGCTTATGCCCCCTTCGGGCCCGTATGGCGGGTGCGAGATGCTCTGGTTAGGCGACTTCATGGGTATCTCGATGGGCTGCCTGCGGTGAAAAGGCCGGCAAACACACGGCGATATATTCCGCGCCATCTGTGCTGGGCGTGCTGTAGCGAACCCACTCTCCGCACCTGACAATGACGGCCTGACCCGCGTTAAGCAGATGCGTGCCGTCGCGGGTCTCGACCTGGACCTGCCCGCGAAGCACCACGGTGAACTCATCGAAATCGGGTGTCTGTCCCGGCTCGTTCCATCCTGACGGGCTAACCATCCGTGCGATGCTCACCGCCGGCGTTTGGGAATTAGCGCGGCCTATGAACTCCTCGATTGTCTTTGGCAACTTGCCGTGAGCTTGGATGCGGGTGGGTTGTTTGATGATCTGTGGCATAGGGGAAAGCGATTGAAAGGGGTTTTCATTCCAATCATGCTCCGCAAGAATATTTATGCCACGGGCGGCTTCATGGCTGGTCGGGAATTTCCGCCTCAACAAGGTTCGCCAACAGTGTCAGCGATTCCTGCCAACCGAGGTAGCAAGCCTCCGCTGATATCGCTGGGGCACCCCTTCTTGCGTGATGTTCAATTCGGTTCCGCAAAATACTTGCTTCAACGCAATCGTCGTCGCATTTCTCCGGGCAGGTTCGGATCGTCGAATTTGTCCGTGTTAGCGGATGCGTTCATGGGGCGTCAGTTCGCGATAGGTTCCGCCGAAAGAGTGGCTCCTTGGCGCAAGTTGTCCCTTCCTACGTTTCGTGACCAACAAACTCAGCGCTGACGGTCTCGAATGTTGAGACCGCTCCGGGCAACGGTTCGCTGCTGACGACGTAACAACCGGACCCGACAAACTCCCTGGTTTGAGTATCAAATACCATTAAACAACGCAATTGGGCGGGCTCCACGCGCCGCCCCGACGGCTGTTTTCTAGCAAAGTCTTCAAGTTGCTTTTTTGTCGGCCGGAGAGTTTCTACCGAAATATAGCGGTGGATAGCCGCAGGCTTTCGGCGCTTTTCTACCGCGAGCAGATAAGCCTCAACTTGTTGCTTCGCCCTGGTCAGTTGTTCTCGAGTCGGCGTGTAGGAATAGGTCGAGTCGTAGATGCCAGCATGATAGGGGAACGATGAACCCCAAAAAGGGTTGGAGTAGTGACAATGTTCATCATGCTGTCCATGCTCGTGGGAGCCCATTGCGGACATGTGGCTTCCGGAAGTAGCATTGGCTGGTGTCAATGAAACTGACGTAAATCCGATTGCTAGCAAACCGGCGAAGTGCCATTGAAGTGTTATGATAGTTTTACTAAGGTGGTCTGTCATTTGATTGGAAAATGTAGTAGCTCGAATGTACCAACCTAGACCAGGACGCACAATAGAACCAAAGTACCGATGGTGGTATTTAAGCCATGAAGTTTCCGGCGGCGATTTTCTGCATAACACGCAGCGGTGGATCCACCCGGAACTCTGGAGATAGGTTGGAAGCCTATGCTACGTTGCTGGGCGGCGGCGTGACGCGACAGGGCGCGCGACAAAGTAGCATGAGCCTCCTGCTTGTCTTCCTGGGTCAATGGGCAAAATTCGTTAGTAGCGCTTGCGCACGCGGAGACAGGCTGGAAACCTTAAATGTCCAAGCTCCAGACCCAGGGTAAATCCGAGTAAATCCTGGGCTGGGTATGCCTTTTTTTTGGCCACTTATGATGCAGGTCGATAAAAATCCCAGCCAAAGAAATCGCGTGGCTGCTTGCCGCTTTCTTGTCTTGTGGTTATCGTTTCCAGACATCTGGCTTACCAACTGGCTGAGGCCACCGTGCGTCTTTAGCAATCGCAGCGGACCGGCTTCTGTTGCTTGACGACAAGTAATCTCGATGATCGCTGACGAGTAAATTGACCATGAAGACGGATGTACTGATTGCTGGGGCAGGCCCGGTTGGACTGACGATGGCCTCAGAACTGGCCCGTTACGGCTTGTCCGTCCGCCTCATCGACAAAAATACCGAGCGTACCGACAAATCCAAGGCGCTCGTTCTCTGGGCGCGTACGCTCGAACTGATCGACCGTATGGGCACCGGCTGCACTCAGCGGTTCATCCAGGCCGGGTTTAAAGTCGAGAAGGTCAATATTCTTTCGGGGCGCGAGGAAATCGCTCACGTTGAAATGACTCACATCGAGTCACCCTACAATTTCGTGCTCATGATTCCGCAAAGCGATACGGAACGCCTGCTGGAAGAGCATCTTGCGACGTTTGGCCTAAAGGCGGAGCGCCAGGTGGAATTAAAGCAATTTCAGTCGAGCGCCGACGGAGTGTCATGCACACTCCTCCATCCCGATGGCCGGGAAGAAACCGCGGAAGCATCGTGGCTGATCGGCTGTGATGGCGCCCATAGCACCGTACGTCATCAACTCGGCATGGAATTCCACGGCAGTACGTTGCTGAGTGATTGGATCCTGGCCGATCTTCATCTGAACGGCGTCGCAGGTGCTCCTGCGATCAATATCTTTTGGCATGCGGAGGGAGTGCTGGCCATTTTTCCTCTTCACGGAACGCGATACCGGGTGATTGCCGATGTTGGAGAATCGTCAGGCTCCATTGGCGAAGGAAATCGTCCTGCTCCTACGATGGAGGAAGTGCAGCGAATTCTCGACGTGCGCGGCCCCGGTGGAATTCAAGCTAGCGATCCCGTCTGGCTCTCCTCTTTCAGTATCAACGAACGTAAAGTCTCGGACTATCGATCAGGTCGCGTTTTCCTCGCCGGAGACGCCGCCCATGTTCACAGCCCGGCGGGCGGCCAGGGAATGAATACTGGGATGCATGACGCCTGCAATCTGGCGTGGAAACTCGCGCTTGTCTCGCGGGGTATTTGCGGGCCGGAACCTTTGCTGAGCAGCTACAGTACGGAGCGCAGCGCAATCGCCAAACTGGTTCTCGAAGCGACGGGCAAAGCCACGGCCGTGGCCGTGATGAAGGGTGGCATCAAGCAGTCGATTCGTAATCATGTCGCTTCGCTCGTTTTTGGTTTCGCACCGGTCAAACACGCGATGGCAAACCTCCTTTCGGAGGTGGATGTCGCCTATCCTGACAGTCCGTTGAACGGGCATTCCGCGCATGCGCACGGCGGCCCGGAACCCGGCAAGCGGGCGCCGATCCGGGAGGGAGAACCGGCGGTGGGTTCGGGTAACACGCCGCGCTTTGCGCTGTTCGCAGAAGACTCGCCCGCGTCGAGATCGCTGCTCTCGAAATATCCGAATCTTGTCGAGCCTTTGCCGCGAAAACCCTACGCCGACGGAGGCATATGGATCGTTCGACCCGACGGCTACGTCGCCCTTGCCGCGAAAATCGACGCCTGGAACGATGTGGAGGCGTATCTAGGTCGGCTCGCGGCGACCGCGACCGGCCACTAATTCCCTGGCCATCTTAGCTTCTCCGGCAAAAAAGATGGTGTCGTTTACTAGTTCGCCCAAGTATGCGCTGCCGGCAGTTTCCGCCTCGCCATTCTACCTGTCCCGAATGGCTCTAATGAAGTTAAGGGCTATTTCGGATGGTTTTTCGCACCGACAAGGCCGATGGGGGCGAGCGCAAAGTAGCATAGGCTTCCGGCCTGTCTCCCTGTGCGCAAGCGCTGCAAACGAATTTGCCCATTCGCTCAGGAAGACAAGCAGGATGCTTATGCTACTTTTGCCGTGCGCCTGTCGCGTCATGCCACCGCCCGTTAGGGTAGGGTAGCATAGGCTTGTCTCTGTTGACGCAGGCGCTGGGTCTTTGTTTAGCGCCGGTTATACTGCCGAAGGGTTCGGCCATAAGCACTCACTTTTTGGAGCTGGCTTCGTCTAAATTCTCGTCCTGCCAGGCAGGCAGCAGAACTCGAGTACGAGTACGAGTTCGAGTACGAGTGAAGAGCGAAAGCGATTGTTGAGAGGTCGAGATGCGAGAAGATCGATATCTCGCGGTTGACAGACTCTGGCAAAATTTATTTTTTCTTTGCTTCATCATAACTTGAAAATGCATGAAAAAGACCCCTGACCCTGTTAGAATCGGTGTCCTTGGCTGTGGGATGATCTCCCAGGCCGCCCATTTCGAGAGCTGCCAGAGAGCTCGCAATGCCCGTCTCTACGCCATCTGTGATGCCGCCGACGACTTGCGAAATCGGATGGCGCAGATTTGGGAACCCGAGGTAGCCTACAGCCAAGTACGAGGAGATGCTGGCCGATCCAAAGGTTGAAGCGGTGATCATCGGAATCGCCGATCAATTCCATGTCTCTGCCGCGGCTCGAGCCATTGAGGCCGGTAAGCACGTGCTGGTCGAAAAACCGCTAGGAGTAAGTGTGGAAGAAGGCCTCGACTTGCTGAAAATAAGACAGGCGGCTCCCAACCTGGTCTGTCGAGTTGGCTCCATGAAACGATTTGATCCCGGTGTCGCGTTTGCGCGTCGCTTCATTGATCAGGAGATGGGAACCCGACTTGCGCTCAAAGCCTGGTATTGCGACTCGACTTCACGGTATGTGGAGACCGCAAATGTCCAGCCATTGATCGTCCAGAGCGCCAAAGCGAAGCGCCCGGAAGGTAATCCAAAAGCTAACCGGGAGTCCTACTATCTGTTGGGGCATGGGAGTCACCTGGTTGATACCGCGCGGTTTTTGGGCGGCGAGATCACCAGCGTGAACGCCAAACTGGTGCAGAAGTATGATGCGTACTGCTGGTTCGTGGCGACAGATTTCGCGGATGGCAGCGTTGGCCATCTGGACCTCACCTTATCCGTGCGGATGGGGTGGCACGAAGGATTTCAAATTTACGGCGAGTTTGGCAGCGTCATCGGCAAGCTCTTTAATCCATGGTATTTACGCTCGGCCGAAGTGGAATGCTATTCACTCAAAGATGGTCAATTCAAGCGGGTCCTGGGGGAGGACGCCCATTTCTATCGATTGCAAGTTGAGTCATTCGCTGACGCGATTCGTGGAGAGGACAAGTTCCCGGCGGCTGGGATTGAAGATGGCTTGGCGGCTCTCAAAGTTCTTCGAGCCATCCGGTTGTCCGTCCAAAAGGGAGAACCGGTTGCGGTTGCCGACGTCACAGGAGCCATCTGATGAAAATCGGAATCTTCGCTAAGACTTTTAGCCGGCCGACGATCGAGGAGCTATTTCAGGCGATCGCCAGTTACGGAATTTATTCCGTGCAGTTCAACATGTCTTGCGCCGGGCTCGAAACCTTTCCAGAAAACGTGTCATCCGAGCTGGTTCAGCGGATAACCGATGCTGCAGAACAGGCGACGGTAGAACTGGCGGCGCTGTCCGGGACGTTCAACATGGCTCACCCCGATCCTGCGGTTCGTCGCGACGGATTGGCAAAATTCGAAGTCCTGTGTTAAGTCGCGGCCCGGCTTCGTATCCCGGTGATTACCTTATGCACAGGAACGCGGGACCCGGTTAACATGTGGAAATGGCATGCCGATAATGACTCCAAAGAAGCTTGGGATGACATGGTGCAATCCATCGAGGCTGCCCTGCTCGCCGCTGAGAAAAATAACTTGATCCTGGCCTTCGAGCCTGAAAGCGAGAACGTCGCCAATTCAGCGATCCGCGCACGGAAATTGCTCGATGACCTGCGGAATCCTCGATTGCGGATTATCATTGATCCAGCCAACCTGATTTCTCCCAAACGCAATCAGAAGGAAGTCCTGGATGAGGCTTTTACTTTGTTGCGTGATGCGATTGTCATTGCCCATGCTAAAGATCGGAACAATGACTTTAAGCCGTGCGCTGCTGGGAAGGGCATGCTCGATTTTGAATATTACCTTCGATGCCTGAAAGAGATCGGATTTACCGGTCCCCTTATTATGCACGGCCTGGAGGAAAAAGATGTCCGATTCTCTCGCGAGTTCCTCGACCGAATTCTTCAATCGCAACCTTGAACAACTCGACATGCCTTTCTTTGAAGCAAACGGAATAACGTTTCACTACGCGGACGACCACGACGATCGGATACCCTTCGTGTTTCAGCATGGCCTTGGAGCTGATATCAGCCAACCGATGTCATTTTTTGGTGAGGACCGTCCGTTTCGCCTGATTTCAATGGATTGCCGTGGACACGGCAGAACCGTGCCGCTCGGAAACCGCGACTTTCTGAGGTTTAACTCATTTAGCGACGACATCATCAACCTGCTCGACCACCTGAATCTGCCCAAGGTAGTAATGGGTGGAATCTCAATGGGTGCAGGAATAGCGTTGAACTTTGCCGTCCGCTATCCGGACCGCACCAGGGCCTTGATTTTAAGTCGGGCCGCCTGGTTAGCAGAACCCTTGCCGCCTAATTTGGCCGTTTTTCCCAAGATCGCTGGCTTGATTCGCGAGCACGGCGCCCATCGAGGCAAAGAGTTGTTCGCGTCCACCGCTGAATATCAAACTGCCTTAGAATCTTCGCCCGCAAATGCTGCCTCGTGGATGGTGCAATTTCTTCGGGAACGGGCTGATGAAACATTCGAGATACTCGAATCCCTACCCAAAGATGTTCCGGCTCCAGATATTGCCTCCTGGAAAAAAATAGATTTTCCAACCCTGGTTTTAGCCTGTCGCAACGATCTTTTACATCCCTTTGAGTATGGGCAGGTCCTCGCACGAGAAATTCCTGGAGCGCGATTCGCCGAGATTACCGCCAAAGCAGTAAGCGAACAAAAGCACGTCGAGGATGTACGGCGAGAAATTCTCCAGTTCATCGAAGGAATAGACGCCAGGTAGCCCGCTACGCGAAACGTGAAGATAATATTGGGAGAATCTGCCCAAAAGGGGCTTGAGGACTCAGCCCAGGGTTTCGTATGTGTATAGCAAAGTCTTCGACCTGAAACCGACCTAACAACTAAGAAACCGAGGACGAGGACGATTGGGGAACGATTGCGAGGAACGAGAAACGAGCGGTCGAGTACCAGCTTTCGTTCGAAGTGAGCGCTTATCGGCGACCGCTTCGGACATACGGACCGAATCGGCCCGGTAGTTCGCCATTTCATTCTGCGGCCCGAAGGGCCAGGAAAGCATAGCCCAGGGTTTACCCTGGGTTGAATGGCACTAAGATAAGGAGGAATGAGAGCTTCATACCCCTGGAAGACCGAAGAGGCTGTGCAATGTAGCATAGGCTTCCAGCCTGTCATTTGTGTTGGCACCAAGCGACATGTTCGGGCGGTCAGAAGTATCGCGGGAAGAAGAACGTGCGAATATCAAGTGGTCGGCTCGAGACAGGCTGGAAGCCTATGCTACTCTGCGCTAGCCCTGTCGGCGTCTTCGGTGAGAAAACCCACCCGAAACAGCCCCTAACTTAGCGCCATTCAGCCCAGGGTTTACCCTGGGTTATTCCACCCATGGGATGAGCCCTGAAGGGGCTGGTAGTTAGGTAGGTAGTTAGGGCGAGCATCGGCTGCCAACCAGATTGCGTGCGCATTTCCCAGCCCTACAGGGCATGGCTCTTCGGGTCGTAGGACCGGCGCTAAACACATTCGAAGCCCTGGGCTCAGTCTTTAGCCCTCTCGGCCTTCGGAGCAGGAACCGCTTAGAAAGCGGTTCTTCACCGGGAAGACGCTCGCGCTGGCCCTTCAGGCCACGGGATTGGAAATGTCGAAACCCATCGCACAAGCTAGGGAACTAATAAAAAACTAGAGATCCCTTAGAACTTCAGTCATGAAGTGTCTCACACGCCAGGTCCCACCAAGGTTTACGGGAGTAAAGTCAGGTTTACGGTGTAAAGTTATTTAGGAAAGGTACCGTTGACTTTCAGAGCTGAGTCTGGCCAAGTCGCTGGTAGGTCATACCTAACGAACCCCCAGCCAGGATGTACAGTTTTGAGTAGCCTTAACTCCCGTCCAGAAGAAGGATGCGTATGGCCCGCGGAAGTGCGGCCCCGGTGCACTGGTCGTGTTGTGTGCGGCCTTCCATGCTCAGAAGGGGCGTGCGGTCGAGGACCTCATTGTCAAGAAAGTCAGCGCGATCGGAGTGGTGCCCAAAAAGAAGCCAAGGCGCCCGAACCGGTCTTTGATCGCGCCAACGCGGCCGCTTCAGCCATACTGAAAAGCAATCAAAATTTTACCTAAAAAGTATAGGAAAAATAATCCGGGCCAGACGACGGTCACAAATTCGGCCGCGATCCCCCCGATTTCCATGAAGGCTTCACACCACCAGAATGAGTAGCCTTTTAGGTATAGACCTCGGAACTTCCAGCGTGAAGGTGGTTGTCTTTGCGGTGGAGGGCGCATTGAAGGGTGTCGGAATGGCGGAGTATCCGATTCTTACGCCGCGTCTCGGATACGCGGAACAGGATCCAGAGCAGTGGTGGCGGGCGACGACCATTGCCGTCCGGCAGGCCCTGGCCGAAGCGGGTCATCCAGAGATTTTGGGGATTGGATTCTCTGGCCAAATGCATGGGTTGGTATTGCTCGACCAGAGCAGAAACCTGGTCCGGCCCGCGATTATCTGGGCCGACCAACGGACCGCGGATTTATTGCCCGAATTAAGAGAACGCGTCGGTCAATCTCTTCTCACGCAACATTGCGGGACTGCGCCGACTACGGGATTTCTGATTGCCTCGTTATATTGGCTGCAAAAATTTGAGGCCGAGACGCTTGACCGGGCGGCGACCTTCCTGATGCCGAAAGATTTTCTCCGCCTTAAATTGACCGGCGAGCTTGGAACAGATGAGAGCGATGCCTCGGGGAGCGGTGTTTTCAACGTCGTGCAACGAGTGTGGGCCGACGAGGTGATCGATCGGTTGGAGTTGCCGAGGTCAATGTTTCCAAAGGTACACGCCTCGGCGGATGTCGTCGGCCCGCTGAGTCAAGAGGCTGCCACCCAGTTGGGCTTGCGGCATGGAATCCCTGTTTCGGCCGGGTGCGCCGATCAGCCTGCGCAGGCCGTCGGGAATGGACTGATAGATCCTCCTCTAGGTTCGATCACGATCGGTACCGGTGGCCAGGTTTTTGTTCCGCTCAACCAGCCGTTGATGGATCCGGAGCTGCGACTGCAGACATTCTGTCACGCCCCTCAAGCCAGGTGGTACCTGCTGGGTGCGATGCTGTCTGCAGGCATGGCGCTGAGATGGCTCCGCGCCGTCCTGGGAAGAGAGAAATCACCCTACGCTGAATTGGTTTCCCTGGCCTCCGAAGTCGAACCGGGTTCTGAAGGGTTAGTTTTTCTCCCTTACCTTGTCGGGGAGCGGGCACCGATCATGGATCCGAGAGCCAAAGCTGGATTCGTCGGGATCGCCCTGCGTCACGGTCCTGGGCACTTCGTTCGAGCACTTCTGGAAGGAGTGGCTTTCGCCCTTCGTCAGATCATCGATACGATGGTCGGCTGTGGCGCCGAATTGACCAGGCTGGTGGCCTCAGGGAATGGATTAGCAAATCCGCTCTGGCGTCAAATTGTTACGGACATCCTGGCTCGACCCCTCTGCCAGGGAACGGGCGAGCAAGCCTCTGAGAGAGCTGGAGTAGGAGCCGCGATGATCGCCGGGATCGGAGCTGGCGTTTACCATGGATATTATGATGTACAAAAATTGGCTCCCTCTTTCAGCGTGGTGACCGAGCCCAGCCGAGACACGGTCGCTCTCTACGAATCTCATTACAGTAGCTTCCTGGAAATTTATCCCAGATTAAAGACTTGGAGAGCGAATTGAGGTTAGGAAGTCGCGAAAAGCGCGCAAAATTCGAAGCCAAAGAACTGAAGCAATGAACAAAATAGGCATTCTCTACGGCTACTGGTGCACGGAGTGGGATGTGGACTACCTGCCCTACCTTGAAAAAGTGAAGCGGCTCGGCTTCGACACCCTGGAGATAAATACCCTCCGGCTAACGAAGATGAGCGAGGCCGAGATCGAGCACTTCATGGGACGCGCCAAGGAGCTGCAGATCGATGTGCTAGGTGTTATCGGCGTCCCCGCCCGCCTTGACCCGGCGGCGCCCGACGCGACGATTCGAAAATCAGGCATCGACTATGAGCTGAACCTCATCCGCACGTGCGCGAAGGCTGGTATTCCCTGTGCCTCTGGCGTCCTCTATAGCGGATGGCTCTCCCGCCTGGAAACGCACGGTGCCACCAAAGCTCAGTGCTGGAAGCACAGCATTTCCAGCATGAAGGAAATCAGCGCGCTTGCCGAGGACTTGGGTGTGCAGCTCAATCTCGAAGTCGTTAATCGCTTCGAGAACTATCTCATCAACACCTGCGACGAAGTCATGAGCTATATCGCTGAGGTCGGTTCACCCGTTCTCCACGCCCATCTGGACACCTTTCACATGAATATCGAGGAAAACTCGATGTCCGGCGCGATCCTTGCCGCTGGCTCCCGCCTCGGCCACTTCCATGTCGGCGAGAACAATCGTAAACCGCCCGGCACCGGCTTCCTCCCGTGGAAAGAGATGGTCCAGGCGCTCAAGCAGATCGACTATCAAGGCCAGATCGTCATGGAGCCGTTTGTCCTGAGTGGCGGCACGATCGGACGCGAAATATCCGTCTATCGCGAACTTATGCCTGGCGCGGATCTCGACGCAGAAGCCGTCAAGTCCCTCCAGTTCCTCCGAAGCTTGCTATAGCTTAACTATTGCTCACGTCAATTCCGTTCGAGATCCCTTTTCCTGCCTTTCCATCCAGCTAGGACGTGTACTAGCTCACTCACCTACACTACCACAACCACAACAGAAAACTCAGATTGTTTATGAAAATGTCGATGAAGAGTATACTTACCATAGCGGTGTTGTCTGTCTCGATGCTCGGTGCTCCCGAGCAGGGTAAAGCCGCCGCCGAAGTGGCTGTCCTCTTGAAAACTCTGGCCAATCCCTTCTGGCAACAAATGAAAGAAGGGATCGAAGCGGAAAGCAAGAAGTTAGGGGTGCCGGTGGACGTCTTTGCTTCTCCTTCGGAAAGCGACGTGGCGGCGCAGCTTACGCTGTTCGAAGATCTCCTGAACAAGAACTACAAGGCCATTGCCTTTGCCCCGCTCTCCCCAGTCAATCTAGTTCAAGTAGTCGGCAAGGCCTATAAAAAGGGGATTTTCCTGGTCGACCTGGATGAAAAGATCGACATGAACAGTCTCAAACAGGCTGGCGCGAATGTGGAAGGTTACGTTACGACTGACAACGTGGCCGTGGGCAAGAAAGCAGCCGATTACATTATCCAGCAACTGGGCGAGAAAGGTGGTAAGGTGGCGATTATCGAAGGCCGAGCCGGCGTCGCTTCCGGCGAAGCGCGCAAGAAAGGTGCCACGGACGCGCTAAAGGCGGCAAAAAACATCGACCTGGTGGCCAGTCAACCGGCTGATTGGGACCGCCTGCGCGCCTTGGACGTAGCGACCAACGCACTGCAAAGGACACCAGACATCGCGGCATTCTATTGCTGCAACGATACCATGGCCCTTGGCGCGGCACAGGCTGTCCAGAACCTCGGAAAGGTCGGAAAGATCATGGTCGTTGGCACGGATGGTATCCCCGAGGCCATCAAGGCGATTGAAGCAGGACACCTGTCGGCAACGGTAGCACAGGATCCAGCTAAAGTGGGTGCGACGGGACTCGATTTGCTGGTCGACGCGATGAAAGGCGGCAAGCAGATTGGGCTCGATGCCGAACCAAAATTCGTCCCGATCGATTCAATCCTGGTGACTAAAAAATAGCCTTAAGGTGGCACCTCGATGGAAGGCAAGATTTCGCCGAGGTGCCGCCCTATGAGCGTCCCGTAGAGGTCACGCGTCCTTAGAAAGGAAACATCTGCGAGATAGAAGCCTATTATATGTTGTTTAGCGTCGGTTATACGGCCCGAAGTGGCCAAGAGAGCATAGCCCAGGGTTTACCCTGGGTTAGCAAAATAAACGTTCTTTGCCGTGAAAAGGCTTGAAATGCGCACGTGGTCTGATTGGCACCCGATTCTCGCCGTAACTAACGGGCCCTTCAGGCTCATCCGATGGGAGAATTAACCCAGGGTAAACCCTGGGCTATGCTTTCTTGCTCCTGCGGGGCGCGGACCCACTTGTCGAAACTTTAGCTTCATTGCTATGCCAACCAACGAAAGAGCGGCAGGACCCATCGTGGAAATGAAGGGAATCGTCAAAACCTTTGGCGGTATTCATGCATTAAACGGTGTTAACCTGAACATCTATCCTGGGGAAGTCCATGTCATTATGGGTGAGAACGGTGCCGGGAAGTCCACCATGATGAAGATTCTTTCCGGCATCTATCAACCGTCCGCCGGCGAGATCATCGTGGACGGGACCTCACACTCTCTTATAACTCCAAAACAGGCGGCTCAATACGGCATTTCCATCATCTATCAGGAGCTCAGTGTTATTAACGAGCTATCTGCTCTGGAAAATTTGTTCGTTGGTCGTATGCCGGTGCGAAAGAGTCTCAGCCGCGGAAGGCGGAGCGGCTCACCCTGGAGAGCAAAGCCATCTTCCATTGTGGAAAAGACTTGGCATTGTTGATTGGTCATTGATGGAACGCGAAGCAAGGGCGATGGCGGAGAAGTTAGGCCTGACCATCGACCTCAAAAAACCGGTCGGCGAACTGGCAATCGCTCATCGCCAGATGATCGAGATTGCGAAAGTTTTGATGCGGATACCCGCGTCCTGGTCATGGATGAACCGACGTCCTCTTTGACCGACGTGGAGATACAGCGTCTCTTTACGATTGTCCACCAACTGCGGAACGAAGGCACGGCGATAGTCTTCATCTCGCACAAAATGGGTGAAGTACGCGCCATCGGCGACCGGTACACTATCTTAAAGGATGGCACCACGGTGGGCACCGGGATGATTGCCGAGATTACGAACGATGAGCTCGTCCGCATGATGGTCGGTCGCGCGGTTAAGCAGTTCTTCCTCACCGAACACACTATCGACCGGGACCAGGCACCGGTTTTGCGGGTCAGCAATGTCTCCAGCTACGATCGGAAGCAAGTTGTTGATGTCAGTTTTAACGTCTATGCCAGTGAAATCTTTGGTTTTGCGGGCCTGGTCGGATCGGGCCGCACAGAACTGATGAACTGTCTGTTTGGCACGATGGCGCGGGCCACTGGGACCATTGAACTTAACGGACACGATATCACCACCCGTGGACCGGTCGAGGCTGTGAAGAACGGCATGGCCTACATCACGGAAAATCGTCGGCAGACGGGCTTTCATGCCGAATTTTTCCATCAAAACGAACATCGCGATCTCTCGAAGCGTCAAAATATCGGCGTTCCGTGGCACCTGGGGCCTCTTTAGAGGGCGCGAGGAGGCCGCCATTGCGGAGACTCAGCGTAAAGCTTTTGCGAATCAAGTGCGCATCGATTGAACAGAACATCACCGAACTCTCCGGTGGCAATCAGCAAAAAGTGTTAGTTGGCAAATGGATGTGCACGGAGCCGGAGGTGTTTATTTTCGACGAACCTACGCGTGGCATCGATGTGGGAGCGAAATCAGAAATCTATAAGATTATGCGTGATCTATCCAACGAAGGAAAGGCGATCATCATGGTTTCTTCGGAACTTCCGGAGATTTTGGCCGTGTGCGACCGCCTCGCCGTGTTTCATTCCGGCAGCATTGCAGACATCCTCGACGGAAAAACCGCCACCGAAGAGCAGATACTCCGTTTAGCTATCTCGGGAAAGGAGACTAAATGAATCGAAAACGACTGGCCACATTCTGGGATCAATACGGAACTCTCTGCATCCTGGTTATCATTGTTGTTTTCTTCAGCGCTCTTTCGCCCGCACGATCTTTACCAAACCCGACAATATTGTCCAAATATTTGTTCAGAGTTCGATTACCATTCTGATTGCTCTCGGTGAGTTCTTCGCGATTCTCATCGCGGGCATCGACCTATCCGTGGGCTCGATCCTCGCACTTACCGGGATGACGACTGGCAAATTAATGGTCGCTGGTGTCCATCCGGTGTTCGCGGTGTTACTTGGCGGCGTAATAGTCGGTATCGCCCTTGGCGCGATCAATGGCGTATTGGTTAATTTCACTGGGCTGCACCCGTTTATTATCACGCTGGGAACTAACGCGATATTTCGGGGAGTGACTTTAATCATTTCCGGAGCGAATCCGGTCTTTGGCTTCTCGTATGAGTTTATCAACGCACTAACGGGAAGTATCTTCTTTGTTCCGGCTCCGGTGATGCTGGCTCTGGTCGTAGCGCTCATTTTATGGTTCGTCACCGCAAAAACGCGCCTGGGCCGAAATATCTACGCGCTGGGAGGTAATCGTGATGCGGCCTATTTTTCCGGCATTGATGTTAAGCTGCATACCCTGATTGTCTTTATGATTTCAGGCGTCTGTGCCGGTCTCGCCGGGGTGCTCTCCACGGCGCGCCTGGGAGCAGCGGAGCCAGCAGCGGGACAGGGTTTCGAAACCTTTGCCATCGCCTCAGCGATCATCGGTGGAACGAGCTTTTTCGGAGGCAAAGGACGCATTCCTTCGGTGGTGGTGGGCGGCCTGATTATCGGCACGATCAGCAATGGCCTGAATATGCTGCAGATCCAGACCTTTTATCAGCTCGTGGTCATGGGCAGTCTTATCATTGCAGCGGTCACGCTTGACCGATTGATCGGTAAAACGAGGTGAGACAAAATAGAAAACCATTTTTATGCCGAAATATGGAGTTCATGGCTTTTTGTTGGAAGGAAGCTGGGACGACCAGCTCGCTCCCAAGGTCATCGCGGAGGTTGCAGAGCTCGGATTCGACCTGATCGAAATCCCTTTGCAGAATCCGGACCAGTTCGACTCGGCCCTGATCGGTAAGCTTCTCTCGGAAAATAATCTCGAAGGCGCCGCCTCGCTTGCTCTGCCCAAAGATCTGCATATCCCTGCTAATCCAAGGGGAGCGTTGGAGTTTCTGAAAAAGAGCGTAGATCGGGTGAGGGACTTCGGCGGGAAAAGTCTGAACGGATGTCTCTATTGTCATTTGGGTACACTGAGCGGCGCGCCTCCCACCTCGGAGGAGAAAAGGACGATTGTCGAGGTTTTCGGGAAGCTGCATCCTTATGCGCAAGAAGCAGGCGTTCGACTGGGAATTGAGCCGGTAAACCGTTACGAGACCTACCTCTACAATACCGGTGCGGACGCGGCGGAACTGATTCGGTCAGTGGGGGCCGATGACATGATTATCCACTTTGACACCTACCACATGAATATCGAAGAGGAGGGCTACAGCAAGGCGCTCAAGGAGGCTGGCCCGCTGGCTGAGTACATTCATATCTCTGAAAGTCATCGGGGTTTGCCTGGTGAAGGTACGGTAGACTGGGACGATGTGTTTACCGGCCTAAAGGAAATTAACTACGCCGGCCCATTGGTGCTGGAGGCTTTCGCTAAGATTAATCCTGATCTGATGCGCGCCACTTGCGTCTGGCGTCCGTGCAAATATCCAGCCAGAGAACTCGCCATGCGTGGTCTGGAATTTTTGAAGCAGCATGCTTTGAAGTTTGGGCTAGTATAAGTTGTCAGAATTCGGCCCAGGGTTTCGACCTGGTTGAAAGCCTGGGCTTATACACACAAGCAGCCTGTCTCCGTGCGGGCAAGCGCTGCAAACGAATTTGCCCACTCGCGCAAGAAGACAAGCAGGATGCTGATGCTACTTTGTCGCGCGCCCTCTCGCGTTATACCGCCGCCAGCAGCGTAGCATAGGCTTCCAGCCTGTCTCCGTGGGCGCAAGCGCTGGAAACGAATTTGCCCATTCGCGCAAGAAGACAAGCAGGATGCTGATGCTACTTTGTCGCGCGCCCTCTCGCGTTATACCGCCGCCCCGGCAGCGTAGCATAGGCTTCCAGCCTGTCTCCGTGGGTGCAAGCGCTGCACACGAATTTGCCCATTCGCGCAAGAAGACAAGCAGGATGCTTATGCTACTTTGTCGCGCGCCCTCTCGCGTTATACCGCCGCCCAGCAGCGTAGCTAGGCTTCCAGCCTGTCTCCGTGGGCGCAAGCGCTGCAAACGAATTTGCCCACTCGCGCAAGAAGACAAGCAGGATGCTTATGCTACTTTGTCGCGCGCCCTCTCGCGCTATGCCGCCGCCCACCAACGTAGCATAGGCTTCCAGCCTGTTTAGCGCCGTGGCCCTGAAGATTGGAAAACCACGAATGAACGCCAACCGAATGGGATGCAAATGCAGTTTTTATTCGCGTCTATTCGTGTCCATTCGCGGTTGAATTTGTCCTATTCGAACATCCCCACCCAATAATTCGCGGTTGAAAGTTGCTCTCCGGGATACCGACGCCCAAAATACTCCCGGGCCAGTGCGACTGCTTGACAGAAAATCCATTGACTCATTCATCTTCTCTTCGAGCGAAAGAAAACCGGCGATTCAGCCAATGCCTAACCGGCTTTCACCAGCAACGCTCAAAGTGCAAATCCCTTGATTCCGTGCAATCCGCGTGAGCGGTCGGGCTCGCATTGTGACATGGGCGTCTCGCCCGCGCTCACACAAAGATCACGGGCGAGACGCCCACGCCACCATGAGTCGCCGCCAAACCCAGTTAGAGCTTTAAATTTCTGAGTCGCAGAGCGTTGCTGATAACGGACAACGAGCTAAACGCCATCGCCGCTCCCGCAATCATCGGACTTAGCAAAATCCCGAAAAATGGGTAGAGAATGCCGGCCGCGATTGGAATCCCCAACGCATTGTAAACAAAAGCGAAGAACAGATTTTCGCGAATGTTCCGCATCACCGCCCGGCTGAGCGCGATCGCTTTGACAATTCCAACCAGATCGCCTTTCACGAGCGTAATGCCTGCGCTCTGCATGGCTACGTCGGTGCCGGTTCCCATCGCAATCCCGACATCAGCCTCTGCCAGGGCGGGTGCGTCGTTGATCCCGTCGCCGGCCATCGCCACCACGTATTTTTCCTGGCGCAGTTGTTTAATAATCTCGTTTTTGTCTTTTGGATTGAGTTCAGCGCGAACCTCATCAATGGCCAGTTCTCGAGCCACCGCGTCGGCGGTTTTTCGATTATCACCCGTTGCCATGATAACTTTCAGCCCCAAGTCGTGCAGAGCCTTGATGGCGCCCGGAGTCGTTTTCTTAATCGGGTCCGAAATACCCAGGACGCCGACCACCGAACCATCGGAGGCGACCCAGACCACGGTCTGAGCCTTCTCCTGAAGCTCGCGGGCTTTGGCGGACAATTCTGACGGAATCGACAGCCCCGTTTCAGCGAGGAATTTTTCTTTGCCGATCAGCGCCTTCCGACCACCGATCCGACCCGAAACACCCCCGCCCGTGGTGGATTGGAAATCATCAACCGGCATTACGGCAATCCTCTTTTCATTTGCCTCGTCGACAATCGCGCGCGCCAGCGGATGTTCGCTGTTCTGCTCCAAAGAGGCCGCCATCCGCAATAATTGTTGCTCATCAACTCCGGAAGCCGGGATGGCGCTGGTCACCCGAGGCTTACCCGCCGTGAGCGTTCCAGTTTTGTCGGTGAGCAGACAATTCACCTTCTCAGTGCGTTCGATCGCTTCCGCGTTCTTGATCAAAATGCCGCTCTGGGCGCCCTTGCCGACGCCAACCATAATTGACATCGGCGTGGCCAATCCAAGCGCGCATGGGCACGCAATAATTAATACCGATACGGCGTTGACGATGGCGTAAGCCATGGCAGGAGCAGGTCCCCATATTGCCCACACGATAAACGCGATGATGGCCGTCAAGATGACGGCAGGCACAAAATAGCCGGCCACCGTGTCAGCAAGCTTTTGAATCGGCGCCCGACTGCGCTGCGCCTCCGAGACCAGGTGGACGATTTGAGATAACAGGGTGTCCGCACCGACCTTCTCCGCCCGCATAAGAAAAGAGCCGGTCTGGTTAACAGTGGCTCCGATGACGGTGTCGTTGACGGTTTTCTCGGTCGGCATCGGTTCTCCTGTGATCATCGATTCATCCAAGGTGCTCCTGCCTTCGACGATCAGCCCGTCGATTGGAACTTTCTCGCCCGGACGGACCCGCAGAACGTCTCCTTTTCCTATTTCCTCAACAGGGACTTCCTCCTCTTTGCCGTCTCGAACTCGATGCGCGGTCTTTGCCGCTAAGCCCAGAAGTCCTCGGATGGCCTGACCCGTCTGACTCCTGGCCTTGGCTTCAAGCATTTGTCCCAGCAAGACCAAAACCGTGATCGAGGTGGCAGCCTCAAAATACAGAGCGACTTCACCACCTTCCTTGAAGGAATCCGGAAATATCCCCGGGAAGACAACTCCGACGACGCTATACAAATAAGCGACCCCAACGCCCATCGCGACCAGGGTGAACATGTTAAGGTGGCGATTGACCAGGGAACGCCATCCGCGCTCAAAGAACATCGCGCCCGCCCAGAGGACCACGGGTGTACTGAGGATCAACTCCAGCCACTTCGAGATCGACATCGGGATCAGCGTCTGCAGATTCAGAGCTGGAACAAATTTGCCCATGGCCAGGATCAGAACCGGAATCGTCAAACCCAGGCCCACCCAAAACTTTACCGAGACCGACCGGATCTCGTGTTGTTCGTGTTCGTCGACACCGCCAACCGTCTTGGGTTCAAGCGTCATTCCACACTTTGGGCATTGGCCCGGATGGTCCTGTTCGACCTCCGGATGCATCGGACAAGTGTAGATGGTCTTGCCTTCAGACGCCCTTGGCACCATCGGTTCCAGGGTCATGCCGCATATTGGGCAGCTTCCTGGTTTGTCGGAGACAACTTCCGGATGCATTGGACAGGTGTACTTGGCCCCGTTGCCGGAAGCTTTCGCAGCGTGGTCGTTTTGCTCCTGTGTCTTCACGTCTCGGCGGTCACGGTGGGCCATAGAAGGCGAATCTACGTTTGATTTGGTGTTCAAGATGAGCTCCCTCAGCGTAAAAATCGAGCTAGCAAACTATGAACCTCCTCAACTAACTCCTCGGGTTTCATTGGTTGAGCGGTTGGATGCGCGCTGCTTTTATCTCCGAGGACACACGTTTTCAGGTGATTCGTTAAGAGTTCCACCCCGAGCGCATCCAGGGCAGAACGAACCGCGGAGATCTGGTTCAGCACGTCGATGCAATACCGTTCTTCTTCGATCATGCGCTGGACACCGGCGATTTGACCGGCGATCCGTTTGACTCGCGCACGGACTTTGGCCCGGATTTGATCTTCCATCTTGATATACATATACCCTGTATCAGTATGTGCAAAGAGAAACTTTAACGGTAGAACAAATTTCTCCGTGCTGCCTTGAGGGATTCTCCGCCGGGGTGGGCGAGGTGAAGCCGAATTCAAGTTTTAACTGGCGACGGGTCGGTAGCACGGTCACCGCGTCGATACCGTATGGCAACCTGAAGTGCAGCCCTGGTTCGACCGTCATTAAAAATCTCCCGAAACGCAGCACGACATTTCCCACCCGGCTTAGCCCTGAAGGGGCCACCAGCTACGGCGAGAATCGGTTCCGGACCTTTGAACCCGATCGCGTGCACATTCCGCGCCCCTTCAGGGCGAAACGTTTATTTCGGCCAACCCAGGGTAAACCCTGGGCTGAGTTTTCTTGCACCGTGTCCGCACTCGGCAACTTAAGACGAAGATGGGAAATTCTCGCACGGAGGCCACGGAGATCACGGAGGATACTTGTAATTGTCGCTCAATCGTTGATCCCGCTCTTAAGCCGTGCCTCGCCACCATCCATCGAACAACAAAAGTAAACTCTAAAAATTCTCTGAAACCCTCCGTGACCACCGTGACCTCCGTGCGAGCGATTCCCCTTCTGGCCGCGAAATCGGCCGACCTCTTCTCTTGAAGTCATTCGGAGTTTTAATCGTGGCCACCGGTGACCTTGCTTCCCTCCCCTGATACTTATATTTAGCGTCCTCGCGATTTTTAATGTTGACTGAAGTAATAGATTATAAGAAAAGAACCGAACCCATTGATGACTTGAGTTTCCTGACCTTGTGGCGAATGAGCGTTTCGTATTTGGCTAAAGATGAGATCTATGAAATTGAACTCAGAGAGCCACTCAAGCAGTTCGCCTGTACCGGGTATTCTGTAGGAAACAGCGGCTTTGCCGAATTCGATTTATTTGCCAGCCCGCCGGTGAAGGTCGGAGACCGCATTCAGATCGACGCGTACGAACCCGGAGAACGTGCGCGAGAGGATCGCGACCGGCCTGAAGAAAGTCGAAACGATTTTTGATCAATGCCGACAGGCGTGCGAGGTGTCTGCCTCACGCTTTCGAGGTTTCTCGGGGAAGGCTCTGGCTGCAAAGCGGTCACGTCGTGGAGTGTGGAAGCCAGACAATACGGGAATTTCCTGGTCCAGATATTCGAAGAATGGGTCCGCTACGATGTGGGTCGCATCTTTGTCCAGCTATTCGATGTGGCCTTGGGAAACTGGATGGGCCTGGGTTCCAGCCTCTGTCTTTTTGCCGAGAAATGTGGCGCGGCTCTGGCGCTGGAACACAACGGTGACGTCTATTCCTGTGACCACTACGTTTACCCTCAATACAAGCTGGGAAACATTTTAAACAAGAGCTTGGGCGCGATGGCAAATTCGCCGGGCCAGCGACATTTCGGCAGCGAGAAATTCGACGCCTTGCCAAACTTTTGCCGCCGATGCGAGGTGCGCTTCGCTTGCCATGGTGAATGCCCGAAAAACCGATTCATCAAGACGCCAGACGGCGAGCCTGGACTGAACTATCTTTGCGCGGGTTACAAACATTTTTTCAAAGCCATCGATCCTTACATGAAGGTGATGGCCAAATTGCTCCACGCGCGCCAACCGCCAGCGGCCATCATGGATTTGCTGGCGGAGCCCGACGGGAAAATTGGGCGGCACGCCGGTGGCCGCAATGATCCGTGTCCCTGCGGCAGCGGACGCAAGTTCAAACACTGTCATCTAAGAATTCGTAACAAAATAAGTGTATCAAATATCTCAGGTATTCGGACGTATTGTATAGTTCCATTCTCCGTGGAACGAGTCGGGATGAATATTGATCTCTGCGATCTGCTTTTTTGACACCTTGGCCCCTGGCGGATAGGCGTTGGTATCGAGCTTTGCCCGCACCTTTAACCCAGTCTGAGTGGTGGTGGCGGAAATCAAATTCACAATGACCTCGTGGCTCACCAAGGGCTTGCCACGCCAATTCTGGCTGATGAAGGAAAACAAACGGTGCTCGATCTTGTTCCACTTGCTGGTGCCCGGAGGTAAATGACACACCGAGATGTGCAAGCCGGTTTCATCGGCAAACTGTTGCAATTCCAGTTTCCAGAGCCTGACTCGCGAGCCGTTGCTCCCGCCCGAGTCGGCGGTAATCAGCAAGCGCTGAGCTTGGCGATAGACGGGTTTGCCCATCGAACGCCACCAGCGCCGGATGCTCTCAACGGCAAAGGTGGCCGTGTCGTGGTCAACACCCACACTGACCCAGCCTCGATTCTTGCCCACATCGTAGACGCCATAGGGAGTGACCCGTCCCAACTCGGGAATGACGAAGTCATGAACCCGCACCTGCTCCGGATCCCCTTTGGGCCGAAGCTCTCCGCCTCCGTTCTTGAAGTCCCCCACTAACTCCTTCTTCTTGGTATCCACTGAGATGACTGGCTGACCCTGCTTGAGGAAGCGCCGGACCTTGCGGTGGATATGCTCAAACTGAGCATTGCGATCCGGATGCGAAGAGCCTTCCAAAGTCTTGGCGTTGGCCTGCAGGCTATAGCCTAACTCGTGCAGCAACTCAGCCACCAAACGGTGGCTGACCCGATGACCACCTCGGCCCAATTCCTGGGCCAGTTTGCGCACGCTCTTGCAAGTCCAGCGCAGCGCAGACTCCGGATCGCCACGGCTCAGCGGTTCGATCAAAGACTCCAAATCTCTCACCAGCGTCTCGTCCTGTTCGGCTGTGCGCTTACGTCCTCCGCCGGGTTTGCGGATGGCTCCGCCGGAAGGCACCGGAGGATTGCCTAACTCGACGAGACCACGCGCAATCGCACGCCTGGACACTCCAGTGGCACGAGAGACAATAGAAATACCCCCGTAATCGATGGCCAGACTCTCCGCCGCGGCAATCAAGCGGCGCATCCGCTCATCCACTGCGGGTAACAAACTCTCGAAGCGGCGCTTTACCGCGTCTATATCAACCATTAACCCCAATGTATCAATTTCGAAGGATTATTGATACACTTATTTCGTGACAGACCCTAACTTCCGTCCGAGGCTGAATTTTTTTTTTACCCAACCCTCGATCACCGAAAATGGTTTGGCGAATGCCAGCGTCCATTAAATTCAAGTCGGAAACAGCAATGAAATAGGATAGATCGTTTCTGAAGGAGAAATATGAGAATCGGCATTATTGGCGCAGGAGAAATTGGTGGCACCCTTACTCGTCGTTTAACCGCCCTCGGGCATCATGTTTCAGTGGCAAACTCACGGGGTCCCGAAAGTCTCGCCGAATTGGCCGCGGAGACCGGCGCAAAGCCCGTGTCGGTTGCCGAGGCGGCCAGGAGTGGAGAAGTGGTCATCGTGACAATCCCTGAAAAGAATATTCCAAAGTTGCCTCGCGACTTATTCGCGACAACGCCCGATACGGTTGTCATCGTGGATACCGGCAATTATTACCCGCAACAACGCGACGGCCGTATCGAGGCAATCGAAGCCGGAACGACGGAAAGCCGCTGGGTTGCCCAGCAGCTGAACCGTCCCGTGATCAAGGCTTTCAACAATATCCAAGCTCAACACTTGCTGGAGTTGGGGCAGCCTAAAGGCACCGCTGGGCGCATTGCGTTGCCGGTAGCTGGCGATGATAATGAAGCTAAAGCGGTCGTCCTGCAGCTTGTCGATCAGCTTGGATTCGATGGCGTTGATGCCGGCAGCCTGGATGAGTCCTGGCGACAGCAGCCCGATACGCCGGTCTATGGAACTAACCTCGATGCGGAGGGAGTCCGGAAAGGACTTTTGGAGGCGAGCGCAGCGCGAAAACCAGAATGGCGTGCTGCCTAGACGCATTATCTTAAGCTAAAAATGAGCGATGTTATGAAAGCCATTCGAGTAGAAAAACAAGGCGGACCCGAAGTGCTGCAACTGGTGGAGGTCGCGCCCATCGAGGCGCCGGGCCCAGGTCAAGCGGTGGTGCGCATCGTAGCTGCGGGTGTGAACTTCGTAGACGTCGGCCAGCGGCGCGGCACTTATCCCCGCGAGGTGCCTTTCACGCCGGGCCTGGAAGGCGCGGGCGTGGTGGAGTCCGTTGGCGAAGGCGTCCGGAGCGTGAAGCCATCCGATCGGGTGGCGTTTACCGGTTTGCCGGGTGCCTATGCAGAAGCCATCCTGGCCGATGCCGAACGCCTGATTCCTCTACCGGAGGAATTTACATTTGAGGAAGGAGCGGCCTTCCCGCTGCAGGGCATGACGGCACACTACCTGATCCACGAATTCCGGCCACCTGTGCCCGGCAGCTTCGTCTTGATTCACGCAGCTGCGGGAGGGATGGGAGGCCTGCTGGTGCAGTGGGCTAAGCACCTTGGTGCGAACGTGATCGGAACAGTCTCGACCGAGGCGAAAGCACGCGCGGCGCGCACCTCCGGCGCTGACCACGTCATCCTCTACACTGAGCAGGATTTTGCGGCTGAAACCAAGCGGATCACTGAGGGGCGGGGCGCAGATTTGATCATTGACGGTGTGGGCAGCACCACATTTAAGGGTGATCTGGAAGCGGCGGCGGTACGTGGCCATATCGTGATCTTCGGCGCAGCCAGCGGTCCTGGCGATCCGGTTTCACCGAACGCCTTAATGCCGAACGCACTGACGGTTTCGGGCGGAAGTCTCCAGAATTATCTACGCACCCGCGAGGAATTGATGCAGCGCGCGAATGACGTCATCGGGGGAATACGAGCGGGCTGGCTGAAATTGAACATCGGCCGCGTGCTACCGCTGGCTCAAGCCGCACAAGCCCATGGGCTCCTGGAAACTCGAAAGACAGAGGGCAAGCTCCTATTGTCCGTCGGGAATGCGAGATGAATTCTGGAAAATTCCTGGGACTGCCATAGACTCTGTCGTCTCATCGGCTTTAAGCCTTCTGGATGGTCTGGGCGTCTGATGCGCCTGGTGTCCGGTGAATAAATTCATTCCACTTTGATAGAACCCAACGGCGCCATCTAAGGAGCAGTCAACTTGAAAGTCATTCTCTACGGATCCACCGGTAAGTCGGGCAGCGTCATTCTCGAGGAGTTGGTCGCTCGCGGTCATACCGTCGTCGCGGCCGCTCGCAAGCCAGAAAAAGTACAAAAACTCAAAAACGTCACCGCAGTCCAGGACGACCTCAGCAATCCGGCAAAGATCACCAGCATCGTCAAGGGCGCGGACGCCGTTGTCTCAGCCTATGGGCCGCCGCCGGATGACACCGCGCAGATCATTGGCGCTACCGATCGCCTGGTCAAAGGCATCCTCGAGGCCGACGGACCCCGACTGATCGTGGCTTTTAAATGCGATCGCAGAAGTTGTTCCTGCTTCTCAGATTAGCGATCGCCGACCCAGGTTGCCGAGGCATTTGGTTTCATGCAGAATATTTCCAAGACGAAAAGCGCCTCACGCCAGAAGATAAAAGTCCGGCTTGAAGGGCTAAATTCCGCGCACCACTCACCCGTGCCCATCCGCCCTGTCGAACGGCGGTCAACGGCGTATCCATCCGGTTACAGCCGTCGCACTTGTGCGGGGATTCCGCCAATACCTTATTTTTGGGATGTGAATAGCTTTTAGCTATGGTTTCTTTCCCTTCGTAAAGGGCTTCTCGTTTCACGTTGGCGTTTGTTTTCCTGCGAGCGTCTCCGTGAGGCCGATCTGGCCTTGATGCTCTCAGCCAGATTGCCCAGAATCATTGCAAAATGCCCGTAGCTATTGCAAAACGGGATTTGGACCATTATGGAACTGCGCCACTTACGGTACTTCGTCGCTGTTGCCGAGGCGTTGAGCTTCACCAAAGCGGCCGAACGCCTCCATCTGGCTCAACCGTCTCTTACGCGGCAGATCAAGGATTTGGAAATCGAAATTCAGGTTCGGCTCTTTGATCGCACAGGTAAGCGGATTGCCCTCCGCTTGTACGCTTTGCGCGCATTCGGCGATTCAAGCGCCGGGCATCCAGCAGAAAGGATTCCCCTTCCTGAGTGAGTGCAGCGCTTGAGCCGGGGTGAAGCCGGTCAACTCAACATCGGCTACCTGGCCAACGTTTACCACGACCTGCTGCCCGCAACCCTAGCGGCATTCCGGAAAGCCTGTCCTCGCACCGCGCTGAACCTGTTCGACATGACGCCGGCCGAGCAATACCAGGCCCTCGATGGGCGCAAGATTGATCTGGGTTTTGTCTGTTTTCGGCCACGCTCAACCGGCAGCGATCTGCAATCGGCAAGCGTTGGCCAAGACATCACGATGGTCGCTGTGGCCGAAGCAAATCCGCTTGCGAAGAAGGCCAAAATAGATCTCAAGGATTTGGAACCGATGTTTTTTGTGGGAATGTCGCAAAAAATTTATCCTGGCTCCAATGAGTGGCTGATTGACGCCTGCCGCCAAGCCGGCTTCACCCCTAGAATCCTGCAAGACGCCGACCGAGAGCCCACCGTGATTAGTTTTGTCGGGGCCGGATTGGGGGTCGCCCTGCTCCCAGAACAGATCAAAAGACGAAGATTCAGCGGCGTGAACCTCCGCGGCTGCGAGAGCGAGCAATCGCCTGCTGGCCGTCAAAAAAGGACACTACAGGCTTTGGAGTGAGCACCCGTTTTTGCCTTTGCAGCTGCTACCGGAGGTCTTGCAACCGCCCTTGCCCTTGCACGCGTTCTTGCCTTTGCAACCGTTGTCACTGTTCTTGCAGCCGCCCTGACCCTTACACTCGTTCTGACCTTTGCATGCATGTTTGCCCTTTTCAGAGTCAGCCATAGGCTGAAGGGAGATGCCGGCATGGCCAGAGGTGCTCGCAGCGTAGGTGCGCACGGCGAAGGATCCAATTAACAGGCCGGCCACCGCCGCGCTGGCTATCATTGCTCTGGATGGTTTAATCATACCTTTCTTTTTATATTGGTTCTCTGTTTTGCTTCACGAGGATGCTGCATTGCGAGAAACGCGCCGTAGCCGGTTCGCCCGTTTCGATTCCCGTATAGTTTGTCAGAGGAAAATCGCGAAGGATCTATTCCAAGTAAAAGCTGATTCATCGTACTCGGACCGAGTTGGTTTTCCGATTGGTGTCCAACTGGAGGGCCGCTGCGTTAAAAGGTGTGGAAGTGATTCTCCGCCTTGCGGCCGAGGATCCCCAGATTATTCCTCCGAGCGCTACGGCACCCCTGAGCGCTCCATAATTACAATAGCATTCATCCGGCCGCGCGCCCAACCCGGCATCGTGCGCTGCCGGCAACTAGAGCTCGAAAGCCGCCACAATCATATGGACAATCCGAATATTGAACTCGCCAAGGAAGCTTCCGCCGATTTGCACCATTTCTATATCGGCCCTCCTCCGCGATTCGGCAGCGCAGAAAAGGCCCTAGCAACTTGCGGGCACTGACGTTCGGAACCCCCAATTACTTCAGACGCGGTTCTCTCCTCCCGGTCCTAACTTGACTAACCTAGGAGAATGTCAAATGGAAAATCTGAATATGTTGATGGCAAGGATGCGTCTATGGTTCGTTTTGGCACTGCGACCAAAGCGGGCGCACCACTTCAAGAATCATTAGGCAGAACTATGGAAAATAATGAGCGGTTATCGGACGCGCCTTGGCGGCGCGTTCGAGGGCGGCTTTGATTTCGTCGGGGCGTATCGGCTTGCTGAGGTAGTCATCCATACCCGCAGACAGGCAAAGCTCGCGGTCTTCTTTCATCGCATTGGCGGTCATGGCGACAATATAAGGCCTTTCGGAGGGACTCATGCGTGAGCAAATGTGGCGAGTAGCTTCGAGACCATCCATATCCGGCATTTGGAGGTCCATAAAAAGGAGGTCGTATTTTTGGCGTTCCAATGCTTTGACGGCTTCCTTTCCACTGACAACCAGATCGATTTGATAACCGAATTGGAGAAGAATGCCCATGGCGACCCTCTGGTTAATAATATTGTCCTCAGCGAGTAATATATCGAGTGGCAAACGGGTGGCCATTGCGGGGTCGAAGCTGTTGTTTTGACGGAGCGATTTCGTAATCGTCTTGATTTTTCCCAGAGCCGTCGTGAGCGCGTTAAACAAATCCGCTTGTTTAATGGGTTTCATTAGACGCACTGCGATACTCATCAACGGAGCTGGTTCCCATGCCCCTGGATGGAAGCGATGAGCTGAGTAGAATGAGAGGGAGCTCCTTGTATTTGTTGAACGAGTGGATTTCCCGCGCAAGTTGGCATCCGTCAACGAGGGGCATTTGAAAATCAAGAATCGCGACGTCCACCGGAGGTCCTCCTCCAAGCCAGGACAAGGCCTCCGCTGGTTTGTCAAATACTTGGGGAATCATCCCCCAGCGTTCGGAAGACAAAGATTGGATCATGAATACCTTTTCTCAATCGAATCGCTAGCGAAGGTTCTGTTCATAAGAGCGAACAACCGAAGACGGGCGTATGACTGACAGGAGAGTGACCGTCGAGAATAAAGCTTACGATGGCAGAGCGGCCCATATTGGAGCCTTCGTGGCCACGGGATGCAGTGATCCCTCCGCTGAAAAGCAACTTCCCGGAAGGGGCGTACAACAGGACGTGTCCTGAACCCTCAACGTCAAATCGGTGCGCTTCCACGCCCCCTTGGTCCCTAATAACACGAAGGCCGGGAATACTTTTCGCCGAGTTCCACAAATCCCCTTGTTCCCAATCGCCGGGAACTCCATCTGGAATGGTAAAGACAACAGTGACGGAAACCCTGTTCTGGGTTTCTGCCAGAAGACCGTCCAGTTCTTGGAGACTTGCACGGGTACAGGGACAGTGGGGATGGGCAAAAAGCACCAGCGTCGGTTTGTCTGAGACAAGTCGGACAGCGGAGCTTCGTGGGAAAAGCGTCACGGGTAGCGAAGCTTTCACCGCGGTAAACTCCTCCCGGGCCAAGAACAGGAATCCGACGATAAGAAGCGAAACCCAGAGAATACCCGCAGCGGCTAGAAAACCGTGAGACCGTTTGCTATAATTAACAGCTTTAATAAGGCTTCGGCTTCCGATGCAGGTTTTCTTGGGTAATAAAGCAAGATTCAATCAAAGTGACCGCTCGAAATTGCGTGCGCTTTGACTATTAAGAATAATAAAGATTATCACTATTATAGCCTGAAAAGAACAAAGTGCAAGATTGCCTTGTCGCTTAATTAAGCCGCGCGGTCCGCGTTCTTAGCGGGAATCGGCTGGGCGTACTTCGACAGGAGATGAAAACGCCTTTGGTTCGTCAAAAGAGCTGTGTGGACCGGCCGGTGCCTCTATCTCGGCGAAAGAATCGGCCAGTTCATCGATGTGGGAGAAGCGACCGGCATGGGCCTGTTCGGCCGCTTTGCGGAGGCGCTCGCGTTCCTCCCTCCCCTTGACCTTTGGTGGCTTCGGCGAGGGCGGCCTGGTGGACGCGCTCGGCGGACTCGAGGACTCGGGCTCGGATTCTCGCGGGTGACGGGCGAGCCTCTGCACTGATCTGCTGTTTTGTTCTGCCAGCCGCCGTAAAGAACTGGGTATAAGAAAACTGGGCCATGGTGTCATGACGAGGTATGTCTTCGCTGGTCTCAAGGCTTTTGGTACATCCAACTAACCGTTATCCGGCGAATGTTGAGGAACAAAGGTTGAGTTATCGGAAGTTACGATCCGCCGTTGGACGGGAGCAAGTCTGTCCATCCGTCTGGTAGATTTTACCCTAGTCGAAGAGAACACCAGACGGAACACGCGAAAGCGACTGAAAAGTCAGTAGTTTAAAACTACGGGTTAAAACGAGGCCGACTGTCGGCATTGAAGGAATAAATGGTAACCATAGCGAATTACAAAGAAGCACATCAGTCGGAGGGTTGGAATCGCCTAAAGGCATCGATCCGTACGCGTACCTCTCTTTGGATCGGGCTAGCGGCTATTGTCGGTTGGCTGCTTTCGGGGGTTGCTCCCAAAAGGCAGCGAATTTACGCGAACGGGAGTGACCAAGACACAAATCACCAATCAGGAAAGATCACGCGGGCTTCGAAATTCAATCAACCAAAAAGCGGACGCGGGCTGCTATCATTGACGCTCGAACTTCTTGGAGCGGTTGCCATTAAACTAATGCAACGTCATTTCAAGGCTTGGAGCTCTACACTCATCGTGGCGCTCAAAAACCCAGAAGCCCGGTCTTCCACGGCTGTGCCCAACAGCACTGCGTCAAAAGACTTTAATGACCTCTCCGACCACCCATCCAAAATCTCACCAGAGAGGGTGGAGTCGGAAAAGCCTTACCAAAAAGGCCTCGTGGCGCTCTTCAAAAACACCGCTAGTTAGTGGATCCAAGACAAATGTCCCCAGCTCGGGGCGGCTCTGGCCTACTTCACGGTGTTTTCGTTAGCGCCTCTCGTGCTAGTGCTCCTGGCGGTATTCGGATTGATCTTCGGCGGCAGCGACCAAGCCCGACAAAAGATAACTGAACAATTGCAGTACTTAATTGATCCCAGCGGGATAAAGGTCATTCAAGACATTGCCGCTAACGCGTCGAAGCCCCAGTCCGGCATTATTGCAACCACGATCGGCGTTGCCCTGGCATTATTTGGGGCTAGCGGAGTTTTCGGGCAATTGCAGGACGCCTTGAATACGATTTGGGGTGTCAAGCCAAAGCCGGGCGGTGGAATAACGGGTTTTATTCGGACGCGCTTCTTGTCGTTTGCGATGGTGGGAGGAGTTTGTTTCCTGTTGCTGGTCTCTCTGACAGTCGAAACTGTTCTCAAAGGATTTAGTGAATATCTTAGAAACGTAATGCCTGGAGGAGACATCGTAGCACTCGCGCTTTTCCTGATTTTTGATCTGGCCGTAGTCGTATTACTTTTTGCGATGATCTTTCGGTACTTACCAGATGCAAAGGTTGCATGGCGCGACGTGTGGGTAGGCGCGACCCTGACCGCAGTTCTTTTCGCCTTGGGCAAGTTCGTTCTTGGCTTGTATCTAGGAAGCGGTGCGGCGGGCTCAGCGTATGGTGCGGCCAGTTCGCTGATCACTCTCCTCTTGTGGATTTACTATGCCGCACAAATCCTGCTTTTTGGCGCAGAGTTTACTCAGGTGTACGCGAACACTTATGGCACCCGTGTTGAACCACAGGAGCATGCAGTAAAAGTAGAGATATCCGAAAAAGTGGTGACTAGTGCTAGTTAGTCGGCAATCGAGCGTTAGCCTAATGGATTGTTCATTCCCCAAATGCTGTTCATTCATGACGTTCAATCGTCAGGGTCTTCGTTGGTGCCCTCCGTGGCGGTGTTGGGAAAAACCCAGCTCTAATTCCGGTGGGTAGCAGACGAGGATTTATACAATACTAGATTGATATAGTATGACTGGGTTGGCAAGTTTTATTTCTGCCCTGAGCAGTTTTCGACCAGAAGTGGCCAAGAAAGCTTAGCCCACGGTTTACCCATAAGCGCTACCTTAATCAAAGCCTCGGCGCGGAGAATGCCTTCGTCCCAGAGGGACAGCATGATAGTAGCCAGGCACGAAGTGCCTGGAGTCATGAGGAAAATAGCCCCGTCCCAGCGGGACGATTGAGCGGATCTCGGCTTAGATTAGACGCCAACATACCTTTCAACAGGAATACCTGGGCGGCGCTCCGTCCCGGAGGGACGGTCGAAGTCATGGTCAGTCCCAGTGTCAGCAGAATCGGTTCAATCGTCCCGCTGGGACGGGGCCATTTTCCTCGTGATTCCAGGCACTTCGTGCCTGGCTACTATCGTGCTGTCCCTCCGGGACAAAACCAATCGCCATCGAAGTGCCTCGCACTCTTTTAGAGCTCCTGGGCTGGATACTCCTGTCACTTCGGGACGAAGAACCATCCCAAACAGTCCTTATCTTCGTGCCATTCAGCCCAGGGATAAGCCCAGGGATTTATCCAGGGATTTATCCCTAGGCCCTTCGGGCCGGAAGACCGGCGCTAAACACAAATGCGCGGAGACATTTTTGGTTGGCCACGCATCACGAATTTCCTCCCGGCTGCGAGTCAGGGCTACTCAAGGCGTGGCTGTTTCCCGGATGGGTTTCAGGAAGGTACGGGCCTTGTCGAAACAGTTTTTCTCGCAAGGTGCCCCGCCGAAGCCAGGTTGAATCCGTCGACATCTATTTTTTCACCAAGCCTTGGACCACGGAAACCCACGACTGGGGAATCTCGCTCTCAAACGTCATTTCAATCACTCCCTCCGCCGCTAGCTTCCGCACATGCTCGATCAGCTCCTGATCAGGTTTTCCTTCTCGTATCGGAAAGAATTCCACCTGCTTTCTGGAGAGTTCCCTCACCTCTGCATAGTGCTTTCGCAGTTCATCCCATGCCCGCTGAACGTTCGACCAGTGGGGCAGGAGCAGGAGCAGCCTTCCTCCATCCTTCAAACATCGGCGTGCTTCCGCAATCGAACGCACCACCAACTCAGAAACCGCAAGAAGTTTGATCGATGAACTTTGATTTTTTTTACCTTTTCAGAGGGCGTCAATCCGAGGTCCGCTAGCGCGCCGATACGTGCGAATCTGTTGGCCGCGTGATACTCGAATGGCGTGGGGATGCGCTCCCGCGCGTCCGGGTTGGTATGTCTGGAAATCTCCTCTGGCGGATTGGCCATCGCGTTGGGTGCGACCGCGCCATCTTGCGTAACGGCCCGCGACCCGATTGGGCTGACCACGCTTTGTGGACGCGCCACGCCGGAGGCGCAGGAGCGCATCCCTACGTGCCATACTGCGACTGACGTCACGCGGACAGAGGCTGACACGCCGCACGCCGCCACGCCAATGGGTGTTTTGGAATCCTTATTCCGCCCTTTTTTACTCTCGTCATCTTGACGGTCCATCACCCGTACGGGAGACTCCGCATAGCAGAAACACTAACTCTGGCCCCCCTCGCTCTTTTATGAAAAGGAACTTTCTCACTCTCGGATGGAACCCGATGCTTAATATTCCTCATGCGGCTGTCATTTGCGGGCTTATCGTGACGATCGCGTCGGCAGATGCGCAAACCCGCACGGTGACTCAACAACCCTATCCGACTGGAGGGAATAGCGTCGCCTGGATTACCAACGTTCCGTATATCGATGGAGGCGGGCCACAACAGCAGCTTGACCTTTACATGCCGACCGAAAAGAAGGGCATGCCGCTCGTCGTATTCGTCCATGGCGGCGGATGGGAGCATGGAGATAAGGCTGGCGACAGTTTGAACCCCAACAATCTCCAACTTCTTTGGGACGGTTATGCGATGGCCTCGGTTAACTATCGATTAGCCCCGACTGCCCTCTGGCCGGCGCAAATCCAGGATTGCAAAGCCGCCATCAGGTGGCTGCGGGCACACGCGCACGAATATGGCTACGACGCCAATCGCATCGCGGTGATGGGAGAATCGGCTGGAGGCCAGTTAGTAGCGATGCTCGGTGTCACCAGCGGCAGCAAAATTTTTGATGTGGGAGAGAATCTCGATTCATCCAGTGACGTGACCTGCGTGGTCGATCTTTTCGGGCCAGCAGATTTCACGGTTTTTGACGGCCATTTTTCGTTCCTTGGGGGAGCCCCGAAAGACCACCTCGAGCTTGCTCGCTCAGCGAGTCCAATCAACTATGTGCACAGGGATGAACCTCCTATGCTTATCGTGCATGGAACTGCCGATCAACTTGTTCCATATATTCAAGCGGAACTATTAGCGGGAGCGATGGATAAGGCGGGCGCGCCCTATTATTTGCACAGCGTGGTGGGCGGCGGCCATAACCCCTATTTTGGTCTGAAATTTGATGCCAGTGGGAGCAGCTTTAACTCCGGCGGAGGAGGGATCGGTCTTTTTGAAGATCCGATTGTCGAACCGCTGATCAAAGCTTTTTTGCATCACTACCTGCTGGACGGGCGGAAGGATCTATTTACCGGCGTCGATGTCACCCAATCGGAGGGACATCACCGGCCAGGTCCCAAGTAGCGGTCGGGCGGGTTTTAAGTTTTGGGTTTTGAGTTTTGAGTTTTGGGTTTTGAGTTGCGGTAAGCCACCGGAGGAAGCGCGAAGAAGAAGAAATGTTCGCACGGAGGACACGGCCGCGTCCTCCAGGCCCTTCGGGCCGTAGATTCGGCTCTCCTCCGTGACCTCTGTGTGATGTCCTCTTTCTTCCGGCCCAGGGCTCCGGAAGGGCGAAATATCCATGGCCGAAAACGGCGAGCACTTGTTGCTGCGATGCCACTATGGTGGCGTCACACATGAAGCTGGATTTCGACTGCTACCAAGCCCTCCTCTCCAGGGATGCCCGATTCGACGGCCGGTTTTTTGTCTGCGTGAAGACGACGGGAATCTACTGCCGTCCGATTTGCCGGGTGCGCCACGCCGCTGAAGCGTTCATGCGTGTTCGTCGAGACGACGGCGGAGGCCGAGCATGCTGGTTTTCGCCCCTGCCTGCGGTGCCGCCCTGAGCTGGCTCCGGCGGTGCCGGCGGTCTCGCTCGAGGAGGCGCTTTTCGCGGCGATCCGCGAACGGGCGATCGAGGGGGATTCGGTGGAGCAACTCGCGAGTCACGCCGGGTTCAGCGCGCGGCAGTTGCGGCGCTTGATGGTGCAATCCTTTGGCGTCACGCCCGTGGAAATCATGCAGACCGAGCGCCTGCTTTTCGCGAAGAAGCTGTTGCAGGAAACAGCGCTGCCGGCGGCGCAGATCGCGCTCAGCGCGGGGTTCGGCAGCGTGCGGCGGTTTAATGCACTCTTCCATTCGCGCTACGCGCTATCGCCGACGAAACTGCGCCGCTCGGCGAAACGCGGCGGTCACGGCGAGCGCTCGGAGACGCTGGAGTTGCGACTCAGCTACCGGCCGCCGCTGGCGTGGAACGAGCTGCTCGAGTACCTTGCGCGGCGAGCCGTGCCGGGCGTGGAAGGCGGTGAATCTCGCAGCAACAGAGCTACTCGCGCACCGTTGCGGTCGGAGAGCGCATGGGCTGGGTTGTCGTCCGGCGCTCGGCCAGTGAGGACTGGCTCGATGTCACTCTGCCCGCGGCGCTGGCGGAGGTCTCCTGGCCGATCCTGACCCGGCTTCGCGCGCTGTTCGATCTGGATGCCAACCCCGCCTCGATCGACGGGCATCTCGGCGCCGATCCGCTGCTTGGCCCGAGCGTGCGGAATCATCCCGGCCTGCGGGTGCCGGGCGCCTGGAGCACGTTTGAACTCGCGTCGCGAGCCGTGCTTGGCCAGCAGGTCAGTGTGACTGGGGCTTCGACGCTGGCATCGCGCCTGTCGGCAAAGTATGGCCAGCCGGTGACGACACCTTTTGCGCACCTGAACCGGCTCGCGCCTTCCGCGGGCAACCTGGCGACGGCCAGTGTGGAAGACATCGCCGCCATCGGCTTGCCGCGCTCGCGGGCGACGACGCTGCGCGATCTTGGGGTGGCCGCCGAGCGTGGTGATTTGGATTTCGGTCTCACTGCCTCGTTCGATGAGGCCATCGCCTCGCTCCGCCGAGTGCGCGGGATCGGCGAGTGGACGGCGCAATATGTGGCGATGCGCGCGCTCCGTTTCCCTGACGCCTTTCCCGCCGCCGACCTCGGAGTCCGTAAAGCACTTGCGCTCGCCGGGCCAGCCGTTGCCCAGCGAAAAACAAGTCCTCGAACGCGCGGCGGTCTGGCGGCCCTGGCGCACCTACGCAGCGCTCCACCTTTGGCAAACCCTGCACGACACCGCCCTCTCCTCTCCAAAATGAAAAGCACGCACTTCACCCAAATGGATTCACCCCTCGGCACCATCAGCCTCTGTGGAACCGAGCGCGGGCTCGCCGGCATCTTCATGGAAGACCATCGTCACGGTCCCTCGGCAAGCCCAACGCCTTGGCTGGCAGCGCGCCGACGCTCTGTTCGCCGAGGTCCGAGGCTCAACTCGAAGAATACTTCGCCGGTCGGCGGACGGTATTCTCTGTCGGCATCGACCGTGAGGCCATCGGCGGTACGCCTTTCCAGCGCCGAGTCTGGAAGGCGCTCGAAGGAATCCCTTATGGCGTCACGATTTCCTATGGCGAACTCGCCAGGCGGATCAACCAGCCAACCGCGGTTCGTGCAGTCGGTCTGGCCAACGGACGCAACCCGCTCTCGATCATCGTACCTTGTCACCGAGTCATCGGGTCCGACGGTAAACTCACCGGCTACGGCGGTGGTATGGACCGCAAGCGGTGGCTGCTGGATTTGGAAAGTTGCGCGGTGCCATCGGTTGCGGCACAGCTTTCGCTGTCTCCGCTTTGATCAAGTTCGCCAGAAAGCCCAAGCTACCGGTTATGTTATCCCTTGTTCGGCGCGCGTGGTCCGGCAATTGCCGCGCGCCGAGAGTGTACCGGTTTCCAGCTTTCCGCCGCTCCCTCCCAAAATATGCGCTGAAAGGCCGTATCTGGCGTCGCAACGATCGCGCTAACGCACCAAGGCCAGTGGCGCAACATTCCCGACTCAAGTATTTTGGCAAAGCGTCGAAGAAAGAGGTGCTTGCGTAGACACCGTCCAGGGCGCCGATGAAATTTCTGTTTCTACTTTGGATTGCGATTACAGGCATCTTTGACGCTTCCATATGGGCGACCGCTGCCTGGTGCGTACTCTACTCCTTTAGTAACGTTTCATGGCTCCAATGTTTTTGGATATCTTTAGCCATTCATTTTATAGGGAATCTGTCGTTCATAAAATATACTAGCACTCACACCAGGGAAGATTTCTTCTCCTATATCCGGCGCGAATCGAGGCTGGTTGGTTTATATATCGTTTCCGCGCCTGTCATATCGATCCTTCCGACCGTAGCAGCGATTGTCCTTCTAAGCCTTTTACAAGTTTGGACCAATCTGGAAACTCATTGGCTACACACCTGGCTTTTGGTCACTTGCCTGGTCTACAACCTCTTGAGGAGGCGCGGAACGCGAAGAATGGCACTCCAGGCTCAGAGTAAGTTATCAAAGAGGCCGGGGAGCGTCTGGAAACTGAGGGCTGATCCGGGTTTCCAGAAGCCTCCGGGCAAGGTTGCGAGATCGGCACGGAAGACCACCAACAGCCCCCGTTCCGCGCGAGTGATCGATGTGTGATCCAACGGCGAGTGCTTCCAGCAACGGTCGGACCATCATCCGTTTCGAGTGAAAGCCAGCCCAGAATGGCTGCTGTTACGTCTGCCGTGAATGGCGCGAAGCTAAGTAGAATTTTGGGGCGATTTATTGCCCCGGAGCCGGAGATTTTGTGAGGGTATTAATTGGCCTTCGAAATGTTTAGCTCGGGCATATGGCCGGTCAAGATTTGTTGACTGACCCCTTTTGACTCCGACGCGAAGAGGTCTTGAAATCGAGCGTCTCTAGCGTAAATTCCACTGTTAAGAGAGGAGTCACAATGCCGTACGCATCAGTCGAAGCCTCCCCAGAGGTTGAAGTTTATGGTCATTGGGCCTTGATCCTGGCGAGAATGACGCACGCCTCGGCCGGGGCGGATCCTTGGACCATCGTACCAAGCAAGCCACATCCCGCCGTAGCAGAACCAGAATTTACTCCTCTGGATTTGTCGTACATCCGTATTGGACAAATTAAGAGCAGGACGCGGGAAGCAGGTGTTCGATCGTGTCGGAAATGATGGTGGCGGCACCCTTATTGGGCTGTTCTCTCCATAA